>NZ_CATZBU010000004.1:0-553333 GCF_958405935.1 Ralstonia psammae
TCCTCGCCCCGTCAACTTCTGCATCCACCCCGCTGGTCGTCCCATAAACACCTTCTCTATAACGGTGTTGCGACGACCGGTTGAATCCGCCCTGGTAGCGCTGGTACGAGCCGTACTGCAACTCGGTGAAGTTGCCCGCGTTGTCGATCAGCTGGATCGCGCTGTCGGCATTGCCCCGGTTCTGCTGCGTGTAGCGGTAGGCGGCGCGTACGTTCCAGTCGGGCGTGGCGGCCCAGCTCAGTTCGGTGCCGATGGATTTGATCTCGGTTTCGTAATACGAGCCGCGCGACGACACACGCTGGCTGCCGTCAATGGCGCGCGGCGTGCGCACGAACTCTGTCACCGGCACGCCAAAGTCCTGGCCCGGGATGATGCCGTAGTACGCGCCCTGCACGTTGCGTTGCATGTACAGGCCATCAAACGACCACTGCAGATCCGGCGTGATGCGCGCATCGAGCGCCAGCGATGCGGAGTCGCGCTTGATATGGCCGCCGTCGACAAAGGTGTCGCCTTCTTCGTGCACCACACCCAGGCGCGCGCCCAACGCCTTGGTTGGGCCGAGGCGGCCGCCCACATCCACCGATTCCTTGAGCGTGCCGCCGCTGGTATAGCCGAACGTGGCGCTGCCGCCAAAGGTATTGCTCGGGCGCTTGGTCACAAAGTTGGCAATGCCGCCCGGCGTGCCGAAGCCATACATGAAACCCGACAGACCCTTGAGCAGTTCCACGCGCTCGAAGTGTTCGAGCGGCACGTCGCTGCCCCAGTTGGGTACGGCCAAGCCGTCGACCTTATAGCCCTCCAGCAGGTCGAGCTGCAGGCCGCGAATGGTGATGTTCGATGCCTCGCCGATGTAGCCGTCGTTGTTGGCCGTGACTGCCGGATCGCCCTTGAACACCTCGCCGATGGTCTGCGCCTGGCGGTTCTGGATCAGCTCCTGCGTGGCGACGTTGATCGTGAACGGCGTGTCGAGCAGGGGCTTGTCACCCAGCGCGCCGGTGCTGGCCTGCTTTGCACCATAGGCGGCAGGTTTGGCTGCGCTGACTTGCGTGGCGGGCAGGTCGACCTCCGTGGTGGTCTGCTGTGCCAGCGCCGATGCGCCAGCACCCATGGCGGCGGCTGCCAGTGCGAGCCGGCGCACCAGCGGTGTTGGGCGAACGCAGACGGTAGAACGGCGTAAAGCGGGTGGTAAAGCAGCGGCTCGCATGATCAAGCTCCCCTGGGTCAATGTTGTGTACAGGCGTGCGCAGTCCCGCGCGTGCCGGCGGGCGGCAAGCGCGCAGTCCTGTGCGGGTTGGTTGTGGTTTCTTGGAGCGGCGCGTGTGGAGCTATTGCTCTGCGGCGACGCTCGGGTGCAGGTCTTTGCCGGCGCGCGATTCACGCACCGGCATGGCCCAGACGGAATCAGGCGCACCGTGGCGCGCCCGGCGCAGCGTCGCACGCGCGAGGCCGGCAAAGCCGCACGCGAGCGCCAGTGCGCCCAGGTCGAAACCGGCCACCATCCAGTCGCTGCGCGCCATCGCGCGCAGCAGGTGGTCGCCGGTGACGACAGCATTGGTGATGGGGGCGAGCACCGCTGCGAGGGCGGCAGCGCTCAGCAGTTCAACGGCGCCGCGTGCGGGCGGCCGCAGCATCGCCCAGGCGATCGCCGCGAAGAACACGGTGTAGTACGTCACACCGGCTGAACGCTCGGGCCACAGCAGCGCCGCTGGGAACGCCGCCATCACGCCGACGCAGCACCCGATGCACACGCCAACCGTGGCGCGCGCCAGCAGTTGATGCAGGCGCGGCTGCTCGGCCTTGCGTTGCTTGCGGCGCGATTCGATCCACAGCAGGTTGCCCGAATAGAAGACGAACGCGCCGGCCAGCCCCATCACCAGATACACGAGTCGCAAGACGATGTCGCCGTAGGTGCCGAAGTGCAGGCCGTAGACCAGGCTGTAGATGGCATGGTTGGTGTCGCGCGCATTGGGCGTCTGGTTGCCGACGAGCTTGCCGCTGTTGGGCTGGTTGGCAGCCGCGCGAATCGCCACCGAACCGTAGTCGCCCACCGCTCGCGTGCTGCTGCCGCGTACTTCCGCCACTGCGTTCGCATCGCCAATGTGCTGATAGTGGATCGACTTGGCAGTGAAGTTCGGGTCGGCCACTTCGCGGGCGCGCTCAAGCAGTTGCTCGGCCGGCAACATCGGCGCGGCGCGGTGGGCGGCAACCACCGTGCCGGCCGCCGTGGTCACGCGCGGCACCGCATCGAACAGCTTGCCGTTGAGCGCCACCGTGTTGAACACGCTCATCAGCACGATGCCCAGACACAGCACCGGCGCGGTGATCGCAAAGATCAGGTGGAAGGGCAGGCTGAACAGTCCCAACACGTTGTGCATGTCCATCCAGAAGCGCTTGAGGTTGCGCCCCGGCCGCACGGCAAGCAGATCCTTCTTCAGGCGCGGCAGGTGCAGCAGCACGCCCGAGATGAGCGCCACGCCGTACAGCACAGAGATCCCGCCCATGAAGTACATGCCCGGCTCTTCCAGTCCCAGCGAGTAGTGCAGCCGGTTAAGGAAATTGGCCAGTTCGCCCTTCGATGGCTCGATCGACAGGTCTTTCGGCGAGGTCTTGCCGGCGGCCAGCCTACTGCCGGTCGTCATCTGCCAGTCGCCCTTGTTGTTCTGCCAATACGCGGAGAACTCCGGCTCGCCCTCGTTGGGGAAGATGACGTACGCGCTCGCGGCAGCAGCCGGATGCGTGCGCACCAGCGTGTTCACGAAGTGATCGATGTCGGCCGGCTTGGTGGCAACGGCGGCATGGTTGGCGCGGAGCGGGTTCTGCCACGCGTGCAACTCTTCATGGAACACCGTCAGCGCGCCCGCAAAGAAAGCGATGAACAGCGCCCAGCCGGCCATCAGGCCCACCCAGGTATGCAGCGTCTGATACAGACGTAAGGTCGTCGATTTCATGGCAAGGTCAGGCCACCATCAGGCGCGGCAGCCACAGCACGCCGAACGACAGCACGTTGGCAGCCGCCAGCACGGTCCACGCACGGGCGCTGGTGGGAAACAGCACGCTCAGGCTGATGATCACGGCCCACAGCGGCAGGCAGGCGAGCAACGCCCCGATGACACCGGTTTCCCAGCCGTGCGGCAGCCACAGGATCGCCAGCGTGCACAGGGCGATCGACAGCGGCAGTCCCAGCACCGTGCCGGCCAACCATTTGGTGCCCATGCCGTTCATGACCGCGCCTCGCTGCCTGCACGCCGTTGTTGGGTCCACGCGCCCAGCATGGGCCACAGGGACAAGGCACCCGTTACCACCAGCGCCACCGCGATTACGGCTCCCGCCCAGCCCAGCACGTCGCTCCACAGCACCACGGCAATGACCGACAGCGCAACGGCCGCGCTGCACAGCACGCGCCCGCGCAGGGGCGAGGCTGGCGCGAGCAGTACTTGATTGGGCGCGGCCGCATACAGGCAGCCCGCCGCCAGCAGCCCGAGCAGGAGGGCAATACCGTGCATGGCAGCCTTCAATTTAATTAATAATACAAATGATAATGATTCGCATTAAAATAAACAAGCCGAGGCAGGTTGCTTCGTAAGGGAAGGGCGATGGAATGAGCATGCGCCGGCACTCGTCGCCACCGCATGCCCAATTGTCAGGACAGTGCTGCCTCGACAAAGTGCAGCCGATCCTGCCCCCAGAACATCTCGTCGCCGACAAAGAATGTGGGCGCACCAAATACGCCGCGCGCCACGGCCTCTTCGGTCGTGTTGCGCAGCGTCTGCTTGATGCGGTCGTCCTGCACCAGCTCCAGCATCAGCGCGGGGGAGATGCCTGCCGCCTCCAATACCGCGGCCAGTTCCTGCAGATCGCCGAGATTGCGCGGATGCTCGAACATCGCGCTGAAGATGGCTGCGAGGTAGCGGTGGAATTCCGCATCGCTGCGCAGCTGCATACCGACCGCACCGCGCATCAATTGCAGCGTGTTGATGGGGAAGTGCGGGTTGTGCTGGATCGGCACGCCAAAGTGTGTTGCCCAGCGTTCCAGATCGATGTTGGAGTAGCGGCCCTTGGCGGGAATCGTCGCCGGGCTGCTGTTGCCTGTGGCCTGGAATACGCCGCCCAGCAACATCGGGCGCCAGACTATCTCCGCGCCCTTGGCTTGCGCGATCTTTGGCAACTGGTGATACGCGAGGTAGCTGTAAGGGCTGCCCACATCGAAGAAGAATTCGACCTGCTTCATGCGTGTGTCTCCTGGTGTTGTGATGGGCTTGGAACGTCAACCGGTTCCTACCAGGGCTCGATCCACGGCCGTAGGTCGAGTTCGTGCGTCCACGCGTCGCGCGGCTGCGTGTGCAGATACCAGTAGTTCTCGGCGATGTGCTCGGGGTTGAGGATGCCGTCCTGCTCTTTCAGGACGTAGCGCTCGGGAAAGTTCTCGCGGATGAATGCGGTGTCGATGGCGCCGTCGACCACCACATGCGCCACGTGTATCCCCTTGGGCCCAAGTTCGCGCGCCATGCTCTGCGCCAGCGCCCGCAGCGCGTGCTTGGCGCCCGCGAATGCCGCAAAGTTGGCTGCGCCGCGCATGCCAGCCGTCGCGCCTGTGAAAAGGATCGTGCCGCGCCCGCGCGTGACCATGCGCTTGGCCACTTCGCGCCCCGCCAGGAAGCCCGAGAAACACGCCATCTCCCAGATCTTGAAGTACTTGCGCGCGGTCTCTTCCAGGATGCTGCTTGGCACGTTGGCGCCAATGTTGAAGACCATCACCTCGATGGGGCCGACGTCGCGCTCGATGTCGTCGACCAGCTTGATGACGTCGTCTTCCTTGCGCGCGTCGGATGCAAAGCCGTGCGCCTGCCCGCCTTCCGCGCGAATCGCCTCCACCAGCGGTTGCAGCTTGTCGGCTGAGCGGCGCGTCACGCAGGCGACGTAGCCCTCGCGCGCAAAGCGCCTGGCGATGGCCCCGCCCGTGGCGTCTCCCGCCCCGATGACGAGGGCTGCCTTGTTGCTTGTCTCCATGTCCACCTCGTTTATAGAATAACGATCGTTACGGAAAACAAACTTATGCTACTGGTTGCATAGTGTCAAGCCGGAAAGTGCGGGGGGGAAAGATGCGATACCAGCCGGGTCACAAGGAAGACAAGCGCAAGGAGTTGCTGAAAGCCACCGCACGCAAGGTGAAGGTGAACGGCTTTGCTGCGACCGGTGTGGATGCGCTCGCGCAGGCGGCCGGCATGACCAGCGGCGCGTTCTACAGCCACTTCGGCTCCAAATCCGATTGGCTCAAGGCGCTGATCGAGGCAGAACTGGCCGCCAGCCGCGAGATGTGGGCCGGCAATCCGCACGACACGGCAGACGATTGGCTGCGCTTCGAGCTTGACCGCTACCTGTGCCTGGCTCACGTGAAGCATCCCGAAGCAGGCTGCGCCGTGCCCGGCCTTGCCGCGGAGATTGCGCGCGCCGATGCCTCCGTCCGCGAGCTGTATCAGGAGGAAATGCGCAAAGGACACGCGATCCTCGCGCAGCGCCTGGGTGACGACGATGCCGCGTGGGCGATGATTGCGCAGTTGGTGGGCGCCATCCATATCGCGCGGGCCATGCCCGACGAGGCCATGCAGCGCATGATTGTCGAGGCGAGTAAGCGGTTTCTGCAGGACGCGGTGACGCGCCTCGTCGCCAAGTCCTAACGCACGATGCGCGCTACTGCAGATTGCCCCAGCGCGGCACGGCGGGCTCGGCGTTGGCCCATTGCCATGTGTTGCCGTTCTGGCACGCGTAGATCGTGTAGCCAGCCCCGGGTGCGTTTTTGGGTGACTTGGCTTCCAGAACGGTAAGGACGGCTTCGCGGCAGGTGGCCAGCGGTGTCGTGAACGTGCGTACCAGCACAACCTGGCCGTGCGCCTTGGTCAAGCCCATCATGCGCTCGAGCGACCAGTTGAGCGAAGGCGTGCTGTCACTCAACCGCCCGACGGCCATGGCCAGCGCATCCTGCTCGCTGGCGGCCCATTTGCGCGTTGCGTATTTGATGGACGCATCGGTCGCGGCGTTGACCGATACCGCCACGCCATAGGCCACCGCCGGGTTGCCTGTGACGGTGCCGGTGGCCACGCCCGCTGCGGCGCCGGTCAACGGGCCGACCGACGAGCAGCCAGCCATCAGGCCCGCACACGCTGCGACAAGCCAGCGTGTGCGGCTCATTGCAGCGATCCCCATCGCGCCGTGGCCGGTTCTGCCGTCGCCCACTTCCATTGCTTGCCGTCATGGCAGATCGACGCGACGAAGAAGTCGACCTTCGCTGCGCCGTCTTCCATTCCGTCCACGGTAAAGAGGATTTCCTTGCAATTGACGAGCGGCCCGTTGATCGAACGCGTGACCACCACGCGGCCGTGTTCGTCGGGCTCCAAGGGGATGCGGTGCTTGATCTGCCAGTTGCCGACGGTGTTGTCGACCAGCGCCCCGGCGATCTGCGCGATGTGGTCTTGTGTTTCGGTGTGGATGACGCGCTGGCTGTGCTGCAACGCGGCCCGTGCGCCGGCCTGTACGCCCAAGCCGATGCCGGTGGCCACCGCGGCGTTGTCGGTCACCTTGGCGGCAAGGGCCGCACCGCCGATACCGGCCGCGGTGGTCGTGCCTTCCGACATCAGCGAACTGCAGCCGCTGAGTGCCAACATGCTCAGGACGAGCGCGCTGCCCAGCATGCGGGCAGATGCGAACCGTGGTGTGCGCATAGGTGGACTTTCCAATCTGCAACAGAGCGCATTCTAAAGGACACAGCAGCCCGCAAACGGCGATGCGGCGCGGTTTCTCACAATTGTTTTGAGTTGCTGCGGCGCGCCGTCGCACATGTTCAGCCAGCGCAGAGCGCCTTTAGCTGCGTGGCCAATGCGTCGAACACCACCCGCACCCGCGTTGGCACCGGCCCTCGCTGGGGGCGATAGACGTGGAGTGTCCAAGGTGCGGGTTCGAACCGCCGCAGCACGCGTACCAGTTCGCCGCGCTCCACCTGCGGGCCAGCCAGGTACTCCGTGGTCTGCGTGAAGCCGAGGCCCGCACAGGCCGCCTGTATCTCAGTTTCCGGGTCATCCGTCACGAAGACGGTGCGGTGAGGCTGGAGCTGGGTGTCGTCGCGGAATGCCCACGGCCAGGCGCGGCCGTCGCTGCGGTTGATGAGTGTGGTGACGGGCAGCTCCAGCAGCGCATCGAGCGTCCTGGGTTCGCCCACGCGGGCAAGTAGCGCGGGCGCAGCCACCACCCACAGCGCTACGCTACCGGCCGAGCGCGCCACGAAGCGGTTGTCCCCGATGAAGCCAATGCGTACCCCCACGTCGATCTGCTCATCCACCACGGCGGAAGGCGCGTCCGACAGGCGAAGGTCTGCGACAAGGCCCGGGTGTTGCTGCATCAGTGCCGTCAGCACGGGCATGACATAGGTGCGCCCCATGTGCGCAGCCGCCGTGACACGTACGATGCCGCTCGCCTCCGTCGCCTTGGCGGAGGAACGGTCGAACAGGCCATCGACAGTCTGCAATGCGGCCTGGGCCTGCGCGGCAAGGTCTTGCCCGTAGCGGGTGATCTGCACGCTGCGCGTGTTGCGATGAAAGAGCGTCTCGCCCAGCGTGTCCTCCAGCTCGCGCACCGCCCGCGTGACGGCCTGCGGCGATACGCCCAGCCGTGCAGCCGCCTCGCGGAACGTCGGCGCGCCGGCGGCCGCAGTGAAGATGCGCAGCAGTTCGAGGCGGTCTTGCATGGCGTTGTTGTATTCCAGAAATGGGAATTTTGTTTGCCGGATTATTCCATTTATTTGTCGTGTTGGCCTACCCATACTTGGCTCCAAGCCTGGCAGCGCGGATGAACCGAGCGCCAGATCACAGACCTACGGCAAGGAGCCGGCAATGAACGCAGCAACGCAAATCAACACGCAATCCACGCAATCCGCACAGCTCAAAGACAAGGTTGCGCTCGTGACGGGCGCCAGTTCGGGCATCGGGCACGCATCCGCGCTTGAACTGGCCCGGCGCGGCGCCAAGGTGGTCGTGGCGGCACGGCGCAAGCCGGAACTCGACGCGCTGGTCGAGGCCATCCGTGCGCAAGGCGGCGAGGCAGCCGCCGTTGAAGCCGATGTCACGCGCGAAGACGACATCCGCAAGATGGTCGACTTTACCGTCGCCACCTACGGGCGCGTGGACATCGCCTTCAACAACGCCGGCACCGAGGGCGTGTTCGCACCGCTCACCGAGCAGACCAACGTCACCTACGACAAGGTGTTCGACCCCAACGTGCGTGGCGTCTTCCATTCGATGAAATACGAGGCGGAAGTGATGCTGCGCCAAGGCGGGGGCAGCATCATCAACAACGCGTCGATGGGCGGTGTGATCGGCTTTGAGAATGCGGGCCTTTACATCGGCACCAAGCACGCGGTGATCGGCATGACGAAGACGGCATCGATCGAATGGTTCCGCCGCGGCGTGCGCGTCAATGCGCTGGCGCCGGGGCTGATCGAGACGCCGTTCCACCATCGCGGCATCTGGCCGTCGGCACAGGCAATGTATGACTTTGCCGCGGGCACACCGGCCGGCCGGGTCGGCAGTGCACAGGAGATGGCAACCATCGTGGCCTTCCTGGCTTCGGACGATGCGAGTTTTGTGTCGGGCCACGCGCTGGTGGCGGATGGCGGCTACTCGGTCGCTTGATGCGGGTGCCTATGCGGCGGGGCGTTCGCTCTCGCCGCACATCTGCCGACGATAGCGCTCCGGCGAAAACCCAACCTGCTTGCGGAACATCGCAATGAACGCCGACGGTGTTCCATAGCCGAGCGCGAGTGCAATGTCCTGCACCGATCGATCTTCCTTGAGCCACACCAGCGCCCGCAGCAGGCGCACGCGGTTGCGCCATTGCACGAAGCTCATGCCGAGTTCGGTCTGGAAACGTCGCGCGAGTGTGCGTTCGGTGCTGTGCACGCGTTCGGCCCATTGCTGCAGCGTGGTGATGTCGGCAGGGTCCAGGCGGATGGCGTGCAGGATGGGCTCAAGCTGGCGATCGGTGCTGTCGGGCAGGTAGCTGTCGGTATGGCCGGCGCGCACCAACGTTTCCACCAGCAACTCGAACTGGCGCAAGTCCCACGCGTCAGCCATGGCGGTGACGCGGCGGGTGGCGAAGTCTTCGAAGAGCGCGCGCACCAGCGGCGTCTGCGGAATCAGGCAGGCCATGGGCGGCAGCCGCTGCGCAAGCGGTTCGGCCATGTACAGCGAGAGGAAGTCCGTTGCCTGCCGAATCGATGCCGAATGCGGCTGGTGGGCCGGCACCCAGATCACGTATTCGGCAGGCGCCGTCAGGCGGCGGCCATCGACCACCACCTCCATCAACCCCAGGCTGATGCGGTTGATCTGGCCCCACGGGTGCGTGTGCGGCTCGATATCGGTTTCGGGCTCGAAATGGTCGTAGCGAAAGTAGAACGGGGCACCCTCGGGCACTCGCAGATCGGCTTCGCGGTAGGCGGTGTACATGGTGTCGGCCATGGTTGTCGCTTTCGAGCGGTGATGTTGTCCGGTTTGAAGTATATGTTTTGAACCAGACATTACTACACTGCCTCCTTCCATTGCTCGAGGAGGCCGTCGTGCCTGTGCTGTATCCCTTGCTGGCGGTGCTGATCTGGGCCGCCAACACAATCGTGTCGAAAGCCGCGGCGGGTGTGGTGGACCCGGCGGCCATTTCGTTCTACCGGTGGTTGCTGGCGGCCATCGTGCTCACGCCGTTCTGTGCGCGGCCGCTGTGGCGTCAGCGTCAGGCTGTGCTAGCGCAGTGGGGGCGCTTTGCGGTGCTCGCGCTGCTCGGCATGGTGATGTACCAGTGCCTGGCGTATTACGCCGCACATAGCACGAGCGCGACCAACATGGGCGTGATCGGGGCGTTGATCCCGATGCTGGGGCTGATTCTGAACGTGGCGGTGTTTCGGCAACCGGTCGGGGCGCAGGCGGTGACGGGCGTGGTGGTATCGCTCTTGGGCGTGCTGTACCTGCTGGGGCGCGGAGTGCCCGCCAACCTGTTCGATGGCGGCATCAACCACGGCGACGTGCTGGTGCTTGCCGGCGCCACTGCATACGCGCTGTACAACATCCTCTATCGCCGCTGGGCGCTGCCGTTCGGGCAGTGGATCAACCTCTACGTGCAGGTGCTGCTGGCCGTCGTGATGCTCGTGCCGGTGGCCATGACGGCGCACACCCTGGTTGTGCCTGCCAAGGGCATCGGGCTGGTGGTATTTGCGGGCATCGCCTCGTCGATCGTCGCGTCGTATCTGTGGATGCAGGGGCTGAAGCGCATCGGCAGCGAACGCACGGCGGTGTTGATGAACCTGATGCCGGTCTTTACGGCGGGTATGGCGGCGGTGATGCTGGGAGAGACGGTGCACGGCTATCACTGGATCGGCGGCGGCCTCGTCCTGCTGGGCGTGAGCCTGGCGCAAGGCATCGTTCGGCTGCCGATTGGCCGTTCGGGATTGAGCGCCCGTTAGTTTTTTTCGGCCGCGCGGCGTGGGGGTTGGCGGTAAAATCGAACACGTTGGCGGGCGCGTGACGGCGCCCGTTCCGTGTTCCAGAACCACTCTCGCCAGACCATCATCAGACCATGAAGCGCAACGCCGGAGCTGTCACCGTCGATGATGTTGCCGCGCATGCGGGCGTGTCCATCAAGACCGTCTCGCGCGTGCTGAACCACGAGCCCAACATCAGCGAGAAGACGCGTGCGAAGGTGGTCGAGGCGATGCAGACGCTCGATTACCGGCCCAACCCGGCGGCGCGGCGCCTGGCCAGCAAGCGCGCCGATATCATCGCGCTGGTCTACGACAACCCCTCCGACAACTACATCGTCAACATTCAGCACGGCGCGCTCGAAGCCTGCCAGGCACTCGACTACAGCCTCCTGCTCACTCCCTGCAACTACCGCGACCCGAATCTCGCCGAGCAGATCATCCAGAGTGCGCGCCAGCGTGCACTGGCCGGCATCATCCTGACGCCGCCGGTGTCGGACGTGCCATCGCTGATCACGGCCCTGGATGACGCCGGCATTGACTACGTACGCCTGGCGCCGGCCGATCGCGAGCACAAGGGGTTATCCGTCAACACCGAAGACCGCGCCGCCGCACGCGACATGACGCTGCACCTGATCGGGCTCGGCCACCGCCGTATCGGCTTTGTGGTCTGCGATCCAGACCACGGCGCCGCGTACCAGCGCGTGTTCGGTTATCGCGATGCGATGGCGCAAGCCGGCATCGAAATCGACGAACGCCTGGTGGAGCAGGGCGAGCACTCGTTCGAATCCGGCGTGGCCTGCGCTGAACGGCTGCTGTCTTGCGAGCCGCGCCCCACCGCCATCTTTGCCGGCAACGACGACATGGCCGCCGGTGTGCTGCGCGTCGCGCAGGCACGCGGCATCAAGGTGCCGGAAGAACTTTCCATTTGCGGTTACGACGACACGCCGCTCTCACGCCAGCTCTGGCCGGCCCTGACCACCGTGCGCCAGCCGATCCAGGCAATGGCACATGCCGCAGTGGAACAGCTCGTCGCCATTCATCGCCCGCATCTGCCGGGGCTGAAGCCGCACTCCGTGCACGAAAATTTGCAGTATGAGTTGGTGATTCGGGAATCGACTTGCCCGCCGGTGCGTTGAGTTAGGCGGGCTGCCTGATCAACGCATACAAATCATCCTGCGGGTCATAACCAATCAACTCGCGACCCGTCTCCAGGCCCCAATCCATTCCGCGGTTGTTCGACACGCCATTCACGACGATGGCCGGTGCGGGCCAGCGCGCCGGGTCGGCTGTGATGGAGCAGAGGAACAGCCGGCGCAAATCCTCGTTCGACAGCCACATGTTGCGGAACCAGCGCAGCGCGATGCGGCTGGCTTCATCGGGCAGTTCGGTGGGGACGGGCGTGTCAGCGGTGCCGGAGTAGTTGATGTCGTTGGGGTCGTTCTCGTCGGGCAGTGCCCAGCCGATGCGCAGCGACACGATCGACAGTTTTCCGCCTGCGGCCGCGGACACCGCTGCCGTTGCTTTGCATAGCCGTTCGCCCATTGCCTTGGACGTCCCGTAAGCGAGCGAGTAGACGTCTTCGGTGCCGTTATTCCAGCGTGTGCCGGGGGCAGGGGGCAACTCGGCGGTGAGTTTGCCGGGGCCGATGGTGACGGCCAGGGGTTGGTCCTTGTACGCGCCCATCGCATGGTTGGACGAGGCGAACACGAAGCGCCGCACGCCGTTGGTGGCCGCGGCTTGCAGCACGTTGAGCGTCATGCCGTAAGAGGCCAGTGCTTGCTCCCAGGTGGCGTCCGGCGTGGAGTGGATAGCGGCCAAGTGGATGACGGCATCGACGTTGCTCAGCAGATCGGTCCATGCGCCATCGGCTTGTGTGAGGTCGGCCTTGACCCATTGGAAACGCTGGGCCGCTTGCGGCGAAAACTCAACGTTCTGTGCAACCCAGTCGACGCCGATGATGGATGTACACCACGGGGCAGAGGCGAGTGCCTCGACGACCTTGCGGCCCAGGTTGCCGGCTACGCCGGTCACAAGAACGCGAGCAGGGGTTTGGTAGTCAGCCACGATGTCGGATTCCGTTCGGGATGAGGAAAAGAATGGGGCGACCGGCGGCTGGCGCTGCAACACCATGGCGCCGCCGTGTCGTTCCAGATCAGGAAAGGGCCCGGCACGGGCCCTGGAGTTATGTGGCGTCTGCCGACGTCAGCCGCGGACGTTAGCCGCGATTCGAGCCCGACAGCACGTCGATCAGCACCGCGACCACCAGCACCACGCCTTTGACGATCATCTGCCACGAGGCGTCGACGTTCATCTGCTGCATGCCGTTGTCGAGGCTCGCCATGACGAGTGCGCCGATCAGTGCACCGTACACGGTGCCTGAGCCCCCGCGCATCGACGTGCCGCCGATGAAGCAGGCGGAGATGGCATCCAGTTCGCCGCCCACACCGGCGGAGGGCGAACCTGCCGCTGAACGCGCGGTGGTGATGATGCCCGCGAACGCGCACATCAGTCCCATCAGCACGAACACCAGCAGCTTGACGCGGCCAACGTTCACGCCGGACAGGCGCGTGGCCTCCATGTTGCCGCCCACTGCATAGACGTGACGGCCGAACACGGTTTGCGTAGCGACGTACGAGAAGACGGCCAGCAGCACCAGCAGGATCAGCACCGGCAGCGGCACGCCGCTGGCGTCGTTGAGCACCGCGACGAAGCCAAACGAGGCGGCAGCGATGGCCAGCAGCTTCAGCGCGTCAGCCCACATCGGCGTGAGCGAGAGCGACAGGCGAGCACGCTCCCGACGGCGGAGCACGGTCAGCACAACCGAAGCGGCAACGATGACGGCGGCCAGCGACCACGACAGCCACGCCGGCACGAAGCTCTGCGCGAGGTTGCCGAGGTCATCGGGCACCGGGGCGATCGTCACGCTGTCCGTGCTCCACTGCAGCAAGCCGCGGAAAGCCAGCATGCCGCCCAGGCCAACGATGAACGACGGCACGCGCAGCTTGGTCGTGATGAAGCCGTTGACCACGCCGATGGCCGCGCCCGCCACGAGCACCGTGCCCACGGCCAGCCACGTGTTCCACCCGAGGTTGACGGTGAGGATGGCGACCAGCCCGCCCAGCAAGCCGAGCAGCGAGCCGACCGAAAGATCGATCTCCCCCGCGATGATGACGAACACCATGCCGCAGGCCAGCATGCCCGTCACCGACATCTGCAGGAACAGGTTGGAGATGCTGTTGGGCTTGAGGAACGTGCCGTTGGTCTGGAACTGGAAGAAGATCCAGATGAGCGCCACGGCCAGCAGCAGGGCCAGTACCTTGTAGCGCACGAACAATTGCTGGATGGCGCGGCCGTCCAGGCGCGGGCCGCCACCGCTACCGTTCTGGCGGGCGAGTTGGGATTGCAGGATATTGGACATGGCAATTCAAGCCGCTTGGCGGCCGGGTTCAGCGTTGATTGCAGCAGCCAGGATGCGCTCCTGGGTCAGGCCTTGATTGACGAAGTCGCCGCGCAACTGGCCTTCGCCGATGACCAGGACACGATCGCTCATGCCCAGGATTTCCGGCATCTCGGAAGAGACCATGATGATCGCCATGCCGCTGGCGGCCAGGTCGGCAATCATCTTGTAGATGTCGTACTTGGAGCCGACGTCGACACCGCGCGTGGGTTCATCGAGGATGAGCACCTTCGGCATCGCCAGCACCATCTTCGTGACCACGGCCTTCTGCTGGTTGCCGCCGGAGAGGCTGGCAATCGGCAGTGCCGGGCTGGCGGTCTTGATGCGCAGGCGTTTGATTTCGCGGTCGACCGTGGTGAGTTCGGCGCCCTTGTCGACACGCATGCCGCGCGCGTATTGAGCCAGCGTGGCAAGCGTGATGTTCTCGCCGACGGCCATCAGCGGGACGATGCCGTGGCGCTTGCGGTCTTCGGGCACCAGGCAGATACCGTTGGCAATTGCCTGTGCGGGCGTGTTGACCTTGACCGGCTGGCCGTCCATGAAGATTTCTGCGCTGGAGCGGCCGGGGTAGGCGCCGAACAGCGCGGACACCATCTCCGTACGCCCCGCACCCACAAGGCCCGCAACGCCGAGAATCTCGCCGCGGCGCACGGCAAAGCTCACATTGTCTGTCCGCTTGCGGTTGGGGTTGGTGACGTCCCAGCAGGTGACGTTGCGCGCTTCCATCACCACTTCGCCGACGGTGTGCTCCACCTTGGGGAAGAGCGAGGTCATTTCGCGGCCGACCATCATCGTGATGATGTTGTCGATGGTCATGTCGGCGGCGGGGCGCGTGCCGATGTGCTTACCGTCGCGGATGACGGTGACGGTATCGCACACGCGCTTCACCTCATCGAGCTTGTGCGAGATGTAGACGCACGCCACGCCGCTGCGCTTGAGGTCGTCAATGATGGACAGCAGCACCTCGATTTCCTTGGCGCTGAGCGATGACGTCGGCTCGTCCAGGATCAGCAGGCGCGCGTTCTTGGCGAGCGCCTTGGCAATCTCGAAGAGCTGCTGGTGGCCGCTGCCGTAGTTCATCACGGGCGCGGCCACATTCACGTCGGTCAGGCGCAGGCGGGCGAGGAGTTCTTCCGCCTTGGCGTGCATGGCGTCGTAGTCCATGCGGCCCCCCGGCTTGGTGATCTCGTTGCCGAGGAAGATGTTCTCCGTGACGGAGAGCTGCTGCACCAGCATCAGTTCCTGATGGATGATGACGATGCCAGCGCGCTCGCTGTCGCGCACGGAATGCGCGCGCAGCGGCTCACCGTCCCACAGGATCTCGCCTTCGAAGGTGCCGTAGGGGTAGACCCCCGACAGCACCTTCATGAGGGTCGATTTCCCGGCGCCGTTCTCCCCGCACAAACCGACGCACTCGCCGGGCTTCACTGCCAGGCTGACGCCGTCGAGCGCGCGCACACCGGAGAACGACTTCACGATGTTGCGCATCTCGAACAGGGTGCCGTTACTGCTCATGGCGTTCTCCTACTTACTACAACTGACCACTGACGACCGACCGCTGCATCGACGGCTTACTTGCCGAAGATCTGCTGATGCGTATAGAAGCCGTCCTTGACGACGGTGCTATCCAGGTTGTCCTTGGTCAGCAGCGTCGGGGTCAGCAGCACCGTGTCGACATCCTTCTTGCCGTTGTTCAGCTTGGTGTTGAACTTCGGCGTCGTGCCCTTCACGAAGCCGACGGCCATCTCGGCGGCGGTGCCGGCAATTTCCTTGATGGGCTTGTACACCGTCATGGCTTGTGTGCCTTCGGCCACGCGGCGTACGGCGGCCAGGTCGGCATCCTGGCCCGACACCGGCACCTTGCCCGCGAGCTTCTGGCGTGCCAGCGCCTGGATGGCGCCGCCGGCCGTGCCGTCGTTGGAGGCGACGATGCCCTGGATGTTGTTGTTGTTCGCGGTCAGTGCGTTCTCAACAATGTTCTGCGCCTTGGATGGGTCCCATTCCGGCGTCCACTGCTCGCCGACGATCTTGATGTCGCCCTTGTCCACGTAGGGCTTGAGGACCTTCATCTGGCCTTCGCGCAGCAGGCGCGCGTTGTTGTCGGTCGCGGCGCCGCCCAGCAGGAAGTAGTTGCCCTTCGGTGCCAGCTTGACCACGCCCTGCGCCTGCAGCTCGCCCACCTTCACGTTGTCGAACGTCACGTAGCCGTCCACGTCCGCGTTCAGGATCAGGCGGTCATACGACACGACCTTGATGCCCTTCTTCTTGGCGCTGGCGATGGCATTGCCCAGCACCTTGGAGTTGAACGGCACGATCACGAGCACGTCGACGTTCTGCGCAATCAGGTTTTCGATTTGGGCGATCTGCTTGGCTTCGTTGGCGTTGGCCGATTGCACGTTGACGGTCGCACCCAGCTTCTTGGCCGCTTCGACAAAGTAGTCGCGGTCGTGCGTCCAGCGCTCGACGCGCAGGTCGTCGATCGAGAAGCCGATCACCGGTGCTTCCTTGCTGGCGTGGGCCGACGTGGCGGCGAAGGTGAGGACCGCCGCAGCGGCCAGGGTGTTCAGTACGCGGGAAATCATCAGAGGTCTCCTGTGGTGCATCAATGCGGCTTAGAACGTGACGCCGGTCTTCAGGCCGACGACGAAGGCATTCTTGTTTTGCGAAGTGCCGCCCGGATGAAGGATGTACTGCAGATTAGGACGGAAGTACACAGACTTCACTGGCGACCAGCTGTAGTACAGCTCGCTCACATACTCGTAGCCGTCACCCACCACGGTATTGGCGCCGGTGCGGGCGTTCGTCTGACGGACGAAGTCGGCATAGCGGCCATTATTGTGCGTGGCGCCCACTGCGAAGCCGACGGTGTCGGACAGGCGATCGAACGGTCCCTTGTACTGCACGCCCACCGAGATCTGGTGATCGGTCTGGGCGGTGTTGCGATCGGCTTGCGAGAAGTTCAGGAACACCGTTGCACCGCGTCCATCGGGTGCGCCCGTGATCTGCTGCTGCAGGTTCAGGTAGGCGCCGTACTGGCCGTTGCGCTGCTTTGCGTCCAGACCCGTGATGCCGCGCGCGTTGCCGTTCACGTCTTCGTACAGGTCGCGGCCGTTGGAGGTGTTGTACCAGACGCCTGCGCGGTACGTGCCCGGACGGCCTTCGATGGTGGGCATCCAGCCGAACTCCAGCGGGATCAGCGCGCCGGTGGTGCCGCCGGGGTTGTTCAGCTTCCAGCCGTTGCGGCGGGCCCAGCCGTCATCCACGTAGTTGGGGTTGACCTGGTACACGCCGATCTGCGCGTAGGTTTCGGCCGAGGTGTGCACCTTGGCGCGTGCGCCCCACTGGCTGGTCGGCCAGTTCACCCAGTAGCCGCCCACCAGGTTGCCCGGCTGCGAACCGCAGAACGTCAGGTTCTGGAAGTCGCACGAGAACGAGAAGAAGTCTTCGCCCACCGTAACGCGGCCGGCCTTGATTTCCAGGCGGTCGTTGAGCAGCTTCTGGTTCAGCCAGAACTGCGTCAGGTGCCAGGTCTGGCCGCGGCCATAGACTTCCTGGATCAGCATGTTGTTGCCGATGTTCGCATCGGAGCCGAGGTTGCGGCCGTTGCGATCCGTGACGGTGGCCTGGAATGTGCCGCCTTTCCAGCCCCACAGTTTCTGCAAGTCCAGCGCCGTGCCGATCACCCATTGATCGGTGTAGCGCGTGAGGTGCTCGGTGCCACCGCTGAAGTTGTGCGCAACTTCACTGCCGTAGCCGAGGTTGAAGGTCACGCCCTGTTCGGCCAGGCGGGTGCGCAGGCCACCCCAGTCGCCCAGCAGATAGGGGCTGGTGGTGACGTCATACGCGTGAGCGCTGGCGGCGCCGAGCGCGAGTACGGCAGCTGCAATGGCTGACGCGCCGACGCGTTGACCAAAGCGCTTGTTGCGGGATTGACGACGTGCGGCCGGACGTGCGGCTTCAAGCTCCATGGACTGTCTCCTGATATTGGACCGTCTGTCATGCATGACAGCGGTGTCGGCGTTCTCTTCTGAATAGTGTGGCGGGCCGACGGACGCAAGAATGGCCACAATTGACAGCGCTGTCAATCTCGGGGTTTGCCCTAGTCCGAGGGGTGTCTGCAACGCCTGGGAAGGCTTGCCGGATGCATGTTGCGATGCGGAAATTGTGTGCAGCGGGCGCAAGCGTCGCCCCGGGCGCGGCGCTGCGTGCATGGCATCGACCTTGCTCATGCTGCGCGCTGCTTTCTCAACCCATCGGAGGTGCCGATATGCAACGCGAAGATGTGACCGACCTGATCGTCCTGCAGAAGATCAAGAAGCAATTGAGCTGGGCGCAACTGGCCGAGGTGATCGGCCACAGCAAGGAGTGGAGCACGGCCGCGCTGCTCGGCCAGATGACGCTGACTGCTGCGCAGGCGCATGCCGTGGGCGCGGCGCTGGACCTGCCGGAAGAGGCGATCGCGCTATTGCAGGTGCCGCCCTACAAAGGATCTCTGCCGACGGCGGTGCCGACTGATCCGTTGATCTATCGCTTCTACGAACTCGTCAGCGTGTACGGCACGACGTTCAAGGCGCTGATCCACGAAGAGTTTGGCGACGGCATCATGAGCGCGATCGACTTCAACATGGACCTCACGCGCGAGCCCGACCCGAAGGGCGATCGCGTGCGCATCGTGATGAGCGGCAAGTTCTTGCCGTACAAGACCTACTGAGCCGTCACGCGTCGCCGCCGCTGTCGTCATGTTCATCGATCAGCGGCCGATTGCGACGCGGCATCTCCGAATCGAGCACGAGGCGGCCGTGCACGCGGCCCTTCATGCGGGTGACGTGATGCGTGCAGTCTTCCATGTGCGTGCTCATGAGTTCGCGCACGGTTTCGGCGTCGCGCGCGCGGGCCGCGTCCAGAATCTGTCGGTGGAACTTGACGTTGGACGCACCGAACTTGGCGTGGTCCTTAGACGAGGTTTCATTGCCGAACACCACAAGCTGCCGAATCATTTCGTTGATCAGCTCGCAGCAGAACCGCAGCATCGGGTTGGGGTTGGCGGCGGCCAGGATGTCGTGAAAGCTGAGGTCTTCCTGGCGCTGATCGAGTGGCGCGGCGGCCTTGGTCGAAGCCGGATCGCACAGGTCGATGGTGTGTTCGAGCGCGCGGAAATCGTCTTCCGTCAGGTGTGGCACGGCCCCGGCGGCAAGCTCCGGCTCCAGCAGGCGGCGCACGGTGTAGACGTCTGCGATGCCGATGTCTTTGAAGAACAGGTAGTTCTGCATGAGCTGGAACGTGCGGTCCAACGGCACCTCGACGATGGTGCCGCCGCCGGCGGGCCCGGTGCTCACGCTCACCAGCCCTTGCACTTCCAATGACTTGAGCGCTTCGCGGATGGTGCCCTTGCTCACGCCGAAGGTCTCCTGCAGCTTGACCTCCTGCGGGAGCTTGTCACCGGGCTTGAGGTTGCGCTGCGTGATCAGCCGCTTGAGTTCTTCGGCAACGAGGTCGGCGCGCTTCTGTTTGCGGATGCCGATCGACGCCGTCTTGCCTGCTCCGAGTGTGGCCATGGATGTCCGTTCCTTGTTGCGCGCATTCTAACTGCGGGGTTGTGCCGTTCGGCTACCCGACGTGGTGCATGCATGCCCTTCGATCGTGCGCACGCACCGCATGTCCGCATCATCGCCCGGCACCTTAAATCGCCCCACACCTTGGCGTAAACACCGAGTTCTTCGCCGTTGACGCGGCGCGGACGCGGCTTCTATGATGATTTCGCCTATTTATCATAACAAATATAAGAAACTGGTCTGGTTCTTGCTCGGCTCCACGGTCGGCGAAAACCTCGCCGGTCAGGCTAGGAGGAAGCCGCCCCCGGTGGCTCCAGGCGCTTGTTGTGTCCCATACACGAACCCCAAGGAGTGCGCTTTGAATCGTCGAGATTTGCTCAAACTGGCGGCGCTGTCCGCCGTGCCCGCGTCGTTGCTGCAGGCCCGCCTTGCGTGGGCGGCCGATGCCATCGAACTGGGCTGCCCGGTGCCGATGTCAGGCCCGTTCGCTGCCAACGGCAAGTTTGCCGACCTGGGCATGAAGCTGGCCGTGGAGCAATACGGCAAGGTGCTCGGCCGACCGCTGGCGTACAGCGTGCTCGACACCGAAGGCAAGCCCGCCACGGCCGTGCGCAAGGTGCAGGAACTCGCGCAGCAGAAGAATGCGCGTTACTTTGCGGGCGGCATCCTGTCTTCCGAGTCGCTGGCGATGGGCAAGGAGGCGGAGAAGTTCGGCGGCGTCTTCATCACCACCGCCGGGGCAGATGAGATTACCGGCAAGGATTGCAACCGCGCGACGTTCCGCTGGTCGGTGCCGACCTACGGCGCCATCGAGCGCACCGTGCGCCCGCTGATCGAATCGATGCCCAAGGCCAAGCGCTGGTACACCATCACGCCTCAGTACGTGTTTGGCGACGGGCTGCTCTCGGCGGCCAAGAACATCTTCAAGGAAAAGGGTATCGAGCATGTGGGCAACAGCTACCACGCGCTCACCGAAAAGGAATTCAGCGGCTACCTCACCAACGCGATGGCCGCCAAGCCGGATGTGCTGCTCATCCTCAACTTCGGCTCGCAATCGTCCGACACGCTGCGCCAGGCGGTGAGCTTCGGCATGAAGAAGAACACGACCATCCTGGTGGCGTGGGCCTCGGGCCTAGAGCAGTTCGAATCGCTGGGCGCCGATCTGTGCGATGGCGTGTACTTCGGCGCGCAGTACTGGCACGACGTGGATACGCCTGCCAACCGCGATCTCGTCAAGCGCACGCAGGCCGCGTTCAAGACCAACCCGAACTACAGCCTCGCGGGCTCGTACACCTGCACCAAGATTCTGCTCGACGCGATGGTCAAGGCCGGCAGCGCCGATCCGAAGGCCGTGATTGCCGCGCTGCAGGGCATGAAGTACGACGGCCTGACGGGCCCGGAAGAGATTCGCGCGGCCGACCACCAGGTGCTCAAGAACTACTACCTGCTCAAGGGCAAGCCCAAGAGCCGCATGAAAGACAAGGACGACTTTGCCGACGTGGTGTCGGTTGGCAAGGCGTTCCTGCCGGTCGAACAGACGCAGTGCAAGCTGGCCTGATTCGCCACGCGCCCGGCTTCAGCGCATGAAGCGCGGGTGCCTGTCTTCCTGAGTGCCAATTCGGTCAACGCAATGAACGTCTACCTGCTGCAGGTCGTCAACGGCGTGGGGATCGGCATGCTCTACTTCCTGCTGGCGGTGGGGCTGTCGATCATCTTCGGGCTGTTGCGCTTCGTCAATTTCGCCCACGGCGCGTTCTATGCGCTGGGTGCGTATCTCTGTTTTCAGGCCCTGCAGATGGGCATGAATTTCTGGCTCGCGCTCGTGCTGGCGCCCATCGTCATCGGCGTGCTTGCGTGGGTGACGGAGAAGGTGCTGCTGCGCCACGTGTATGCGCAGGCGCACGAGTTCCACATCGTCGTCACCGTGGGGCTGGCGCTGGTGGTGCAGGAACTCATCATCGTGGCGTGGGGGCCGTTGGGCGTGGATGTGCCTGCGCCCGATGCGCTGCAGGGCGTGGTGATGTGGGGCGATTTCGTCTATCCCAAGTACCGGCTGTTCGTGATCGGTTTTACCGCTGTGCTGGCCCTGGGGTTGTGGTGGCTGCTGGAGGGCACGCGGCTTGGCAGCGCGGTGCGCGCGGGGAGCGAGTCTACCGAGATGGTGTCGCTGCTCGGTATCAACGTGTTCCGCCTGTTCAGTCTGATGTTCGCGCTGGGCGCGGCGACGGCGGCGGTGGCCGGTGTGCTGGCAGCGCCCATTCGCGGCGCGGAGCCCTTCATGGGCGTGGAGGCCCTCGGCGTCGCTTTCGTTGTTGTGGTGGTGGGCGGCATGGGTAGCTTTGCGGGGGCGCTGGTCGGCGGCCTGCTGGTGGGCATCGTGCAAAGCCTGATGAGCACGCTGTGGCCCGAGGGCGCGCGGCTGATGATCTACGTGGCGATGGCAGCCGTGCTGCTGCTGCGCCCGCACGGCCTGCTGGGGAGGGGATGATGCAAGCCGCATTCCATGGACTCGCGCGCCACCGCTTCTGGTGGCTGGCGCTGGGCGTGACGCTGGTGCTGCCGCTGGTGCTGATGTCCGGCACGTTGGCCACCGAAGTGCTGGTCTACGCGATGGCCGTGATGGCCTGCAACGTGCTGCTTGGCTACACGGGGCTGCTGTCGTTCGGGCAGGGCATCTTCTTCGGACTCGGCAGCTATGCCGTGGGCATTGGCCTCACGCAACTGGCGCTGCCGATGCCGGTGGCGCTTGCTCTGGCCGTCGTGGTGGGCGCGATCGTGGCAGCGGTGGTGGGGTGGTTCGCCATTCGCCAGCGCGGCACGTACTTCGTCATGCTCACGCTGGCCTTCTCGCAGATGTTCTATTTCCTGGCCTACACCACGCCGTCGCTCACGGGCGGCGATAACGGCCTGCTCGACATTCCGCGTCCGGCGTTTGCGGGCTCGCCGTGGGCGTTCTACACGTTCGTCGCGGTGCTGTTCCTTGTCGTGTTCTTCCTGGTGCAGCGCGTGACGGAATCGGTATTCGGCCGCACGCTGCTGGCGATCCGCGATAACGAAGAACGCGCGCTTGCGGTGGGTTACAACGTGCGCGCGTTCAAACTGCTGGCGTTCGTCATCTCCGGTGCCGTGACCGGGTTGGCCGGCGCGCTGCACGCCATGCTCACGGGCATCGCGCCGCTGGCCAACATCGATTACCACGTCAGCGAGATGATCCTGGTGATGACCGTCATCGGCGGTACGGGCAACGTGTTTGCCTCGGTGCTGGGGGCGGCGTTCTATGTACTGCTGTCGGACTGGCTCTCCAGCCTGTGGCCGCGCTGGCTCATGTTGCTCGGCTTCCTGCTGATCGCGGTGAGCCTGTTCATGCAGCGGGGGTTGTTCGGGCTCGGACAGAAGCTGTGGCAACGCGTGCGTGCCCCGCGTAACGCAGCGGCGGTGCAGGAGGAGCGCGCATGACCACCACGCCCATCCTTCAAGCCACCGGCATCGTCAAGCAGTACGGCAAGTTCACGGCGCTGGGCGGCGTCGATTTGCGTGTGATGCCGGGCACGGTGCACTCCGTCATCGGCCCGAACGGCGCCGGCAAGACCACGCTGTTTCACATGCTCACGGGCACCCGCATGATCACCAGCGGCACCATCGTCTTCGATGGCCACGACGTGACGCGCGAGGCCGACTACCAACGCGTGCAGCGCGGCATTGCACGCTCGTTCCAGGTGACGAGCCTGTTTCCGAGCCTTTCCGTGCGCGAGAACCTGCGGCTTGCGGCACTCGGTACCACGCCGCGTCGCGCCATGCACGGTTGGCGCCTGCCGCAGGGTGCTCTGGCCTGCACCGATACGGTGGACCGTGTTCTCGATCGGCTTGAATTGCCACGCCTGGCCGACACGCCGGCCGCCGCCCTCTCGCATGGCCAGCAGCGTCGGCTGGAGGTGGGCATGGCACTGGCCGCCAATCCGCGGGCGATTTTTCTCGACGAGCCGACCTCCGGCATGGGCGTGGACGATCTGCCTGCCATGAAGGCGCTCATCCGCGGCCTCGCGCATGACCATACGGTCGTGCTGATCGAGCACAACATGGACATCGTCATGGACATCTCCGACACCATCACGGTCATGCAGCAGGGCAAGGTGCTGATGGAGGGCACGCCCGATGCCGTACGGGCGGACCCACGCGTGCGCGCCGCGTATCTGGGCAACATGATCACGGGAGGCAAGAAATGACGACGATCCTCGACGTTGCAGACCTCCACGGCTACTACGGCAAGAGCCACGTGCTGCAGGGCATGGCGCTGTCGGTGGGCGAGGGCGAACTGGTGACGCTGCTCGGCCGCAATGGCGCGGGCAAGTCGACCACGCTCAAGACGATTGCCGGCGTGGTGGCGCCGCGCGGGCATGTGCGCTTTCTGGGCAGGGACATCGCCGGACAACCGGCGCATCGCATTGCCGCGCAGGGTTTGTGCCTCGTGCCGGAGCATCGCGGCATCTTCAAGCTGCTGACGGTGGAGGAGAACCTGAAGCTCGGCGCGCGGCGCGATTCGCCGTGGCAACTGGCCGACATCTACCGCATCTTCCCGCGCCTGCACGAGCGGCGGCGCAATGGTGGCGCCAACCTCTCCGGTGGCGAGCAGCAGATGCTGGCCATCGGCCGCGCGCTGATGAACCACCCGCGCCTGCTGATGTTGGACGAGCCGGTGGAAGGTCTGGCGCCCGTCATTGTCGAAGAGATCGTCGCGCAGTTGAAGATGATCAAGGCCGCGGGCGTGTCCATCCTGCTGGTCGAGCAGAACCTGGAGGTCTGCACGCAGTTGGCCGACCGCCACGTGATCATCGAACAGGGCCGTGTGGTCTACACCGGCAGCAACGAAGCCTTCCGCACCGACGACGCCGTCAAGGACCGTTACCTTGGCGTCGGCCTGGCCGCATGAATCGACAAGACAACATGACGACAGATACCCGACTCCGCATCAACGGCGCGCGCCTGTGGGACACGCTCATGCAGCAGGCACGCATCGGCGCCACGCCCAAGGGCGGCGTGCGCCGCCTCGCCCTGACCGATCTCGACCGCCAGGGACGCGACTTCTTTGTGGCACAGGCCGAAGCCGCCGGCTGCACCGTGCGCGTAGACGCCATCGGCAACCTGTTTGCGCGCCGCCCTGGCCGCAACAACGCGCTGCCGCCCGTGATGACCGGCAGCCATATCGACACGCAACCGACCGGCGGCAAGTTCGACGGCAACTACGGCGTGTTTGCAGGCATCGAGGTCGTGCGCACGCTCAACGACGCGGGCATTCAAACCGAAGCGCCCATTGAAGTGGCCGTATGGACCAACGAAGAAGGTTCGCGCTTCGTGCCGGTGATGATGGGCTCCGGCGCGTTCATCGGCGAGTTTGCGCTGGACGCCGTGCTGGCCGCGCAAGACCGCGATGGCGTGACCGTGGGCGAGGCGCTGCGCAGTATCGGCTACGCGGGCAGGGAGGCGGTTGGCGGTCGAGCCGTCGGTGCCTATTTCGAAGCGCATATCGAGCAAGGGCCGGTGTTGGAGGCGCACGCCACGACGATTGGTGTTGTGACTGGCGCGCTCGGCCAGCGCTGGTACGACGTGGTCTTGACCGGCATGGAGGCGCACGCCGGGCCCACGCCCATGGAGCTGCGCCGCGATGCCTTGATGCCGGCGGCTGAGCTGGTCGGCATTGCCAACCGCATTGCGGTGGAGCGTCCACCCCATGCGCGCGCTACGGTGGGCTGCCTGAGCGTGCATCCGGATTCGCGCAACGTGATTCCCGGCCAAGTATCGATGACGATCGACTTGCGTGCGGCGGACGATGCCGTGCTCTCGGACATGGATGCCGCGCTGCACGCTGCCGTAGGGGCGCTGCGCACACGCAGCGGCATCGACATCGCATTGCGCCAGGTCGTCTATTTCCCGCCGCAGCCGTTTGACGCCACGCTGGTGAACGCGGTGCGCAGCGGCGCGCGACAACTCGGGTTGTCGGAGATGGACGTGATCAGTGGTGCAGGCCATGACGCGGTCTACCTTGCCCGTGTCGCTCCCACCGCGATGATCTTCGTACCGTGCAAGGACGGCATCAGCCACAACGAGATCGAAGCCGCCCGCCCCGAACATCTCGAAGCCGGGGCCAACGTGCTGCTGCACGCGATGCTGCAAGCCGCCGGCCGCATTTGACACAACCACCCGACCGCCCATGCGCATCCTGATCGCCCGCTTCAATCACGAGACCAACACGTTCTCGCCGGTGCCGACGCCGCTGGCATCGTTCCAACCGCACTATGGCGATGATGCCTATCGCGCCGCCAAGGGCACACGCACGGCGGCGGGTGCGTTCATCGATCTGGCGGAGGCGGCGGGCGCGGAAATCGTCGTACCTGTCGTCGCCGGGGCCAACCCGAGCGGACGCGTCGCGGCCGAGGCGTACACCACGCTGTGCGACGCCATCGTCGCGGCTGCACCGGGGTGCGATGCACTGATGCTCGACCTGCACGGCGCGATGGTCGCCGAGAACAGCGACGACGGCGAAGGCGATCTGCTCGAACGCCTGCGCGCAGTGATGCCCGATGTGCCGATTACCGTCGCGCTGGATCTGCATGGCAATCTCACGCAGAAGTTCATCGATTTGGCAGACATTGCGGTCAGCTTCAAGACGTACCCGCACGTTGACATGTACGAAACCGGCGAGCACGCGGGCCGCCTGCTGTTCGACAAGCTGGCCGGCCGCGCGAACCCCGTGCTGACATGGCGCCGCTTGCCGATGGTCACACACACGCTGCGCAGCCGCACCGATGAAGGGGCGATGCATCGCGCCGTGGCGCTGGCCAAGCAGGCGGAGGATGACGGCATGCTGGCCGTCTCGATCCTTGCCGGATTCGGGCTGGCGGACATTGCCGCGCCGTGCCTTTCCATCGTGGTGGTGGGCAACGGCGACAAACAGGCTGCCGACGCCGCGGCGCAACGCATTGCCGCTGCCATCTGGGCCGACCGCGAAGGGTTCGTCTACCGCTCTGAACCGCTGGCCGAATCGATTGCCCGCGCAGCCGAGCTGGCGCAAGCGCCGGGCAACGCCCCCGTTCTGCTGCTCGACCACGGCGACAACTGCATGTCCGGCGGCACATGCGACGACATGCACGTCCTGCACGAAGCCCTGAAGCAGGGGTTGAGCGGCATCGCCGTCGGGCCGGTGTGCGACCCGCAAGCCGTGGCTGCGATGATCGAGGCGGGTGTGGGCGCCATGGTCACGCTGGCCGTGGGCGACAAGGTGCCCCTCGCGCAACTGGGCGTGTACCCGGTTCCCCGTGCCTTGCATGGCAAGGTCGCCGCCATCAGCGACGGCGAATACACCATCACGGGGCCCACCTACACCGGCCAGCGCATCCGCATGGGGCGCACGGCGCTACTGGACATTGGCGCGGCGCAGATCGTTGTCACCGAGACGCCGCAGGAGCACTGGGACCTTGGCATCTTTACGCACATCGGTGTGGACCCGCATATCGCACGGTTCGTGCTGCTGAAGTCGCGCATGTATTGCCGGCCCGTGTTCGTGCCGATCGCAAAGGCCGTGGTGGAGTGCGACGGCGGCGGTGTAACGAGTTCGGACTACGCGCGCTTTCCGTTTGCGAAGGTGCAGCGGCCCGTGTTTCCGCTCGACGCGCAAGCGGTGCTGGCCTGAGCGTTACGCGCTGTCGCGCTCAACGAGTGTGAAGCCCACGTCGAGCGTGCGACGTTCTTCGTCGCCGTGCTCGATGCGATCGATCAGTAACGTTGCCGCCAGCTTGCCGATGCCCGTGCCGTCGATGCGGATGGTGGTGAGCGCAGGCGTGGTGTCCTTGGCGAAGACCTGGTCGCCGTAACCGACCACGCGGAGTTGCTCGGGCACGGCAATGCCGCGATGTTCGGCTTCCATCAACACCCCGAGCGCAAGGACGTCGGCGCCGCAGAAGATGGCGTCGGTCTTCGGATGCTGCGCGAGCAATTCACCCAGCGCACGCCGGCCGTCGCCCAGGTTGGCGGGGGATTCGGCGGCAATCACGGGAATCTCCGCATCTGAACCGAACGTCTTCACGAAGGCGTGCGCGCGCGCCTGTGCACGGCGGTCGCTCGGCGTGATGACGGCGGGGCGCTTTGCACCGCGCTGCTTCAGATAGCGCGCCGCCGCCTGCCCGACCTTCTGGTGCGAGAAGCCGACCAGCATGTCCAGCGGGTTGCGCGTGATGTCCCACGTTTCCACGACCGGCACCCCGGCCGCCTGCAGCTTCTGCCGCACGCTGGCCGAGTGCACCACGCCTGTCAGTACGATGCCTGCAGGGCGCCGTCCGACGATGGCATTGAGCAGCGCATCTTCGCGCGACTCGTCGTAGCCGCTCTGGCCGATCAGCAATTGATAGCCCGCCGCGGCCAGCTCGGTGGTCAGTGCCGCGACCGTTTCCTGGAACACGCTGCCTGCAATCGTGGGGATGAGCGCGACGATCAACCGGCTGCGGTTGGATGCCAAGGAACCGGCCACCAGGTCCGGCGTATAGCCGGTTTGCCGCACCGCTTCGCGCACGCGTTCCAGCGTGTCGCTCGACACCAGCTCCGGCGTGTTCAGCGCGCGGGACACCGTCACCTTGGTCACACCCACCAGCTTGGCAAGGTCGCTCAATGTGACGCGCCCGGTGCGCTTGCGCGCACGGCGTGGCGTGGCGGGCGCGGTTTCTACGAGGGACACGGTGGGGGATTTGGTCACGTGATCGAGGGGCCGATTAGGGAAACATAAGGGAAAAAATGGGCTAGCAATTATCGCAAAAGCCGACTACGATTGCGCCAATGTTACCGGTTACATAAACCGGTAACATCAAAATCACGATAGACGACGGCTGCACCAGAAGACAGCCCGGAGGAGCACAGGATGTTACAGGCAACGCCAGCGTACGCTGGGCCGCTGATTCAACTGAATGCGGCAGACAACGTGTTGATCGCCCGCGAGGGGCTGTCGCTGGGGCAGAGCCTGTCCATCAACGGCACGGTGGTCCGCCTGCGCGCCCAGGTGCCGGCGGGGCACAAGATTGCCGCGCGCCGCATCGCCCAGGGCGAGCCCATCCGCAAATACGACACCATCATCGGCTGTGCGGCGCGCGACATCGAAGCGGGCGAACACGTCCACACGCACAACGTGGAGTTGATCGACTACGCACGCGATCCGGGTTTCGGCCTGGATGTGCGCCCGGTCGATTACATCCCCGAAGCCAAGCGCGCCACTTTCCACGGCATCGTCCGGCCCGATGGGCGTGTGGCTACGCGCAACTTCATCGGCATCCTGGCGTCGGTCAACTGCTCGGCCACCGTCATCAAGAACATTGCGGCGTGGTTCACGCCGGAGCGCCTGGCGTCGTTTCCCAATGTGGATGGCGTGGTGGCGTTTGCGCAGACGAGCGGTTGTGGGATGTCGTCGCCGTCGGAACACTTTGACGTGCTGCGCCGCACGCTGGCGGGCTACGCGCGGCATCCAAACCTGGCCGGGGTGCTGGTTGTTGGCCTGGGCTGCGAGCGCAACCAGGTGGCTGACTTGATGGCCAGCCAAGGGCTGGAAACGGGCAAGCTCATGCACACGCTGGTGATGCAGGACACCGGCGGCACGCGCGCCACCATCGAGGCGGGCATCGCCGCCATCCAGACGATTCTGCCCGCGGCCAATGACATCGTGCGCCGCCCGGTATCGGCCAGCCACATCAAGATCGGCCTGGAGTGCGGTGGCTCTGATGGTTTCTCGGGCATTACCGCCAACCCGGCGCTGGGTGCGGCGATGGACTTGCTGGTGCGTCACGGCGGCACGGCCATCCTGTCGGAAACGCCGGAGATCCACGGCGTGGAAACCATGCTCACGCGCCGTGCGGTGTCGCCGGAAGTCGGCCAGAAGCTGCTCGATCGGCTCGCCTGGTGGGAGAACTACACGCGCGGCCACAACGGCCAGTTCAACGGCGTGGTGGGCCCCGGCAACCAGCAGGGCGGTCTGGCCAACATCTTCGAAAAATCACTCGGTTCGGCCATGAAAGGCGGCACCACGCCGCTGCAGGCCGTGTACGAATACGCCGAGCCGATTGATCGCGCCGGCTTCGTCTTCATGGATTCGCCGGGCTACGACCCGGTTGCCGTCACGGGGCAGATTGCCAGCGGCGCCAACCTCATCTGCTTCACCACGGGACGCGGCTCGATGTTCGGCTCCAAGCCCGCTCCGACGATCAAGCTGGCCAGCAATACGCCCATGTTCCGCCGGCTTGAGGAAGACATGGACATCAACTGCGGTCGCATTCTCGACGGCGAACGCTCGGTGGATGAGATGGGCCAGGACATCTTCGAACACATCCTGCGCACCGCCTCGGGCGAGCGCACCAAGAGCGAACTGCTCGGCCTTGGGGACCATGAATTCGTGCCGTGGCACATGGGCATCGTGAGCTGACGCGCAGACGCACAGCCAAAACACTACAGACAGGAGACAACCATGCAGGACACGCCACAACGCGGCCCGCGCTCGAGAGTGCGCTGGGTCGTCGCCGGCCTCATGTGGGCGGCAATTGCCATCAACTACATCGACCGTACCGTGCTGTCGGCCGCCGCGCCGCACATCCAGAAAGAATTCCACCTGAGCGCGGTGGAAATGGGCGTCGTCATGTCGGCGTTCTTCTGGTCGTATGCGCTGCTGCAGTTGCCCGCGGGCATCCTGGCCGACCGCTTCGGGCAGAAGAAGGTGCTGGGCTTTGCGGTGCTGTGGTGGTCGCTGGCCACGGCCCTGACGGGGCTGGCCAACGGCTTCAAGTCGCTCGTTGGCTTGCGCGTGGCGCTGGGCATTGGTGAAGCGGGTGCGTACCCGAGCAGTGCTGGCATCACGGGACGCTGGTTCCCCAAGCAGGAACGGGCCACGGTGGCGGCCATTTTCGATAGCGGCTCCAAGCTCGGCAGCGCTGTCGCCTTGCCGCTCATCGCGTGGCTGTTGGTGGTGTTCGATTGGAAGATCACCTTTGCCGTGACGGGCGCGCTGGGCATCGTGTGGAGCGTGGTGTGGTGGGCCGTGTTCAAGGAGCGGCCCGCCGAGCACAAGGGTGTGAACGCGGCTGAGCTGGCGCACATCGAGCAAGGGCTGCCCCCTGCGCGCACCCAGGATGAACCCAAGGTGCCCTGGGCGAAGCTGCTCACGCACCGGAACATCTGGGCGATGTGCATCGGCTTCTTCATGATCAACTACAACTCGTACTTCTTCATCACGTGGCTGCCGACGTATCTCGTCAAGGAACGCGGTATGGGCCTCATGGAGATGGGTTTCATGGCGTCGCTGCCGCTGTTCGTGTCGATGTTCGTGGAGGTGTTTGCGGGCTGGGCGTCGGACCGCGTGTATGCCTCGGGCAAGCTGTCGCTCACGGCCACGCGCAAGCTGTTCCTGGTGACAGGGTTGGTGATGGCGTCGAGCATCGGGCTGGCGGCGTTCGCGCAGTCCGCGGCGGTGGCGGTCATCCTGCTGTGCATCGCCAAGTCGGGTACGACCGTGGCGGCGTCGCAGGTGTGGGCATTGCCGGCGGATGTGGCACCGGGCAACAACGTGTCGATGGTGGCGGGCCTGCAGAACAGCGTGTCGAACATGGGCGGCGTGGTCGGCCCGATCGTGACGGGTGCCATCGTGGGTGCCACCGGCTCGTTCATTCCGGCGCTGGTGTTCTCCGCCGCGCTGATCGGCCTGGCGATCCTCAATTACCTCTTCCTGCTCGGCAAGGTGGAACCCATCAGCTTCGAGCCAACTTTTGAAACAGTCCATTCGCATGACCAACGCAATGCAAACGCCCGCGCTTGACCGCCCGAACAGTTTCAAGGCCGCGCTGGCCGCCAAGCAACGCCAGATCGGCTTCTGGCTGGCGATGAGCGATCCGTACCTGGCGGAGGTGAGCGCCACCGCCGGCTTCGACTGGCTGCTGATCGACAGCGAGCACGCACCGAACGACGTGCGGACCATCCTTGCCCAACTGCAGGCCGTGGCGCCGTATCGCGCCGAGCCCATCGTGCGCCCGTATAACGGCGACCCGTCGCTCATCAAGCGCCTGCTCGACATCGGCGCACGCACGCTGCTCGTGCCGATGGTGGATACGGCGGAGCAGGCGCGCGAACTGGTGCGTGCGGTGCGTTACCCCCCGCTCGGCATGCGCGGCGTGGGCAGTGCCGTGGGCCGGGCATCGCGCTGGAGCGCCCGCACCGATTACCTGCAGATTGCCGATGATGAAGCCTGCCTGCTCGTCCAGGCCGAGACCGTCACCGCGCTGCAAAACCTCGAAGCCATCTGCGCGTTGGATGGCGTGGATGGCGTGTTCATCGGCCCGGCGGATCTGGCTGCGTCGATGGGCCATCTTGGCAACGCTGGCCACCCGGATGTGCAGGCCGCCATCGACAACGCCGTACGCACGATTGTTGCGTCGGGCAAGGCTGCTGGCACGTTGACGTCTGACCCGGCGCTGGCGCGTCACTATCTGGAGCTGGGCTGCACGTTCGTCGCCACCGGCGTTGATATCCTGATGTTCGCCAACGGCGCCCGGAAGCTCGCCCGCGAGTTCATCGCGCCACAAGGTGCCTGATTCTTCTTCCTTCTTTACCGGATCTGACATGACCCGCAAGACTTACCGGATCGCCGTGATCCCCGGCGACGGCATCGGCCGTGAAGTGATGCCCGAAGGCCTGCGCGTGCTCGAAGCCGCCGCGCGCCGTTTCGGCATCAGCCTCGAAACCCACCACATCGAATGGGCCAGTTGCGACTACTACCAGCAGCACGGCAAGATGATGCCCGACGACTGGAAAGCCCAACTCAAGGGCATGGACGCGATTTTCTTCGGCGCGGTGGGCTGGCCGGCCACGGTGCCCGATCACATCTCGCTATGGGGTTCGCTGCTCAAGTTCCGCCGCGAGTTTGACCAGTACATCAACCTGCGCCCTGTGCGCCTGTTTGAAGGCGTGCCGTGCCCGCTGGCCAATCGCAAGCCGGGCGACATCGACTACTACGTCGTGCGCGAAAACACCGAAGGCGAATACACGTCGCTGGGCGGCATCATGTACGAAGGCACCGACCGAGAGATCGTGATCCAGGAGTCGGTCTACTCGCGCCGCGGTGCAGAGCGTCTGCTGAAATTCGCCTTCGACCTCGCACAGAGCCGTGAGCGCAAGCACGTGACGCTTGCCACCAAGAGCAACGGCATTGCCATCAGCATGCCGTGGTGGGACGCCCGCGCCGATGAGGTTGCACAGCAATACCCCGATGTCACGCTCGACAAGCAGCACATCGACATCCTGACCGCGCGCTTTGTGTTGCAGCCGGGTCGCTTTGATGTGGTGGCCGCCACCAACTTGTTCGGCGACATCCTGTCTGATCTTGGCCCGGCAACGACCGGCACGATCGGGCTGGCGCCGTCGGCCAACCTGAATCCGGAGCGCACATTCCCGTCGCTGTTTGAGCCGGTGCACGGGTCGGCACCGGACATCTACGGCAAGAACATCGCCAACCCGATCGCGATGATCTGGTCGGGCGCGTTGATGCTCGATTTCCTCACGCAGAGCCAAGGTGCGGGCCGCGCCGCGCACGACGCCATCGTCGCGGCCATCGAAGCCGTGCTCAAGGACGGCCCGCGCACGCCGGATTTGGGCGGCACCGCCAGCACCACGCAGGTGGGCGAGGCGATTGCCGCGCACCTGGGTTGAACGGGCGGCTTGAGGGAATCCAAGATGGCTTTGCGCTTCGACCAACTTCGCCAGACGGGGCTCGTGCGCCCCGACAACCTGATCGACGGTCAATGGAAGGCCGGCGCTGACGGCGCACGCTTTGCCGTGACGGACCCGGCCACCGGCAGCCTCATCGCCAACGTGCCCGATAGCAGCGCTGCCGACGCGCGTGCCGCCACCGACGCGGCAGCGCGCGCCTTTCCCGCATGGCGCGACACGTTGCCGGCCGAGCGCGCCGCCATCCTGCGCCGCTGGCACGCGGCCATCGTCGCGAATGCCGATGCGCTGGGGCGGCTGATTTCGCTCGAACAGGGCAAGCCGTTTGCCGAAGGGCGCGGTGAAGTGCTGTACGGCGCCTCGTACGTCGCGTGGTTTGCCGACGAGGCCACGCGCATCTACGGCGATCTCATCCCGCAGCAGCAGCGCGGCAAGCGCATGAGCGCCGTCAAGGAGCCCGTGGGTATCGTCGCGGCCATCACGCCTTGGAATTTCCCGCTGGCGATGATTGCGCGCAAGATCGCGCCGGCACTGGCGGCGGGCTGTACCGTGGTCGCCAAGCCGGCGGAAGACACGCCGCTTACAGCACTCGCGCTGGCGCAGCTCGCCCAGGAAGCCGGATTGCCGCCGGGCGTGCTGAACATGATTTGCGCCTCGCGTGACCGCGGCATCGAGGCCGTGGCCGATTGGCTGCAGGACAGCCGCGTGCGCAAGATCACGTTCACGGGTTCGACGCCAGTGGGCAAGTATCTGGCGCGCGAATCGGCGGGCACGCTGAAGAAGCTCTCGCTGGAGCTGGGCGGCAATGCACCGTTCATCGTGTTTGATGACGCGGACCTCGACGCGGCCATCACGGGTTTGCTGGCGGCCAAGTTCCGCAACGGCGGCCAGACCTGCGTGTGCCCGAACCGCATCTACGTGCAAGCCGGTGTGTATGAGCGCTTTGGCGCCATGCTGGCCGAGCGGGTTTCCGCGCTGAAAGTCGCGCCCGCCACCGATCCGGATGCGCAGATTGGCCCGATGATCAACGCCCGCGCCGTCGACAAGATCGAGCGCCACGTGCAGGATGCCGTCGCCAACGGTGCGCGCGTGCTGGCGGGTGGCAAGCGCCTGCCGGAAGTTGGTGAACACTTCTACGCGCCCACCGTGCTGGCGGACGCCAACAGCGGTATGGCCCTGTGCGGCGAAGAAACCTTCGGGCCCGTTGCGCCGCTGTTCCGCTTTGTCGATGAAGCCGAAGCCGTCCAGGCCGCCAACGACACGCCGTTCGGGCTGGCCTCGTACTTCTATACGCAGGACATCCGCCGCATCGAGCGCGTTTCGCGGGCGCTGGAAGCGGGCATCGTCGGCATCAACGAAGGCGCGCTTGCCAGCGAGGCGGCGCCCTTTGGCGGCGTGAAGGAATCGGGCTACGGCCGTGAGGGCTCCAAGTACGGGCTCGACGATTACCTGTCGATCAAGTACCTGTGCCAGGGTGGCTTGAACTAACGCGCCGTTTCCCAGAAGCGTTGCGCACGGAACGGGCGAACATCCACGACGGGTGTCTCGCCCGTCATCATTTCTGCAATTAATCGCCCGGTAATCGGCCCCAGCGTCAGGCCGTGGTGTGCATGGCCGAACGCAAACCACAGGCTTGGGTGATGCGGCGCCGGCCCGATGATCGGCAACATATCGGGTGTGCAGGGGCGGGCGCCCATCCAGGGTTCCGCATCCACACGTTCGGCCAGCGGAAAGAGCTTGCGGGCGACGGGCTCGACGGCTTCCAGTTGCACGGGCGTCTTGGGCGCATCACGGTGCGCGAGTTCAGCGCCGGTGGTCAGGCGGATGCCGCGCGTCATCGGTGCCAGCACGTAGCCGCCGTCGGCATCGAGCACAGGATGGTTCAACTGCGTGCCCGGGGCGGGTGCGTAGTGCATGTGGTAGCCGCGCTTGACGGCCAGCGGCAGGCTGTAGCCCAGGCGCGAGGTGATGACGTCCGCCCAGGGTCCCATGGCGATGACGACGTGGTCCGCGCGCAGTTCGCCCTCCCGGGTTTGCAGCCGCCACGGCGCGTTGGGCGTCAGCGTGTTGGCATCGGCTTCAAACAGGCGGCCGCCGATCTGCTCGAAGTATTTCGCGTAGGCCGTCACCAGCGCATTCGGGTCGCTCACGGAATCGGCTTCCGTGTAGCGCAGGCCGCCCAGCAGCGATGTATCCAGATGGGGTTCAACGGTGCGCAGGCGCGCGGGGTCCAGCGTCTCAAAGGCGACGCCGTACTCGCGCTGCCAGCGCTCGACGTTGCGGGTTTCCTTGTCTTGCGTAGCGGCATTGCGGAAGACCTTGATCCAGCCGCTGGGGCGGATCAGATGCGTGGCGGCAGCAGCTTCGGCCAGCGCGCGGTGCTCGCTCACGCTGTGCGCAATGAGCGGCGCATACACACGCGCAATGGCTGCGTGCCGCGTGGGGTGCGAGTTGCGCCAGTACTGCCACAGAAACGGCAGCAGCCGGGGCAGATCGCCCGGGTGGTAGTGCACGTCCGCCGACGTGTTGCTCGCATAACGCAACAGCGTCGACACGTCGCGCGGGAACGCATACGGATACACACCCTCGCGCTGGATCAGCCCGGCATTGCCGAACGACGTCTCAAAGCCCGGTGCACGGCGGTCCACAAGGGCGACGGCGCGCCCGCGTTTCTGCAGATGCACCGCCACCGATACGCCGACAATGCCGGCGCCCAGCACAAGGGTGTCGAAGCGCATGGCAACCCGCTCCTTAACCCTTGGCCAGCGCCGTGACGGCGATCTCTACGTCAATGCCGGGGCGCATCAGGCCCGACTGCACGCAGGCGCGCGTGGGTGCGTGGCCGGTCGGCACCCAGGCTTCCCAGGCGGCGTTCAGCTCGGCAAAGTGCTTGGCGTCGGTCAGCCAGATGTTGGCCGAGATCAGGCGCGTCTTGTCCACCCCGGCTTCCGCCAGCAGCGTGTCGATACGCTCGAGGATGTTTTTGGTCTGCTCCGTGACCGACTTGAAATCGATGTCGGGCACTTGCCCGGCCAGATGCACGATGCCGTTGGCGATCACGATCTGGCTCATGCGGGCGTTGGTGTGGAGGCGTTGGATGTCGGTCATGTCGATTCGGAAGTGAACTCAGAAAAAGCGTGAGGAACGCCGATGGTAGCGCCCCTTGGCGTCACTTGCGTAGCGCCCGTCCCGCCAGAACATCCGGCACAGCCTTGCCGTCGGCCACGGCCAGCGCGCCGTTGACGAGCACCCAGCGCACCCCCACGGGCGGCAGCGCCGGCTGTTCATAGCTTGCGCGGTCGGCGTAGGTGGCGGGGTCGAAGATGATCAGATCGGCAAACTTGCCCGCCTGCACGGAGCCGCGATCTTTCATGCCGAAGATCTCGGCGGTGCGTGCGCTGGCCTGGCGGATCGCGAACGGCAACGTCATCACGTGCTTGCGCGTGACGTATTCGCCGATGCGGCGTGCGAAGGTGCCGGCTTCACGCGGGTGCCCGGCAATGCCGTCGGAGCCGCCCACCACGAAGTCCTGCTTCATGAAGGCTTCCAGATCGGTGTCGCTCATGTTGAACGACACGATGTTCGTGCCGCCGTGCTGGATCACGTCGATGGCCGCATCAACGGGGCTGACGCCCAGCTTCTTGCCCAGCGCTTCGAGCGATTGCCCGTTGTATTCGGGGTTGGTGGAGATCAGCACCTGCGCCGCCGGCCCGTTGCGCTGTTGCATGGCCTTTTCCATGTCGGCCGCAATGCGCGCACGCGTGGCCGGGTCTTCCAGCCGCTTGAGCAGTGCGGCGTTGCCGCCGTCGCGTGCCCAGCCCGGCACCAGCGCCGGAATGATGTGCGTGCTCGACGCCGTGTACGGATACTGGCTTGCCGATACGTTCATGCCGCTGGCCTGCGCTTCCCGTATCAGGCCGATGATCTCGGTGCTCTTGCCCCACGAATCCACACCCAGCGCCTTGATGTGCGAGATGTGAATCGGGATGCCTGACTGCCGGCCGATGTCCAGCGCTTCTTTCACCGCGTTGACGAGGCCAGTGCGGAAGTTGCCCTCGTCGCGCAGGTGCGTGTCGTAGATGCCGCCGCGCGCGGCCACTGTCTTGGCCAGTGCCACCACCTCGTCGGTTTTGGCAAACACGCCAGGCGTGTACACGAGGCCCGTCGACATGCCGAATGCGCCGTCGCGCATGCCGTCTTCCATCAGGCCTTGCATGGTTTTGAGTTCGTCAGCGGTGGGCGCGCGGGCCACGTCGCCCATCACGCGATGGCGTACGGCGTTGTGGCCGACCAGCATGGCCACGTTGGTACCGATGCGGTTGGCTTCCAGTGCCTGGAGCGCCGGCCCGATGCGGTCGAGATCGGGCCCGTCGCCTTCGAGCACGATGCCGTCATTGCCGATCACCACCGTCGTCACGCCCTGCAGCAGGTAGGGCAGGTTCTGGTGCCGGTCTTTGGAAATGAGGTTGTGATAGGCATGCGTGTGCGGATCAATAAAGCCCGGCGCCACCACCAGCCCGCGCGCGTCGAGCACCGTCTTCGCCGGCACGCCCGTGGCCGACGGCTGCACCAGCACAATGCGGTCATGGCGGATGCCCACGTCGGCCACGAACGGCGCACCACCACTGCCGTCGACCACGGTGCCGTTGCGGATCAGGATGTCGACCGGTTCAGGCGCCGGCGCGGCACTGGCCGTGCAAGCGAGCGCGAGGCTCAGCGTGAGGGCAGACAGCAGGCACTGCGGCAGACGGTGTAGGCGCATATTGGCTTCCTTTGAGTTTGCAGCGAGTGTAAGGAGCTTGGTTCCTTGCGTTGCATGCAAATGGTTGGGGCCGGTATGCGGGACAGACATGCAGGTTTCGCTGCCGATGCGATCCGGGGTAAGGCATCGAAACAACAGTCAGCAATATCAACATCAGAATTAAAACCTGCTAATCACCCGCAACCCCTTGTCAGCATTAGCTCCGACAACACATTGACGACAATGTGGTCGCGCCCCCACTCTAGAGGGGGGCACCTGCTTTGCCTCAATGACACAATCGCCGAAATTCAGAAGTCCATGCTCCGCCACGGCGTGCAGCATGGCGGACCGGTTGAGGGAGCTTCATGCAAGGAAGTTGGATTGCGATATCGGCGGCACGTGCGCGGGCGCATCGGCTTTATGGCGTGCGCGGCTGGCTCGTGACGCTGCTGTGGCTGAGCACATTGCCCGCGCTGGTGGTCGTGCTGGCGATGGCCACGGTGCTGATGTTGGGCGAGATGGGCGGGGGTGCGGCGCGGCCGGTGCTGGCGCTTGCGGGGCTGGCGTTTCCGTTGGGGCTGGTGGTGCTGGCGTTTTTGCGCGTGCGCTGGTTTCCGTGGGTCTGGCTGGGATATTGCCTGCTGCAACTGCTGGCCACGCTGGGCATGAGCGGTGGGATCAAGGCGTGGGCTGTGCAGGCATCGGGCGGTGCGGCAGCGGGGTTGCCGCTGGTGCTGTTGCTGGCGGCGGAGGTACTGGTGCCGATCGGGACGCTGGCGTATCTCGCCCGCTCGCGCCGCGTGCGCGTGACGTATCGGCATGAGGTGCGGGCGAGCGATCCGGCGGCCGCGCCGGCCGTGTTCGACAGGCTCAACCCGAACGAAACGCCCAGCGATGCCACCGACCACGCGCGAGAGCGCGCCGCACTGCGCCGCGTAACGCAGGAGCTGAGTTCCGGCGTGCTTGACACGCAAACCTGGATGCAAGTGATGCGCCATCACGCCGAGGCCACCGATGGTGCACGCACCACCGCCTATGTGCGGGCGCGCATGGCGGTGCTGTGTCCGCCGGCGCATGTGCATCCGCCGCTCGTGCGCACCCTCGCATCGGGTCTGGGCGCCCTGCTGGTCAGCCTGGTCGCAGCGGGTGCGCTGATGGCCGCGGTGATTGCGCTGGCGTTGCGCGTGCCGGGCGATGCCACCGCGCTGCTCGAATTGCTCGTCGCCGTGGCGCTCACCTTGAGCTGGCTGGCCGGGCTGTTCGTGGGGGCGCGCTTCCTGCGCGCCGTTGCCTGACGCTTATTGCCTGGCCGTTGACAGTGGCGTCGCGACGGTGTGGTTCCAGTCGCCGCCCACCGCTTTGACGAGAAACACGCTCGTCGTCATCTGCTGACCGAGAATCTGTACCGCCGTGCGCTGGTTGTTCAACAGCGATTGCTGCGCGGTGATCACGTCCAAAGACGTTGCCAGCCCGCCCTCGTAGCGCACGCTGGCAATGTCGTACACCTTGCGGGCGCTTTCCACGGCGTTGCGCGCCTGGTTTGCCGCACGGTCCAGCGATTGCAGCCCGGCCAGGCCATCTTCCACTTCCTGCAACGCCCCCAGCACCGTTTGCCGGTAGTTGGCGATCGCGCCCTGGTAGGCCGCATTGGCAAAGTCCACACGCGCCCGCGTGCGGCCCGCGTCAAACACCGTCTGGGCGATCTGCGTGCCGAACGACCACAGCAGCGTGGGCGCAGAAAACAGCAGCGCAAGATCGCGGCTTTCCCAACCGGCCCCGCCGTTGAGCATCACGCTTGGGAAAAACGCAGCGCGCGCCACACCCACTTGCGCGTTGGCGGCAGCGGCCCCGCGTTCGGCGGCGGCCACGTCGGGGCGGCGTTCAATCACGTCGGACGGCAGCGCCACCGGAATTTGCGGCGCCGTGCCCCTGAGCGGAGTCGGCTCGATATGGAAGGCGGGTGCAGGGGTGCCGACCAGCGTGGCCAGCGCGTGTTCGTACTGCGCACGTTGCTTGGTCAGCAGTTCGGCCTGCGTGGCGGTGCTGTCGAACAGCGCTTGCTGCTGCGCCAGATCGAGCCCCGACGCCACGCCGTCCTGATGCCGCGAGGTAACGAAATCGAGCGCCTTGCGCTGCAATGCCAGCCCTTCCTGCACCACTGCGATTTCTGCATCGGTCTCGCGCAGGTTGTACCAGGTGGTGGCTACCTGCGCGGCGAGCAGCAGGCGGAAGTTCTCGACATTGGCGCCGGCCTGCTCTTCACTTGCGGCGGCGTTGGCGACGGTATTGCGCACGCGACCGAACAGGTCGGCTTCGTAACTCACGTCGGCGCGCAGGACGAAGTCGCTCTGCACGGTCGACATGGTCGGGCTGGTGTACGACGACAGCGGCCGTTCCGATGACGTGCGCGTACGCGTGTCGTTGTTGGTGGCCGTGATGGTCGGCAGCAGGCTCGCGCGCGCCACGCGCGTCTGCGCCTGTGCCTGCTCCAGGTTCGACAGCGCGACCTTGAGCGATTGGCTTTGCTGTAGCGCCTGCGTGATCAGCTTGTCGAGCTGCGGATCGTTGAAGCGCTGCCACCATGGGCCTTTGGGCGTAGCGTCGGCGGGTTGCGCGGCGCGCCAGGGCGCTTCGGTTTGCCAGTGCGCCGGCACATCCATGGCGGGGCGCTCGTACGTCGGTGCCAGCGAGCAGCCGGCCAGCGAGACGACCAGCGAAGCCGCCAGCGCTGTGGTGCGGGGCCGCGGTCGCCGGCTCATGATGCGTGCGGCGCCGATGCCGCAGGTGCCGAAGCCGGCGCGGGTTCGACTATGGTCACCGCTTCGCCTTGTTCGATGGAGTCGGCAGGGTTGAGGATCACCGCGTCGTTCGGCTTGAGGCCCGAGACGATCTCCACCGTGCGGCCGTAGTCGCGCCCGATGGCGACCGGGCGCAGGTCGACGCGGCCGTTTTCTGCAATGGCGATGCGCGGGCCTTCCTTGCGGAAGAGCAGCGTGTTGGTCGGCACCAGATAGGTCGCTTGCGCGCCGGCGCCCGCTTGGTCGCCGGACGTCTTGCCCTTGATGGCGACTTGCACATAGGCACCCGGCAGCAGGCGGCCGTCCTTGTTGGGCAACTGCACTTCCACCTGCATGGTGCGGGTGGTGGCGTCGATGGCGCCGGACGCACGCGCGATGGTGCCGTGGAAGGTCTGGCCGGGCAGTTCGGACAGCGTGACGGCCACGTCCTGCCCCACCTTCACCTGTTGCGAATATGCCTGCGGCACATACAGGTAAATGCGCAGCGGATCGGTCTGCGCCAGGGTGAACAGCTCGCGGTTGGCGCCCGCATTGCCGGCATTGACCAGTGCGCCGACATCGACATTGCGCTTGGTCACCACGCCCGCAAACGGAGCCACCACGCGGCGGAAGCCTTGCAGCTCCTGCAGACGGCGCACATTGGCTTCCGCTGCGGCCAGGTCGGCCTGGGCTTGATTGGCGGCGCTGGTGCGCTCGTCCAGTTCCTGTTGCGAGACGGCATCTTTCTGGCGCAGGTTCTGCCAGCGCGTGAGCGACGTCTGCGCCAGTGCCTTGCGTGCGGCGGCCTGGTTGCGTGCGGCCTGGGCCTGGTTCAGTTCCTGGTCGACTTCGGGCGTGTCGAGCAGCGCCAGCGCTTCGCCCTTGTCCACATGGGCGCCGATGTCCTTGAACCAGCGCAGCACGTAGCCGCTGGTACGCGCATAGATGGGCGATTCAACGAAGCCCTGCAGCGTGCCCGGCAGCGTCAGCTCGCGGTTGGCGTTGGCCGGTTTGGGGGCGATGGTGGTGACGTAGCGGCTGGCTTGCGCGCTCACCTGGCGTTCCAGCGCGTGCGCATTGTAGTAGCGGCCCACCAGCGTGCGCGCGGCGCCCAGCACCAGCAGCACCGCCACGACAATCACGACCCAGCGTGCGCGCCGCATAGCGGGGCCGCGATCCACCTGTTCGATCGGATCGACCGTGACGATGTGGTGCGGCGAGCCGTCCGCCATGTGCCCCGAATGGGTTCCGGATGTTTGCTCAGACATGTCCTTCGCTTCCCCGCAAATCTTGACTACGCCGCGCGGCGCGCTGCTGCAATCTGTTGTGCACGCTGGCAAACACCACCGGAACAAAGAAGAGGGTCGAGACGGTCGCGAACAGCAGACCGCCGATCACCGCGCGCCCCAGCGGCGCGTTCTGTTCTGCGCCCTCGCCGAGGCCCAAAGCCATGGGCACCATGCCGATGATCATCGCCAGGGCCGTCATCAGCACCGGGCGTAGACGGGTGGCGCCGGCTTCCAGCGCGGCCTGCACGGGCGCAATGCCTTCAGCCAACCGTTCCCGGGCAAACGAGATCAACAGAATCGAGTTGGCCGTCGCCACCCCCATCGTCATGATCGCGCCTGTGAGTGACGGCACGGACAGCGTCGTCCCCGTCACGAACAGCATCCACGCAATGCCCGCCAGCGCGGCCGGCAGTGCCGTCACGATGATGAGCGGGTCGATCCACGACTGGAAGTTCACGACGATCAGCAGGTACACCAGCACGATTGCCATCACCAGCCCGACGCCGAGGCCGAGGAACGACGATTCCATCGTCTTCACCTGACCGCGCACCGTGACCTGCGCGCCGCGCGGCAGCTTGGGTCGAATGTCGTCCACGGCTTTCTGCACTTCCTTGGCGACGGCGCCCAGATCGCGGCCCTGCACGGCGGCGTAGACGTCCACCACCGGCGTGATGTCGTAGTGCGACACCACTTGCGGCTGCACGGCAGGGCTCACCTGCACGAGGTTGCCCAGCAATTGCGGGCCGCCTGCCTGTGCAGCGCCGCCGCGGGAGCTTGCCACCGGCGTGCGCAGCAGTGCATCAAGGGAGTCAACGCGGTACTGCGGGCTGGTGACGGCCACCTGGTACACCACACCGTTGATCGGGTTCAGCCAGAACGTGGGCGAGGTCTGGAAGCTGGAGCTGAGCGACACCAGCAGGTTCTGCGCCACGTCGCGCCCTTCCAGGCCGACCTGCTGGATGCGTGTGCGGTCCATGTTCAAGGCCAGCGTGGGCTGATCGAAACGCTGGTGCACGTGCGTATCGACCGCCCCCGGAATCTGCTTGATGCGGTTGGCCAGGATGCCCGCGAGCTGCTTGTTGGTGGCCACGTCGGCGCCGGAGAACTGCACGTCGATGGCCGATGGCAGGCCGAAGTTCAGGATCTGGCTGACGATGTCTGCAGGCTGGAACGCGAATTCCACGCCCGGGAATCGTTTCGGCAATGCTTCGCGCAGGCGGCGGATGTATTCGGCGCTGGGTTTGCGCTCGCCTTCGTGCAGGGCGATGAGGATTTCGCCGTCCAGCGTGCCGATGGTGCCCGCGTTGCTGTACGACAGGTTGATACCCGAGTTCGGCACGCCCAGGTTGTCGAGGATGGTCGACAGCTCCTTCTTGGGAATGATCTCGCGGATGGCCGTTTCCACTTCGTCGGCCAGCCGTGCGGTTTCTTCAATGCGCAGGCCCGACGGCGCGCGCATGTGCAGGCGGATCTGGCCGGCGTCCACATCGGGGAAGAAGTCGCGGCCGAGCGCGAGGTACAGCGCGCACGACGCCACGCAGAAGCCCAGGAACGACAGCGCGAACACGCGGCGGTATTCCAGCAGCCCGCCCAGGATGGCGGCGTAGTTGCCGCGCATGTGCTCGAACTGCGTGTTGAACGCCTTGTAAATGCGGCCGAAGGCGCTCGGTTTGGCGTCGGCTTTCGTGGCGTCCTGCGTGTGGCCGGTCATGAGCATCATCACCAGCGTCGGCACCAGCGTGCGCGAAAGCACGTACGACGCCAGCATCGCAAAGATCACCGCTTCGGCCATCGGCACGAACAGGTAACGCGCCACGCCCGTGAGGAAGAACATCGGTACGAACACGATGCAGATGCAGAGGGTCGACACGAAGGCCGGCACGGCGATCTCGGCCGCGCCGTCCAGGATGGCCGTGATCGGCGCCTTGCCTTCGTGCAGATGGCGCTCGATGTTTTCAATCGTGACGGTGGCGTCGTCCACCAAGATCCCGACGGCGAGCGCCAGGCCGCCGAGCGTCATCAGGTTGATGGTCTCGCCAATCAGGTGCAGCACGATGATCGACGAGAGGATCGACAGCGGAATCGACACCGCAATGATGGCCGTGCTGCGCCAGTTGCCGAGGAACAGCAGGATCATCGCTGCCGTCAGGCATGCGGCGATCAGCGCCTCGCGGATCACGCCTTCAATGGCAGCTTTGACGAACAACGACTGGTCGAACAGCGGCGTGATCTTGAGGTCTTGCGGCAGCGCGGCGGCGGCCGTGGGCAGCAGTTTGTAGATGTTGTTGACGATGTCCAGCGTTGATGCGCCGCCGTTCTTCAAGATGGACAGCAGCACGCCGCGCTGGCCGTCCTGACGCACCACGTTCGTCTGCGGCGAGAAACCGTCGCGCACATTGGCCACGTCGCCCAGGTAGAGCGTGGCGCCATTGCTGGTCTTGACCGGAATGGCGTTGAGCGCGGCGATGCTGCCGGGCGTGCCGTTGAGCGTGACGCCGTATTCGGTGGCGTCGATCTTTTGCGTGCCGGCCGGCAGGATCAGGTTCTGCGCGCCCACCGCGTTGACGATATCCACGGGCGTCAGGCCCTGCGCCAACAGCTTTTGCGTGTCCAGATCGACCGTGACCTGCCGACTCTTTCCGCCATACGGGAACGGCACGGCGATGCCCGGCACCGTAATCAGGCGCGGGCGCAGGAAGTTCAGCGCCGCATCATTGAGTTCCTGCTCCGACAGCGTGTTGCTCGACAGGCCCAACTGCAGGATCGGAATGCTCGACGCCGAATACTTGATGATGAGCGGCGGTGTGGTGCCGGGCGGCAGCTGGCGCACTTGCGCCTGGGATACCGACACGATCTGCGCCAGCGCGGTCTGGATGTTCGCCGTCGGCTGAAAGAACACCTTGACGATCGAGATGCCGTTCAACGATTGCGACTCGATGTGCTCGATATCGTTGACGGTGGTCGTCAGGCTGCGTTCCGTTACCGAGACGATACGGTCGGCCATCTCCTTGGCGGGTAAGCCGTTGTAGTTCCAGATGATGCTGACGACCGGAATGTCGATTTCCGGAAAGATGTCCGTTGGCGTACGCATGAGCGTAAACGGCGTCGCCAGGAGGATCAGCAGGGCGAGGACGATGAACGTCAGCGGCCTTCGCAGCGCGAGTTGGACAATCCACATGGAGGTGTTTCAGAACCGCGGTGCGTTGAAGGTGGGGACGGTTGCTCGATCCGAGCCCGAAAGGCAGGGCCCCACCATTCTAGCGTCCGGGGCCGTCGATCAATATGTCCCTTTGATCTGACTTTATTACATTGCATAACGGCAACTGCCGGGGCATCTGAAGGGCTGCGCTCAGCGCAGATTCCGCCCACATTGCAGCAGCAGATCGTGCAGCAATGCCGCGTGCGCGGCGTCGATTCCCTGCAGCATTTCCTGCTCCAGCCGGCTGACGGCCTGATCGCAGAGGGCCAGCAAGGCGAGCGCTTCTTCCGTCAACCCGAGCATGACGATGCGGCCGTGTGTCGGATCGGGCGTGCGGGTCACCCAGCCACGCGCTTCCATCGTCTTGACCACTTCATTGGCCGATTGCGGCGACATGAACGAGCGCTCCGCCAGTTGCGCATTCGACAGGCTGCCGCGCGCGTGCAGTACAGACAGCGCGGTGAACTGCGGGACCGTCAGCCCATGCGGGGCGAGCGCCTCGCCCAGGCGGCGCTTGACGATGCGATCGGTGCGGCCGATCAGGTACGGCAGTCGGGCAGACGTTGCCGGGGCGCCGTCTGGTGCGGGCTGAGGGGTATTGCGTTGGGTTCGTGTGGCCGCCATGGATGTGAGTGGATGTGCACCTATGCAGATGCGCACATTCTGCTACGTGTGGTTCGAATCAGGGTTTACGGCAATGATAATCTCCTTGTGATATCAGGCTACCTGATATTAAATGGGTACCAAGCTGAGACGCGCCGCACACCAGACGGCGGGTGTCTCAAGCAAGCCGACAGATCAAGGAGATGGAAATGGCTGATTACCAAGGGCGCTGGCAAACCGTGGATGTCAACGTGGACCAGGGCATTGCCTGGGTCACGTTCAACCGCCCCGAGAAGCGCAATGCCATGAGCCCGACGCTCAACACGGAGATGATCCAGGTGCTCGAAGCGCTGGAGCTGGACGCCGATGCCAAGGTGCTGGTGCTGACCGGCGCGGGCGATGCGTGGACGGCGGGCATGGATCTGAAGGAATACTTCCGCGAAGTCGACGCTGGCCCGGAAATCCTGCAGGAGAAGATTCGTCGCGATGCCTGCCAGTGGCAATGGAAGCTGCTGCGCATGTATGCCAAGCCGACCATCGCGATGGTCAACGGCTGGTGCTTTGGCGGCGGGTTCTCGCCACTGGTGGCGTGCGATCTGGCGATTGCCGCAGATGAGGCCACCTTCGGCCTGTCGGAAATCAACTGGGGCATCCCGCCGGGCAACCTCGTCAGCAAGGCGATGGCCGACACGGTGGGTCACCGCCAGGCCCTCTACTACATCATGACGGGCGAAACCTTCACCGGCCAGCAGGCCGCCGCCATGGGCCTCGTCAACGAGAGTGTGCCGCGTGCCCACCTGCGTGCGCGCACCGTGGCACTGGCGGAGAAGCTGTTGGAGAAGAACCCGGTGGTACTGCGCGCCGCCAAGCACGGCTTCAAGCGCAGCCGCGAACTGACGTGGGAGCAGAACGAGGACTACCTGTACGCCAAGCTCGACCAGGCCACGCTGCGTGATCCGGAGGGTGGCCGCGAGCAGGGCCTCAAGCAGTTCCTGGACGACAAGTCGATCAAGCCGGGTCTGCAAGCGTACAAGCGCGCCTGATCCGCTCCCTCCAACGCCCCCGGAGACGAACCCATGCCTGACGTGACTCAGCTTGTGACCCTGCTGATCGGCGGTCAAAGCCGGCCGGCTGCCAACGGCGCCACCTTCGAGCGCCGCAACCCCGTCAACGACGCGGTCGCGTCGCGCGCGGCGGCTGCCACGCTGGAGGATGCGGATGCTGCCGTGCAGGCCGCTGCCGATGCATTCCCAGCGTGGTCGGCCTTGCCTCCGGGCGAGCGCCGCAAGCGCCTGCTCAAGGCCGCCGACTTGATGGACCAGCACACCGAGGCGTTCGTCCGCGCCGGCGCAGCCGAGACGGGCGCCAGCCCCAACTGGATTGGCTTCAACGTCATGCTGGCGGCCAACATGCTGCGCGAAGCCGCGTCCATGACCACGCAGATTGACGGCAACGTGATCCCGTCGGATGTGCCGGGCAACTTTGCGATGGCCGTGCGCCAGCCGTGCGGCGTGGTGCTCGGCATTGCCCCCTGGAACGCGCCGGTGATCCTGGGCACGCGTGCGCTGGCGATGCCGCTGGCGTGCGGCAACACGGTCGTGCTCAAGGCATCGGAGATGTGCCCTGGCGTGCACCGGCTGATCGGGACGGTGCTGCAAGAGGCGGGCCTGGGCGATGGCGTGGTCAACGTGGTGAGCAACGCGCCGGCCGATGCCGCCCAGGTGGTGGAACGCCTCATCGCACATCCGGCCGTGCGGCGTGTGAACTTCACGGGCTCGACGCACGTGGGACGCATCATTGCGCAGCACGCCGCGCGGCATCTGAAGCCCGCGCTGCTCGAACTTGGCGGCAAGGCGCCCGTGCTGGTGCTGGACGATGCCGACCTGGATGCGGCGGTGGATGCCATTGCCTTTGGTGCGTTCTTCAACCAGGGGCAGATCTGCATGTCGACCGAACGGGTGATCGTCGATCACACGATTGCCGATGCGCTGGTCGACAAGCTTGCCGCCAAGGCACGCACGCTTCGCGCGGGTGACCCGACCGACGCGACCGCGCAGCTCGGCGCGATGGTCAGCGTGGATGCGGCCAGGCGCGTGCAGGCGCTGGTGGAAGATGCCCGCGCGCACGGTGCTGCGCTGCCCGTCGGTTTGCACATGGATGGCGCCATCGTTCAGCCGGCCATCGTGGATGGCGTAACGCCGGCCATGCGGTTGTACCGCGAAGAATCGTTCGGCCCTGTCGTGACGGTGGCGCGTGTGGATGGCGATGAAGCGGCGATCCGCCTGGCCAACGACAGTGAATACGGCTTGTCGGCCGCCGTGTTCAGCCGCGATGTGTCACGCGCCATGCGGATCGCGCAGCGTATCGAATCGGGCATCTGCCATATCAACGGCCCCACCGTGCACGACGAAGCGCAGATGCCGTTTGGTGGCGTGAAGAGCAGCGGCTATGGCCGGTTTGGCGGCAAGGCGTCGATCGCGGAATTTACCGAGCTGCGCTGGATCACCTTGCAGAATACGCCGCGCCACTATCCGATTTAATCCATCTGAAGTTCAGCAGCCGCCCACCACAAACATAAAACGGGCGACGCATTCAGGAGACAAGACGTGGATCACGTCGAAATGCAGGCTCAACGCCGGCGGGTTCAGACTGGGCACCACACGCCGCCCCCGGCAGGTGTGCCTGATCACCCATACAGGCAGGTTGCCGTCAGCAATGCACCTGCGCGTTGCGAGATGGACGAGCGCGACGCCACGGTCTGGCACGTGCGCAATACCGAAGCGCTGGCGGAGCATCCGCAACGCATGACCGACTGCCTGGTGGCCGGCGCGCAGCGTCACCCGGATCGCGTGCTGGCCGCACGCCGTGGGGCGGACGGCGCGTGGATCAATCTGACCTATCGCGAGATGCTGGAGCGTGCCCGCGCCATCGGCCAGGCGCTGTTGGATCGCGGTGTGTCCGCCGAGCGCCCGCTGGCGATTCTGTCGGGCAATGATCTCGAGCACCTGCAACTGGCGTTGGGCGCGATGTGGGCGGGTGTGCCATATGCGCCGGTGTCGCCCCCGTATGCCTTGGTATCGGCGGATTTCGGCAAGCTGCGGCACGTGTTCGACGTGCTGACCCCGGGGCTCGTCTATGCAGCGGATGGCGCGGCCTTCGCCAAGGCCATCGCCGCGGTGGTACCGGACGGCGTGGAAGTCATCACGCGTGACGGCGTACTGCCGGGGCGCACGGCCACCGCATTCGATGCACTGCTGCAAACGCCTGTGACGACGGTAGACGCCGCACAGGCCGCCACCGGCCCGCAGACGCTGGTGAAGGTGCTGTTCACGTCCGGCTCGACACGCGCGCCCAAGGCCGTGCCGACCACGCACCGCATGCTGTGCAGCAACCAGCAGATGTTGCGCCAGACCATTCCCGAATTTGCCAAGGAGCCGCCGGTGCTGGTGGACTGGCTGCCGTGGAACCACACCTTTGGCGGCAGCCACAACGTGGGCATCGTGCTCTACAACGGCGGCACGCTTTACATCGATGATGGCCGGCCCGTGCCTGGCAAGTTTGACGAGACCCTGCGCAACCTGCACGAGATCGCGCCCACGGCGTATTTCAATGTGCCCAAGGGGTGGGAAGAACTCGCGCTGGCGCTGGAACGGGACCCGGCGCTGCGCGAGACCTTCTTCTCTCGCGTGAAGCTCTACTTCTTTGGCGGTGCCGGGTTGTCGCAAGAGGCATGGGACCGGTTGGAGCGCGTCACCGGCCAGCACTGCGGCGAGCGCATCCGCATCATGGCCGGCCTGGGCATGACCGAGACCTCGCCGTGCTGCCTGTTCACCACCGGGCCGATCATGCGCTCCGGCTATGTCGGAACGCCGGCGCCGGGCTGCGAACTCAAGCTTGTGCCCGTGGGCGACAAGCTGGAAGCGCGTTTTCGCGGGCCGCACGTCATGCGTGGCTACTGGCGCCTGGGCGAAGAGCCTGCCGCCCCGGTCTTCGACGAAGACGGCTACTACTGCAGCGGCGACGCGCTGCGTTTCTACGATCCTGAGCATCCCGAGAAGGGCCTGGTCTTCGATGGCCGCATTGCGGAGGACTTCAAGCTCAGCTCTGGCACCTTCGTGAGCGTGGGGCCGTTGCGTGCACGCGTGATCGCCGCGGGCGCGCCGTATGTGCAGGACGTGGTGATCGCCGGCATGAACCGTGATGACATCGGCTTGCTGGTGTTTCCCCAAATGGAGCCATGCCGGCGCCTGTCCGGCCTGCCGCCCACCGCAAGCGTGGCGGAGGTGTTGGCCGCCCCCGCGGTGCGCGCCGCATGTGCCGCGCTGTTGCATGAACTGAACGCGACGGCCACCGGCAGCGCAACGCGCGTGGCTCGGTTGCTGTTGCTGGACGCGCCGCCATCGCTGGACCGTGGCGAGATCACCGACAAGGGCACGCTCAACCAGCGCGCCGTGCTTGCGCACCGTGCGGAGCAGGTCGACACGCTGTATCGCGATGGCGATCCTGCCGTGATCCGCGCGGGCTGACCGTACCGCTTCCAACGAGACCCAACCGGCAAAGACCGGTTCATCCACCCAGGAGGAGACTCATGAAGACCGTCATGTCACGGGGCATGGCGCTGGCCGCGCTCGCCCTCGCGCTGAGCTGCGCCGGCTGCAACGACGACAGCACAGGCGACACATCGTCGTCGCAAGCATCGCAACTGCCACAGCTCACGCCCGCCACCGGTTTGAACCTCGCCACCGCGTGCGAGAGCTTTGCCGGCAAGCTGAACTTTGCCAACACCAGCATCACCGCCGTCTCCACCGTGGCCGCCGGCACGTTGACCGTGGGCGGCAACGCCGTGCCCGAGCACTGCCTGGTCACCGGAACCATGAATACGCGCGTGAGCCCGGTGGACGGCAAGACCTACGCCATCGGCTTTGAAATGCGTCTGCCCAAAGCATGGAACGGTCGCTTCTTCTATCAGGCCAACGGCGGGCTGGATGGGTCGGTGGCCACTGCGCTGGGCGCGCTGGGCGGTGGCCCCATCAGCAGTGCGCTGGGCTCGGGGTTTGCCGTGATCAGTTCGGATGCCGGGCATAACGGCAGCCAGGTGCCGCTGTTCGGGCGCGACCCGCAGGCGCGCCTTGATTACGGCTACAACGCCGTTGCCACGCTCACACCCATGGCGAAGTCGATGATCGCGCAGGTGTACGGCAAGGCGCCGGACCGCAGCTATTTTGGCGGGTGCTCCAACGGCGGGCGCCACGCGATGGTGGCTGCCGCGCGCTCGGCCAATGCGTATGACGGCATCGTCGCCGGAGATCCGGGCTTCCATCTACCCAAGGCAGCCATCAACGAGGTGTACAGCGCGCAGCAACTGGCGACGGTGGCCACGGCCAACACCAGTGCCGGCTTTCCAGACATCACCACTTCCCTGAGCGCCACGGAGCGCGCCATGGTGGCCAGCCGCGTGCTCGCCAAATGCGATGCGTTGGACGGCACGACCGACGGCATGATCAACAACCTCAAGGCGTGCCAGACGGCCTTCAGCCTCGCCAACGATGTGCCGACATGCAGCGGCGCACGCGACGGCACTTGCCTGAGCGCCGCGCAGAAGACCGTGATGGCCAACCTGTTTGCCGGTGCGCACAACAGCGCGGGACAGGCGTTGTACTCGGGCTTTTCGTTTGACGCGGGCATCAGCGGCAGCAACTGGGCGGCCTGGAAGCAGGGCAACTCGATCCAGCTTGACCCCGCAGCACTGGCGTTCGTGTTTACGACCACGCCGCAGCCGGCGTCTGCCATCACGTCACTCACCGCGTATGGCCTGGCGTTCAACATGGACACCGACGCGCCGAAGATCTTCGCCACCGACGCCACGTACACCGAATCCGCCTGGTCGTTCATGACGCCGCCCGATGAGACCAACCTCGGCACGCTCAAAGGACGCGGCGCCAAGCTGATGGTCTATCACGGCACGAGCGACCCGGTGTTCTCGTCCGACGACACGACCGACTGGTACCAGCGCCTGGCCGCTGCCAATGGCGGCGATGCCAGCAACTTCGCGCGCTTCTATGCGGTGCCCGGCATGAACCACTGCTCGGGCGGCCCCACCGCCGATCAGTTCGACATGCTGACGCCGCTGGTGGCCTGGGTGGAGCACGGCGTGGCCCCCGACAGCGTGATAGCCACCGCACGCGGCCCGTCCAACGCCGTGCCCAACGCCGAAGTGCCCAGCGACTGGAATGCAGCCGGCCACGACCGCACGCGCCCGCTGTGCGCATACCCGAAGAACGCGCGCTATACGGGCACCGGCAACATCAACGATGCATCGAGCTTCAGTTGCCAATGACGGCCGCCCCACATCCGGAAGGAGACGCCATGCAAACCACGACCACTACGACCTTGAGCCGGGAGAACATCGGCCCAGGTGTCGCCATGACCCTTGGGCTGTGCTTCATCGTTGCGCTGCTTGAAGGACTCGATCTGCAATCCATCGGGGTGGCTGCGCCGCGCATGGCACGCGAGTTCGGCCTCTCGGTCGGGCAGATGGGCCTGGCTTTCAGCGCAGGCACGTTCGGCCTGTTGCCGGGCGCCATGCTGGGCGGCCGCCTGGCGGATCGCATCGGCCGCAAGCGCGTGCTGATCCTGGCCACGGCGCTGTTCGGCCTCTTCTCGATCGCCACCGCGCACGTGTGGGATTTCAACAGCTTGCTGATGATCCGCGTGGCCACCGGTCTCGGCTTGGGTGCCGCCATGCCCAACCTGATTGCGCTGTGCGCCGAAGCGGTACCCGCGCGCCTGCGCAATACCGCTGTGAGCGTCATGTACTGCGGCATTCCGTTTGGCGGGGCCATTGCGGCGGTGGTCGGCATCTTGAGCGCGGGCGATTCCGGCTGGCGCCACATCTTCTACGTGGGCGGTTTCGGCCCGCTGGTGGTGGTGCCCCTGCTGCTGACGCTGCAGGAATCGCGGCGATTCGACAGCGCGCAACGTGGCGCCATCCAGCCGCCGCCCGTGTCATGGGCACTGTTTGGCGAGCGCCGCACGGCGGCCACGCTATTCCTGTGGGTCAGCTATTTCTTCACGCTGATCGTGCTGTATTTCCTGCTGAACTGGCTGCCTTCCTTAATGGCCGCGCAGGGGCTGAGCCGCCCGCAGGTGGGTGTGGTGCAGATCCTGTTCAACATCGGCGGGGGTGCAGGCGCGCTGGGTATCGGCATGCTGATGGACGCGGCGCGCCCGCGCTGGGTGGTGTCGGGCATGTATGTCGGCATCATCGCGGCGCTGTCGTTGCTGGCCGCTGCGGGCGGTATGACGTCGATGTCCGCAGGGGCCTTCATGGCCGGGCTGTTTGTGATCGGCGCACAGTCGGTGCTGTATGCGCTGGCGGCGGCGTACTACCCCACCGTTGTGCGCGGAACCGGCGTGGGCGCCGCGGTGGCGGTGGGCCGGCTGGGCTCGATTGCGGGGCCGCTACTGGCCGGCCAGTTGCTGGCGATGGGGCAGCACGCCACCACCATCATCGGCGCGAGCATCCCCGTCACCATTATTGCGGCGCTGGCTGCGCTGCTGCTGCTCAAGCGGCCGCGCGTGCAGGACTGACACAGCGCTACTTTGCGCCTCCGGTCGGATGGCGCCTTCCATGCATTCCAAACTGCCGGCCCGCCAGACAAGGGGGGCGGTACCGGCTCGACCCTAGGAGGGGCCCCACATGCAAACCACCACCTTGCGCACGCACTGTCTCGCGCTGGCAGCCGCCACGTGCGCACTCGCCAGCGGCGCCGCCAATGCACAGAGCGTCACGCTCTACGGCCTGATCGATACCGGCATCGAATACGTGAGCCACGCCAATGCCAACGGCAACGGCCTCGCGCGCATCCCGTCGGTGACGGGTACGCTGCCCTCGCGCTGGGGCCTGCGCGGCGCCGAAGACCTGGGCAACGGCCTGAAGGCCGTGTTCACGCTGGAAAGCGGCTTCAACACCGACACCGGCACGGCCAGCCAGGGCGGCCGCCTGTTCGGCCGGCAAGCGTGGGTCGGGCTGGCGAGCGATTACGGCACCGTCACGCTGGGCCGGCAGTACAGCATGGTGTTTCTTTCGCTGGCCGATGCCGACATCCTGGGCCCCAGCCAGTACGCCATCGGTTCGCTGGATGCCTACATCCCCAACGCACGCACGGACAACACCATCGCTTACAAGGGCACCTTCGGCGGCCTGACGGTGGGCGCCACGTATTCGTTCGGCCGCGATGCGGCAGGCGGTGTGCCGGCGTCCGGCACCTGTGCGGGGGAAGTGGCGGGCAATGCATCGGCGTGCCGCGCCATGTCGGCGATGTTGAAGTACGACGCGGCCACCTTTGGGGTGGCCGGTGCCTACGAAGAGCAGCGCGGCGGCACAGGCGCCACCGCGTCGTTTTTCAACGGCAGCGCGCCCGTCGCGTTCACCGATGCGGGTGACAAGGACCGCCGCATCGTCGCCAATGGCTATCTGAAGCTCGGCAATGCCAAGCTGGGCGTCGGCTGGATCGGCCGCCACTTGCAGGCCGTCGCGGGGGATGTGCGCTCCAACCTGTACTTCGTCAACGGCAGCTATCCGCTCACGGGTGCGCTCACGCTGGATGCCGGCCTGATCCGCCTCGTCAATGCAGACCAGAGCCGCAGCGCGACGATGGCGGTGCTGCGCGGCGTTTATGCCCTGTCCAAGCGCACGGCGCTTTACGCGCAGACGGGCTATCTGTGGAACAGCGCCAATGCCCAGTACTCCGTGAGCGGCGGTGGCGGCGGCACCACGCCCGCCAAGGGCGTGAACCAGCTCGGCGCGATGGTGGGGATGCGGACGGCGTTTTGATGAGGGAGGGGAGGCGCGCAGCTATCAACTGTTGCCGTGCTTTTTGGCGGGGGCGCGCCGTTGCAGGGCGCGCTCCACCTCGGTAAGGAGTGCGGCGTCTTGCGCATCGGCGGCCAGCCGCTCAGCATCACGGCGTTGTGCGTCGAATTGCGCGTAACGGTCCAACGCCAGTTGCTCAGCAATCTGCGCCGAGATTTGGCCCGCATGCGTGAGCACGTGGCGTTCGTTAAACGTCAGGAATGCATCGAGCTTGTTTTCCCACTCCTGCATGGTCATCGCCTTGCGGCGACGAGCCTGGTCTTCCGCATAGTCCAGATACATGACCACGATGCGGTCAAGCTCGTGCAATTCCTCCGTGCCGAGATAGTTCTTCGCAGTGGTGACGTCTTGTTGACGTACCCGAGCGCCTTTCCAGCTTTGCAGCCCCATGTTCGGCTGCGCAGGGTCCGCCCGCTGGGAAATCAGCTCCGCTGCTGTGCGGCCTGTAATTGCCCAGAGCATCTTGTTCTGGACTTTGCTGAAGAACAGTTTGGCAGCATCGCTCTTGCCGTCATAGTCAACGGCGGTCGTGTAGATATCACGCACCTTCTGATAGAACCGCTTCTCGGAGGCGCGAATCTCGCGAATGCGCTCGAGCAGTTCGTCAAAGTAGTGCCACCCGGCTGGGTCCTTAAGCCTGGCATCGTCCATGACGAAACCCTTGACCAGAAACTCGCGCAAATGGGCCGTGGCCCATTGGCGGAACTGCGTGCCCCGATGCGACCGGACGCGGTATCCGATCGCGAGGATCATGTCGAGGTTGTAGAACAGGGTCCGGTAATTCTTGCCGTCGGAGGCAGTTGTCAAGCGTTCCTTGATAACTGCCTCAGCAACTAATTCGCCCTCCGCCAGTACGTTCTTGGCGTGCAGGCTGATGTTCTGCTTGGTCGTCTGGAACAAAGTGGCGATTTCGGCCTGCATCAGCCACACCGTCCCGCCTTCCGCGCGCAGATGGAGCTGTGTCGCGCCATCTTCGGTGGTGTAGAGGATGAGTTCTCCGGTGCTCATAGGGTGCTCGCAAAGAGGTCTGTGTCAGGCAAGCAGGCGTGCAGGGCCGAGTGCAGCTGATGTGCCGCGCCGACGTTGGCCAACTGCGGGGCCGGCTGTTGAAGGCACGCCGCCACATCCTGCGGTGACAGGTAATACGGCTGGATGAAAGCACCCCGCACTTGATCTTCCGCCGCCACGTATTCCCACTGTTCTACGTGGGCGTTGTCTGCCAGAAAACGTTCAAAGCAGCGCTGCAGCAGCGGTGCGATCTTGGTCTGCACGTCATGCAAGCGCGCAAGGATGTTCTCGATCTTGCCCTGTGCGGCCGCCTGCGTGCGGCAGAAGACGTTGCCGTTGGCGTGTGCCATGTGATTGCGCTCAGCCACCAGCCGGCCCAGCTGCGCGATCTGCGCGTCATCGCAGCCGATCAGGTGCAGGAACTTCAGGACGCCGCGCTCGCTGATCTTGCTAAAGGTGAAGGGCGACGTGGCGCTGCGCAGTGTCTGTGCCTCTTGTTGGAACAACAGCGCCTGGGCAAACGCATCGGGCAGCGCCAGCCTGATCTGCCACACCGCCACGTACATGCTGCTCATGCACAGCATGTGATACGCCAGCAGGGCGAACTGGTAGTTGCCATGCTGATAGTTGGTCTCGAAGGTTTCCCACAAAAACGCGATGTATTCCGCCTCGGCCGGGGTACGGTAGGCCAGGGGCAGGTAATCGTGCATCTGCTGGGCTTGCTGCATCAGGCGGCGGTCCAGATTCGGTCTAGGACGGATTGGATTTTGGCTTCGAAGCGCGTGATCAAAGCTTTGTTGGCGTTGATGAGGGCTTGTTCAGCTTCGATTTCCGCGACCACAGCCTGCTGCACGTCGAGGGGTGGCAATGGGATGGTGACTTCTCGAATGAGCTGCGCGTTCAGGTTCGATTGATTCCCACCCCGCGATTCACTGATGGCCCGCAGGTGTTCATACCTGGACGCGAGAGAGTAAAAGAGGAAATCGCGATCGATAGCCGTGGATTTGGGCAACAACGCGGCACATGCTTGGTTAATCGCGGCATCGATATCGAGAATGGCGACTTTTCCTCGTGTGATCCCCTGTCCGTACATTGCCATCAGGACTGTTCCAGCCGGAATGATTCGAGCCGATGATTGTTCGAGTCCGGCCTCGGTAATGAACTCCTCGGCTTGCTCGATGTGGTCGAAGTCGATTTGCCCGGTCTTGATCCAAGGAATATCGCCGTTCCAGAATTCGGGTGATGCGCGATCTGGCGTTCCCCCGGACTTGACGTCGCAGAGTTCGCCAACCGCGACCTGTTCCCAGGCTCGTTGTTCGATGATCTGCGGGCGATAGCTTTCCACCACCTGCCGTGCCCCATCGATGATCTTCTGGTAGCCCTCGATTTCGACAACGATTTCGCGTTGGACGTCAAGTGGTGGGAGCGGAATACTGAGCGCTGCTAGCGAGCTTTTCGAGATTTCTTTGAAGGTTCCGCCTGACGCCAAGGCTTCCATTTGCGGCACGAGACGCTTGAGCATGTGCGCCACGAATTCGGGGGTGGCGCGATTCGTGTCCTGAACAATGACGTTCTTGAACCCCTGATTGGTCGCCAGCGGAATGCGCGCAATGCCTACCCGGCCAATGGTTGCACGAGTGGAAACCAAGACCGTACCCATGGGAAGCATCTTGGCGGAAGAGCTTGCCAAGCCGCTTTCTGTAATCGTGCGTTCGGTGCTACTGACGTCCGTGATGTAGTTCTGCTGCGGCAGGTCGGCCAGCGTGACCCACGCAACGTCGCCACTCCAATATGTCGGTTCGGTGGATTTTGGCGTGCCGCCGCTCTCGATGCGGAATACCGTTTGATCACCCAGGGCCACCATCGGATAGGTGTGATGAGTTTGGGCGGTGGTCCGATAACGCTCCCCACTCAAATTCCAATCCCCACAGGCCCCAATCCGCTCACGCGTCACCGCATGCGCCAGCAGCCCACCTTCGAATGTCTCAGGCGAGTGCAGAAACGCCTGAATCAAGCGTTTGGCTTCCGGCAGATCGTTCTGCGAGATGGGCCGACGCTGCGCTCCCAGATTGAAACCATCGTTCTCGATCTTGACGAACAGCACCTTGTCCTGCCGCTTGGCGCGCTTCTTGTCCAGCAGAAGAATCGAGGTCTTCACGCCGCTATACGGATTGAACACACCGGCTGGCAGCGACACGACACCAATGAGCGACTGCTTGACCAGCATCTCGCGCAGCTTCTTATAGGCCGTGCCGCTCTGGAAGATGATCCCTTCCGGCACGATGATGGCCGCGCGCCCTTCGGACGTCAGATGTTCGGCCATGTAGTCGACAAACAGCACTTCTGACCGTGTCGCCTGGATGCTGAACTTCTTGTGCGGCTTGATACCGCCCTTGGGCGACATGAACGGCGGGTTGGCCAGGATCACGTCTGCGTGTTCTCCCCAACGCTCGGTGTTGGTGAGCGTGTCGTATTCGTCGATATGCGGGTCGGTAAAGCCGTGCAGGTACAGATTGACTAGCGACAGCCGCACCATGTCGGGCGAGATGTCGTAGCCATGGATGTTGGCGGCAAGCTGTTTCCGCTCTTTGGTGCTCAGCAAATTACCGAGTACACGGCCGCTTTCGCCGGTGTTGTGCTTGAGAATGTGCTTCCACGCAGAGATAAGGAAACCGGCCGTGCCGCAAGCCGGGTCAAGAATGCGCTCATTCTTCTGCGGGTCGACCACCTCCACCATGAAATCGATGATGTGACGCGGGGTGCGGAACTGCCCCGCATCGCCCTGGCTGCCGAGCACGGACAGCAGGTATTCGAACGCATCGCCCAGGCGCTCGGAGTGGTCGTAGGTAAAGCCGTCGATCTCGCGCAGGAAGCTGCGCAGGGTTTCCGGGTCCCGATACGGGAGATACGCGTTCTTGAAGATGTCGCGGAACAGCGCCGGCAGGTGCGTGTTCTTACGCATCTCGCCGATGGCCTGGCTGTAAAGCGACAGCGTTTCGTGCCCTTCCAGCGCCGGCGACAGCAGCTTGGGCCAACTGTATTGTGCAAAGCCGTTGATGAAGAAGCTGCGCTTGCCGCCCAGCACTTCAGCCTGGGTGTCCATGTCGTCCATGAACTTGTAGATGAGCGCGATGGTGATCTGCTCAACCTGGGATTTGGGGTCGGGCACCTTGCCGACGAGGATGTCTCGGCAGGTGTCGATGCGGCGCTTGGTATCGGCGTCGAGCATGGGGCGGTCGGTCCTGATCGGGTTCCGTAGCGCCGTCCAACAGCGGAAGACATCCGAGTGGATGCGCGGCCGCCATTGTGGGGTGCTGCTTTACATAAAGGGGTTGAGAGAAACGTAATCTTTTACGTACTCGGGAATCCGGTTGCGCCAGTCGGCGGGCACGGCGTTGAAATCGGCCATGCCAAACGCTGGGTTGACATACAACTCGGTGAACTGCTTGCCGTCGATGATGGAACGCAGCGATGCATCCGTCACATACGCCTTGAAGAAGTACTTCATGGCCTCGATGGCTTGGGCATCGCCATCGGCCAAGCGGGTTTGATTTGTGAGGATGAACGCCTGGAAAGCGTCTTCCAGCATTTCGTCCTTGGACTTGAACGCGGGGATCAAGCCAAAGACTTTCTGGAGGATTTCCTTGAGCGTCAGGCGGCGGTCCACGCCGGCGGCGCGGCGTAGTTTATCAAGGGTGAAGAACTCGGCCGGCTTATCGAGCAGGTGGTTGACCACGTACTCAATGGCCTGATCCCACTGGCCGTTCTCGATCTGTTCACGCAGCGCTGCATCAGCGCGCGCAGCTTCCTCGAATCGCTCAAAGAACATGCGATCGATCTTCATGCCGTCGGGTCCGACTTGCTGCTGCGCCAGGAAAGAAACAGCATCGCCGCCGAGGTGGCTATACGTAACTTGGTCGGTGCTGGCGTCGCCCATTGCCACAGTCCCTTTCCCGTCGCCATTGCCCGTGCGTGCGGGCAGGCGCAGCACCTCGTCGTAGTTGAACGTCTCTTCAAAGTATTCGCAGTTGGCAAAGAAGTCGAAGAACTTGAATTGCGTTTTCTCTGGTGCAGCCACGAGCGGCTTGAGCCCGTCGTCGTGCAGCGTTTTCAGGAAGTTGTACTTGCGTGTGCCGCGCCCCTTGATCTGCACGAAGTCCGACGGCGAAAACACCGGACGCATCAGCGCAATGTTGAGCAGATCAGGGCAGTCGTAGCCGGTGGTCATCATCCCGACCGTCACGCAAACGCGCGCTTTGGACGTCTTATAGGTTTCGATGAAGTTGGCGGAGCCCAGCAGCTTGTTTTCAGCAAACTGGATCGTGAACTGCTGCGCGTCCTTCACGCTGGAGGTGACTTGCACCGCAAAGTCTGATTGGTACTTGCCTGGAAAGAGCAGGTCCGCTAGTTCATTGAGAAGCTGAGCGAGTTTGGCCGCGTGGTTCTGGCTGACGGCAAAGACGATGGACTTTCCGATCTCGCCACTCACCGGGTCGCGCAGTGCGTGCTGCAGGAACGTCTCACAGAACACACGATTGGTCGCATCGGAGAAGAAGGTCTTTTCGAAATCGGTATGGAAGAAGGTGTCTTCGTCGTCGCCGTCAAGGTCGTCGGCGTCCTGCCGCACAACGGCGTATCCCTCGTCTGCGAGCAAGCGGGCAGTGACATCCGTACGGGCGTCCACCACAACGGGGCTGATCAAGTGGCCTTCCCGCACGCCATCGAGCAACGAATATCGGAATGTGGGTTGCCCAGACGCACAACCGAACGTCTGGTAAGTGTCGAGCAGCAGTCGCCTTTCGTGCTCGCGTGGGTCGCGGGTGCTGGGCCGGTCGGGATTGAATCCTTTTAGGTAGTCACGCGGCGTCGCGGTCAATCCCAGCTTGTAGCCCACGAAGTATTCAAAAACAGCACGAGCATTGCCACCGATGGACCGGTGGGCTTCATCCGAGATAACAAGGTCGAAGTCGGTTGGCGAGAAAAGACGTCGGTACTTATTGTTGAACAGCAGCGATTGCACTGTCGTCACAACGATCTGCGCGCCACGCCAAGCATCCCGTCGCTCTTTGTAGACGACCGTGGTGAAGGTGTTTTTCAGATAGCTGTCCAGATCCTTCTTGGCCTGATTTTCCAGCTCTAGCCGATCAACCAGGAACAGTACGCGGTGTGCATTGGAGGTACGCAAGAAAAGCTTGACGATCGCGGCGGCGGTCAACGTTTTGCCGGTGCCCGTTGCCATCTCGAACAGGAAGCGGGTTTGTCCTTCGGCCACTGCGTCTTGCAACTTATGGACGGCCCGCTTTTGATAGTCGCGCAGGAAGCGCAGGCCGTGCTTGAGGATGAAGGCGTCGCGCTCGGCAAGGTTGCGGTAAGAGGCGTCGCTTTCGTAATCCGGGTATTGGGTACGGACGATGTAGTCAATCCCGACGACTTCGTCCGTCAGTCGATTCGGGCTTGGCTCGAACTTACGATGCTCTGAAATGGACGCTGGGGACGGGAAGCGGACGATCAGCTCGGGGTTGCCCTGCCGCAAATCCCACAGGTAATGAAGATTGCCGTTGGAAAGAATGACGAAATCGCAGCAGTGTCCGCGTGCGTACTTTCGGGCTTGCTCCTTTCCCGCAAGCGGATTTTTGTCTTCGGACTTAGCCTCCAAGACCACCACCGGGTGACCACGCTCATCCAACAGAAGGAAGTCGACAAAGCCGTTGCTCGTGGCCTCGAAGTTGTCACCAAGCGCGTCGAGCTTGACGTTGGCCTCCAGCATGACGTTGGCTTTGCCGCCCATGCCGTCGAGGAGCCGCCAACCGGCTTCCTCGAGCAGTTTGTTGATCTTGATGCGTGCTTGGGCTTCTTTGGCGGCCATGGCGGTCTGCGTCTGAGGCGGAACCCGCACATGATACCGGTTACGTGTCCGCGCTCCTCCCTGGGCTTTGGCCTCCGGCGCCCTCGTTTGTCGTCATCTGCCCTGCGCTTAGCCGTTGACGATCTCCCCCCCATTCGGATGCAGCGTCTGCCCCGTCATGTAGCTCGCATCGGCAGACGCCAGAAAGATGTAGCAGGGTGCCACTTCATCCGGCTGACCGGCCCGGCCTAGTGGCTCCTTGCTGCCGAATTTGGCGACGTGCTCGGCATCGAAGGTGGACGGAATCAACGGTGTCCAGATCGGCCCCGGCGCCACGGCGTTCACCAGGATGCCCTTGTCCGCCAATTGCTGCGCCAATGAGCGCGTGAACGCCACGATCGCGCCCTTGGTGGCGGCGTAGTCCACCAGATGGCCGCTGCCGCGGAACGCCGTCACAGACGTGGTCGTGATGATGCGCGCGCCTTCATGCAGGTGCGGCAGCGCGGCACGGATCAAATAGAACATCGCAAAGACGTTGGTGCGGAATGTGCGCTCCAGTTGAGCGGCATCGATGTCGGCCAGGCTTTGCTGCGGGTGCTGTTCTGCGGCATTGCTGACCACGAGGTCGATCTTGCCGAACATGGCCACCGCCTGCGTGACCACCGCGCGGGCATGCGCTTCGTCGCCCAGGTCGTCGGCAATGGCTTCGCAGCGGCGGCCGGTCGCGCGGACGAGGCGGCAGGTCTGGTTGGCGTCGTCATGTTCGTCCAAGTAGGCGATCAGCACGTCGGCGCCCTCCTTGGCGAAGCCGATGGCAACGGCGCGCCCGATGCCGCTGTCGCCGCCGGTGACGATGGCCACCTTGTCCTCCAGCTTGCCGCTGCCGATGTAGTTCTCCATTTCGGCGCGTGGGCGTGGTGTCATGTCGCTCTCGGTGCCGGGCTGGCGGTCCTGATGTTGTGGCGGTTGCTGCTGTGGCTGGTCTGGCATGGCGGGCTCGCTATGAGAGGGTGGATACACCGGCTTTCAGCACACGGCATGCCATTGCGCCTGAACGCGGCGTGAGATGCACTTGAGAGCGCATGCCGTGCGGCACGCCGCTTGCTCTGCTGGTGGAACAGACTCCACATCAACCACGGAAGGCGCCATGGACATGCTGCTGTTCCTGTTTGGCGAAGGCAAGGATCTGAACCCGCTGCAAACCGCGATGCGTGCGGTGGTGGTGTTCGCCATCGGGCTGGCTCTGGTGCGCCTGTCGGGTCGGCGCTCGTTCGGGCAGCGCGCGCCGTTCGACTTCGTTGTCGCCGTGTTGCTGGGGGCAACGTTGAGCCGCGTGATTGTGGGGGCGTCGCCGTTTGTGGCCACGGTGTCGGCGTCGCTCGCGCTGGTGGCGGTGCACCGTCTGCTTGGGTGGGCGTGCGTGCGGCTGCCGAAGCTCGACCGGCTCATCGCCGGACGCGAACGCGAGGTCTTTCGCGAAGGCCGCTTCGACCAGGGCGAGATGGATGCGGCGCTCATCACCGTAGGCGACCTGCACGAGAGCGTGCGCCAGACCATGGGCACGCGCACGCTGGACGGTGTGGAGGCCGCCATTCTGGAGCGCAACGGACAGGTCAGCCTGATCCGCAAGCGCCGCTGATTCTGCACACCCGCACACGCACACCGGAGCCCGCCATGCGAGACAAGCACCAGAAGAGCAAGCACGACACGCAGCGCAGCATGCGCCAGGGTGAGGTGACGCCGGGCATCACGTGCGACAAGCTGCACGACCCCGGAAAGCAGACGCCCCACGCACCGCCCACCGACCACCGCGGCTGAGCCCAACGTGCCCGCGGCAGACGACGCCCCGTGGTACCGCCGGCTGGGGCCCGGCTTTATCACCGGTGCGGCGGATGACGACCCCAGCGGCATCGCCACCTATGCGCAGGCGGGGGCACAGGTGGGCACCGGCATGCTGTGGACGCTGTTGCTCACGCTGCCCTTGATGATCGCCATCCAGCTCGTCAGTGCGAGGTTGGGGCGCGTGTCCGGCCAGGGCGTGGTCGCCAACATCCGGCGGCATCACTCGCCGGGGCTGGCGTATGCGTTCGTGGCGCTGGTCACGGTGGCCAACGTCATCAACGTGGGCGCAGACATCGCTGCCATGGGCGATAGCGTGCGCCTGCTCGTGGGTGGGTCCGCTGCCTGGTATGCGTGCCTGTTTGCCGTGCTGACGCTCGTGTTGCAAGTGTGGATGCCGTATCGGCGCTATGCGCGCTATCTGCAATGGACCGCGCTGTCGCTGCTGGCGTACGTGGGCACGGCGTTTGTCGTGAAGGTGGACTGGGCGCACGCGCTGCACGACACCGTGGTGCCGCAGCTGCATTGGTCAAAGGCCTATGCAATGACGCTCGTGGCGGTGTTTGGCACCACCATCAGCCCGTATCTGTTTGTCTGGCAGGCCGCCGGCGAGGTCGAAGAGACACGGTTGGCTGAAGACGAAGCGCCGCTCAAGAAGGCGCCGTGGCAGGCGAAGGACCAGCTCGCACGCATCCGCATGGACACCACGGTCGGGATGGTGGTGTCGGCGCTGATCGCCTTCTGCATCATGCTGACGGCCGCATACGCGCTGCACACGCACGGCGTCACGCAAATCGAAACCTGTGCGCAGGCTGCCGAAGCGCTCAAGCCGGTGGCCGGCCGGTTTGCGCAGGCGTTGTTTGCTTTGGGCGTGATCGGCATGGGGCTGCTGGCGGTGCCGGTGCTGGCGGGTTCTGCCGCCTATGCCGCTGCCGAGGCCTTCCAGTGGCACAGCAGCCTGGAGGCCAAGGTGCACCGCGCGCCAAAGTTCTACCTTTTTCTGGTGCTGGTGATGGTCGTGGCCACAGTGATGGTGTTCCTGCCCATCGAGCCGTTCAAGTTGCTGTATTGGGCTGCCGTGCTCAATGGCGTGGCGGCCGCACCCGTCATGGTGATGCTGCAGTTGATGTCGCGCCGCAAGGCGGTGATGGGGCCGTTCCGCAGCTCCCCGTTGCTGCATGGCACGGCCTGGGTGGCGACCCTGTGCATGTGCGCCAGCACGTTGTTGCTCTTTGTGCTGGCTGCGCGAGATTCCTGAAAAGAGAGCCGGCTGCCGCGCAGGCGCTCCGGTTGCGGGCAAGCCACGTTCCACGCCCGCTCGGGTTCGGCTGCCCAGGTGGCCCCGGAATCGCGCGATAATGCAGGACTTTCCTGCCGTTTCCTGCCCTTCGCCGCCTTTCTGCTGCCCCTGCCATGACTGGATTGACCACCGCCCTCCTGCACGCCGACCGTGAAGCCGGCGTCGAGCACTACGCCGTCCACAAGCCGCTGCACACGTCGACCACGTACGGCTATGCCGATACACGCGAGCTGATCGACGTGTTCCAGGGCAAGCCCGGCTACACCTACGCGCGCCAGGGCAATCCGACCACGGCCGCACTGGAAGCCAAGATCACGATGATGGAAGCGGGCGTGGCCACCGCATGCTTTGCCACCGGCATGGCGGCCATCATGGCGGTGTTTTCGACCATGCTGCGCGCGGGCGACCACGTGGTCTCCAGCGCCTTCCTGTTCGGCAATACCAACAGCGTGTTCGAAACGCTGCGCAACATGGGCGTGGAAGTGACGTTCGTCGATGCAACATCCGCCCAGGCCGTGGCCGATGCGGTGCAGCCGAACACGCGCCTTGTCTTCGTGGAAACCATTGCCAACCCCCGCACCCAGGTGGCCGATCTGAAAGGCATCGGCGACGTCTGCAAGGCACGCGGCCTGATCTACGTGGTTGACAGCACGATGACCTCGCCGTGGCTGTTTCGCGCGCGCGATGCGCAGGCGAGCCTGGTGGTGCATTCGCTGTCCAAATACATTGGCGGGCACGGCAACGCGCTGGGCGGTGCGGTGGTGGATACAGGCCTGTTCGACTGGACGGCGTATCCGAACATCTACCCGGCATACCGCAAGGCCAAGCCGGAAATGCAGGGCATCCAGCAGATCCGCAAGAAGGGGCTGCGCGACCAGGGTGCGACGTTGATTGCCGATGCCGCGCATCGCATTGCCGTGGGCGCTGAAACGATGGCCCTGCGCATTGACCGCACCTGCAGCAACGCGCTGGCGCTGGCACGCACGCTGGCCGCGCACCCCAAGGTGGCACGCGTGTACTACCCAGGACTGCCGGATCACCCCGAGCACGCCCGCGCCACCGAGCTGTTCCGCCACTACGGCGGCCTGCTGAGCTTCGAACTGGTGGAGGGCGCAGACTACGTCGACATGCTCGACCACCTGCGCTACGCCGTGCGCGCCACGCACCTGGGCGACACGCGCACGCTGGTGATTCCGGTCGCCCCGACCATCTATTGGGAAATGGGCGCCGAGCGCCGCGCGTCGATGGGCATTGCCGATTCGTTGGTGCGTGTCTCGGTCGGCATTGAGGACGAAGCCGATCTGCTGGCGGACTTTACGCAGGCGCTGGATGCCATTACCGTCGCCTGACGGTCAGCGGAAGAACAGCTCACGCATGCCGAAGGTGTGGTTGGCTTCCGCCGCCATCAGCACCATCAGCACCAGCAAGACCAGGGGCGGCATCAGGATGGCATACACCAGTGCCAGCCGCTCCCACATCATGTGCATGAACACGGAGACGATCAGTCCGGCCTTGGCGATCATCAGCACGACGATCAGGACCCAGCGCGTCAGGCCTTCCACCCGAAAGTAATCCACCAGATACGAGAGCGTGCTGAGCACGAACAGCAGACCCCAGATCTTCAGGTAGATGCTGATGCTGTGCTGCTGGCCGTGGGTGTCGGGAGCGGCTGGCGTGGGGGATGGGTCGGTGTGGTCCATGGCTGCCTCACCACAGGTAGAACAACGCAAAGATGAACACCCAGACGAGATCGACAAAGTGCCAGTACAGGCCCGCGATCTCCACGATCTGGAAGTTGCCGTGTTCGGCAAAGCCTGGCTGTCGAATCTTGCGAGCGACCAGCAACAGGTAGATCACGCCGCAGGTCACGTGAAAGCCGTGGAACCCCGTGATCATGAAAAAGCACGCGCCGAACTGCGCCGCGCCCAGCGGATTGCCCCACGGGCGCACGCCTTCGATCACGATCAGCTTGGTCCACTCGAACGCCTGCAAGCTGACGAAGCAGACACCCAACAGCGCCGTGGCCAGCATGAGCGCGGCGGCACGCCTGGCATTGCGCCTGTAGCCGAAGTTGACCGCCATGGCCATGGTGCCGCTGCTGCTGATGAGCACGAAGGTCATGATGGCGATCAGCAGCAACGGCACCTCCACGCTGCCGATCTTCATGCCGAACACTTCGGCCGTGTCGGGCCAGGGCACCGTGGTCGACATGCGCACCGTCATGTAGCCGATCAGGAAGCTGCTGAAGACGAAGGTGTCCGACAGCAGGAAGATCCACATCATGGCCTTGCCCCACGGCACCTTGAAGGTTTCGCGGTCGCCCGACCAGTCGTTGACGATACCGGGCCAGCCTTCGTGCACGGCGTCGGCCGAGTCGGTGGGGAGCGTGGGATTGCTCATGGCGTGGCTCCATACAACGGCCCGCAGATGGCGCTGACGAATGCGGGCGTGATCCACCACATCGCCGCCAGCAGCACGACCCACACGGCCAGCAGGAAGTGCCAGTACGTCGCGCAGAGGGCAATGGCACGCTGGGTGCGATCGGCGTGCTTGCGCAGGCGGGCGACCGTCACCGCCCAGACGACAAGGCCGCCGATGACATGCGCCGCATGCAAGCCGGTGAACACATACAGAAAGCTGTTGGAAGGGTTGACCGCCACGCCTTGCCCGGTGGTGGACAGTTGCTGCCACGCTGTCCATTGGCCGAAGACGAACAGCGCTGCAAGCGCGCCACCCGCCAGCAGCCAGAGCATTTGGCGCGCGTTTGTGCGCTGTGCCACCGCCATGGCCACGCTGGCCAGCGCCAGCACGCCGGTGTTCCACCACAGTAATACCGGGTGCGGAACCGGCATCCAGTCAGGCTCGCGCATGCGCATGGCGTAGGCCAGGAGCAGCAGCGAGAACAGTGCCGTCACCACGGCCATGAAGACGCGCAGGCCAATGCGGCCCGCGTGCGGCAGTACAGGCGACGCATCGGGCACGAAGTGGCGGGGCAGGGTCGTCATGTGCGCACCCCGCTGGCGTGGAGGATGTCGGTTTGCGTTCCCGCTTCCGGCTCCGTTTCCGGTGCGCCGGTGGGCGGTTCGTTCTGCGGCACGAAGTCATCCGCACGGCCGGGCGGGCTGTACTCGTATGCCCACCGATAAACCACCGGCAGCGTCGGCCCCCAGTTGCCGTGCACGGGCGGCGTCTGCGGAGTCTGCCATTCGAGCGTGGTCGCCCGCCACGGGTTGGCATCCGCCTTCTTGCCGCGCACCAGGCTCCACGCCAGGTTGAAGAGAAACAGCAACTGCGCCACGCCGACGATGATGGCGACGACGGTGATGAACGTATTCAGCGTCTGCGCGGAGGGTGGGATGAAGCTGTAGCCCTCATATGCGTAGTACCGGCGCGGCATGCCCAGCACGCCCAGGTAGTGCATCGGGAAGTAGATCAGGTACGTGCCGATGAAGGTGATCCAGAAATGCGCGCGGCCCAGTGTGTCGTTCAGCATGCGGCCCGTCACCTTCGGGTACCAGTGATAGAGCCCGCCAAACACCACCAGGATCGGCGACACGCCCATCACCATATGAAAGTGTGCGACCACGAAGTACGTGTTGGACAGCGGAATGTCTACGCTGACGTTGCCGAGAAACAGCCCCGTCAACCCGCCGATCACGAAGGTACTGATGAAGCCGATGGCAAACAGCATCGGTACGGTCAGGTGGATGTCGCCACGCCACAGCGTCAGCACCCAGTTGTAGACCTTGAGCGCGGTCGGGATGGCGATGATGAGCGTGGTGGTGGCAAAGAAGAAGCCGAAGTACGGGTTCATGCCCGACACGAACATGTGGTGCGCCCAGACGACGAACGACAACACACCGATGACGAGGATGGCCCACACCATCATCCGGTAGCCGAAGATGTTCTTGCGCGCGTGCGTGCTGATGAGGTCGGACACGATGCCAAAGGCGGGCAGCGCGACGATGTACACCTCGGGGTGCCCGAAGAACCAGAACAGGTGCTGGAACAGCAGCGGGCTGCCGCCGCTGTGCTTGAGCTGCTGCCCCATCGACACCACCGCCGGCACGAAGAAGCTTGTGCCCAGCGTCTTGTCGAGCAGCATCATGATGGCCGACACAAACAGTGCCGGAAACGCCAGCAGCGCCAGCACGGTCGCGGTAAAGATGCCCCACACCGTAAGCGGCATGCGCATCAGCGTCATGCCGCGCGTGCGCGCCTGCAGCGTGGTGGTCACGTAGTTGAGCCCGCCCATGGTGGCCGCCACGATGAAGATCGCCAGCGACACCAGCATCAGCACGATGCCCCATTCGGTGCCCGGCGTGCCCGGCAGAATCGCCTGTGGCGGATACAACGTCCAGCCCGCGCCTGTGGGCCCGCCCGGTACGAAAAAGCTTGCCACCAGCACCAGCACGGCCAGCAGGTACACCCAGTAGCTGAGCATGTTCAGAAACGGAAACACCATGTCGCGCGCGCCCAGCATCAGCGGGATGAGATAGTTGCCGAAGCCGCCCAGGAACAGTGCCGTCAGCAGGTAGATCACCATGATCATTCCGTGCATGGTGACGAACTGGTAGTAATGGTTCGCGTCGATAAAGGCGAATTTGCCCGGAAATCCCAGCTGCAGCCGCATCAGATTCGACAGCACGAGCCCCACCAGCCCGATGGCGATGGCCGTGAGCGAATACTGCACCGCGATGACCTTGTGGTCCTGGCTCCAGATGTAGCGTGTCCAGAAGCTCTGAGGTGGTGCGTGACCCTGGCCGTGGGGGTCGGTGTGTGCGTAGGACATCGCGTCTCCTCGCTACGGTTTCGCCGTGGTCGATGCGGCATCGCCACCTTGCGCCTTGATGTACGCGACCAGCGCCGACAGCTCCTGCTCACTCAGATCGAACGTCGGCATGATCGGCGTGAAACCTTTCACCACGCGGGCCTTCGGGTCGCGGATGAATGCTCGCAAGTACGCCTCGTCGACGTGCGCGGTGCTGCCGTCGGCCATGGTTTCGGTCTTGTCGTAGAGCCCCTTCCACGTGGGGCCGACGCGCGGGCTGCCGTCTACGCTGTGGCAGGCAACGCAGCCTTTGGCCTGGGCAAGCGTCTGGCCTTGCTCCGCCAGTGCCTGCGCGCTACCGCCAGCCGGGGCAGCGGCCTGCACTTTCGCCTTCTGGCTTTGTTCGAAGGTGGTCTGCTGTGCGAGCCAGCGTGCAAACGATGCCTCGTCTTCCACGACCACCACACCGCGCATGTTGGAGTGTCCGATGCCGCAGAGCTGCGCGCACAGGATGTCGTAGCGGCCCGCCTTGGTGGGCGTGAACCAGAACGAGGTGATCATGCCCGGCACCATGTTCATGCGTGCCCGGAACGGGGGGACGTAAAAGTCGTGCAGAACATCGCGCGAGCGCGCCAGTACCCGGATCGGCCGGTTGATCGGCAAGTGCAGTTCAGGTGTTTCGATCAGGTAGTTGTCGCGCCCGTTCGGGTCAGCCGGGTTCATGCCGAACGGGTTGTCGTTGCTCATGTATCGCACGTCGGTCGTGCCGAGCTTGCCGCCGGGGCCGGCAAAGCGGAAGCGCCATTGCCACTGCTGGCCGAGCACCTCCATCTGGAGGGCGTTCGGTGGCGGGCGTACGTAGTCGGCATAGACGAACAGGCCGGGCGCGAGCAACGCCGCCACACCCAGGGTGGTAATGCCGATCAGCCACCATTCCAGGCGCCTGTTGTGCGGCTCGTAGGCGGCGCGCTGGTTTTGCTCGCCATCGCGATGGCGATAGCGCAAGAGCGCCGCGACGACGAAGAGGTTGATGGCGACAAACAGCACGCCCGTGATGACGATGGTGATCGTCAGCGTGTCGTCCATGCGCACCCAGTTGGAGGCGATCGGGGTGATCCACCACGGGCTGGCAAAGTGAAACCCCACCGCCAGCACGACGATCAGCACGAGCGCAATCGCAAGGGCCATGGGCACCTCCGGGCGAGGGACTCCCTCAACACGCTAAAGACAGGCTAGGTCGCGCACTCGGATCGTGCAAGGCAACGTAAGGACGAGGCGCACCCGGCGTACGGATCGCGCCAACCCGCCATTTGCGTGCTGCGCCGCAATGCAAAACGGCCGCCTGCGGCATGTGTTGCCAGAGGCAGCCGTCTCCTGATGGCGCCGCCTAGCTTGCGGCGCCGCAGGAAAAAGGTCGGCGTATCAGTGCATCGGTTCGCGTTCGCGCCGCTCCAGCATGCCGTAGGTGATGGCCGTCACCACCCCAAACAGCAGGTTTGCCAAGAGTGGCCCCGAGCCGCGCTCCGAAGCAAACCATGGAAACACCGCCGTCATGCCGTAGAAGTTCACGACGTACGCCACGATGCCGAAAGCCATGCCGACGGCCGCGAGCATGCCCGGGCTCGAATCGAAATGGAACGGCGCGATGATGGCCCCGAGAATCATCCCCATGATGGCGCCCAGCACGAAGTGCAGCACGAGCGCCGTCGCCACGATGCTGTAGCTGAACAACGACAGCTCTTCCAATGCGCCCCGGCCCATAACCATGGCGGCGATCTTGTGGGTCGGGCGCCAGGGGCTTTCATTGAGCACCATGGTCGACCAGAAGAACTCGAGCACGATGACCAGGGCACCGCCCACGATGCCTGCCACGCTGGCCGCGAGCCAGTCGGGCATGCGGCGCTCCCAATGATGCGATTGCATGTGCAGTTCCATACGAACCTCCTGCTGATGTCTCTACGCAAGCACTTAAGAATCGGAAGCGCCACTTACGGTGCTGCAAAGCGTCGCGCGCCAAAGTGCCCTATGCCAAATCAGTCTGGCAGATACGGGTGCCAACGCAAGGTACAAAATCCATGCGCATCGCACAGCACTACGGCGTTCTGCTCGAACGTGAGCATGAGGGTGTCGGCCATGGCCGGGTCTTCGATGAACAGGAGCAGGCTTGGCTCGGGCTTCCACGTGTTCGCAGGCGCATCCTCCGGCGGCCCGCCCTCGCCAGAGAGCCAGGACATGCCGCGTGCGATGGCCCAGGCAAGCAGCTCGGCTTGCCGCCCAGTATTCTCGTCGGCAGACACCGTGCGCGAAAAAGGCTGATGCGCCGTCACGAAGACGGCCCATGGTGCATTGGCTTGCGCGAGCAGTGCGGCCACGCATGGGTTGATGGCATCGACGCGCAGCAGCACGTCGCCCTGCGGCGCGCTGACGCGATATCGCGCGCCGCGGTAAGCGGCAATCAACTCAGGCGTAGGGACGGGCGGATGGCGGTGCATTGTTGCGTCGCATGGTCGCGGCCATCTGATTTGGCGCAACGCAAATGGGCGGTCGATGTCACAGAATAGCGTGTGGGTGGCCGAGGCGCCGCCCCAGCGCAGTATTCCGACAACCACTCTCCTGCGAGGCTTGAACCATGTACAAGAAGATCCTGGTCGCCATTGATGGCAGCGAAACCAGCAAGCTGGCCCTGGCCGAGGCCGTGCGCCTGGCCAAGGCATTCCAGAGCACCGTACGTGCGGTCTATATCGTCGACAGCCCGGCCATGCTGTTCGACGTCGGCTATTACGACCCGACAGAGCTGCGCAAGTCGTTTATCCAGGCCGGCACAGCGTTGCTGGCCGACACTGCCGCCACGCTCACCTCTGCTGGTTTGCAACAGGAAACGGTGCTGGTGGAAACCCAGAACGTGGGTGAGGATGTGGCGGCTGCCCTGCAAGGCGAAGCGGTGCGCAGTGGCGCCGATGTGGTGGTGATCGGCACGCACGGCCGCCGTGGTCTGGCGCATGCGATGTTGGGTAGCGTGGCCGAAAAGTTCATCCGCCAGGCGACCACGCCGGTGTTGCTGGTGCGCGGCCCGGCCAAGGGCTGAGCTTCGGTTGTCCGTGCGCGGGCGCAGGCTCCTGCCCGCGCATGGCGGATATGATGTTGGGATCCAGGGTCGCGGCCTCACAGGCTTGCGACCCGATTTGCCCCAACCGAGCGTATCCGTCGCCGTCCCATCATGAACATCCATTCCGACGCGCCGCAGCGTCGCGCCATCCGTACCCTGACCGCGCTTGAAGGGCGCGTGCTCGGCGTTCTGGTCGAGAAGCAGCACACGGTGCCCGACACCTACCCGTTGACACTCAACGCGCTGGCGGCCGGCTGCAATCAGAAAACCGCACGCGCGCCGGTCATGTCTGTCACCGAAGCCGAGATTCTCACGGCCATTGACGGGCTGAAATCGCTGAGCCTCGTCATGGAAGGCAGCAGCAGCCGCGTGCCGCGCTTCGAGCACAACATGAACCGCGTGCTCGGTGTGCCGAGCCAATCCATCGCGTTGCTTACCGTGCTGCTGCTGCGTGGCCCGCAGACCGCAGCCGAGCTGCGACTGAATGCGGCGCGGTTCCACGCCTTTGCCGACATCTCATCCGTTGAAGCGTTTCTGGATGAACTGGCGGAGAACGATCCGCCCTATGTCGTCAAGCTGCAGCGTATGCCGGGGGAGCGTGAAAGCCGTTGGATGCACTTGCTGTGCGGTGAAGTCACGCAAGCCGACATGCGGCAGGGCGGCGCCGTTGACGAGTCGATCGCGCCGTCTGAGTTTGAAGCGCTCAAGGCGGAGCAGAAGCAATTGGCCGACAAGGTGGCCAGGCTTCAGGCGCTTGTCGAACAGATGGCCGGTGAGCTGGGTATCTCGGTCGACAAATCGATGCTGTAAACGCGACCGGCCCCGCATCGGGCCGGCCGTTTTGCCATCAACTCAGGCGCCCGCCGACACGAACAACGTGCAGGCACCTTCTTCCGCCGCGGATACATTGCGGCGGAAGCCCGAGAACAAGTCTCGCCCAACGCCTGCGTGGTAATGCGACAGATCGGGCGTGTTGACCTCGCGCGCATTCCACTCCGCCTCTGGCACGCGTACCGACAACGTGCCGGCTTCCGCATCCAGCACGACGATGTCGCCATCGCGCACCCGCGCCAGCGGCCCGCCGTTGAGCGCCTCCGGCGTGATGTGAATGGCGGCCGGCACCTTGCCCGAGGCGCCCGACATGCGGCCGTCCGTCACCAGCGCGACCTTGAAACCGCGCTCCTGCAGCACCGACAGCGTCGGCGTGAGCTTGTGCAGCTCGGGCATGCCGTTGGCGGCCGGGCCCTGATACGGCAGCACGGCGACAAAATCGCGCTCCAGTTCGCCGGCCTTGAAGGCGTTGATCAGGTCGTCCTGCGCAAGGAACACGCGTGCGGGTGCTTCCACAAAACGATGTTCCGGCTTGACCGCCGACACCTTGATGACCGAGCGCCCGATGTTGCCGTCCAGCACGCGCAGGCCGCCGTCCGGCGAAAACGGCTCGGCCACGCCGCGCACGATATTGGTATCGAGCGAGGCGGCGGCGCCATCGCGCCACACGAGTTTGTCCCCCTCCAGGAAGGGCTCTTGCGAATGACGGCGCAGGCCTTTGCCCATGATCGTCGTCACGTCGTCGTGCAGCAGGCCGGCATCGATCAGCTCGCGAATCACGATGGAGAGACCACCTGCGGCCTGGAATTCGTTCACGTCGGCCTTGCCGTTCGGATAGACACGCGCCAGCAGCGGAATCACGCCTGACAACTCGTTGAAGTCGTCCCACGTGAGGAGGATGCCGGCCGCACGCGCCATGGCAATCAGATGCAGCGTGTGGTTGGTCGAGCCGCCCGTGGCCAACAGGCCGACGATGCCGTTGACGAAGGCACGTTCATCCAGCACGTCGGCAATGGGGGTGTACTGGTCGCCGCTGAAGACGAGCTTGAGCACCTGGCGCGCCGATTCTCGCGTGAGCGCCTCGCGCAGCGGCGTGTTCGGGTTGATGAAGGCGGTGCCCGGCAGGTGCAGGCCCATGACTTCCATCAGCATCTGGTTGGAGTTGGCCGTGCCGTAGAACGTGCAGGTGCCGGCGCCGTGGTACGACTTGGACTCGGCTTCCAGCAGGTCGGCGCGCGAGAGCTTGCCCTCGGCGTAAAGCTGGCGCGTACGGGCTTTTTCATCATTGCTGATGCCGGTGGTCATCGGGCCGGCGGGCACGAACACGGCGGGCAGGTGGCCGAACGACAGCGCGCCGATCACCAGCCCCGGCACGATCTTGTCGCACACGCCCAGGTAGAGCGCCGCGTCGAACATCTGGTGCGACAGCGCCACGGCCGTCGACAGGGCAATCGTGTCGCGCGAGAACAGCGACAGCTCCATCCCGTCCTGCCCCTGCGTTACACCATCGCACATGGCGGGCACGCCACCGGCAAACTGCGCGGTGCCGCCGGCGTCCAGCGCCGCCTGCTTGAGCCATGCCGGAAACGCCTCCAGCGGCTGATGCGCCGACAGCATGTCGTTGTACGCCGAGACAATGCCGATGTTCGGCCGCTCCAGCGCCTTCAGGCGGATCTTCGCTTCGCCGGGCATGGCCGCAAAACCGTGGGCGAGGTTCGTGCACGAGAGCAGCGTACGCTCGACCCTGCGGCCGGCGTTCTTGCGGGTGACGTCCAGATAGGCCTGGCGGGGGCCGCGGCTACGGTCGATGATGCGCTGGGTGACGGCGGCCAAAGTGCGGTGCAGGGCCATGCGGGTTCTCCTGGGGGATGGGTCCGGGCGGGACGGAATGCTGTAATTTTCCTACAAATGGGCCGGATGTGGTGCAGGGTTTTCCACAGGTACCGCATCCGATGCAGCGCCAATCGCAGGGCCGAGCACGCGAATTGCGTGCCAGAAGACACGCCAGAGCCCATGCCCTGCGGCAAAAGTTTCGCGAGAAACGCTTGCCCGGGCAGTTTCACGAACGCCTTGCTCACGATGTAGTAATACTACAAAATGAGCTTAAAACGCGTGTTGTCTTGCTAGTCAGCTAGGCTAGCCTAATCGATGGCTCACACACAGGAGATGACGATGTCGGTGCCCGCATTCGACATGGTGTTGTTCGGCGGTACGGGCGATCTTGCCCGCCGCAAGCTGATTCCGGCCTTGTTCGATGCGCATCAGGGCGGCGAACTGCACTCGCGCGGGCGGATCTTCGCCATTGGCACGCAGCCGCTGGAGACAGCCGGCTACCTCGCCCTGCTGGAGCGCGAAACGCGCCCGACCATGCGCCTGTACTCCGGCGCGCCCGTCTCCGACGACGCCTGGGCCTCGTTTGCCGAGCGCATCGTCTACAGCCAGGTCGATGCCCGCAAACCCGAGCAGTTCGATGCACTGGCCGCTGCGCTGGGCGAGGACCGCGCCCCGGTAACGGTCTGCTACCTTGCCACCGCACCGGGCATTTTCGTCGACATCTGCGCGCAGCTCGCCCGCGTCGGGCTGAACACGCCCAATGTGCGGCTGGTGCTTGAAAAGCCGCTGGGCACCGATCTCGCCTCGAACGAGCGCATCAACTCCGCCGTGGCCGAGTTCTTTGCCGAAGACCAGATCTACCGGATCGACCACTACCTCGGGAAAGAGTCCGTCCAGAACCTGATGGCGATCCGCTTTGGCAACGCGCTGTTCGAGCCGCTGTGGCGCCGCGAGTGGATCAAGGACGTGCAGATCACCATTGCCGAGCAGCTTGGCGTGGAAAAGCGCGGCGACTTCTACGATGGCGTCGGCGCGTTGCGCGACATGGTGCAGAACCACCTGCTGCAACTGCTGTGCATCGTCGCCATGGAGCCGCCGTCGAGCCTGTCGCAAGACGCCATCCGCGACGAAAAGCTGAAGATTCTCAAGGCGCTCAAGCCGATCCCGCTGCAAGAGGTACCCGAAAAGACCGTACGCGGGCAGTATCTCGAAGGCGCCATCGCGGGGCAGCCGGTGCAGGGGTACTTGCGCGAGCAGGGCATTCCGCCGGACAGCCGTACCGAAACGTTCGTCTCGATCAAGGCCGAAATTGCCAACTGGCGCTGGGCGGGCGTGCCGTTCTATCTGCGCACCGGCAAGCGCATGCCGCAGCGGCTGGCGGAGATCGTGGTGCGTTTTCACGATGTGCCGCACGCGCTGTTTCCCAAGCCGCTGATCCAGTTTCCGGAGAACCGTCTCGTCATTCGACTGCAGCCGGAAGAAAGCATCCGCCTGCAGTTCCTGACCAAGACGCCCGGCCCGGCGCTGGGCTTGCAGCCGTCCACGCTGGACCTGGACTTTACCGACCACGGCGGCGTGCGCCACGCCGGCGCGTATGAGCGTCTGCTGATGGACGCCGTCAACGGCAAGCTCGGTCTGTTCGTGCGCCGCGACGAACAGGCTGAAGCCTGGCGCTGGGTCGAGCCGATCATTGAAGCGTGGAACGAAGCCCGCATTCCACCCAAGGGCTACACCGCGGGCAGTTGGGGGCCGGCGGCATCGAGCGCGCTGCTCTCGCGCGACAACGCGGCCTGGCACGAGGAGATGTGACATGAGTCCAGTGCGCTGGCACGCAGTTCCGGACGCCACCGCGCAGGTTCAGGCGCTCGCCCAGTCCATTGCGAGCACGCTCACCCACGTGATCAACGCGCAGGGCAGCGTGTGCCTGGCGGTCTCGGGCGGGCGTTCGCCCATTGCGCTGTTTGCCGCGCTGCGCGTGTTGCCGCTGCGCTGGGCCGATGTATCGATCACGCTGGTCGACGAGCGTGCCGTGCCGCCCGGGCACGCCGACAGCAACGCGCGTCTGGTCCGCGAGCACCTGTTGCAGGATGCGGCGGCAGCGGCGCGCTTTTTTCCGCTGGTGTTGTCACCGCACGTGCATGGCGAATCGGTTGACGTGGATGCATGCGTGGCGACCGCCAATGATCCGTTTCAGCAACCTGACGTAGTGATTCTCGGCATGGGCGACGATGGGCATACGGCATCGCTGTTTCCTGACGCGCCTGAATTGAACGAGGGCATCGATCGCACGCATGCGCCGGCGTATCTGCCGGTACGCCCGGGCGCCGCGCCGCATCGGCGTATCAGCCTGAATCTGTCTGCGCTGTGTGCAGCGCGGCGGTTGTTCCTGTCGATCTCGGGGCCGGTCAAGCGCAGTGTGTTCGACGAGGCCGCGCAAGGCGCGGCACAGCGCGCGCTGCCGGTGAGCTACGTCATTCATCAGCGGGAGGTGCCGCTCGATGTCTATTGGACTGCATGAAGTGAACGCGGGCACTGGGGCCGGCCGATTGGCCGACATGCTGGCCTACCCGCGGCTGGTGGCCGACGTGGGTGGCACCAACGTGCGCTTTGCACTGGAGATGGCGCCCATGCGCCTGGCCCACATTGGTGTGCTGGCCGGCGATGACTACCCTTCGCTCGAAGCGGCCATGCGCGCGTACCTGGCATCGCTGCCGCCGGAGATCGCAGCCGTTGGCGTGCGCCATGCCGCCATCGGCATCGCCAACCCGGTGCTGGGCGACCAGATTCGCATGACCAACCGCGACTGGGCGTTCTCGATCGAGGCGATGCGCCAGTCGCTGGGCTTCGACACCTTCGTCGTGCTCAACGACTTTGCCGCGCTGGCGCACGCGTTGCCGTATTTGCCGGCAGACGAGCTGGAGCAGGTGGGCGGGGGCGCCAGCGTGGCCGATGCACCACGGGCGCTGCTGGGCGCCGGCACGGGCCTGGGCGTTGCGTCGCTGGTGCCCACCCCGGAGGGCCGCTACATTGCCGTGGCCGGCGAGGGGGGGCATGTTGCCTTTGCGCCGATGAACGACGAGGAAGTTGTCATCTGGCGCTTCGCACGCGAGCGCTTCGGTCATGTGTCGGCCGAGCGGCTGATTTCCGGCATGGGCCTGGAGTTGATCTACGAGGCGCTCGGTGCGTGCTTCGACCTCTGGCAGCAAGGCCCCACCTTGCGCCGCGCCGCCGACATCACCGCCATCGCACTCGGCGAAATGGAGGACACCGCCGGCGACCACGCACGTTGCCGCTATGCCGTCGATACGTTCTGCGCGTTTCTCGGCACCATCGCCGCCAACCTGGCGGTCACGCTGGGTGCGCGCGGCGGCGTGTACATCGGCGGCGGCATCGTGCCGCGTCTGGGGCCGGCGTTTGCCAACTCACCGTTCCGGCGTCGCTTTGAAGACAAGGGCCGCTTCTCGGCCTATGTGGCATCGATCCCGGTGTACGTGATTCATTCACCGTACCCGGGGCTGATCGGGCTCTGTGCTGCCCTGGACCACGCGGTGGCCCAGGGACACTGACGCAGCTTTATTCAGGTTGATCGGCGCGCTGGAGTGCGCTGCCCTTGCGCAGCGCCACTTCCAGCACCAGCGCATCGAGCAGCGCCAGGTGCAACAGGCGCGCGACCATCGAACGGTCGGCCACGGCGTCGTCCACCCCGGCCGGCAGCACGACATCGGCGAGGGCCGCGAGCGGGCTGCCGGGCGCTGTGACGGCAATCACGCGCACGCCCAGTTCGCGCACGCGCTCCACCGCTGTCTGCAGTTCGGGCAACGCGCCCGATTTGGAAATGGCGATCACCACGTCGCCCGCCTGCAACACGTTCAACGACATCGACACCAGATACGGATCGCTGTACGCATTCGCGGGAATGCCATAGCGGAAGAACTTCGTCTGTGCATCGAGCGCCACCACGCCAGAGCTGCCGAAGCCGTAGAGGTCGATGCGTTGGGCGCTGTCGACCAGCGCCACCGCTGCATCGAGCGTACGCGGGTCGAAGCGGTCCTGCAGCGTGGTGAGCGAATCGATGGCGTTCTGCAGGACGCGCATGCCCGAGGGGGAGGCGATGCGGGCCGGCGCGGTATCGCGGACGACGTTGCCTTGCGCCAGCCGCAGCTTGAAATCCGACAGGCCATGGCAGCCCATCGAGCGGCAGAAGCGGATCACGGTCGGCTGGCTGACACCGGCTTCACGCGCAATGGCCGCCACCGGCAGGCTCAGCACGGTACCGGGCTGGCGCAGCACCCAGTCGGCCACCTGGCGTTCGGCCGGAGACAGCGACGGGCGCGCCGCGCGAATGCGCTCGCGCAGGTCGGTTGGTGCATCAGGGGTGGCGGAGGAAGTGGCTTGCTGGGCGCTCATCTGCGCGCGGGTTCGAATGGCGGATCGCATCACGATAAAGGCAAGCGCAGCCTTGCGCAACCGCCCGGCGAGGGGTTGCTAGATGCAGTGCGCTCCGGCTGCAACTGACTGTTTTTGCACTGTTGAGAGGGCAGCGCGTTGGATACGGTGAACGACGCCCACGTCGTCACAAGCGGCGTGGTTCTGCAACGTCGTACTCCTCAAAAGGACATCCGATGCTCCGTACCGCTCTCCTCACGCAGCGTTCTTCCACCCTGTGCCGTCGTCTGGCTTATGCCTGGCCGCTGGTGCTCGCGGCCGGGCCTCTGCATGCGGCCACCGATTGGGTCGACACCCACACCAAGGCTTTCGTCACCGGCCCGCAGCTCATGGCGCGCGGCGCCGCCAGCGAGGTCGCGCCCGGCCAGACCACCGACGTGCTGATCAGCCTCAAGCTGCGCAACGAGGCCAAGCTCAAGACGCTCGCGCACGACGTGAACGACCCGCGCAGTCCGCACTACCGCAAGTACCTGACGAGCGAGCAGTTCCTGGCCGACCATGCGCCCACGCAGGCGCAGGTGGATGCCGTGGTGGGCTATCTGCGGCAGAACGGCTTTATCGACATTGATGTGGCACCCAACCGGCTGTTGGTGTCGGCGCGCGGTACGGCGGGCACGGTCAAGGCGGCGTTCAACACGCCGTTGGTGCATTACCAGCTTGCTGGCCGCAGCGGGTTTGCAAACAGCGGCAAGGCACAGGTGCCGCGCGCGCTGGGCGGCATCGTCGGCTCGGTGCTGGGGCTGCAGAACGTGGCGCGTGCGCGTCCGCTGCTTCGCGTGGGCGATGTGGCGCAGCCGCGCACGCTGGCTGCGGGCACCGCAACGGGCCATTACCCGAAGGAATTCCCGGCGCTGTATGGGGCGACCGGTGTGCCGACGGCGGCGGGCACGACCGTCGGCGTCATCACCATCGGCGGTGTATCGCAAACGCTGCGTGACCTGCGCACGTTCACGAGCAACAACGGCTACGCCACGGTATCCACCACCACGATCAAGACCAATGGCACCGGCGGCAACTATACCGATGATCAGGAAGGGCAGGGCGAGTGGAACCTCGACAGCCAGTCCATCGTGGGAGCGGCCGGCGGCGCGGTCGGCAGGCTGGCCTTCTACATGGCCGACCTGAACGCGCCGGGCAACACGGGCCTGACCAAGGCCTTCAACAAGGCGGTGACCGACAACACCGCCAAGATCATCAACGTGTCGCTCGGCTGGTGCGAGAACGACGCCAGCGCCGACGGCACGCTCGACGCCGAAGAGGCCATCTTCACCACAGCCGCCGCGCAGGGACAGACGTTCTCCGTATCTTCCGGCGACGAGGGCGTCTACGAGTGCAACAACCGCGGCTATCCGGACGGCGGCAACTACAGCGTGTCGTGGCCCGCATCGTCGCCGCACGTGCTGGCCATTGGCGGCACCACGCTCTACACCAGTGGCTCGAGCTTCGCCAGCGAGACCGTGTGGAACGAAGGGCTGGACGGCAACGGCAAGCTCTGGGCCACGGGCGGCGGCATCAGCCAGATCTTGCCGGCGCCGAGCTGGCAGGGCGGCAATGCGCGCCTATTGCCCGATGTGTCGTTCGACGCGGCGCAGAGCACCGGCGCCTACATCTACAACTACGGGCAACTGCAGCAGATCGGCGGCACGAGCCTGGCATCGCCGATCTTTGTCGGCTTCTGGGCACGGCTGCTGGCGGCCAACGGCAACCTGGGCTTCCCGGCGGCGCGCCTGTACAGCGCGATTCCGGCCAACGCGTCGCTGCTGCGCTATGACGTGGTCTCGGGCAACAACGGCTACCAGGGATACGGTTACACCGCGGCCCAGGGTTGGGATTACCCGACGGGCTGGGGCAGCCTGAACATCGGCGCGTTGAACCAGTTGATCAAATCCGGCGGGTTCTGATGCGGGGGTGATGTGGCGGGGGGTCTTGCACACAGCGCGAGCCGCCCGCACAGCCGTTCCACAAAGAGCCCTTCCGGCCTATTTTTGATTCAAGACGCCGTCGACACCTCCGCACTTGATAACCGGGTCCGTCCGCTGCAAGGGCACTGATTGGCTTGGCCTTGATTGGCTCCGGCATCGACGCGGCGGACCCGGGGTGACGCGGCCGTGCTGCTAGAGATGCTTGCGGACGTCAGACTGGCTCATGTTGGCGAACTGGCGGAAGGCATCGGTGGGCACCCTCGTAATTTCGCGGATCAGGTTCAGTACGTCAGTGCTGACGTTCCATGACGTTTTGCCCATCGTGTACGGGGTTTTCTCCGTCGCGGTGGTGCGCGGCACAACCCCCATCCATCCAAGCACCGTCGAGCATTTGACGCAACACGGCTTGTCGACGCAGTCGAGCTTGAGGTTGCGCGAGTAGGTCACGAAGGTATCCACATTCTTATTGCAGACGTCCACCCACAACTGGTGCAGGGCGTCCATTTCTGCGTGTCCGTGGCCGTTGCCAGTCTTGCCCTCGATAGAGCCGCCTGTGTAATGCAACGTGACCGTGCACGCTTCCGAGCCGTCACCTGCGTCATTGGTGCTGGTTGCCTGGAAGTTGCCGAAGCCGTCTTGCAGGAAGGTGATTGCGATTTCCCCGTTGCCCTTCTTCAAGGTTTGGTCCGAGAGTCTGCGCGGCATCTTGGTTCTCCTTTGACGTTAAGGCGCATGCAATTGAAGGTCGCCTACGACGTCATCGTGGCACTCGCCTCCACTGGCAAACAGGTGCCAAGCGTCACGACATTGGCACGGGTCGGCTTCCACGGGGCGGGCCGGTGTTTTTCCAGGGCGGCAAACACAACTCGGTTGGGGTGGCGGGGAACGCGGAGGTGATGGCAGCGTGTCGTCAGAGGCGCCAGAGACGCGGCTGGCGTGTCGGGTACGCGATCGACACCGCCGTACGGAGGCAGGCCCGTCGCAGACGGCGTGCACACCGACAGCGCTATGATGCGTTCGGCGGCATGAGGGCGAGGTGGCATGGATGCATGCCAGCACGTAGGCTCCAGTGTAGGTTTCTCGAATACCCCAGGTAAACAGCGATGCGTGTGCTTCTTGTGGAAGACGACGACATGATCGGCGACAGCGTGCGCAAGGGTTTGCGCCACGACGGTTTTGCCATCGATTGGGTGCGCGACGGCGAGGCCGCTGTGCACGCCGTCACGGCGCCTGGCGCCGCCGGTGCAGAGCCCGGCACCACCCTGTTCGACCTCATGCTGCTCGACCTCGGCCTGCCCAAGCGCGACGGGCTCGACGTGGTGCGCGAGCTGCGCCAGCGCGGCATCGCCATCCCCATCCTGATCCTGACCGCGCGCGATGCGGTGGCCGACCGCGTGGCCGGTCTCAATGCCGGCGCAGACGACTACCTCGTCAAGCCCTTCGACCTGCAGGAACTGGCGGCACGCATGCACGCGCTGCTGCGCAGGCGAGGCGGCCGCGCCGATCCCCTCATGCGCCATGGCGAGGTGCTGCTCAACCCTGTCACCCGTGAGGTGCTGCGCGCCGGTGTGCCGGTCAAGCTGTCGGGACGCGAGTTTGCGGTGCTGCATGCGCTGCTCGCGCGGCCGGGCAAGGTCTGGTCGATCGCGCAGCTGCAGGACAATCTCTACGGCTGGGATGAGGAGGTCGGCAGCAACACGGTCGAGGTCTACATCCACGCGCTGCGCAAGAAGCTCGGCAGCCATTTCATCCAGAACATCCGCGGCGTGGGGTATGTGATTCCGCGTGAGACGCTCGCGTCTCCTGATCATGCCGCGTCAACGTCGCCTGCGGAACCTGCTGACGGCGACGCGCACCAATAACCCATGCAATCGATCCGTAAAACCCTGCTGTGGTGGCTGGCCGGCGGCCTGCTGGCGGGCATCGTCATCGCCACCGGCCTGATCTACGCGCAGGCGCGCCAGGAAGCCAACGCGCTGTTTGACTACCAAATGCAGCAGGTGGCCGCCGCGCTTCCGAGCCAGTGGATCGACCCGCCGCCGCCGGCGCTCGCCGGCATTGCGCGTGACGACGATGTCGTGATCCGCATCTGGGACGGCACCGGCCGCAGCCTGTATCTCTCGCACGCGCGGCCCGATCTGCCGGACCAGGCGGAGCTGGGCTTTTCCGACGCGAACACGCCGGAGGGCCCGTGGCGCATCTACAGCGTCGCCTTCGGGCCCGCCGTGGTGCAGATCGCACAGCCATATAGCGCGCGGCACGAGGTGGCAGCACGCATGGCGCTGCGCACGGTGGCGCCGCTGTTGATCCTGTTGCCGCTGCTGGGCTGGATCGTGTGGCTGGCGGTCGGGCGTGGGCTGGCGCCATTGGGCTCCGTGGCCAAGCAGGTGCAGGCGCGCGATGCGGCGGCGCTGTCGCCATTGCCCACGCAGGGTTTGCCTGACGAGATCCGCCCGCTGACGAATGCGTTGAACGATTTGCTTGCACGACTCGGCACCGCACTTGCGCACCAGCGCGCGTTCGTTGCCGATGCCGCACACGCGCTGCGTACGCCGCTGGCTGCGCTCAAGCTGCAGTTGCAGGTGGCCGACCGCGCTGAAAACGAAGACGAACGCCGTGCCGCGCATGCCGATCTGCATCGCGGTGTGGAACGCATGATCCGCCTTGTTGGCCAGTTGCTGACGCTTGCCCGGCAGGAGCCGGGCGCCGCCGATACGCAACGCGCGTCGGTGGCGCTCGATGCCGTGGCGACCGACGTGGTTGCCGAGCTGTCGCCGGCGGCCGTGCAGAAGGGCATCGATCTGGGAATCGCGGTGGAGTCGCAACCGGCAACCGTCATCGGCAATGCCGATGCGCTGCGCGTGCTGATGGTCAACCTTGTGGACAACGCGCTGAGCTACTGCCCGCGCGGTGCGCGCGTCGATGTGTCGACGGCCCACACGTCCGACGGCGGCGCGCAGCTCGTAGTTGAGGACAATGGCCCCGGCATCCCGGCGGAGGAACGCGAACGCGTGCTCGATCGCTTCTATCGGCCTGCGCAGGCCCCCACGGGCGGCAGCGGCCTGGGGCTGGCCATCGTCCGAGAAATCGCACAGGCGCATGACGCAACCTTGGCGCTGGAAGCGCGCGAGGGCGGTGGCTTGCGCGTGGTGCTGCGCTTTCCATTCAAGGCCAACGCGTAGAAACACTTTGTTTCATGTGATGTCCGGGTGCGCCGTCCACCTTTAAGTCTCGTTTAAGTCTGCCCGCCTACGATGCCTTCAACCGATGGGCACGACAGGCGACTCCGCACGTCGTGACCCTCGTGCTAAGCAAGAGAGAGGACACGACAATGACGCGTCAAACCCTGGCACGCAGTGCGGCTGGCCTGGCTGCGGTGGTCGCCGTTGCAGGCGGCTATGCCTATCTGCAGAAAGACATGATTTCGCGCGCGGTGGCTGCGCCCGTGGCCACCGCGACGGCAACGACCGCGCCCGCTTCCGGTGCGGCTCCAATCGCTGTGGCCGCGCCGATGGACTTCTCCGGCATCGTCGATCGCTTCGGCCCGGCGGTGGTCAACATCAGCACCACCGCGCATGCGCAGCGCACCAGCATGCAGGGCCTGCCGCCCGGCATGAGCCCGGATGATCCGTTCTCCGAATTCTTCAAGCGCTTCATGCCGCAGGTGCCGCAGCAGCGCGGCGACCAGATCGTGCGCGGTCTGGGCTCGGGCTTCATCGTTTCGGCCGATGGGCTGATCCTGACCAACGCCCACGTGGTGGATGGCGCGCAGGAGGTCAACGTCAAGCTGACCGACCGCCGCGAGTTCAAGGCCAAGGTGCTCGGCGTCGACAAGCAATCCGATGTGGCAGTGCTGCGCATCTCGGCCAAGAATCTGCCGGTGGTGCAGATCGGCAGCCCCGCCAACACCAAGGTGGGTGAGCCTGTGCTGGCCATCGGTTCGCCGTACGGTTTCGAGAACACCGTCACGGCGGGCATCGTGAGTGCCAAGTCGCGCTCGCTGCCGGACGATACCTATGTGCCGTTCATCCAGACCGATGTAGCCGTGAACCCGGGCAACTCGGGCGGCCCGCTGTTCAATCAGCGCGGCGAGGTGATCGGCATCAATTCGCAGATCTACAGCCAGACCGGCGGGTACCAGGGGCTGTCGTTTGCCGTGCCGATTGATGTGGCGATGAAGGTGGAGCAGCAGCTTGTGTCCACCGGCAAGGTCACGCGCGGCCGCCTGGGCATTGCGGTGCAGGAGGTCGACCAGTCGCTGGCCGATTCCTTCAAGCTGCCCAAGCCAGAAGGCGCGTTGGTCAACTCGGTGGAAGACGGTGGCCCCGCGGCCAAGGCCGGTTTGCAACCTGGCGACGTGATCCTGCAGATTGGCGATGCACGTATCGACCGGTCGGGCGATCTGCCCGAGCAGGTGGCCGACATCAAGCCGGGGTCCACCGTGCCGCTGCAGATCATCCGGCAGGGCAAGCCGACCACACTGACGGTGACCGTCGGCGCCGCCAAAGACGCCAAGGTGGCGTCGAGTGAAAAGGCTGCGCCGGACCAAGGCCGCCTGGGCCTGGCGGTGCGACCGCTGCAACCGGAAGAGAAGCGTCAGAACGGCCTGCCCGGCGGGCTGGTGGTGATGGACGTGACGGGCCCGTCGGCCAAGGTCGGTATCCAACCGGGCGACGTGATCCTGTCGCTCAACGGCACGCCGGTATCGTCGGTGCAGGAGTTGCGCACGCTGGTGGATCGTGCCGGCAAGCATGTCGCCCTGCTGGTGCAGCGCGACGACACGAAGATCTTTGTGCCTGTGGATTTGGGCTGACGTACATCCCGGCGCCGCGGCGCCGGGACATCGCACCTCCCCGAAGCGTCGAATAGCCGGTCCTCTTGGGCCGGCTTTTTTTTGTTCCCCGTTGCCGCCACTGCGCGCCTGCCGGGAAAACCCTGCCTTGACTTCTAATATATCAATTAATAGATTTTGATATATCAGAAAACGGGCGGCCCAGCGCGCTGTTTGCTTGCAACAACGCAGGCCTCGCGGCAGTCGCCCACATAAAAAGCAGAGAGGAGACACATGGAACACCCCCGCCGCAGGCGGTGGGCGCCCACTCGCGCCCATTCGCTACCCACGCCTTCCCGACGCACGTTGTCGCGCGGCACCGGCGCGTGCTGATCCGTCGATCCGCGACCCGCATGCCCACGCGCGTCTGCCTCTGTCAAACGCGCTCTGTCCGGCCGTCCAGCAGGCAGCGCGCGCACTGAACTCACACCCATACGAAGAACGAGGAGAACAACACGATGAACCATTCGAGAGCGATGCGGCCCGCGCGTGCCTGCGTCGGGCTGATCTGTCTGGCTGTCAGCCTGGCATTGGCCGGCTGCGGGGGCGGTGACAGCAGCAGCGGCAGCATCGCAAGCAGCAGTGGTGGGGCGGGCACCAGCCCAGGAACGGGCACCGGCACCAGCACCGGTACTGGGACGGGTACATCCACGACAACTTCCAATACGCTTTGGCCCGCCACGGCGCTTTCCGATCCGGCCGTACAAGGCAAGGAGCCCTCGCTGCCCACCACGGTTTGCGCGACCTTGAGCGCCAGCTTGACCAAGAACAGCAAGGGGTTGCTCGACGCTTCTGTGGATGCCCCGCCGGCCAACTCCCAGCCCGACACCGCCAACATCCAGGCGGCCATCAACGGTTGTCCTGCCGGGCAGGCTGTGAAGCTGGTCAAGGGCAGCCAGGGCCAGAACGCCTTCCTGAGCGGCCCGATCACGCTCGCGGGCTCCGTCACGCTATGGGTCGATGCGGGGGTGACGCTATTCGCCTCGCGCAAGCCTTCCGACTACCAGATCAGCGGCAAGAACAACTGCGGCGAAACCGCCAGCAGCGACAACGGTTGCAATGCGCTCATCACCACGACGCCCAATGGCAACGGCGTGGTCGGCGACGGTGTGATCGACGGCCGCGGCGGCGAGGTGCTGACCTCCGGCCTGTATGCCAACAAGCTCACGTGGTGGGATATCGGCGCGCTAACCAAGACCATGAGCAACGCCAGCCAGAACAACCCGCGCCTGATCCAGGTGAATGGCGGCAGCAACTTCAGCCTGTATCGGATTACGTTGCAGAACGCGCCGAAGTTCCACGTCGTCACCAGCGGTGTCAGCGGCGTGACCGCCTGGGGCACCAAGGTCCTGACGCCCTCGCTCGAATACTCGGTGGCCGGCTACCAGTGCGCGGCCAACACGATGCCGGTCGTCTCGGGTTCGCCCAACACCACCACGCCCAGCACCTGCTTTACGCCCGCCACCGTCAAGAACACGGACGGCATCGACCCAGGCCAATCGCAGAACGTGCTCATCGCGTTCAACCACATCAGCAACGGCGACGACGGCATCGCCATCAAGTCGCACGCCAGCACCACGGGGCCTGTTTCCAACGTGCAGATCCTGCACAACCGCTTCTATTTCACGCACGGCATGTCGCTCGGCAGCGAGACCGACAGCGGCATGAACGGCATTACGGTCCGCGACCTGACCATCGATGGCTTCGATATGGGCGCCACCAGCGGCTTTCGCATCAAGACCGACGACAGCCGTGGCGGTGAAGTCAAGAACGTGACGGTTGACGGTGTGTGCGCACGGCGCCTGCAGCAGCCGATCGTGATGGACCCGTACTACGGCGATGCCTCGGGTTCGGCCAAGGCGCTCTATCCGAACCTGCACGACATCACGGTGCGCAATTTCCGCTACCTGGATGTGGCCGGCTCCATCTATGACGGCGCCAACGCGGCCTTGCTGCTGCGCGGCTACCAGTCGCAAAGCCAGTTCAACTATCTCTACAACGTCGTCTTCGACAACGTGGTTTTCGATTCTCTGCCGGGTTGGGCGACGACCAAGCTGACGAATCCTGTGCCGTCCTATGCGGAGCTGACCATGGGTTCGGGCCCGGTGTCCTTTGCGAGCCTGCTGCTCGCGGGGCAGGACCTCAACCACGTTCACATCTTCGACAACCGGACCGCAACCCCGGCGCCCTATGACTGTTCGAGCGCGTTCGTGGACTTCCCCGCAGTGAATGCGCCGATGTCGATGCATTGAGCGCGGCTGCGTCCGGCCTCATACCAAAAGAAGAAGAGGAGACAACCATGACAAGAACGTTCAAGTACGCAGTTCTGGCTGCGGCCCTGCCAGCACTGCTGTTGGTGGGCTGCGGCGGGGATGGCGGCAACGCCACCGCCGGCACCGCCACCGGCGGAAGCGGCGGCTCGGCCACGACGGCCAACCTCGCCTCTGTGAATGTGTCCGAGACCGCCAGCCAGACGACGGCCGCCGTCGGCGACCGGGTGATCTGGACGATCACTGCCGTCAACAACGGTAGCGGCGCCACCGGGGATACCGTGTCGCTGGTGGCCACGGTGCCGGGCAACGTCGGTGGTATCGCGGTGAACGCGCAGGGCGCATCGTGCGGCCCGGCGGTCAGTACGCTCACGTGCACGATTCCCGCCGGGCTCGCCGCCGGAGCCGCCGCGACCGTCACCCTGACGGCCACGGCCACCACCGCCGGTAGCCTTACCAGCTCGGTCTCGACGTCCGGCGAAGGGGTGTCCGGGTGTGCGCCCCAGGGCGGTTGCAGTACGTCCGTGGCTGTCGCAGCGGCTTCCACCGGGTCGGGGTCTTCCGGCGGTTCGTCGTCCGGCTCGACGAGCGCGGTCGGGTTTGTCCCTGCCAATGGAGAAACCGCCGCCTATGTCGACACCCGGCTGCAACTCAGCTTTGACGCCACACCCACATTGGGCACAACCGGCTTGATCAAGGTCTTCAATGCCACGACGGGCGCGCAAGTCGACCAGATCGACATCAGCGGTGCGCTGGTCACCGCCGGCGGCGAAACGCAGACCTACATGCCGGCCGCCAACACCGAGATCGACACGCTGGGCAACAACACCGGGCTGACCCAGTGGCGGTATGTGTACTACACGCCGGTCACGATTTCCGGCAACACGGCCACCATCCGCCTGCATGACAACATGCTCAGCAATGGCACCAAGTACTACGTCACCATCGACAACGGCGTACTGGCCGGCAAGATGAACGGCACCGCGTTTGCCGGCATCACCTCGCCCACGGCGTGGACCTTCACGACCAAGCCCGCGCCGGCATCCCAGACGGCTGTGACGGTTGCCAGTACCGGCACGGCGGACTTCCGCTCCGTGCAGGGCGCGCTCGACTGGATCATGCGCAACAGCAGCGCGAATGCGTCTGCCAGCAAGACCATCACGATCCAGGACGGCAGCTACAACGAGCAGCTGTTCCTGCGCAACGTGAATAACCTGACGATCTCGGGCCAGAGCCAGGCGGGCACCATCGTCTACCAGGACAACTCCGAGTCGTACAACCCAGGCACCGGTGGCAGCAAGGCAGCGCCGGCCACAACGCTGACCACGGAAGGCAGCGGCACCCGGCGCGCGTTGGGCGGTGGCAGATCCGTCTTTCTGGTGGAGGGCTCCGACCTGCTCAAGCTCACCAACTTCACGTTGCAGAACGCGCACGTCAGACAGTCGAACTTCAACAACCAGGCCGAGGCGCTCTACTACAACACGTCAACGTTGACTGCCAGCCGCATGGTGGCCAGCTTCATGAACTTCCTGAGCGCGCAGGACACGGTCCAGACCAAGGGCTGGGTCTGGTACTACAAGTCCTACATTGCCGGCAACGTGGATTTCATCTGGGGCTCGCCCTATGCGGCACTGTTCGAGCAGAGCGAGCTGCATACGACGTTTGACCCGATTGCGGGCTCGGGTAGTGGCTACACGGTCAACGCCATCATCCAGGCACGTGCAGCCACGGGTTATCCGGGCTTCGTGGTGCTCAACAGCGCATTGACGGCGGATGCCACGGTGCCTGCGGGTACCACCTATCTCGCACGGTCGCTGACGGGGGCCACCCAGGCCGCTAACAGCTACTGCACCCAGCAGTACACCGGCACCGGCAGTTTCGGCAATGCCCAACTGTATTGCGATACTGCCGCGTATATCGGCACGAAGATGGGCGCGCACATCGCAAGCGGCGGCTGGCAAGACCCGAACACCAACGGCGCCATGGCACCGTACCCTGGCACCCCAACCGCCACCGCAGGCTGGCGCGAATGGCTGAGTATGGATGCCGCCGGCAATGCATTGAGCATGTCGGGGCGCGATACCCAATACGCCACCAGCGCCATTGACCTGAGCGGGCTCAACACCACCGCTAAGGTGTTCGCCGCCTTCAAGGACGGCAACGGCGCGAGCTGGACGCCTACGCCCTGATCTCCTGTCAGAAGAGCGTCGTGGACGTTGCGGCGCGTGCCCGATCAGGGCCGCGCCGTTTTTCATGGGATCAACGGGTGGTGCACAGCCGTGCCGTTGCACGGTCCAAGGCAATGCGATGCAGGCTGTCGAGCGATTTTTCATGCGCGAGGCGGCCGATTTCGTTCGCCACCTGCACCGGGCAATCCGCCTGGCTGCGCGCCGGGGCAGCATCACGCAACGTTTGCAGGATGGACTTCTGCAGCTCGTCCAGCTTGGGGCGGATCACCTCCGGCAGGCTCTGCCGCTGCGCGGTGGGTGCGGCACCGGCCCGGCGCCAGTCGTTCAGCAGGGCGTACTGCACTTCCTTGTTCGCCTCGATCTGGTCTGTGAAGACATCGCTCACATCCGCCGCCGCCAGGCCATAGGCAGACGCCTGCGCAGAGGCATTGGCGATGACCTTTGCTTCGCGCGCCGGGTCGTAGACCGGCTGGCCGCTGTCCCATTTGCTCAGCGCGACCTGGTCAGCGGTGACGAGGCGATCCGCCAGATGGCGGAGCAGCGGCGCGAAGGCGCCTTCCTGGGCGTGGGCCTGGGTGGCGCAGCTTGCCGCCAACAGCAGGGCGCAGGCGATTCGGGGTGTCATCAACGTGTTAAAGGCGTTCTTCATGCTGGGTACCGGTCGATTGCCGCGTGTCATGAGATTGGGAGCGGCCATCATACCCAAGCGCGGACTCTCCGGCATGCGCAACGTTGTGCCGATGCGCGCCGTTAGGGCGTTTGCACGTGCTGTCTGCCATAAACCCAGGTATCATGCGGGCTACGCGCCGTGTTTGTCTGCAAAGCCTGCGGCGGCGCGGCTAGCTGAGCATACGACGATGGATTTCTACCCCGATCTGGATGGTTTGCCGCTGTTCGCCAAACCCGCTTTCGGCTGGGAGGAACCCGTGTCGGCATCACCGGCCGAAACCTCCCCCACCAAACCCCGCCGCTTGCGCCGATGGCGCGGCCCCATCACGCATTGGGAACGCGGCTACCGCTCTCACTACTACCGCGACAAGCGCGGCAAGAAGCTCGGTGAAATCCACCTGAGCCCGCGTGGTCAGGCGCCGCTTCTTTACCGCTGGCTGGCCGGCACGCTCTCGGGCATCGAGGGGTCGCTCACGCACGCACGCATGCGGGTCGAAGAAGCGATTGGGTTCGGGATGCGGCAGATGGCGCTGTTCTGAGCCACCAGCCCGGCGGCGCGAACGCCGAGACCTACGAGCGTCAATTCCAGAACGTCGTGATCGGCGGGCGCTTTCTGCTGACCATCGACGCCGAGCCCACCCAGTTGGACGCCGCCGAAGCCGCGTTGCAGTCCGCCGGCGGACATGCGGTAGACGATCTCGGCCCCAAGCCCTGAACCCTGTGCGGTGGCACTAGAATGCAAGCGTTGCAGTGACCGCACGCTCGACGCCATCTCCAAGATCTGCCGCATTCTCACCCCCTAGCCGATACCCGCCATGCCCATCGACGCCACCTTGCTTGCAGCACTTGCGCCCACTGCTGTTCTGCGCGCCGCCATCAACACGGGCAACCCGATCCTGGCGAAGCTGGATGCGCACGCACAAGCCGCCGGTGTGTCCGTTGATCTGGCGCACGCGCTGGCGCAACGATTGGGTGTGGCGTTGAAGCTGGTGGTGGTCGATGCGGCCGGCAAGTCGGTCGACGTGGTCTCGCAAGAGCAGGCCGACATCGGTTTTTTTGCCATCGACCCGCGCCGCGCTGCGAGCATTTCCTTTACCGAACCCTATTTGCTGATCGAGGGCTACTACCTCGTGCACAACGATTCGCCCATCCGTACCAACGCCGATGTGGACCGCGCGGGCAACCGCGTCGTCGTCGGCAAGGGCAGTGCGTACGACCTGTATCTCACGCGTGAATTGCAGCACGCGGAGATCGTCCGCGCACCCACATCGCCCGCCGTGGTGCAAACCTTCCTGGACTCGCATAGCGAGGTGGCTGCGGGGGTCAAGCAACAGCTCGAAGCCGATGCCGCCAACGTGCCGGGTCTGCGCCTGCTGGATGAGCGCTTCATGGTCATTCGCCAGGCCATGGGCGTGCCGACCAGCCGGGGGGCGCAGGCGGCGGCATATGTCGCCGGCTTTGTCGAAGACATGAAGGCGTCGGGGTTTGTTGCGCAGGCGTTGCAGCGGCATGGGGTGACGGGCGTCACAGTGGCACCGGCAATCAAGAACCCGGGTGCCATTGTTTCGCGGCTTTCAGGCCACGCGTGATGCACGAAGCGTTGGCCGCCTGATGGTGCACGTGCGGCTTGCGACGTAGCACTTCGATTCTTCAATCTGGAGCGAGGCACCATGAGGGCTTCAACCAAAGGATTGCTTTCGGCGCTCCTGGGCCTGCTGTTGATTGCGGTGGGGTTGGTTGCTTTCCTCTTTCTCGTGTCCGGCGTGAGCCAGGGGATGCGGGCAGGTGGCGGGTGGGGCGCTCTGCTGATCCCGTTGGTCATGGGGCTCGTCATGCTGGTGACAGGCGTGGTGACTTGGTTCTCCGGTCGCAGCGCTGACAAATCTGACAAATCACCGGAAATGAAGACGCCGCACGAAAAGACACGCCGTCGCGGTCGTTGATCAGCGCAACATGGTTTGCCCCCCCGTCCGGTGATATTGCCCAGCAACACCCTCACGTAGAATCCTCCCGCTCAAAACCCCGGGGAGTGCTCATGCTGGATCCAGGCGTCGCCATTGCCACGTCGGCGCTGATGAGCTTCGTGCTTCTGGGGCTGCTGGGGTCGTTGCTGCGCGCCGGCAAGGCAGGCATTGCCGAATGGTTTGGTGCCAACTTGGCAGTGGTGCTGGCGTTGCCGTTGATCCTGCTGCGCGGGAAGATTCCCGATGGCCTGTCGGTCGTCGTGGCGAATGTCCTGTTGGCCCTGGGTGGTGCTGCGTACTACGCGGGCTGTGCGCGTTTTCTCGGCCGCCGGCCACAGTGGCCCATCTTGCTGGCAGGCGTGACGGCGGTGGGGCTGGCAGTCATCTACTGGCGCTACGCGGTTGACAGCATTCCCATGCGGGTGTTTTCGACCACGCTGTTTTCCGCCGCGTTTTGTATGGCACTGGTGTGGATGCTGGTGCGCCATTCGCCCGCCGGTCGACCGACCTATCCGTATCGGGTCACGGCCATCATCGCTTTCGTGTTCGGCGTTTGTCAGCTCGCACGCGGCATCTATTTCCTGTCGCTGGACGCAGCCTCCAGCCCGAGCATGTTTGCCACCGCCGGCAGCGTGCTGTTGCTCGTGGTTGCGGCGGCCATCATGCCCGTCCTGTCAATGTCGGCCATGCTGATGGTGCATGACGCACTGCTGGCCGACGCGTGCGATGCGGCCAATCGCGATTTCCTGACCGGTGCGCTATCGCGCCAGGGCTTTGAGGCGCTGGCACGCCGCCATGTCAGCCGTGTGCAACGGCACCCCAGGCCGCTGGCATTGCTGATTCTCGATCTGGACCATTTCAAGCGCATCAACGACACCCTCGGCCATGCTTCGGGCGATGCGGTGTTGCGCGCATTTGTGCAGATGGCGCAAGCACAGTTGCGCCCAACCGACGTGCTCGGGCGCATTGGCGGTGAAGAGTTCGCGCTGCTGCTGCCTGACACGGACAGCGGCAACGCCATGCACCTCGCAGAGCGCTTGCGCAAAGCCGCTGCCGAGCAGGTTGTCCTGGCCGGTACGCAGCCGTGCCGTTACAGCATCAGCGGTGGCGTGGCGGCGTGGCAACCCGATGAATCGTTCGACCGGCTGAGCGCACGTGCAGACCGCGCGCTGTACGACGCCAAGCATCAGGGGCGCAACCGGATCTGCGCTGCCGATGCTGCCAACACGGCCGCAGGGGTGTAGCGTCGCGTCGCACGCAAGGTCACGGCAATCCGAAGCGCTGACTTGCGCCGTGCCGTAGAAGAACACCCTCGTGCAGGCGTGCTATGGGGCAGTGCGCGGGGCGTCTGTGCCCGCTGCGTTGGTCGATTCCGCCGTCCGCTGGCGCGTCTGCGCATCCAATAGCCCGCGCAACGTGGTGAACATCGGCGCGGCCTGCATGTAGCGCTGCCCATACCCGAGGTTGAATGCGTAATCGAAGTCCGGCGGGTTTGCGCCCTGGTTGTGCTGCAGGATGGTCTCCAGCTTGTCCAGCGCCTTCACGGCCTGTGCTTCCGGCGTGGCCGCCGCTTCATATTCATCCCACAGCATGACGACGGTGTCGCACGCCGGCCTCCCACCGCGAGATGGTCGACTGCGTGACGCCAAACAGTTCAGCAGCGTGCAATTGCTTGATGCGGTGCAGGGTGCGCCAGCGCCGCAGCATCGGCCCCAGCGGGCGTAGGGCAAGTGGAGAATTGACCATGTTGGCGAGGGCGCAGATGGACCATCAAACCGCTCATGGTAGGCGAGCTTACGAACCGAGGTCATACGGCCGCGTCATGATCTCCAGAAAGTGCCCATCCGGATCGTCGAAGTACAGGCCGCGCCCGCCGTTGTGCCCATAGGTTTCGCCTGGGCGCCTCTTGGCGGGGTCCGCCCAGTACGCCAGTCCCTTTGCCTGGATGCGTTCGAACGCGCGCTCGAACTCGGCATCGCTGACGAGAAAGGCGTAATGCTGCTTGGCGATGGGCTTATCGCTGTCGAAAAAGTCGAGCGACACGCCGTTCGATAGCGGGACGACCAGCATCTGGCCGAACGGGATCGGCTCGGGCAGGTCGAGGATGTCGCGCAGGAAGCGCGTGGACTTCTGCTTGTCGCGGCACCAGACGATGGTGTGGTTCAGTTCGATGCCCATGCGAGCCCCCGGCGTGACGTGGGATGTGACCGTGCTGGTTACACGATAGGCCACGCATGCTCGCATGCAAACCGCCGCGGCGTGCGTCAGCAAGTTGCTTGCCCGCAGAGCCCGATATGGCGCCCTTTCTGGGGCTTCGGTGCGCCGCCGTTTTGCGCAAAACCTGTCGATTTGACAACGCTGTCGGCGTCTCCTTTTCTGGACTGGCTTCGAGTCCACCAGGCAGGAGATGACGATGCATCGACAGGCTCACTTTTTGATCCGGCGTTGTGCGGCCCATGTTGCCGCATGGCTGGCGTTCAGTTTGGCGGCGGCGTCTGCGTTGGCCGATGTTGGCGTGGGTGTCGCGTTGCCACCGTCGCCCGACAAGCTCTACGGCGACTTGTTCGTGGCCGTGCAGACCGCGCAGGTGTATCCGGATCAGAAGACGTTTGTCGATGCGGTACCCAAGGCTGCGCCGGCATTCATCCTGCAGGCGTATCAGGCACAGAAGAACGTGCCGGGTTTCTCGCTCAAGACGTTTGTCGATCAGTACTTCACGCCACCGGTGGATACACCCGTCACGCCACCTGCGGGCCAGTCCTTGCGCGCGCACATCGACTGGCTGTGGCCGGCACTCACGCGCACGACAACCACCGTGCCCGACAACAGCTCGCTCATTCCTCTGCCCAAGCCATACGTGGTACCCGGCGGCCGCTTTCGCGAGGGCTATTACTGGGACACCTACTTCACCATGCTCGGCCTGCAGGAGGCCGGCCGCGAAGACCTCGTCGACAACATGCTCGACAACTTCGCCTATGCCATCGACCAGTTCGGCCATATTCCCAATGGCAATCGCACGTATTACCTGAGCCGCTCCCAGCCGCCGTTCTTCGCGTTGATGGTGGAACTTGCCGCACAGCAGGAGGGCGACGCGGCGCTCAAGCGCTACCTGCCGCAACTGCGCAAGGAGTACGCGTACTGGATGCGCGGCGCCACCACCACGCCTGCCGGGCAGGCGAGCAACAATGTCGTCGTCATGCGTGACGGCACCGTGCTCAACCGCTACTGGGACGACCAGGACACCCCCCGCCCCGAGTCCTATCTGCAAGACGTGACCACCGCGCAGCAAACACCCGGGCGCCCGGCCAACGAGATCTGGCGCGACCTGCGCGCGGCGGCCGAAAGCGGCTGGGATTTCAGCTCGCGCTGGTTTGGCGACAACGCCACGCTGGGCACCATCCGCACCACGTCGATCGTGCCGGTGGATTTGAACAGCCTGATGTTCCAGCTGGAGAAGACCATTGCGCGCGGTTGCGCAGCGGCGCGCGATTTGGCGTGTACGGTGGAATATTCCGTGCGCGCCGGAAAACGTGCCGTCGCCATCGAGCGCTACCTGTGGCACCCCGCCGGCTACTACGCCGATTACGACTGGCAGCTTGGCCGCATGCGCGACAACAAGTCAGCCGCGATGACGTATCCGCTGTTCGTGGGCGCCGCACGGCCAGACCGCGCGTGGAAGACATTGCAATGGACCCAGCAGGCGTTGCTGCAGGTGGGTGGGTTGTCCACTACCACCTTCAAGACCGGCCAGCAGTGGGACGCGCCCAACGGCTGGGCGCCGCTGCAATGGATCGCATTGCGCGGCGCGCAGCGATACGGCTGGCAGCCGCTTGCCCAGGCGATCGGCGAGCGCTTTCTGGGCAGCGTCGAGCGGCTCTACGCCAGCCAGCAGAAGCTCGTTGAGAAATACATCGTCGATGGAACGGGCACCGGCGGTGGCGGCGGTGAATACCCATTGCAGGACGGCTTCGGCTGGACCAACGGCGTGACGCTCAAGCTGCTGGATGCATATGGTCGTGGGCAGTAAGCTGGCGGTTTCATCCGCCACCGCGAGCCCTGCGCATGCCCATCGAACTTGACCGCGACGTCCGCGAAGAGGCCGTTCAATCCATCCAGCGCTACTTCACCGAGCAAATGGACGAGCATATCGGCAACATCCAGGCCGGTGCGCTGCTCAGTTTCTTCCTGGAAGAGATCGGCCCCGTGGTCTACAACCTCGCCGTGCAAGAGGTGCAGGAACGCCTGCACACGCGCGTGGCCGAGCTGGACTACGAGTGCCACCAGGAGCCGTTCGAGTACTGGAAGAAATTCGACAAGCGCCGATAGTTCCCGGCTACCATCCCCGGATTCCATTGCGGGGCTGCTTCGCTTCCATGTCTTCCTTGCGCGCATTCTTCAGCACGGCCTTCCGCTGGCAGCGCGGCCGGCAGGGCACGGGCTACGACAAGATGCTGCTGGCCACCGCGCCGTGGCCCATCCCGTTCGACAGCTACCTGATCCGCTACCCGGACGGTTCGGAAATTCCGCCGCATACCGATCCCGTGACCAACGGCCGACACTATCGGCTGAACATCGTGCTGAAGTCGCCACGCTCGGGCGGCGAGTTTGTCTGCGCGAACCCCATCTTCCAGACGCGGCGCATCAAGCTGTTCCGGCCCGATGCGTGCGAGCACAGCGTGACGCGTGTGGCGGGTGGCAGCCGGTATGTGTTGTCGATAGGGTGGGTGTTGGGCCGCGGGGCGTGACGGCCGGGAACTGAATCGTGACGAACGCCTTTGCCGCCAACCCCTGGTTTCTGAGCCTCGCGCCGTACGTTGCCGATGCGCTGCTTGCCGCCACCGTACCCCTGCACATCGCAGCCGGCGCATGTCTCTTTCGCCAGGGCGATCCGATGGAAGCCGGTTCCCACGCGTTTTTTGGCGTGGCCAGCGGCGCGCTCAAGCTTTCCATCTTCAATGCCGACGGGGACGAGGCGATCCTCACCTTGGTGGAGCCTGGCAACTGGTTTGGCGGGGTGTCGACGCTGGACCAGCAACCGCGCGGCCATTGCGCAATCGCGCTGGAAGATTCGGAAGTGCTGGGTGTGAGCGTGGCGCGCTTTGAAGCATTGATGCGCGATGCTGCATTTGCCGGAGCGATGGCGCGACTGGTAGCGACGCGCTTGCGCCTGGCTTACGGCTCGCTGGCGAGTGCAGCGCTGCATGGTACGCGGGCGCGCGTGGCGCGGCGCATAGCTTCACTGGCGCACGGCGATGTGTCGCTATCGGCAGAAGGGCGCGCAAGCATCTCCACCTCGCAAGATGCGTTGGCGATGATGTTGGGCATCAGCCGCCAGACGCTCAGCAAGGAGCTGCAGGCGTTGGTCAAACTCGGTGCGATCCGCCTGCGCTATGGCCACATCGAGATTCAAGACATGGCGCTGTTGCTTGGCGCGAGCGAAGCCGGCGCCGATTAACGTGCCGCGCGCAAGGCCGCCAGCAGATCGTTGCCCGACCAGCTCGGGCGCGTGGCGGCAGATTCCGCAGCGTGCACCATCGCACACAGTTGTGCATTCACGCGGGCGGGTTGCCCCAGGCGCTGCGCCAAGCGCACGACCTCTCCGTTGATCCAGTCGACTTCGGTCAGGCGTCCGGCGGCCAAGTCGTCGGACATAGACGAACGCGCAAGCGGATCCATGGCGAGCATCTTGCCGCCCAGTCGCGCAAACACCGCATCGGGCGTGGCGAGCAGGCGTGGAATCCACGTGGGCGGTATGGGCGTCAGCTTGGCGGGTTGGATGCCTGCGCGCGACAGCAGCCGCAGCGCTTCCGTTTGCGCCAACGCCAGGCAGCGCCGGTAGGCGCGCTGCGACAGTTCTTCCTTCAGCGGCCGGTTGGCCAGTGCGTTGATGGCGTTGTTCAGATTGAGCAGCAGCTTCGCCCATTGCACGGCGCGCATGTCGGTACGTTCCGTGAGCGGCAGACCCGCGCGGAGGAAGTCTCCGAGAAATGCTTGCAGCGTGGGTGATGCCGCCACTTCCAGCGCACCGCCCGTGCCTTGATGGAAGGCGCCGGGGCCGGGCTGCATCACGTTGAAGGGCACCATGCCGGCCAGCACGGTCTGCTGCGGCAGGGTGGCCCGAAGCACGTCGGCATTGCCCAGGCCGTTCTGGAAGCTGATGACGATGGCGCCCGCGCGCAGCACGGGCTTCAACGCATCGGCGACGGATTGCGTGGCGGCGGATTTGACGGTGACCAGCACGAGATCGGCATCGGCGGCTGCGGTGGGGTCGGTCACGTAGCGCACCTCGGCTGGCGGCACGTGCCAGCGGCCATTGCGGTAGTCCGTTGCGGTGAGGCCGTGCGCGCGCAGCTCGTTACCGATGCGCGCGCGGCCGACCAGCGTAACGTTGGCGCCGGCCGCCAGCAGACGGCCACCCAGATAGCAGCCGATCGAGCCGGCGCCCACGATGCAGATCTTCGTCATGCGTCTCCTTGTTGTTGCACTGACACCTCAAGCCAGGCGCGGCACCTCGTACACCAGGGCCGGCTGGAGCGTATCGATGGCTTCCACCGGCTCGGGCGGGCGCCACATGAACAGCGAGAAGGTCATCTTCTCTGGCGTCACGTCGATGATGGTAAAGCCGTTTTTCTCCGTCGGGCGCAGCGCTTCCTGCATGGCGACGGACAGCGCCGGCGTAGTCTCGATGCTGCGGAACGCCGAAGGGAAGGCGAGGTCGCCGGTGCCGAGCGTACCTGTCATGACCGTGTGCACGGGCTGTGCGAAAACGAGGTCCCGCGAGCGCGACATCGATCCGGCGGCCGAGGCATGAAAGTCGCCCTGCACGATCACGGCCGCACGCTGCTTCTGCGCGGCAAGCGCGGCCACGAGGCGCTGGTGCTGAGCATGCCAGCCGCTCTGCCAGCCGGGCTTGGGCTGGTTGGCCACGAGGCGACCGGTCTTCCTGTCGAGGAGGTCCGGATACCAGTCGCCCAGCTTGCCCGATGAATACGCAAATGGCAGCGACGGCACGTGGAAGAAATGCGCGGTGTCTTCGGCGCGCGTGCGTGCCACGAGCCAGTCTTCCACCCATTGCGGCACCACGCGTGCGTGGATGCCCTTGTTGTCGAGAAAGCGCCTGCAGTCGTACAGCACGGCTTCGAGCAGCGCGCCGTAACGCAGCGTGCCGAAGGCGCTGTTGGTGTCAGGCGGCATGCCGGCCTTGTCACCGCCGGGCAGCCACACAGGGCGGTTGGCGTCGGGCAGGAACTCGGGGTAGTAGCGACGCTGCGTCAGCTCTGCACCCACCAGCCCGTACGGCTCCGGCGGCAGCGTTGCAACCTTGTCGTCGAACTCGTCGTTCTCGAAGGTGTCGTGGTCGTCGGTCAGGAAATACGCAGGCGTGGAGCGCAGCGTGGTGCCGTACAGCCCGCTGATCTGGTAGTCGCACACACGTGTGAAGATGGCTTCGTTCTTCGGATGCGACATCGGCACGGAGGTGTCGAGCGCACCGCCAAACTTGGCCCACATCAACTCGCGCACCTGGCGCGCGAAGGGCTTGTTCTGCGAGGTTTGCAGATCCCAGTAGATGTGGTCGCCGTTGGCGATGATGGTGTCGGGCGCGAACGACATACCGCGCGCCAGCAGGCGGCTGCGTGCGGTCATATCGAGCCACGCGGTCTTGCCGGCTACCGGCGGGCCGTCAAAACCGCCGGCGCAGGTGTAGGCCAGGATGCGCAGGTGCGCGGGCGTGGCATCGGGCGCGGGGAAGGTGCGCAGCGGCCACGCGTCGGCCAGCGGCTTGCCGCCCGCATCGACAATGCGCAGCGTGTATTGCGTGGCGGCCTGCAGGCCACGCACGTCGAAGCGCCAGAAGCGGCCGGCGGCATCGGTTTGCTCGCCCGCGACGCGCTTGCGGTTGACCATCAGCCACGGCGCATGCGCAAGCGGTGCCTGGAACGATGCCTTGATGAGAAAGCGGTCGTGGCTGGCTGCGGGAATCAGGTGTGCGAGCTGGCCGGCATGCCAGTTGGCGTCTGGGGCATGCGCGGCGGCGTGCGCGCCTTCGGGCAGGCTCAGACCCAGCGCGCCAAGGCCAGCGGCGGTGCCAAGCGTGAGGAAATCGCGCCGGCTCATGCCGTGCGCAGGGGTGTGCGGCGGGTTACGGGTGGGCATCGTGCATCCTCGGGCGTGGTGCGGAGACGCCATCGTGCCGAGTCGTGCCTGGGCTGAATGTTCAGCTTTTGACAATTTAGGGGTAGGCCCCAATGCGGCCCGCCCATCGCATCCATGACAAACGCCCCGATGGCCGAAGCCATCGGGGCGTTTGTCATGTCAGCCGATGCAGGTGTTGCCGCTTAGTAACCCCACACCTGCATTTCATCCAGCGAGTAACCCCACTGCGTGGCGCGCTGCGTGCCGTACATGCGCACATAGCGGCCGCTGCCCTTGAGGTTGGCCAGCGACGTGTGGCCCCACGAAGCGCCGCTCGAGGTCGAGTAGATGTTCGTCCAGGTCACGCCGTCATTCGAGGTCTGGATGTAGTACACCTTGGCGCCTGCGTCCCAGTACAGGTCGACGCCGGTGATGGTGCGGGTGGAGCCGAGATCCACCATCAGCCATTGCGCGCCTGCAACGCCTTCCACCGAGTCCCAACGCGTGTTGGTGGTGTTGCCGTCAAACGCGTAGGCCGGACCGAGGCTCGCGCTGTAGCTCGACGATGCGCTGGCCGGCTTGCCCTGCGAGAGCAGCGTGACAGCCTGTGCAGCGGCCGTCGGTGCGCCCGCGTAGTAGTTCGAGCCGAGCTTGGCCTTGGTCGTGTCCGAGTTCACGCCAAACTGCGACAGGCTCCAGCGCTGGCCGGTGCTCGCATCGCCCAGGTAAAGCTGGTAGCCACCCGCGCTTGTCGACGAGAAGAACACGTAGTTCGTGTTGTTCACGGGCGACGGGTCGGAGTTGTTGCTGTTGCAGTCGTTGAGCGTGAGCTGGTTGGGCGTGTCGCTCGGGTTGACCTTGGTGTAGATCTGGTCGGCCTGGCTGGTCGCGTCGTGCCAGCGGGCGTAGAAGACGGTGCCGTCGGCACGCACGATCGGGTAGTACGTCGCCAGGCCCGCCGGCGTGTCGAACGCCACCTTGGTGGTGCTGCCCACGGTCTGCTTGTACAGGCCCATGCCCGAGCCCGTGCCCGTGGTGTAGTAGACGGCCGTGCCGTCAGGCGTGGCAAACGGCATCGAGTTTTCCAGCGTCGGTGCCGTGCGCGTCAGATTCACCGTGGAGGTGAGGACGGGGCCCGAGCTGGTGTACGACAGCGCGGCCTGCATGACGTCGCCGTTCTGCTTGAAGAACAGCGATTTGCCGTCGGCGCTGAACTTCGGGTCTTCGTTGCGCGTCTGGCCGGTGCTGTTGGTCAGGTTGATCGGCATGCTGGTCGAACCGACTTGCCAGAAGAACACGTTCCACGCGTTGTTGGTGATGCCCATGAAGGCGAGCCACTTGCCGTCGGGGCTGAACACGGCGTTCATCGGGTCCTGGATGCCCCAGGCCGCCTTCGACACCTGTTGCAGCGTGCGTGCCGAAAAGTCGTAGATGAAGATCTGGCTGGTGCCGTCGCCGTAGTTGACGTAGCTGTGATACGCGAGCTTGCCGGTCAGGCTGGCGGGGAAGGTCGTGTTGGATTGCGTGGGCGGATTGGCAACGCAGTTGGCCTGGGCGCCAGCCGAAAAGAGGGCAAACGCCGCGCCTGCAAGCAGGCCAAAACGGCTGAAAGAGATCAGATTGGAGCGCATGAAACGGGACTTCCTGTGCAAGTGGGTCAGTCGGGCGGGACAATCGCCGCATTAAGTCCGCGTCACATTTCTGAATTTGGGCAAAGCTCCGCCAATTCCGGGAAATCCGGATTTGAAAAAGCGCCACAAACCGGGGGAGTGACGAGGATGAAGACGCGCCAAAAAACCCTGTTGCTTCGTACCGTCGTGTTTCTTGTTGGGGTCTCGACTACATCGAGAGGGCGAGTCGCGGTCGAGACTGTAAGGGTTTCGCTGACGCTGCGAAACCCCAATAAGAAAGCCGTTCTTGCCCTAATTCTCCGCCGTGGGAGCAAGTCGCCACACGCGCGTGTAAATCTGACATGTCAATTTTTCCGAACGTCGATCAATCTGCACGTGCATCGTCGCTATTGTTATTTTTACTGCGACGTTTTGTCGCGTGGCAGGGGTGCAATCCTTGCTGGGTGTCGCACTTGCGCACCACTGCAATGTGGCGCCGGCGTGCACTTTGCGGCGTTTACGGCACTGCGACCGGGGATTGCGCGCGGAGGTCCACCTGAGTCACGCGGGCGAGCAGCGGCGGAAGCCAACAATACGAATTCCACCTACCCAGACTGTGTAAAAAGGGCTTCTCCCGGGAGAAAGATTGCAAGGGTTGCGGGCATACGCACATAAACATCCCATTCAAATAACCCGTATGTTTTTGCGCAAAACCGATTTGGCTATCAATTCATTTATCGCTGTATTAGCGATTCATATATTCGAGAAGATCCACTAATTGCATTGGCGATGCATGGCGCGCAATGGGTTTTGGATTATGTATAGTTTGAGCACGCCAACGATTGCCCTCAGCAAAACGCAAGGCTGATCACGCTTTCCGCCCGGTTGGAAATGGGAGAAGCCGCTTGATTGAGATAGGCATGGCGATTCAGCGTATGTTCTGGAGGCCGATGCGATGGGCGCTCACAACCAATTGCCGCATGACCGCGCCACAGCCTGGCGTGCGGTATTGCTGCGCGAGTTAAACGCCCTGCGCGATGTCGATGCTGTCATCCGCTGCCTGCAACCGGCGGTAGCTCTGCTGGGTTTCGACTATTGCGCCTACGCCCTGCGCGCAGCGCTGACGATCACCCGCTTCAACACCCTCTGCTGGAGCACGTACCCGGAGCACTGGCGCGAGCACTACCGCGTGCGCGGCTATTCGGCCATCGACCCGGTCTTGCAGTTTGGGCAGCGCTGCGTCAAGCCAATGCTGTGGTCCGGCATCGCCACGGCAGACGCGCCGTTCTGGATCGACGCGCGCCAGCACGGGCTCAACCACGGGTGGTCACACACCATTCGGGATCACACCGGCGTCTTCGGCACCTTCAGCCTGGTGCGCAGCGCCACGCCCATCACCGAAGACGAACTGGCCGCCAGCGAGCCGGAGATGATCTGGCTGAGCCAGCTCGCCCACGCGAGCATCAGCGCGCTGATGGCCGATAAGGTCTTGCCGGATGCCTCCACGCGCCTGAAAGATGTTGAACGCCAGACGCTGCACTGGACGGCCGAAGGCAAGACGGCGGCCGAAGTCGCGGCCATCCTGGAGATGACCGAGCGCAACGTGAACTTCCATATCCGCAATGCCATCACCAAGCTCAACGCCGCCAACAAGACGCATGCCGTGGTGAAGGCCGCACTGCTCGGGCTGATTCCGGCGATGCTGTAGCGCAGTCCCGGAGGTGTCAGGCGATGGCCCGCATGGGCGGAGTGGGGTGCATGGCTTCCAGATAGAAACCGTCGTCGCTCTGCTTGGCGCGCCGCTTGGCAAGGGCGGCGGCGGTACCGATGTCGTCGCTGTTGCGTGCGGCGCCGGGGTGCACGTGCAGCGCGCCCACCGCCATCGTCACGAAGCGGAAGAACGCCGGCAGGCCTTTGCGGTCTTCAGCATGGATGCCGCCCGCCGCGCGGTCGGCCGGCGTGTACATGGCAAGCGCACTCGTGTTGAACGCCGCCATGGCCTGCGTGATGCGCGCCTGCCAGTCGGCGCTCTGGAACAGGATCAGGAAATCGTCCCCGCCAACGTGGCCGAGAAAATCGCGCGTGGGCTCGCATGCGGTGGCCAGCACGGCGGCGGCCATCTTCAGCATTTCGTCGCCCTGCCAATAGCCGTACTGGTCGTTGAAGGGCTTGAAGTGGTTGAGGTCCACATAGCAGGCGTAGAACTCGGCGCGCGCTTCCAGCAAACGTTCAATGTGCAGGTTCAACGGAATGTTGCCCGGCAGGAACGTGAGTGGGTTGGCATAGCGCGCGGCCTCGATGCGGATTTCGGTCACGGTGCGCACCAGCTCCTCGCCCGTGCCCAGGCCCAGGTAGCGGCCATGTTCGGTGATGATGAAACCGTCGGTCAGGTAGCGCTGGTCTTCGCTCATCAGCAGCGCCGACATGTCTTCGAGCGAGGCGGATTTTTCCACCAGCACCGGCTGCCGGTTGGCAAACACCAGCGCCGGCTTCTTGCCGTACAGCTCGCGGTGATAAGGCATGGCGTAGCGGTCGATGAAGGCGCGCCGCGCGATGAGTGCGAGCGGGCGTGCATCTTCATCGAGCAGCGCCACGGCATGCAGATCGGGGTGGCGGTTGAACAGGTGCAGCACGTCGTCGTTGCTGCTGCGCAAGGGCAGGGTGGGCGCCACGCGCAGCAGCTTGCTGGCCGTGATGGCACGCCAGCCCACGCGCACAGCCTGCGGAAACACCGCAATCTGCGAAGACTGCAGCACGCGTGCCGCGTGGCTCGACATGTCGCTCGCGGGTGTGTCTTGTGGGCGCGCGAGGAAGAAACCCTGCCCGAAGCGGATGCCCAGGTCGCGCACCACACCCAGTTCGTCTTCGGTTTCCAGCCCTTCGGCAATGATGCTGGTGGCGCCGCCCTTGAGCGTCTGCTGCAGCGTGCGCGCCATGTCCAGCTTGGCCGGATGCTTGGCAATGTCACGCACAAAATACTTGTCGAGCTTGATGAAGTCGGGGGTGAGTTCGATCAGCAGGTTCAGGTTGGCATTGCCGGTGCCGAAATCGTCTAGCGCGCATTGCAGCCCGAAGTCGCGTGCCACCGACAGCGCCTCGGCAAAGCTGGTCAGATCATCGATAGGCGTCTGCTCGGTCAGTTCGATGACGATGCGCGAGGGGTGCAGGTCGTGGTCGGCAATCGCGTGCAACAGGCGGGCATGGTCCTGCAGCAACTGGCGTACGCCCTGCGCGCTGAAGTTCAGAAACAGCTTGCCCGGCAGGCGCATCGCCGAGAAATTGGCGATGGCCAGGCGCGCGGCGGTGGTCTCCAGGGCAATCGTGCCCGCTGTGTCCGATGCTGCGGCAAACAGCGCCGCCGGCGACTCCATGGCCGAGTCCACCGGCCCGCGTAGCAGGGCTTCGTAGCCGAGCACCTCGGTGGTCGACAGGCGGAAGATCGGTTGGAATACCGTGCGCAGCATTTCTGGCGCAATGCCCGCGGGCAGGGGAAGCGGTGAGAAAGACATGACGTTGGCGGCAGACGCAAGATCGGACATTCCGCTAAACGACCCGCTGAACACAGAGTTGAATGAACTTTTTGTGACGCACGCTGCGGCGCGGGTTCGCGGGACATGGTCCCCACCACAGAGGGGCGTGGTTCAGAATGCCGGATGCGCCTGCGTCTTCATGGGGCGCTGTCCATTTCGATCCATTCACGCCGTGCTTGACCCTCACACTGTGTGAGGTCCTAGCCTGTGTCCAAGCCAGAAGACAGGAGCAACCATGTTGTTGAAAGTGGGCGATCTCGCCAAACGCTGCGGCCTCACGGTGCGCATGCTGCATCACTACGACACCATCGGCCTGCTCACGCCTTCGGCCCGTTCCGACAGCGGCTACCGGCTGTACGACAAGGCTGACGTCGCCCGGCTGCACCAGATCCAGGCGCTACGGCGCTTTGGCATGTCCCTGGCCGATGTCGGGGCTTTCCTGGCCAATCCGGACATCCCCCTGACCACGATCGTGGAACGGCAGATTGCGATGCTCGATCAGCAGATCACGCAAGCCAGCGTGCTGCGCGATCGGCTGTCGCGGCTGCACGGCCAGCTCATGCGCGAGGAGGAGCCCGAATTGACCGAGTGGCTCACAACCTTGGAATGGATGACCATGTACGACAAATATCTTTCGCAGGAAGAACGCGCGCGCGCCGAGCGCTTGGACGCCGATGTCGCGCGCCACGAACGGTGGGCGGCGCTGGTGTCGACCGTGCAGGATGCGATGACGCGCCAGGTGCCCTCACGCAGCAGCGAGGCGCAGGCGCTCTCAAAGCAATGGATGGCACTGCTCGCGCAGGATGCGGCGCTGGACCCGATTCTCACGGCCAAGCTGCACACGATGCACATCAACGAGCCGGCGTTGCAGGAGCGCACCGGTATCAGCCTGGAAATGCTCGACTTCATCATGGAGGCGGCCAACGAGACCAAGCTGGCGATCTACGCGAAATATCTATCGGCGCAAGAGCTGCAGTTCATGCGGGAGAACTTCGGCAAGCGTGCCAATGAGTGGCCGACCCTCATTGCGCAGGTGCGGCAGCATCTGGCCAAGGGCACGCCGCCGCATGCACCGGCCATGCAAGAGCTTGCGCGGCATTGGATTGCGTTGTTCCGCTCGTATGCAGGTGACGATCCGCAAACGCAAGCCAAGGTGCGCCTGGCGATGGAGCGCGAGCCCGAGCTTTCCGCCAGCCCATGGATGGGGCCGGACCTGATCGCCTATGTGCGTGAGGCGATGGAGGGGCTGAAAGCGGCAGCGTAAGCCGGCAAGTGCGCAATCAAAGGCGTCTGCCGTCCAGGCAGGCGCCTTGGGCGCTGGATTGGCCCAGCCCAAGCGCCAGAGCGTGCTAGCTGAAGATCGACCGCAATCATCCAGCGCTGTTGTCTGGGGTCACACACCGCAGATCGAACAATGCTTTCCGCCGCAGACATGCAGGACGCTGTTGCGGCGGCCCGAGCCACCGGCACTGCCTGGCCCGGTAATCGGCTTACCCGCCAGTTGCTCATGCAACGAACTCGGTTGCCAGCGTGCGACCGATTTCAGGGCAACGCGCCCACCGGTCGGCATGGGTGCAGCGGGCGTGTCTTCGTCGCAATAGGGGCACGGGGTGGGCGCGTGCAGTTTCGCAGCCGGAATTAGCCGCTCAAAAATGCCTTCGCAAGCGGTACAGCGGATGTCGTAGAGCGGCATGAATGCCTCCGTTGCTGCGCCGGCCGTAGCGGTATGCAGCGTTGGCCGGCGCGTATTGGTCATCGGCGTTAGGCTGGCTTGCGGCCCCAGTGCGACTGATCGTTCAGCATGCCCTTGGGGGTGATGTCCTGATCGAAGATCGCAGTGGGAATCGACACCGTGCACGCGCAGTTCGGGATGTCCACGATGCCGCCGATGCGCCCCTCCACAGGCGCAGCCGTCAGCAGCATGTAGGCCTGGCTGGCGGTGAAGCCGAAGTGCGTGAGGTAGTCGATGGCCTTCAGGCACGCTTGCCGGTAGGCGACGGTGGCATCCAGGTAGTAGTTGGTGCCGTTTTCCACGCTGATGCCCTCGAAGGTCAGCCACTGGTCGTAGCGCGGCTTGACGGGGCTGGGCATGAAGATGGGCGCGCTCAGGTTGTACTTGGCCATGCCGCCCTTGATGAGGTCGAACCCGACACGCGTGGCACCGTCCATTTCGATGGCGCCGCAGAAACCGATTTCGCCGTCGCCCTGGGAGAAATGCAGGTCGCCCATCGAGAAGCCGGCGCCCTTGACGTACACAGGGAAGAAGATGCGGGTGCCGATCGACAGATCCTTGATGTCGGTGTTGCCGCCGTGCTCGCGTGGTGGCACGGTGCGCGCGGCCTCACCTGCCATGCGATCGAACTCGGCACCCGAAACCCCGCGTAGCACGGCAGTGCGCGGGTCGGGCGGCTGGGCCAAGCCCTTGGCGGCCAGTGGTGCTTCGCGGCGGTTCCATTCGTCCAGCAGTTCGCGCGAGGGCAGGCAGCCCATCAGCCCCGGGTGCGTCAGGCCTGCCAGCCTGACGCCCGGAATATGGCGCGAAGTGGCATAGACGCCTTTCAGGTCCCAGATGGCCTTGTCGGCATCGGGAAAGTAATCGGCCAGGAAGCCGCCGCCATTGGATTTTGCGAACACTCCCGAAAAGCCAATCGGCGTGACCGGCTTGATGTCGAGCAGGTCTACCACCAGCAGGTCGCCTGGTTCCGCACCTTCAATGTAGAAGGGGCCCGTGAGCGGATGCGCGCGCGTCAGATCAACATCGCGCACGTCGTCGATCTTGTCGTCGTCGCGGATCTGCGCGTCGAGAAAATCGAGCGATTCGATGATGATCTCTTCGCCGGGCTTGACCTTGGACAGGAACGGGATGTCCGGATGCCAGCGGTTGTGGCCGAGTTCGGCCTGCTCTGCGAGCGGCTTGCCGGGCTGAATCTTGAAATGCTGCATGGTGGTTTCTCCTCAGGAAGTGGCGTCAGGCGTGGGGGATGCCATCGATGGGGCATTCGGGCGTGCCGGCAGTGCGGCGGGTGAGGGCCTCCACCTGCGCACGCGCGGCGGCCGGATCGTTCACCCAGGTCTTGTAGAAATCGAAGGGGCAGGCGGCCACGCCTTCGGGTGCTTCACCCGAGTTGATGGTGCCGGTGTAGCCGCGGTGCAGGAGCTTATAAAGATGGTTTTGCGATTGCAGGTGCTTGCGCGCATCCCGGATCAGCCCGACCGATAGCTCGGCATACTGGATGCCCATCTCCTCGGTGCCGCATTCGCCCAGCGTGCGCCCATCGAATCCGACAATGGCTGAGTGCCCGAAGTACGAGTACACGCCGTCGAACCCTGCAGCGTTCGCTACGGCCACGTAGACGTTGTTCATCCACGCCATGGCTTTGGAGACCAGCACCTGCTGTTCTTTGGCCGGATACATGTACCCCTGGCAGCGAACGATCAGTTCGGCGCCCTTCATCGCGCAGTCGCGCCAGATCTCGGGGTAGTTGCCGTCGTCGCAGATGATCAGGCTGATTTTCAGGCCCTTGGGGCCTTCCGACACGTAGGTGCAGCCGCCGGGGTACCACCCTTCGATCGGGCACCACGGCATGATCTTGCGGTACTGCTGCACGATCTCACCCTGATCGTTCATCAGAATGAGCGTGTTGTAGGGCGCTTTGTTGGGGTGGTCTTCATGACGCTCGCCTGTGAGCGAGAACACGCCCCAGACCTTGGCCTCGCGGCATGCCGCGGCAAAGATGGCGGTCTCTTCGCCGGGGATCGTAGCCGCCGTCTCATACATCTCGGCGGCGTCGTACATGATTCCGTGCGTGGAGTATTCGGGAAACACCACGAGGTCCAGCCCGGGCAGTCCCTGTTTCATGCCGACCAGCATTCGGCCGATGTTTCGCGCGTTCTCCAGCACCTCGGCGCGCGTGTGCAGGCGCGGCATCTTGTAGTTGACGACGGCCACGCCAACGCAGTCCTGGCTGCTCGAAATGTCCCCGTGACGCATGCTTGCTCCTATGGTGTGAGGTGGGTCAAACCGAGAGGTATCGGCTGATGGTGGCGGCATCGACCTTGTCGCGCGTTTCTTCGTAGACAAAGCGGCCTTTGTCGATGACGAGAAAGCGGTCGGCGATGTCGAGGGTGAAACTGAGCACCTGTTCCGATACGACGATCGTGAGCTGGCGAAGCTTGCGGATCTCCTTGAGCGCCCGCGCGATGTCCTTGATGATCGAAGGCTGGATGCCCTCGGTCGGCTCATCCAGCAGCAGCACCTTCGGGTTGGTGGCCAGTGCGCGGGCGATGGCGAGCTGCTGCTGCTGGCCGCCCGACAGGTTGCCGCTCTTGCGCGCGCGCATGTCGTACAGCACGGGAAAGAGCGCATACAGCTCGTCCGGCACGCGCCCCCGGGCGGACGCAGGCAGACCCGTCTGGATGTTCTCCAGCACGGTCATGCTCGAGAACATCATGCGGCCCTGCGGCACGTAGGCGATGCCGCGCGCCACGCGCTGGAACGAGGGCAGTGCCGTCAGCTCCTGGCCGTCGATCGACACGCTGCCCGAGCGCGTCGGCAGAATGCCCATCAGGGTTTTGAACAGCGTGGTTTTGCCCATGCCGTTGCGGCCCATCACGGCCACGATGTCCTGCGGCGCCACCTGCAGGTTCAGGGCATGGAGCACCTGGCTCTGGCCGTATCCGGAAACGAGGTCGGTCACGTTGAACATGTGAGGCTCCGGGGCTCAATGGCCCAGATAGACTTCGATGACTTTCGGGTCGGTCTGCACCGCGTCCATGCTGCCTTCGGCCAGCACCTTGCCCTGGTGCAGGACGGTTACGCGGTGGGCGATGCTCTTGACGAATTCCATGTCGTGCTCGATGACCAGCACCGAGCGGCCCTGGCTGATGCGGCCGAGCAGCTCTGCCGTCTTCTCGCGCTCTGACACACTCATGCCGGCAACGGGTTCATCCAGCATCACGAGTTCCGGCTCCTGCATGAGCAGCATGCCGATCTCCAGCCACTGCTTCTGCCCGTGCGAGAGCAGGTCCGCCTGCTGGTGCAGCAGGTCGTGCAGGAAGATGTCGCGCGCCACGGCTTCCACGCGCTCCACCACGTCGGGCGTGCGGCGGAAGGCGAGCGCGCCGAGCACCTTGCGCCCGCGCGGGAACGACATCTCCAGGTTCTCGAACACCGTCAGGTTTTCGTAGATGGAGGGGGTCTGGAACTTGCGCCCGACACCCGCGCGCACGATGTCGTGCTCGCGCATCTTCGTCAGCTCCAGGTTGTTGAAGCGGATGCTGCCGGAGGTGGCGCGCGTTTTTCCGCAGATCAGGTCCAGCACCGTGGTCTTGCCGGCCCCGTTGGGGCCGATCACCACGCGCACTTCATTGCGGTCTACGTACAGGTTCAGGCTGTCCACCGCCTTGAAGCCGTCGAACGATACCGTCAGGTCTTCGATCGCCAGCACGGGCTTGGGCATTTCCACGCCGATCGGTTGGGTCATGGTGGGCTCCTGAGTTAGCTTTGCGCGGTGGCGCCGGATGCAGGCTTTGCCGCGCCGCGGCGGCCTTGCCGCAGCCGAGAGAGCCATTTGCGACCATGGCTGTCGTACAGGCCTGCCAGACCGTTGGGGAAGTACATGACCACGGCGATGAACAAGCCGCCCATCAGGAACAGCCACAACTGCGGGAAGGATTCAGAGAAATACGTCTTGCCGAAATTGACCAGCAGCGTGCCGTACACCGCGCCCAGCAGCGACAAGCGTCCACCCACCGCGGCATAGATGACCATCTCGATCGACGGCACGATGCCGACGAACGACGGTGACATGAAGCCCACCTGCAGCGTGAACATCGCCCCGCCGATGGCCGACATGGCCGCCGCCACACAGAACACGAACACCTTGAAGCTGGCGACGTCGTAGCCGGAGAAGCGCACGCGTTCTTCCTTGTCGCGCATCGCCATCAGCAGGCGGCCGAGCTTGGAGCGCAGGATGAAGCGCCCGAGCACGATGCAGCCCACCAGCAGACCGGCGGTGACGAAGTAGAGAATCAGCTTGGCGGAGTCGGTGCGGATGTCCCAGCCGAGCAACGTCTTCAAGTCGGTGATGCCGTTGACGCCGCCCGTCCACCCCTGCTGCCCGATGATGAGGATCGACAGGATGGCGGCGATGGCCTGCGTGACGATGGAGAAATACACGTCGCCCACGCGCCGCTTGAACATCGCGATGCCGATCAGCAATGCAAGCAGCGTGGGCACCAGCACCACTGCGACGACCGCGAAGCCGAAGTGGCGGAACGGCTCCCAGAACAACGGCAGGGCGGTCAACTGGTTCCAGTCCATGAAGTCGGGAATGCCGGGGGTGGACTGGATCTTGGTGCTGACCGGGTCGGATGCCTCAAGCTTGAGGAACATCGCCATGCAGTAACCGCCGAGCCCGAAGAACACGCCCTGGCCCAGGCTCAGGATGCCGCCGTAGCCCCAGCACAGCACCAGGCCCACCGCTACGAAGGCATAGCTGAGGTACTTGCCGATCAGGTTCAGGCGGAACACGTCGAACGCCAGCGGCATGACGACGAGGATGACGGCGCAGAGCACGGCCAGACCGAGCCAATCGCGTTTGCGCTCTAGCCATGAATGAAGCGTGGGGTTCATGTCGGACTCCTTATTTGCGGACCTTGACCGAGAACAGCCCCTGCGGCCGCATCATCAGGATCGCGATCACTGCCGAGAGCGTCAGTACCTTGGCCATTGAGCCTGTCAGGAAGAACTCGGTGGTCGACTGCGTCTGAGCGATGGTGAAGGCCGATGCGATGGTGCCCAGCAGGCTTTGTGCGCCGCCGAACACCACGACCAGGAAGGTGTCGACGATGTACAGCGACCCCGAGGTCGGGCCCGTCGAGCCAATGGTGGTGAACGCCGCTCCCGCCACCCCAGCCACGCCACAGCCCAAGGCGAAGGTCATGCGGTCGATGCGTCGGGTGTCGATGCCGACCGCACCGCTCATGACGCGGTTCTGCACGGTGGCGCGCACCTGCAGGCCCCAGCGGGAGCGGAACAGCAGGAGGAACAGCCCACCTGTCAGCAGCGTGGTCAGCGCCATCACGAACAGGCCGTTGATCGGGATATCGATCCCGCCGCCCGGCGAGAACGAGCCCATCAACCAATCGGGCAGCGTGGGGCTGACCTCCTTGGCGCCAAAGATGGAGCGGAAAGCCTGCTGCATGGCCAGGCTCAGGCCCCAGGTGGCGAGCAGCGTGTCGAGCGGGCGGTTGTAAAGCCGCGAGATCATCAAGCGCTCGACGGCGTAACCGATGGCTGCAGCCAGTACGAACGACAGCAGCACTGCCGCGAAGAAGTAGTACGGCTGCAGTGCCGGCGCGTAACTGGCGGTGAGCGTGGACAGCAGGTAGGTGGTGTAGGCGCCGATGGTGAGGAACTCGCCGTGGGCCATGTTGATCACGCCCATCTGCCCAAAGATGATGGCCAGTCCCAGTGCCATCAGCAGCAGCACGCAGAAGAATGACAGGCCGTTGAAGCCCTGCATGGCGAAGATCGCCCCGAATTCCGACAACGAGGTCATGGCGGCTCCACGAAGACGATGGATACGGTGGGAAGCGGCCCGTCCGGCTTCGAACCTCGATGCCGGACGGACGGCGCGTCTGAGGCGGGTTACTGGTAACCCTTCGGGAACGGATTCGGCTCGATCAGCCCGGACTCGTAGACGACCTTGAACTGGCCATCGGTCTGGACTTGGCCGATGCGCGTCTTGCTCCACAAGTGGTGGTTGGCATGCACCTTCACGTAGCCTTCCGGCGCGGTGTTCAGCTCGATGCCGGGCGAGGCCGCGACCACCTTGTCGACGTCAAAGCTGCCGGCCTTTTCCACGGCTGCCTTCCACAGCCACGGGCCAAGGTAGGCCGCCTGCGTAACGTCGCCGATGACGGCCTTGGCGCCGTACTTGGCCTTGAAGGCCTCGACAAATTTCTTGTTGTTGGGGTTGTCCAGGCTCTGGAAGTACTTCATGGAGGCATAGAAGCCGGCCATGTTCTCGCCACCGATGCCGAGCAGTTCATCTTCTGTCACGGACAGCGTCAGCAGCGTCTGCTTGTCGGCGGTCACACCGGCCGCCTTCATCTGCTTGTAGAAGGCCACGTTGGAGCCGCCCACCACGGCAGCGAAGATCACGTCCGGCTTCTTGAGCTTCATCTTGTTGATGAGCGAGCCGAACTGCGTGTTGCCCAGCGGGTAGTACTCTTCGCCGACCACTTCGCCATGCAGCACGTTTTCGATGTGCTTGCGCGCGATCTTCATCGACGTGCGCGGCCAGATGTAGTCGGACCCCACCAGATAGAACGTCTTGGCCTTCTTCTCCTTGGCCACCCAATCGAGCCCGGCCAGGATCTGCTGCGTGGCTTCCTGCCCGGTGTAGATCACGTTCTTGGATTGCTCGAGCCCTTCATAGAAGGTGGGGTAGTACAGCAGGCCGTTGTCTTTCTCGAACACGGGCAGCACGGCCTTGCGCGAGGCCGAGGTCCAGCAGCCGAACACGGTCGCGACGCGGTCGGACTCCAGCAGCTTCTTCGCCTTCTCGGCAAAGGTTGGCCAGTCCGATGCGCCGTCCTCCTGGATGATCTTGATCTTGCGGCCCAGCACGCCGCCCGCGGCATTGATCTGGTCGATTGCCAGGCGCTCAGCCTGGATCGATCCGGTCTCGCTGATCGCCATGGTGCCGGTTGCCGAATGCAGTTGCCCAACGGTGACCTCGCTGTCGGTCACGGCCAGCTTGGTGGTGTTGATCTTGGCGGTCGGATACGACTGCGCGAGCGCGGCCAGCGGCGTCGCCAGCAGCGGCGTGATGGCAAGGCACAAGGCGAGGCGCCGAAGGCGCGAGGGGTGGCGTGGCATCTTTGTTTCTCCCGGTTGCGGATGGTGGTCGGTGTGAACAGGCATGGGGCAAAGCCTAGGCGGGGGCCACGATTGCCGGAATACGTCAACCGACGTACAGCGCAGCCGCATTGCACGGCGCAATCATCTGCGAGCAGGAGCACAGCGACAGAACGGGACACAACCGGGTGAGCGCCGGGCGGAACGGAACTTGCATCGCACGCCGCGCCTGCTCGCTTAGGGCATGAAGCCCAGGCGCGGTTCACCGAAACGGGGAGCGTTCGTGCACCAATCTGGCACCCAGCGCATCGTCAAGATCCGTCGTGACTACAACACGTGGGTCGCCGACGAGACGCTGGAAGACTACGCATTGCGCTACACGCCGCGGGGCTTCCGCAAATGGTCGGAATTCCGCGTGGCCAATACCGCGCTGGGAGCCACGTCGTTCCTGGCGCTGGAGGCTATTGGCGGTTCGCTGGCCATCAACTACGGCTTCACCAACGCGTTCTGGGCCATTGTGGTGGTGAGCGTGCTGATCTTCCTGACGGGCCTGCCGATCAGCTACTACGCCGCGCGCTTTGGCGTCGACATGGACCTGCTCACGCGCGGTGCGGGTTTCGGCTACATCGGCTCGACGGTCACCTCGCTCGTCTATGCCACCTTCACGTTCATCTTCCTGGCGCTGGAGGCGGCCATCATGGCGCTGGCCGTGCAGCTTTACTTCGGGCTGCCGCTACCCATCGCCTATGTGCTGTGCTCGCTGGTGATCATCCCGTTGGTGACGCACGGCATCACGGCGATCAACCGGCTGCAGAGCTGGACCCAGTTGCTGTGGCTGGTATTGCTGGTGCTGCCCTACACCGCGGTGTTGCTGCGCAATCCGCGTGCATTTGCAGATTGGCCCAGCTTTGGCGGCCTGTCGGAGTCGGGGCGCGATTTCAACCTGCTGGCTTTCGGCGCGGGCTGCACGGTGGCCTTTGCGTTGATCGTGCAGATTGGCGAGCAGGTCGACTACCTGCGCTTCCTGCCGGAGAAGACGCGCGCCAACCGGGGCAAGTGGTGGCTGGCTTTGCTCGCGGCCGGACCTGGCTGGGTGGTACCGGGCGCGCTCAAGATGCTGGGCGGCTCCTTTCTCGTCTTCCTGGCTGTTCAGCACGAGGTGGGTACGGCGCGCGCCGTCGAGCCCACGCAGATGTACCTGGTGGCCTATCAGTACGTGTTTGGCTCGCCCGCGTTGGCGATGGCCGCCATGGCGCTGTTCGTGGCGGTGTCGCAGATCAAGATCAACGTCACCAATGCCTACGCCGGTTCACTGGCGTGGTCGAACTTCTTTGCGCGCCTCACGCACAGCCATCCGGGGCGTGTGGTCTGGCTCGTCTTCAACGTGCTCATCGCGCTGCTGCTGATGGAGTTGGGCGTGTTCGAAGCGCTCAACGAAGTGCTGGCGCTCTACGCCAACGTGGCCATCGCATGGATCGGTGCACTGGTAGCGGACCTCGTCATCAATAAGCCGTTGGGATACAGCCCCGCACACATCGAGTTCAAGCGCGCTTACCTGTACGACGTCAATCCAGTGGGCGTGGGTGCCATGCTGATCGCCTCGGTTGTTGCGACGCTGGCGCACCTCGGGTTGTTCGGCGCCGTAACAGAAGCGCTTTCTCCGTTCGTCGCGCTGGGAACCGCCTTCCTTTGTGCGCCACTCATCGCCGTGGCCACGCGCGGGCGGTTCTATCTGGCCCGCACCGTGCATGAGCCGCCCGACGTCGAACACGCACACGCCGGCGCGATGCGCTGCGTGATTTGTGAGAACGTGTTCGAGCGAGAGGATATGGCGCATTGCCCGGCCTACGCCGGCAGCATCTGCTCGCTATGCTGCTCGCTGGACGCGCGCTGTGGCGACGCCTGTAAGCCGCACGGCAGGCTGTCTGCGCAAGTTGCGCAGGCTTGGCGCCGATGGTTCCCGAACACCGAACTGCCGCGCTTGCACGTGCGCGTGGCGCAGTACGCCGCCGTGCTGCTCATCGTGCTGGGCTTGCTGGCAGGCGTACTGACGCTGATCTACTACCAGACCGCCGTCACCCTGAGCGCCGCGCAATCGCCGTTGCAATTGCTGGCGCGCGGTTACATCAAAGCGTTCTTTGCGCTGGCGCTGGTCGGCTGCGTGGGCGCCTGGTGGCTGGTCCTGGCCAAGGAGAGCCGCAAAGTTGCGCAGGAGGAGTCCAACCGGCAGACCATGCTGCTGATGCGCGAGATCGAAGCGCACCGCAAGACCGATGCCATGCTGCAGCAGGCCAAGCAAGCCGCCGAGTCTGCCAACCGGGCCAAGAGCCGCTACGTGACAGGCTTGAGCCACGAACTGCGCACGCCGCTCAACAGCATCCTCGGCTATGCGCAACTGCTGATGCGCGATCCGTCGATTGCACCTGCGCGCCGCGAAGGCCTTGCCACCATCTTCCGCAGCGGCGAGCACCTGCTGGCGCTGGTCGATGGTCTGCTGGACGTTGCCCGCATCGAGGCTGGCAAGCTGCAACTCGACGTGAGCCAAGTGGTGTTTCCAGCGTTTCTGACGCAAATCGAAGCGATGATGGAGCCGCACGCGACCGAGAAGGGACTGGCCTTTCGCATGGAGCATGTGGGCCGCATTCCCGAAGCGGTACGCATGGACGAAAAGCGCGTGCGCCAGATCCTGATCAATCTGCTGGGCAATGCGGTGCGTTTTACGGACAGCGGCACGGTATCGCTGCGCGTGGCCTACGCGCGCGAGATTGCCACCTTCGAAATTCTCGATACCGGCATCGGCATTGCCTCGGACGAGCTGGAGCGCATTTTCCTGCCGTTCGAGCGGGGCGCCGCAGCGCACGCGCAGGACAACGGCGCGGGCCTGGGCTTGACCATCTGCCGCATGCTGACCACGCTGATGGGCGGCCAACTGAGCGTGGACAGTGTGCCCGGCCAGGGCACGCGCTTCATCGTGCGATTGTTTCTGCCGGAGGTGCGCGAGCCGCGTACCGTGGGCCGCATTCGCCACGTCAGCGGCTATCGCGGTATGCGGCGGACCGTGCTGGTGGTGGATGACCAACGTGAGCAGCGCCGTATCGTGGTCGGGGCGCTGGCGCCGCTCGGCTTCACGCTGGTAGAAGCCGCCAGCGGGCCCGAGGCGATGCGCCAGCTCGGCACGTTGCAGGTGGATCTGATCGTGATGGACGTCTCGATGCCATCAATGGACGGCTTCGAGGCCAGCCGGCTGATCCGCCAGCATGCACTCAGTGCCGCGCCGATCCTGGTGGTGTCGGCCAATGCCTTCGCCGGTGACCGCGCACGGGGTGCCGCCGCCGGTTGCGACGACTATCTTGCCAAGCCTGTCCACCTGCCGCATCTGCTCGACAAAGTGGGCGATCTGCTCAAGCTCGAATGGATCGTCGACAGCGAAGCGGCGGCCGAAACGCCCCCACCCGCGCGCTCGCAGGCGCCGCTGCCCGCAGCGCTGGTCGCGCAGTTGCGGCCGTTGCTCGAGATCGGATACATCCGGGGGCTCATTGAACTGCTGGACGAAGCCGAACAGCGCGATCCCGACCTTGCCGGCGCGCTCCAGCCCGTACGATCGGCCGCGCGGCGCTTCCGGTTGGCTGAACTGGATCGCTTGCTCAAAGGAGTCCCTTCAGATGAACACAGCATGGATTGACCATGGGGGCGCGGCGGCGCTGCACATGCCGACGGCCTCGCAGGCGATAGGTGCCACCGCTGCGGGCTCCGGCATCGTGCTCATCGTTGACGATACGCCGGACAATCTGGCGCTGCTGTCCGATGCGCTCGATGCCGTCGGCTACACCGTTCTGGTGGCGCTGGATGGCCCCAGCGCGCTGGATCGCATCGAACGTCTGACCCCCGACATCATCCTCCTGGACGCCGTCATGCCCGGCATCAGCGGCTTTGAAACCTGCGAGCACATCAAAGCCAATGCGCGCCACGCGCAGATTCCCGTGATCTTTATGACAGGGCTGACGGAAAGCGAGCACGTTGTGCGCGGTTTTCGTGCCGGGGGTATCGACTACATCACCAAGCCCATTCGCCCGGAAGAGGTGCTCGCGCGCGTGGCTGCACATCTGGAGCGCGCCCGTGCGCACCGCCAGGCAGACGAGATCGTCGGCTTGGGCGGGCGTGCAGCCCTGGTGGCCGATGTGCACGGCATGATCCACTGGCGCAGTTCGAAGGTCGCCGCATTGTTCGCACGCTTCTATCCGGACCACGGCGACATGCGGCGCTTGCCGTCGGTCTTGCATCAGTGGCTGGCGCACAGTGTGGACCCGGTTGGCGCACCGGAGGCAGGCCGGCTGGCCGAGGTGGGCGAGGGCGTGCGGCTGGTGGCAAAACTGGCTGGCCCCGCGCCGCACAGCGCGTGGGTGATCCAGTTGGAAGAGCACGACGACCGCAAGGTGGGCGACCGTCTCTCAGCAAGGTTTCGCCTGACAGCGCGTGAGGCAGAGGTACTGCTGTGGATTTCACGTGGCAAGACAAATCGAGACATCGGCGACATCCTCGGTATGCGCCCGCGTACTGTTAATAAGCACCTTGAGCACATTTTCGAGAAGCTGGGTGTGGAGACGCGCGCGGCCGCGGCGGCGCTGGCTTTGCAGTCCCAGCCGGGCTGAGCCCGCGTTAGGCCGCGCCCACTTCGTCGACTGTAATCGGCGGGCAGCGCGTGGCGAACCCCGTTGCCAGCACTACACCTGCGCCTGCACGTAGCACCAGTCGAAACCGTTTCCGGAGCGCCGCACCTTACCCGCCGATGTTTCCGGAAAATGGGCAGCAAAGACTGTCGCATCCGCTTCTGCCGCACGGTCCAGCAGCCAGCGCCGCGAATCACACGCCTGGGCCTGATCCAGGCAGAACACCGAGTTCCACTCCGGCCGATGCACCTGGATCGCGCTGTGCATGACGTCTCCGGAGAACAGCGCCGTTTCACCACGCGATCTCATCTCGATCGCCATATGGCCGAAGCTGTGCCCGAACGTGGGCAGGAAGCGCACGCCGTCGAGAATCGCTTCACCCGCGTCGCCCACCGCGCGGGCCTGCCCGGCTTCAATCAGCGGCAGCACGCTGTCTTCGAACACCATGCGCCGCGGCGCGCCTTCAGGCATGGCGAAGACGTCCTGCTCACGCTGGCCGAACACGTACGTTGCGTTGGGGAAGACAGGCGCCCACCGCCCGTCCTGCCAATGCGTGTTCCAGCCGACATGGTCGACATGCAGGTGCGTCAACAGTACGTAGTCGACTTGTTCCGGCCGAAAACCGGCCGCCGCAAAACGCTCGAGCACGGGATTGTCGAGCCGGTCGAACAGCGCGCTGAACGGCCGGGACTTGCCGTTGCCGATGCCGGTATCGACGACGATGGTGAGCCCCTCGACCTGCACCACCCACAGATGGGTCTTCAGCGGCACCCGGCGGTTGGTCAGATCGAGGCTCTCGGTGGCAAAGCGCGCTTCGATCGCGCGGCCCGCATCTTCGCTCCATCGCGGGAACAGCCGTTCGGGCGCCAGCGCAAAATCGGTCTCATCGACGCGCGTGATGGTGGCTGCGCCAACGTGATGAACGGGTGATGCGGATTTCACCAGCATGATGGTTCTCCGAAAGTCATTGAGCGTTGGCAACCGGCACCCGCCGCATGGCGATGGCGTAAAGCACCGCGCTGACGAGCGCAGAGACCCCGCCGACCACCGCAAGTGCTACGCCCAGGCTGGGACCAGTTTGCCCCAGGCGCTCATTCAGGTAGCCAACGGAAAGCGGACCGACACCGCCGCTGATCGCGTTGGTCATGAACACCAGCAATGCAAGCGACCGGCCGCGCATGCGGTTTGGCATGGCGATCTGCAGCGGCACGGGCGCCAGGCCCATTGCAATGCTGGCTGCAAACGCGCAGGTGCCGTAGAGCACCACCGCCACGCTGCTGTCGCCAACCAGCGGCATCGCAATGGCTGCCGGCACCAGTACTGCAACAGCGCATGCCGAGAAGCCCAGCACGCGCCGCAATGCCGTCTCGTCGCTGACGCGCGTGGCCAGCATGCCGGCGCACGCGACGCCCAGCATGCCACCGATCATGTAAGCGGGCGCCGCCATCTGGCCGACCAGATTGGGCGCAAGCTGAAACCGGCGCATCAGCAGCGTCGGAAACCACGCCGCGTGCGAGTAGAACAGCGTGATGAGCGCGACATATGCTGCAAAGTAGGCGAGGCAGAAGCGGTTGCGCACGAACAGCTCGGCCAGCACGTCTTTGAGCGATGGCATGTTGTCTTCGGCGCGTGCGGCATGTGCCAGCACTTCGCGCCGCTGCGGCTCGCGCACGGTCAGCGCAACAAGTGCGGCCAGCGCGAGTCCGGGCAGGCCCACCGCGATGAACACCGCCTGCCATGGCGCGATGTCGTGGGCGGCAAGCCAGGCATTTCCGCCGCCCGCCGCGGCCGCCGACAACAGCATGCCGCCGCCGAACAGCGCCAGGCCGCCGCCCACGTACGGTCCGAGCATGAAGATGCTGCTGGCACGCGCAACCCGGCGCGGCGCGAAGATGTCGCTGAAGATCGATAGCGCGGCTGGGCTCAATGCTGCTTCGGCAATGGCGGTGCCGGCGCGCGCGACCAGCAATTCCGGAAAATTCGTCGCGAATCCGCATGCGGTGGTCGAGATGGCCCAGATGGCGATGCACGCGGCGATCAGCTTGACGCGATTGGCCCGGTCGACGAGCCGGGCGACGAACACGCCCGCCGTCGCATAGCACATCGTGAAAGAGAAGCCTTGCAGCAGGCCGATCTGCGTATCGGAGAGCGCGAGCGACTGCTTGATCGGTTGCACAAGAATGCTGACGACCTGCCGGTCCAGATACGAGAAAGCAAAGCACACAAAGAACAGCAGGACGATGTAGACCGGATGGCCGACATTGCCTGCCACAGTCTGTGGCGCAACGTCGTCGGGCGCCTCCGTTGAAAGGGTCTGGGTACGCATGGTTGGTCTCCGTATTGTTATGTGGATCTGCGAATCGAATGGCTGCCCGCTCAGTCGAGATTGGCTTCGGCAGCGAGCAGCGCGATGCAGTCGCCTGGCTCGACACGGGCAAACGTACGCATGCACATGACGGTGCCGTCGCCCTGAAACGGGATGTCCTCGGGTGCTGCCCACGGGCGGTGCGGGTCGAAGAGGCGCCCAGCGATTTGACCGGCGCGGACCTGGTCCCCCAGCGCGAAGGTCGGCTCGAACACGCCGGCATGCGGTGAGTACACGTAGTGGCGCGCGCCTTCCACGCGCAGAAAGCGTGTCTGTTTCGGCGCTGGTGCCGTGGACTCGGGTATCACCCCGAGCCGATGCAGCACGCGCTGCAAACCGGCTTCGACGATCGCGAGGTTGCCGGCATCGCAGCCGGCGTGGCCTCCGAACTCGCCACAGAAGAACAGCTTGCCGTGGCGCTCGGCAGCCGCGGCGAAGGTCCGGTCTTCGCCAAGCAGATCCATGATCATGGTGTGCGGCGCACCGAACGCGTGAACCAGATCCAGGTACAGCGCGCGCCGTTCCGCTTGCGTGGGCGGCGATGCCAGCAGCGTCGGCAGGTGGTTGAACGATGCGCCGCCGGCGTGAAGGTCGATCACGACATCTGCACGTGGCAGCAGTTCGGTCTCGACATAGTGCGCAATCATTTCGGTCGGCTGCCCGTTGCGTACACCAGGAAACATGCGGTTCAGGTTGCCCCGGTCGATCGGCGAGGTGCGCGAGCCATTGAGGAAGGCCGGGAAATTCAGGCCGGGAATCACGATCAAGCGGCCTCGTATGGCCATGGACGGCAGCCGCTGAAGCAACTTCATCAGGGCGACGGGGCCTTCGTATTCGTCTCCGTGATTGCCGCCTGTGAGCAGGACGCTCGGGCCTGTATCGGCGCCGGCATTGCGCACCGCAATCGGGATCGGAATATGCCCATAGGCGGAGCGGTCATGCGACCAGGGCAGGCGCAGCGTCCCGGTCTGGAAACCGATGCGCTCGAAGTCGATGTCGGTGGCGATGAGCGAGGCAGAAGTTGTCATGGCGGCAAGCATGAAGACGAGGTGTCTTCACTATCGCCGACGCCGGAAAGCGCGGCCAATGCCGATTTCTGCGGCGGGCGATGCCTTGCAGGCATCGCGTCCGGTGTGCGCTTGGGACCTAGTGCAACTGCTCGATGAAACGCTTGAGTGCTGCGTTGGTGTGCGCCGAAAGGAAACAGAATTCCAGCGGCAGCGGCACCGAGAGGTCGCGCAGTTCGACGAATCGCACGCGCGCCGGCGGCCGATGCCGGTTGGCGGCATTGACGATGGCCGCGCCCATGCCGGCGGACACCAGCGACAGGATGGCGGTTTCGGTCGATGCCTCCTGGCGGATATCGAGCGTGAGCCCGCGTTCGGCGCAGGCTGACAACAGGCGGTCGTAGTAGGCGGGATAGATCCGGCGCGGGAATGCGATGAAGGGGGTGCCAGCAAGCTCGCTGGCGAGCACGGCGTCTTCGCTGCCGAGGGTCCACGCCTGCGGCACCGCAAGCACGACGTTCTGTTCCAGCACGGGCACGCCGGTGATGCCCTGAGGCAACGTGCCGATGCGGTAGCAGAAGCCGCCGTCGATGTGGCCCGCTGCCATCGCGTCGAACTGCTCCGGCGAGTTCATCGGCGTGAGTTCGAGCGCGACGTCGGGCGCGGTCTGCTGGAAGGCGCCGAACGCCTGCGAGACGATGCCGAGCCATGCCGCGTTCTCGACAAAGCCGATCCGCAGATGGCCGTGCACGCCGTCTGCAATGCGCCGCGCAAGACGGTTGGCCGCGTCGACGCGCGTGAGAATATCGCGCGCCTCGTCAAGGTACGCACTGCCGGCGGCCGTCAGTTTCAGGCCGCGCGGTGAGCGCTCGAACAGCGCCGCGCCGATGGCGTCTTCGAGGTCCTGGATCTGGCGCGAGATGGCCGGCTGTGTGACGTGCAACTGCTCCGAGGCGGCCCGCACGCTGCGCAACTCGGCAACAGCGATGAAATAGCGAAGATGCCGAAGCTCCATGATGGTCCCGCGCAGTCTGGTCGTCGGCAATGATAGAGCAGCGCCCCGACGGAATCGACCGGGGCGCCGGCCTCGTCCGTGGACAGCGCGACGGCGTCGAGTTCGGGCATCGCATCTTCCGGCAACGTCATCGCCGCCGCGCCGAGACTCTCGCGCAGGTGTGCGACCGACGAGGTGCCCGGGATCACCAGAATGTTTGGCGAGCGGTGCAGCAGCCAGGCGAGTGCGGTCTGCATCGGTGTTCTTCTTCGAATTGATCGAGCGCCAGGGCGCGGCCGGGGCGACGGCCGCGCCACCGGGTCAACCTGCCCCGGTCTAGCGACTCGCAGAATGGCTCAAGGGGTCGTCCTGCGCTGGCGCCACTTGCGCCGCAGCTTGATGCACACTGCCACCAACACCGCCAGCGCGATCCCCCACGGCAGCAGGTAGGCCACCGCTTCGATCACGCTCGCACTGGCGCGCACCAGCGCGGGCAGGAACTCACGGAACGCTTTGCCGATGGGCGCCCACAGGCTGCGCGCTGCCGTCTGCCGAGTGCTCAGGTCGATCGAGAGCACCTCGCGGTTCACGCGGTCCATCAGGTGCGTGTTCTGGCCGGTGGCGGCCTCCAGTTCCGATTGCGTTTCCGACAGCTTTTCTGCGATCAGGATCAGGTCTTCCACCTTGGTCGCCTTGCGCTGCAGGTCCAGCAGGCTCGCACGGTAGTTCTTCAGCATCTCCAGGCGCTTGCCGACTTCGGCAATCGGCTGGCCGAGGTCGTCCACGTGGGTGCCCTGGCTGACGACGCCACCGCTGTCAGCCAGGCGCTTGCGCACGGCACGGACGCCTTCGGGGCTGGCGCGCAGGTTCAGGTGTGCGGTGCCGCCGCGCTGGCCGCGTTCGAGCTGGATGCTGGCATCCATGACCGTGCAGTGCCACGTGGCCTCGTTCACGCAGGCGTCCTGCAGTTCGCGGTACAGGCGCTCCAGTTGCGGGGCATCGACTTCCAACGAGACGCGGTGTTCGTAGGCGAGAAAGCGCTGCTCGGTGCGCTCGGCCATCTTGGCGCTTTCCGCCGGCGCGGCAGCCATCATCGGGGGCGATACGCCGCCGCCGGGGCCGGATTCTTCTTTCTTATTGCAAGCGCTCAGGGACAGCGCGATCAGGAGCAGACCGAGGAATCGAGTCATGGGCAGATGAAACGGCGTTGGGTGGTACGCAAAGTCGGGGGCGGTGCGGCGCAGTCTAGCGCACACAGCTGAGCAGATCCCGTGAGCGTCGGGGCAAGAAAAAACGCCCGCCGGCGGAACCGGTCGGGCGTTTTTTTCAGCGTGCAACAGTGGTGTGTCAGACGCCTTGCGGGACTCCGCGCGGTGCGCGCTTGGGGCTGCGCACCTCGGTGTCTTCATGCACGTTGTCCACCTCAGCCAGATAGCGCGTGTGCCAGCCGCTGGCCACACCCCAGTGGTAGAAGAACAGCGAGAGTACCGCCACGATGCCCATGTCCCAGCCGTAGGGGATGTAGCCGTGGCCGCCGAACTCCGTACTGCCGCAGTACGACAGCGCGGCGATGGTCGGCAGGTAGGCGATCATCCACCATGCGCCCTTGAGTTCCGTCTTGAAGTCGGGCCAGCCGGCCTTGGCCTGGTAATAGAAGTACACGGGCAGTGCCACCAGCATCAGCACGATGATCTCGCCGGTCAGCGGCCACTTGGCCCAGTACAGGATGAGCGATGCGCACACAAATGCGAACGGCGCGATGAGCGAGAGACCCCGCAGACGCAGCGGACGATGCAGTTGCGGCGACGTGCGGCGCAGCGACATCACGCTGATCGGCCCCGTCAGGTACGAGATGACGGTCGCCACCGAAATGACGGCAGCCAGCGCGCCCCAGCCACGGAAGAAGAACAGGAAGATGAACGACACCGCCAGGTTGAACCACATGGCCGGACGCGACACGCCAAACAGCGGATGCACGCGGCCGAAGATCGCCGGCATGGTGTTGTTGCGCTCCATCGCGTAGATCATGCGCGTGGTGGTCGCCATATACGTGCTGCCGGTGCCCGAGGGGCTGACGAACGCGTCGATGTACAGCACGACAGCCAGCCAGTTCAGGTTCAGCGCAATCGCCAGCTGGGCGAACGGCGAGTGGAAATCAATGCCATGCCAGCCACCCACCAGCGACTCAGGCGGCACCGCACCCAGGAAGGCCACCTGCAGCGCCACGTAAATCACCGCGGCCAACAGGATCGAACCGATCACCGCGATGGGCACGTTACGGCCCGGGTTGCGCGCCTCGCCCGCGAGGTTGATCGGGCTCTGGAAACCGTTGAACGCGAACACGATGCCGCTGGTGGCAATGGCGGTCAGCACCGCAGACCAGCCGTACGGCGCAAAGCCCTGTCCTGCCACATTCGCGCCAGTGCTCACGCCAAAGTTGCCCGGGTGGAAGCCCGCTGCAACCAGCGCCACCGCAGTCGCGGCCGGAATGATGAACTTGAAGATCGTGATGGCGTTGTTCGCCTTGGCAAACACCTTCACGCCCCAGTAGTTCAGCAGGAAGTACACCACGACGAGCACCGCCGACAGCACCAGCCCAGGCGGCGTCAGCTCACCGTGCTGGAAGAGCGATTGCGCCCAGGGCCACGGCCAGCTGCTCATGTACTGGATGGACGCCTCGGCCTCGATGGGGATGACGGTGACAATGGCGATCCAGTTGGCCCAAGCGGCTACGAAGCCCACCAGCGAGCCATGCGAGTAGCGCGCATAGCGCACCATGCCGCCCGATTCCGGGAACATCGCGCCCAGTTCGGAATACGTCAGGGCAATCGCCAGGATGACGACGGCGCCGATGATCCAGGTGAAGATGGCAGCGGGGCCCGCTACCTTTGCAGCGTGGCCAGCGCCGAAGAGCCAGCCCGAACCGATGATCGAACCCAGCCCAGTCAACATCAGTGCCCAGGCGCCGAGATTGCGTTGTACGTTTTTTTCCAAGAGGAGTCTCCGCCCCGGCGAGTCGGAAGTTCGACAGGGCATCGCGGTTTGCTTACCAGTCCGCTTAGTTCTACCGAGGCGACGCTGTTTGGGCGCCGCCCGCCGTCCCATGTGGTGGGTGTCACCAGCCCAGGACATGCGTGTGCTGGATGACGCGTAGCATCAACCGCACCCGTCCGGCCGCGATGAAAGGCAAAACACGGTGTCTGCCTTCCGGGGGGATTCGCGTATAGTCATCGGCGACGTTGTGCGGGGTGCCGCACTTGCCGCCCGATTCCGGAGCCCGCAATGGGGCGCAATGATAGCGAAATCGTGGGCGGTTGCACCGCCTTTTTCATCGTTCCTCGCAGTTTTTTCTCCCCATGGAGTCATCTTTCGCCACTTCGGTTGCACCTGCGTCACCTGCGCAGTGGCACCGGCGCGTGCTGACGCTGGCGTTTCCCATCGTGCTGGCCAATTTGACCCAGCCGATCCTCTCGGCCGTGGATACGGCCGTGGCGGGGCATTTGCCGGGGCCGGAATACATCGGCGGCGTGGCGCTGGGCGGGGTGTTCTTCAACTTCGTGTTCTGGGGGTTTGGGTTCCTGCGCATGGGCACCACTGGGCTGGTGTCGCAGGCGCACGGCGCGGGCGACACGCAGGCGTTACGGGCGAGCGTGGTGCGCGCGCTGCTTCTGGCGTTTGCCATTGGAGCGGCATTGCTGGTGTTGCAGGTACCGGCCATCCGCATCACGCTGGCGCTGCTGGGCGCGAGCGAATCCGTGACCCGCATGGCCGAGGTGTATTGCCACACGCGAATCTGGTCGGCGCCGTTTGCGCTAGCCAACTATGTGGTGCTCGGCACGCTGCTCGGGCGCCAGCAGGTGCGGCGTGCGCTGCTGCTGCAGGTCTTGATCAACGCCGTGAACATGCTGGCGGTGCTGACCCTGGTGCTGGGTGCCGGCATGGGCGTTGGCGGTATTGGCGCGGCAACGGCGCTGGCCGATATTGCTGGGTTCGGGCTGGGCATGATGCTGCTCTGGCTGCAACGGCCGATGGGTTTGCCGCCGCTGACGCGCGCCGAATTGCTCGCCCGTGACGCCTGGCGCCGCCTGATGGGCCTGAACACCGACATCTTCCTGCGCACGCTTTGCCTCCTGGCCGCCTTCGGCTGGTTTGCCCACGCGGGCGCCAAGCAGGGCGATGTGGTGCTGGCGGCAAACGCGCTGCTGCTCAACTTCCTGACCTTCATGGCCTATGGGCTGGACGGCTTCGCGCACGCGGCCGAGGCGCTGGTGGGCGCTGCCATGGGCGCGCGGGACCGTGCCGCGCTGCGCATGGCGGTTCGCGTGTCGACGCTCTGGTCGGTGTTGGGAGCCGGGCTGTTTGCCGTGGTGTACGCGCTGGCAGGCGCGGGCATCATCGGCGTGCTGACCGATCAGACGGCAGTGCGCGAAGCCGCGCACCACTATCTGGTGTGGGCGGCGCTGCTGCCGATCGTGTCGGTGTGGGGCTTCCAATTTGACGGGGTGTTCATCGGCGCGACGCGCACGCGTGAACTGCTGGTGACAATGGCCGTGGCGGCTGCCGCGTTCTGGGGCCTGTCGGTCACGCTGCAGCCGCTGTGGGGCAACCACGGGCTGTGGCTGGCGATGCTGGGGTTTATGGCGTTGCGTGGGCTGATGCTCGGGATGCTGCTGCCGCGCGTGTGGCGCGCGCCTCAGTTGCAGGCAGCCTAGGCAGCGTCAACCTGCAACACTTACTGCTGCGCGTATTCCACCACCAGCAGCGCCGTCGCCACCGTCTTGCCGGCGTTTGAGATGGCGTGCTGCACATCCACCGGATAGCGCGCCGATTCCCCGTGCCGCACCTTCTTCTCACTCGGGCCGGATTGCACGGTCACCGTGCCGCTCAGCACAGAGATGTGCTCCTTCGAGCCCAGCTCGTGCGGCTCTGACGCCAGCACGCCGCCGGGCTGGATCGCCAATTCATACCATTCAAAGCGCGCCGCCAGGTCGACGGGGCCAAGAATCTTCAATTCGCACTTGCCATCCGGGCTTTTGATGACTGGGATGGAGTGAGCGGGAATGACCGTCACGGCGGGTGCCGCATCGGCTGCGCCTTCGGGCGAGAGGAAATCCGCCAGCCCCACGCCGAGCGCGGTGGCCAGGCGCCACAACACGGCGACGGTCGGATTGGCCAGATTGCGCTCGACCTGCGAGAGCATGGATTTGGACACGCCTGCGCGCCGCGACAGTTCATCGAGTGACAGCTTGCGCGCCTGGCGCAGCGTCTGCAGCTTGGCGCCCACGGCCGGGGGGCCGCCGGCGAGGACATCGGTGGCGGGGGCTTGTGCCATCGGTTGGTATCTTGTAAATTGAACGAATTATTCGATATATCGAACTTGTTCGATTTATCGATCAACGCAGTCTACAGGAGCAGCACCATGGGGACAACGCAAGCCAATGCTTCCACCGACGCCTTTTACGCGCACATCCGTCGCGAACTGGAGGCGATCGAGGAAGCCGGTCTCTACAAGACCGAGCGCATCATCACCTCGCCGCAGGGCGCCGTCATCCGCACGGCTGACGGCAAGGAGGTCATCAACCTGTGCGCCAACAACTACCTGGGATTGTCGTCGCACCCCGAGGTGCTGAAGGCTGCGCACGAGGCGCTCGATACGCATGGCTTTGGCCTCAGTTCGGTGCGCTTCATCTGCGGCACGCAGGACTTGCACAAGACGCTGGAAGCGCGGCTGGCGACGTTTCTCGGCACGGAAGACACCATCCTCTATGGCTCGGCGTTCGATGCCAATGGCGGGCTGTTCGAAACGCTGCTCGGAGCGGAAGACGCTGTCATCAGCGACGAGCTGAACCATGCGTCCATCATCGATGGCATTCGTCTGTGCAAGGCGCAGCGCTATCGCTACAAGCACAACGATCTCGACGATCTGCGCGCGCAACTGAAGGCAGCCGATGCGGCGGGTGCGCGCTTCAAGCTCGTCTTTACCGACGGCGTGTTCTCGATGGACGGCACCATCGCGCGGCTGGATGAAATCCGCGCCATCTGCGACGAGTTCGGTGCGCTGCTCGGCATTGACGAATGTCATGCCACGGGCTTCCTCGGCAAGCGCGGGCGCGGCTCGCACGAGCACCGGGGCGTGTTCGGCAAGATCGACATCATCACGGGCACGCTGGGCAAGGGCCTGGGCGGTGCGTCGGGCGGCTTCACGAGTGCGCGCAAGGAGGTGGTGGCACTGCTGCGCCAGCGCTCGCGGCCGTATCTGTTTTCGAACACCGTGGCGCCGTCCATTGTCGGGGCAACCATCAAGGTGCTCGATCTGCTGGAAGCCGACACCGCGCTGCGCGACAAGCTTGAAGAGAGCGCGCTGTATTTCCGCCGCAAGATCGTCGAGCTGGGTTTCGATATCAAGCCGGGCGACCACCCCATCGTGCCGATCATGGTGTACGACGCCCAGAAGGCGCAGGCGCTGTCCAAACGCCTGCTGGAGCTGGGCGTGTACGTGGTCGGCTTCTTCTACCCGGTGGTGCCCAAGGGGCAGGCGCGCATCCGCGTGCAGATCAGCGCGGTGCACGAGCGTACGCAACTCGATGCCGCGCTCAAGGCGTTTGAAACCGCCGGCAAGGAACTGGGGATTCTCCGATGAGCACAGGCACCAGCGCGAATTTTGGAACGGCGCCGCGCATCCTCATCATCGGCGCCAACGGGCAATTGGGAACGGAGCTGGCCGCCGCGCTGGCCGAGCGCTACGGCAACGGCAACGTCGTGACCAGCGACATGGTGCCCCGGGGCCGCCACCCGCAGATCCGCCACGAAACGCTGGATGTGACCGATCGCGGCCAGTTGCGCGAGATTATCGATCGCCACGGCATCACGCAGATCTATCACTTGGCGGCGGCGCTGTCGGCCGCCGCCGAGCAATCGCCCACGTGGGGCTGGCAGCTCAATATGAACGGCCTGCTGAACGTGCTGGAAGCGGCGCGCAATCATCAGCTTGAACGCATCTTCTGGCCCAGCTCGATTGCCGCGTTCGGGCCCACCACGCCTGCGGACAACACGCCGCAGAGCACGATCATGGAGCCCAAGACCGTCTACGGCATTTCCAAGCTGGCGGGCGAGGGCTGGTGCCGCTGGTATTTCGAGCACCACGGCGTGGATGTGCGCAGCCTGCGTTATCCGGGCCTGATCTCGTACAAGACCGCACCCGGCGGCGGCACGACCGACTACGCCATCGACATCTTTCATTCGGCCGTGAAGGGCGAGCGCTATACGTGCTTCCTTGAGCACGACGAGGCGCTCCCCATGATGTATATGCCCGACGCCGTGCGCGCCACCATCGAGTTGATGGAGGCGCCGGCCGAGCGCATCAGCGAGCGCGGCAGCTACAACCTGGCAGGCGTGAGCTTTACGCCGGAGCAACTGGCGGCGGAGATCCGCCGGCATTGTCCGTCGTTCGAGGTGGCGTACGCGCCGGATTTTCGCCAGCAGATCGCGGCCAGCTGGCCCAACTCCATCGACGATTCGGTTGCCCGGCGCGACTGGGGCTGGAAGCCCGAATACGGTCTGGCGGAGATGACGACAGACATGCTGCAGAACCTTGCGTACCTGGCCGCGCACCCCGCCTAGGCAGCGGTATAAGGGGAATTGCGGGCATACCACGGTGCTGTTTTCTGTTTCGCTTCGATCAGTTGTGTTCAACAATGCAGCATGGCCATCACTTCCCGTCCCTGCCGCATGCCTTCTTCGACGCCCGATCCCGCGCCGCGTCACCGTGACGACCCGCTGCCCGCCAAGCGCACGTGGTGGGTGCCGGTGCTGCGCACGTCGGTTGCCGCGGCCGTGGTAGCGGCCATTCCGCACACGTCGATCCAACTGCCCTTTGCCGATGGTGCCTGGATGCTGCATATGGCTGCCGGCCTCATCTTCATGGTGGGCGCCATCGACAGCCTGTTCCTCTTTGCCATGCGCCATAAGCCCTGAAGGGGCGCATCGGTCATCTGCACAGCGCCGCATCACCCGTGATGTGGCGCCTGCCGCGCTCGCTCGGTAAGTTTTAAAACAGGTTGTAAAAACGTTCAGTGGACAACCGACGGAATGATCGGTTTTCCATCACACGCCGCGAACTCGTAACTAAATCGTTACAGAAAACGCGTGAAATTGCGGCGTCGCACCAATCGATACCGCTGCCCGGTAATCCTTTGCCAGTGCCGGTTTCGGCCGCCTTCCGCACGCCCTCAGTTGTGCCGCAAGTGTAAGCAGATGTTGCGCTGCACGGACGTGGCCCGATGCTTGCTCTATGTCGTGCGGTCACTCTGCATGCGCAAGGCGGTTCCGCCTCATGCAGAACATGTTTTTCCAATAAGCGAATCCGGAACCGGATTGGTCCCCACGGTCCCCACGGTCCCCACGGCATTCGCACTTCGCTTCTCCAGCGCCGGCACATGGCCGGCGGCAGGGCGCTTCTCTCGGACGGTCCCGGGGTTTCGACGGTCATATGCGTGCTCGCCCGCAGCGGCTGGCCTGCGCGCGTTTGACCGGAATCGCTTCACAAGAAAACGAGGAAACCATGAAAGCAGTCCTGCTGGAGAATCATCCGTTGCTGCGAGCCGGGCTTGCGCAGTTGCTCGCGCATCCCACCCTCGGCCTGGAGGTCATTGCCCCGGCACTGCCTGCTGGCGTCCCGGGCAAACTGCCTGCTTGCGATGAACGAGCCGATCTGCTCGTCATCGGCTTGGACGAGGCTGATGGCCCGACCGACGCTGGCCAAAGCGCTGGCCAATTCGCTGCCCAATTGCGCGAGGCCATCGACACCAGCGAGGCCAGCCATGTGGTTCTGCTGGCCGCTAGCCTGTCTGTTGAAGAGGCGCACGTCGCCATGACGTGCGGTGTGGACGCCTACTGTGCCAAATCGCAATCGCCGGAGGTCTTGCTGGCCACGCTGCGGCTCGTGCTGGCGGGCGGCCAGTCGTATCCGGCACTGATGCCGCGTGCGGCCAATGCAGCCACGACGATGCTCTCGCTTGATGCATCGGAAGCGGCGCAGCGGCTGAATGTTTCGCTACGACAGTACGAAGTGCTGGTGCTGCTGTCGCGCGGCCACTCCGTCAAGGGCGTCGGTCGCCTGTTGGGCATTTCGGAAGCCACCGTCAAGACGCACGCGTGCACGCTGTATCGACGCCTGAACGTGCGCAACAAGAGCGAAGCGGTGTACGCCGCCATGCGCCTGGGTATTCCGCTGGAACTGCAGGGCGGGGCTGCCGCCACGACCAGCGCCGCATCTGCACAGACATCGGTCCAGGTGTCTGGCAATGCGGAACACGCAGACGTGTTCGTGCAAACCGCTGCACGCGGGCCGTATCCGCTCCAGGCCAGCACACCGGCCCGAGACGCGGTGATGGTGCCTTCCTCCCCCCAGCCGGGGGCGCCTGACCGGACCACCGCATCGGTGGCCGCATCGGGTGCTGAATCCGGTGCTGAATCGGGCGCGGAATCCCGTTGGGCCGCCATGACACGCGCCTTTGGGGGCGTGTCCGGCGTGACGCCTACCAAGCCGATGCGCGCCCCGGTGCGCACCGCCAACGGTACGGCGCGCCTCGGCTGACTCGGCCCGGGCAGCTTCTTCATGCAATGCGGATGACGTGCGCCCTGCACGCGCCGCCCACTGGACATGACAACAATGACAACCCACGAGCCCATCTCTTGGAGCCTGCCGGCCGAGCGCACCAGCGCGGCCGCGGCATGGCACCCTCGCCGCTGCGCTATTGCCGCTGCCACCGTTGTGGTGGTGGGCACGGTGCCGATGTGTGCGCAGGCTGCAATCGACGACGCTTCCAATGCGGCCACGCGCCGCTTGATCGACACGCAACTGGCCGACGCCGCAGCCAAGGGCCCGGCCACGTTTGCATCCGCCACCGTCATCGCTGGCGGTGATACCGTGCCGGCGTCTCCGGCGAGCACGCTGCTGGTTGCGCAGCAGGCGGTGCCGCCAGCCGATTCTTCGGTCACAACATCGCCCCCGGCAACCGCGCCGGCCGCCACATCGCCGATGCCAGCTGTTGAGGCGGCACCCCCGGCTGCTCCGCCATCGCCCACGGTGATCCTGCCGCCGGGCGCGCCTGCACCGGATGCGGCCGCTCAGGCCCCAGTCAGGCCTTTGGGCCCGAACGCTCAGGGTCCGGGCGCGCTTGAACCGCTACCGGTGTCGCCGGAAGCGGCCAATGCAGCGGCCACTCACGCCACCGGCAATGCGCCCGACAACGCGCCCGTCGGCCCGATGCCGACCGACCGCCAGGCATTTCACGACGAGGTCTTGCGCGAGTCGCGCGAGGGCGCTGCCACGCTGGCGCAAGAGCACCTGCGCCAGCACCCGGACTGGTTCAAGGAAAGCGAATCGTGGCACGTCGACCATGCCGCCGCCGCACAACGCATCCGCTGGGGGCGCCAGCAGTTGAAGGTCATCAACGGGCCGGAACGCTTCGTCATCATCGATCAGGCAGTGGCCGAGATCGAAGCGCTGCTCAAGAAGGTGCCCGATACGCCAGAGAACGCAGAGTTCCGCCAGGAGATCGTGGCGGACGAAGTGGTGGCACTGGCTTCGCGCGGTCGCATGAAAGACGCCGTCAAGCGCTACGAAGCCATGGCGCAGACGGGCAAGGTGCCGGCCTACACGCGTGTGGCCGCGGGGGATGCTTACGCGTATCTCGATACGCCTGACAAGGCTGCCGATGCGTACAGCCGTGCGCTCAAGGATGCGGGCCCCGGCGAGATCGAAACCGGCGACGTTCAGGAAGGCCTGTTCTACGCCATGCTGGATACGGGCCGCTTTGAAGACGCCCGCGCGCTGCTCGACAAGATGAAGGCCGACAACCCGGAATACGTGCGCCTGGCGCCGGAGGCCGGCACGCCAAATCCGGATTACTCGCGCATCAAACGTCTGGAAGCGCAGTACCTGATCCTGACGGGCCGCACGCACCAGGGCATTGCCGAGCTGGACAAGTGGCGCCACGAAGCACCGTTCGCCGCGTCGCTCGTCAGCGCACGTGCCGACGGCGCCATGGTGCAGACCGAGCCGTATCGCTCGCGCGACATGTACAAGACCGCGCTGGCTGAGCACCCGGATGACCTGAGCGTGGTGGCCGGTTATGGCCGCTCGTCGCTGGCGCTGGACGATCTGAAGACCGCCAAGGATGTCGCCAGCGGGCTGGACGAGCGCTTTCCGGAGAACGGCTCGGTGCGTGCGCTGCGCAAGGATCTGGACGTCTACCAGAGCCCGCAGCTCATCATTCAGTCGACGGCGGACAAGGGCAATTCGGTGTTCGCCAACAACGAGTACGGCATCGACACCAAGGCCTACACCGGGCCGTTTGCCGATCACTATCGCCTGTTCTTCCACAACTTTGCGGGCCGCGCGCAGTTTGACGGCGCATCGCAGAGCCGCGTGCGCAACGGCGCTGGCCTGCAGTGGTTCGACACCGGTGTCGAGGTGAACGGCGAGGTGCACCAGTCCGTGGGCGCGGCCGGCAAGACGGGCGGCACCCTGGATGCGACGTGGGTCCCGAGCGATCACTGGAAGGTGTCGGGCATGGTCACGAATGATGACCTTGAAGTGCCCTACAAGGCGTACCAGGTGGGCGTGACCGGCAAGACCGTCAGCGGAAACGTGCGCTACACGTGGGATGAAACGCGCTACGCATCCCTCACGTACGGCGTGTCGCGTTACACCGACGACAACCTGCGCAAGCGCTGGGCCGCGAATTTCTATCAGCAGGTCTTTACGTCGCCGCGCCACACGGTGGGCGTGCTGTTCGGTGCCGACACGAGCACCAACACCATGACCGGCCTGAACTACTTCACGCCGTCACGCGACTACAGCGGCCAGGCCACGGCCATCTGGTCGTGGACGCCCTGGCGCTATGCCGACAAGTCGTTCACGCAGCGCTTGTACCTGACCGGCGGCATGTACAACCAGCAGTCGTTCGGCAACAGCCCGATGTACGAAGCGCGGCTCGAGCACGTGTGGCAGATCAGTCGCAAGACGCAGGTGTCTTACGGCATCGGCTTTGGGCGCCATCGTTACGACGGCCAGCCCGAGAACCGCAAGTTCCTGTACCTGAACCTCAACATTCCGCTGTGATGGCGCTCATGCCCATGCAAGATTCCCGACTACCTTCGTTGCGACGATTCATCACCTGGATGGCACCGAGGATGGCGCTGGCCCTGATGTTGGCCTTGCTTGCTGCCGTTCGCCCAGCCGCCGCCGTCCAGGTGGACTTCCTGCCAAAGCCTGATCCGGAGGACGGCAAGACCTTCCGCGTGCTGTGCTTTCACGACATCCGTGACAATCTGCGCGCCAGTTTCGAGACGTTGCCCGACGGGTTTGCCGTCGACACCAAGATGCTGACGAACATGTTCAGCTGGATCCAGGCCAACGGCTACCACCCGGTCACCCTCGCGCAGATTGACGAGGCGCGCCATGGCGGCAAGCCGCTGCCCAAGCGCCCGATCCTGCTGACGTTCGATGACGGCTATGAAAGCCACTACACGAAGGTCTTCCCGTTGCTCAAGCAGTTCCGCTTCCCGGCCGTGTTCGGTCTGGTGACGGAGTGGACCAACGCGCCCCCGGGGGCCAAGGTCAAGCTGTCGGACAAGCAGATCGTTCCGCGGGACTTCTTCATGAACTGGAACCAGATCCGCGAGATGCAGGCCTCGGGCCTGGCAGAGTTCGCCACCCACACGCAGGACATGCACCACGGTGCGCTGGGCAACCCGCAGGGCAACGAGATGCCGGCAGCCAGCACGCACCAATACCTGCGCAATCTCGGCCGGTATGAAACCGATGACGAGTACCGCAAACGCGTGCGCGACGATCTGCAACGCAGCATCGCCATCATTGAGAAGAACGTGGGCACCAAGGTGCAGACCGTGGTGTGGCCGTACGGTGCGCACAACTTGATGCTCGACCAGGAAGCCGCCAACGTGGGCCTGAAGTACATGCTCACGCTGGAGCCGGGCCCGAACACGCCTGACGTGCCCCTGACCGCCATCCGCCGGAGCCTGATGGGCTACGACACCAACACCGGCGATCTTGAGCGCTCGCTGCGCGAGCCCGTGACCCACCACGGCGAGATCAACCCCGTGCAGCGCGTGGTGCAGGTCGACATGGACTACATCTACGACCCGGACCCGAAACAGCAGGAAGCCAACCTCGGCAAGCTGATCGACCGTATCAAGGACCTCGCGCCGCGCGTGGTCTACCTGCAGGCCTTTGCCGATCCGAAGGGCAACGGCGCGGTGGATGCGGTGTACTTCCCGAACCGCCACATGCCGATGCGTGCAGACCTGTTCTCGCGGGTGTCGTGGCAGTTGAAGACGCGCGCCAAGGTCGAGGTGTACGCATGGCTGCCGATGCTGTCGTTCAAGCTGCCGGCCAACAATCCGGCGGCCACGCACCTGGTGCAGTCGTTGCCGGGGGCTGCGCAGAAGCCGGGCACGGTCAAGCCGCCGCGACTGTCGCCGTTCGATCCGCAGGCGCGCCAGATGATCAGCGACATCTATGAAGACCTGGCCAAGAACGCCACCATCGACGGCATCCTCTTCCACGACGACGGCGTACTCGACGACTACGAAGATGCCAGCCCCGCCGCGCTCAAGGCCTACGAGGCCATGGGCCTGCCGGGTGACATCAACAAGATCCGCCAGTCGCCCGAGCTGATGCAGAAGTGGACGCGGGCCAAGACTGCTGCGCTGATCTCGTTCTCGAAAGAGCTGATCTCGGTGGCGCAGGGCTATCAGAACGGCCGCGACATGCTGACGGCGCGCAACATCTTTTCGGGGCCGGTGCTTGATCCGAAGGCCGAGGCCTGGACGGCGCAGAACTATGACGACTTCCTGGAGGCGTACGACTACGTGGCGCTCGAAGCCATGCCGTACATGGAAGAAGCCAAGGATCCGAAGGACTGGATGAAGAAGCTGACTGCCGCGGTGGCCAAGCACAAGGGCGGCCTGAAGAAGACCATCTTCGAGCTGCAGGCGGTGGACTGGCGCAATCAGGACAGGCCGATCCCGACGACCGAACTGCGTGACCAGATGCGTGCGCTGCGCACGGCAGGTGCCCTCAACTACGGCTACTACCCGGACGACTTCATTGCTGGCCGGCCCGATACCGAGGTGCTGCGTGATGTGATGTCGCTCAAGACGTATATCGAGACACGCAAGCCGCCAGGCGGCGATAAGGGCAGCGTCGAGAAGCTTGACAACAGTGCTCTGCCGCAGAGCCAGCCGCCGAATGCCGGTGCGGACAAGCAGCCCGCGACGACCGAAGCGGCAGCGCCGTCCCGCGCCAACAAGGCGGGAGGCTGAGATGGTGGACGCACTCATCGCCAAGCGCTGGATCTCGGGCTTCGTCTTCTACTACCCGTTCTTCATGTCGTATTTCTGGATGATCGGCGGGCTGCTGCATTACTTCTTGCTCGAACGGGGCACGCAGAACGTGCGGCATCCGCTGGCGCTCCTCGGGGTGAAGAGCTACCCCAAGGTGTCGATCATCGTGCCTTGCTATAACGAAGAGGCCAATGTGCGCGAGGTGATCAGCCACCTTGCACGCATGCGCTATCCGAACTACGACATCATCGCCGTGAACGACGGCAGCTCCGACCGCACCGGCGAGCGCCTCAACGAACTGGCGGCGGAATACCCGCAACTGGTGGTGATCCACCAGTCGTCCAACCAGGGCAAGGCGATTGGCCTCACCACGGCCGCGCAGGTGACCGACGCCGAGTACCTGATGTGCATTGATGGCGATTCGATCCTGGATGTGGATGCGATTGCCTGGATGATCCGACACCTGATGGAGAACCCGACCATTGGCGCGGTGACGGGCAACCCGCGCATCCGCACGCGTTCCACCTTGCTGGGGCGCATGCAGGTGGGTGAGTTCTCGTCGATCGTGGGCCTCATCAAGCGAACGCAGCAGGTGTACGGCCGGTTGCTCACGGTGTCGGGCGTGGTGGTGATGTTCCGCAAGCAAGCCATTGAAGATGTCGGCTACTGGAGTAGCGACATGCTCACCGAAGACATCGACATCAGCTGGAAGCTGCAGGTGGGTGGCTGGATGATCCGCTACGAGCCGCGCGCGCTGTCGTGGATCCTGATGCCCGAGACCTTCCGCGGCCTGTACAAGCAGCGCCTGCGCTGGGCCAAGGGCGGCATCCAGGCGCTGTTCAAGTACGCACCGGCCATGCTGAGCCTGCGGCAATCGATGATGTGGCCGATCTTCTTTGAGTACGCGCTGTCGGTGGTGTGGGCGTACAGCATGCTGCTCGTCATCTCGTGGTCAGTGCTCGGCTTCTTCGTCAGCCTGCCGCCCGATTGGCGCATGGAAGCCTTCCCACGCTGGCACGGCACGCTGCTCTTCATCACGTGCGTGCTGCAGTTGCTGATCGGCTGCTTTATCGACCGGCGCTACGACGACAACATCCTGCGCTACTTCATCGACACGGTCTGGTATCCGGTTGCGTTCTGGATTCTGAACCTTGTCACCACGGTGGTCGGCTTTCCGGCCGTCGCCTTCCAGCGTACGCGTGCGCGTGCCCGCTGGACCAGCCCTGACCGGGGCATACAACAACAGGGGAATTCGCCATGACCATGCTCGTCATTGATGTTTCACGAAACTCGATCCGGCAGTCGTTTTCGGACAAGGGCGTTTTCGGCACCGTGCACCACGTGCTGTGGTTCCGCATCTTCCGGCCGGTCCTCGTGATCTCGATCTGGGCCCTGCTGGGCCTGTACGTGGGGTACTCCATCAGCAGCGTCGGCCCGAGCGGCCTGCCGTTCGAGCAACTGCGCATGTACGGCAACATCATCGCCGGCATGGGCGGCGTGCTCGTGGTGTGGATGGTCCTGTCGCGGCTGGACCGCGCCATCCGCCGCGGGATGGCGCGTACGCCGGCTGCAGCCGCTCAAGCTTCCGCCCGCGCATCGCGTGCGGCGTTGCATGCGCAGCAACCCGCCTGGCATCGCCCGCGCAACACGCGCCTGCTGGTGGTCGATCACGACGATGACGGCGATATTACCCATGTGCGCTCGTGGCAGGAGTGGGCGGGCCGCCCGGCACCTGCAGGCACCGCCACGCCCCCCACGCCGTTTAACCGCAGCCCGGAATACGACCCGGAAGAGCCGGTACTGGGCTCTCGCCCCGTCAGCGAAGCGATCGTGCTGAAGAAGAACATGGGCCGCGAAGAGCCCTCGCTGGCACGCGTTGATGCACCTGCACAGCAACCGCGCGACGTAGTGAAGGCCGTGGATGCGGTGACGGCCGATGCCGCGGGCTTCCATCGCTTTGGCTATCGCGGCCGCTTGGGCCGTAACGATTGGGTCGAGCCGCAATCGCCCCAATCGTCCCAATCGCCGCAATCGCCGGCCCAGACGTATGCGATGCGCCCGGGCATGGCCCGTCACTATGGCAGCGTGACGGCCATGGTGCATGGTCGTGCTGCAGTGCAAGCAGCGGACCGGGTGACGGAACGCCATCGCGCGCTGCATGCGTTTGGTGCGCATGCACAACTGGAGGATCCGTACGCGCGACTCCAGCGCGTTGAGCGCGTTGACCCGCTGCACGGCTTCGGCCGCCGCGCCAACATCGTCGCCGACGACGTGTAAGGCTGCTCCAGATTGCGGCGCTCAGCGCCCCGGTGATGCGAGTCACCGGGGCGCATTCTTTTGCGCAATTGATTTAGCGCAAATAGACGAGGGCGGACTTCTCCGCCTTGCGCAATCGTTGCCGCCCGTGCGCAGTACAGCACGCCAAACGGTTGGCGCACCATCATCGACCCTGGGGTCGGAGAGCTAGGCGCACGAGGCACGGGATTTGCCCTCTTGAATGCCGCTGCGGGCATGCCTATGCTGGCTTCTCCTGCAAGCCCAGTTGCTTCTCTCTCGGTGTTCTCGGCGGCTCTTGCAGTGCTCATGGTGTCAGTGAAAAAACCAAGCCCACCCCCCGTCACGGTTGCATACCGTGGCCAACAGAAAAGCTGGAGCCAACCGTGCTGAGTCCCCATGAATTTGCCGTTCTGCTGCTCGTCAACGACGGTGCCGAATCCGACGATCTGGATCGCGCCGATGTGGAAGCGCTCATCGAGCGACAGCTCGTCACGCTGGAGCGCCGTGGCCCCGACCACTGCTATGCCCGGGTAACCCTGCAGGGCTACATCCTGCTCAAGGCTTCCGGACACGTTCGCCCCAGCGGCCGCCGCGCGGTGGCCGCGTCTCACTAGTCAGTTCTTCCTTATTGCACTGCAACCGGTCGCTGCCGGAGCGCAAAGCTCAGGCGGCGGGTGACGTGCCCGCGTCAGCGGACCTTGGCGCCCGAGGGCTCGCACATGGCAACGCCAGCGAGCCGGGCGTCATCCCACACGGATCTTTTCAAACCTGCCCGCCAGATACTCCACGAACAGCCGGATGCGCGATGAGAGCTGATGGCGCTGGTGGTACACGGCGTAGATGTCTGCCTCGGGCGTTGCGTATTGCGGCAGCACCTGCACGAGCCGACCGCTCTTGAGGTAGCGCTCGATATCCCACTCGGCGCGCATGACGATGCCGTGCCCTTCCAACGCCCAGCTCACTGCGATCTCGCCGTCATTGGTGGTGAGGTTGCCGCGTACGTGCACGGATTCCGTCCGGCGCTTGGCCCCCTTGCCTGACGTCAGCCGCCACACGCCATAGGCATCGCTGCCCTGGCGGATGCCGATGCAGTTGTGGCGCGCCAGCTCCACCGGCGTGACGGGTGTGCCGTGCTCGCGCAGGTAGGTGGGCGAGGCGCAGAGCAGGCGTCGGTTGGATGCAACCTTGCGCGCGATGATGCGCGCGTCGGGCGGCACCCCAAAGCGCACGCACACATCGAACAGGTCCTCATTCAGCGGCGGCGGATCCGCGGAGAGCTGCAGTTGCACGTCCACGTCCGGATAGGCCTTCACGTATTCCGAGATGACCGGCGCTATATGCATGCGTCCGAAGCCGAGCGTGGCATTCACGCGCAGCAGGCCGCTGGGGCGCCCCTTGGCTTGCGTGAGCAGTTGGTCCAGATCGTCGATCTCGCCCAGGATGCGGCGCGCCCGTTCCAGAAAGACCTCGCCTTCGGAAGTGAGGCTCATCCGCCGGGTGGTGCGCGTAACGAGCGGCATGCCGATACGCGCTTCCATCTGCGTCAGCCGCTTGCTGACGGCGGGCGTGGTGATGCCCAGGTTGCGCGCCGCCGCACTCAGGCTGCCGGCAGTGGCCAGCGCCACGAAAAAGCCAAGTTCTGCGGGTTGGACGCCAGGAGCCGACACCGTTCTACCTTTAACTCACAGTTAAGAATGGATTAACTTTAGAGCCGATCCGCAACCGTGTCCACGCCTGAGAATCGCAGCACACCCCACGGCGACTCGCAGCCGTTCCCCTCAGGAGACACCCCCATGAAGACCGCAGTGAAGACATACAGCATTGCAACCATCCCCGGCGACGGCATTGGCAAGGAAGTCGTGCCGGCCGGTCGGGAGGTCATGGAAGCGCTGGCTGCCGCAGGCACCGGCTTCCGCTTCGAATTCGAGAACTTCGATTGGGGTGGCGACTACTACCGCCAGCACGGCGTGATGATGCCGGAGGACGGCCTGAACGCCCTGCGCCACAAGGACGCCATCCTGTTTGGCTCCGCCGGCGATGCGCAGATCCCCGACCACATCACGCTGTGGGGCCTGCGCCTGAAGATCTGCCAGGGCTTCGACCAATACGCCAACGTGCGCCCGACGCGCATTCTCCCCGGCATCGATGCGCCGCTCAAACGCTGTGGCCCGAAAGACCTCGACTGGGTGATCGTGCGCGAAAACTCCGAAGGCGAATACTCCGGCGTGGGCGGCCGCGTGCACCAGGGCCACCCGATCGAGGCCGCCACCGATGTGTCGATGATGACCCGCGCTGGCGTCGAACGCATCATGCGCTTCGCCTTCAAGCTCGCACAGTCGCGTCCGCGCAAGCTGCTGACCGTCATCACCAAGTCCAATGCGCAGCGTCACGCCATGGTGATGTGGGACGAGATCGCCGTGCAGATCGCCAAGGAATTCCCCGATGTGAAATGGGACAAGGAACTGGTGGACGCCGCCACGGCCCGTATGGTCAACCGCCCGGCTACGCTCGACACCATCGTCGCCACCAACCTGCATGCCGACATCCTGAGCGATCTGGCCGCCGCGCTGGCGGGCAGCCTGGGCATCGCGCCCACCGGCAACATCGACCCCGAGCGCCGCTACCCGTCGATGTTCGAGCCGATCCATGGTTCTGCCTTCGACATCATGGGCAAGGGCCTGGCCAACCCGGTCGGTACCTTCTGGTCGGTCGTCATGCTGCTCGAACACCTCGGTGAGACCGAAGCCGCGCGTCAACTCATGGCCGCCATTGAAGCGGTGACGGGCAACCCCGCGCTGCACACCGGCGATTTGGGCGGCAAGGCCACCACTGTGCAGGTGACCAAAGCGGTCTGCGAATACCTCGCTACGAACCGACAGGCCAAAGCCGCCTGATAGCAGGGTGGGCCAGGAAGACACCCTGGCCCGTCAGGCGGGCGGCCGCCTTTTCCGGCCGGCCACCCGCCGTCGTGGCACAGCACCTCGTGACTGAAGCAGACGAAAAAGAGCTGCCAAGCGTGTGCCATCTACAGAGCAGACAGGAGACAGCAATGACTCGACGCGTGTTCGGCGGGCTTTGTACCCACACGGGCGATCGCAATGCGGCGCGTTATGGCGTGGCCGTTATGCCCACCGAGGAACCGGCATGCGCTTGCCCGGATGTGCCGCCGGCATCAGGCATGGCGACAAGCGCGGTTACCCAGCTTCGCCTCATCTGCGCCAGCGTGCGCTGCTGACTCACCCGTTTGGAAAAGACATGCTCGACGACGCCGCCCGTCAGCTGCTGCGCGATATGTTTGACGCCGCGATCGCCGCTGCGCAACCCGCGCTGACGTTGCCCACGTACCTGCCGCAACGCCCGAAGGGCCGCATGATCGTGATCGGAGCGGGAAAGGCATCGGCCGCGATGGCTCACGCTTTCGAACAAGCGTGGGGCGCACCGGTGAGCGGGCTCGTCGTGACGCGGTACGGATACGCCGTCCCTTGCAAACAGATTCGCATTGTCGAGGCGGCGCACCCCGTGCCGGACGCTGCTGGCCATCAGTCTGCACACGAGATGCTCGAGCTGGTGGCCGGGCTCACTGAGGACGACCTGGTGGTCTGCCTGATCTCGGGGGGCGGTTCATCGCTCCTGCCGATGCCGCTGCCGGGCATTTCGCTTGCCGACAAGCAGGCCGTGAACCGCGCGCTGTTGGCATCTGGCGCGACCATCACGGAGATGAACTGCGTGCGGCGCCATCTGTCGGCGATCAAGGGCGGGCGGCTGGCCGTCGCTTGTCATCCCGCGCGCGTTTGCAATTTGCTGCTCTCCGACGTTCCTGGCGACGATCCTGTCGACATTGCGTCCGGACCCACCGTTCCCGATGCGACCACGTTGGCCGATGCGCTCGACATCATCCGGCGCTACGAAATGACGTTGCCCCCGCAAGTCCGCGATGTCCTCGCCTCGAAAGAAGCGGAGACCATCAAGCCAGACGACGCACGCCTGCCGCGCATCGAAACCCGGTTGATCGCCACGCCCCGCATGGCGTTACAGGCAGCGGCTCGGGTGGCTCGCGAAGCTGGCCTTGCCGCATACGTTCTGGGTGATGCGATTGAAGGCGAGGCGCGCGACGTCGGCAAAGTCCTGGGGGGCATCGCGCTGGAGGTGGCCCGCCACGGTGAACCGTTCTCGGTGCCGTGCGTGTTGCTTTCGGGGGGCGAAACAACGGTCACCGTGTGTGGCAAGGGACGAGGTGGGCGCAATGTCGAATTCCTGCTCTCACTCGCGCTCGCTCTGCGCGGACAGCCTGGCATTCACGCGATCGCGGGCGACACCGATGGCGTCGATGGGCTGGAGGAAATCGCCGGCGCCATTGTCACGCCCGACACTTTGCGGCGTGCATGGCGGCTGGGCATCCGTCCGCTGGACGCGCTGGCCTGCAACGACGGACACGGTTTCTTTGAGGCACTGGGCGATGCAGTCGTGACCGGTCCAACGATGACCAACGTGAATGATTTCCGCGCGATTCTTATCGCGCCCTGATCTGGAGCAACACCTATGAGACGCCTGCGCAACGCGAAGATCGTGGCCACCCTCGGCCCTGCGAGTACGACCCTGGACGTCATTGACGCCCTGTTCGAGGCCGGTGCCGACGTCTTCCGGCTGAACTTCAGTCATGGCACGCATGACGACCATCGGAAACGCTTGGAGACGATCCGCGCTGTCGAGCGTGAACGCGGTCGCCCCATCGGGGTCCTGCTTGACTTGCAAGGCCCCAAGCTGCGTATTGGCACCTTCGTGGATGGTCCCGTTCAACTGACCTCTGGTGCCGCATTTCGACTCGATCTCGACCATGACGCCCCCGGGACGTGCGAGCGTGTCAGCCTGCCGCATCCGGAAATCTTCGCGGCTCTGCACAAGGACACCGAGCTTTTGCTTGACGACGGCAAGATCCGGCTCCGTGTGGACAACTGCGGTGTGGATTTTGCGGAGACCACCGTCATCAATGGCGGCACGCTGTCCGATCGCAAGGGCGTGAATGTGCCGGGTGTCGTGTTGCCGCTGTCGGCGTTGACCGAGAAGGACCGCCGCGACCTCGACTTCGGCCTGACACTCGGGCTCGACTGGATCGCGCTGTCGTTCGTGCAGCGGTCCGAAGACATTCGGGAGATCAAGGCCATCGTCCAGGGGCGCGCCAGCATCGTTGCCAAGCTCGAGAAGCCTGCCGCAATTCAAAGCCTGGAAGCAATCATCGAAGAAGCAGATGCGGTGATGGTGGCCCGCGGTGACCTCGGCGTGGAGATGCCCGCCGAGCAGGTGCCCTCCATCCAGAAGCAGATCGTGCGAGCGTGCCGCAAGGCCGGCAAGCCGGTGATCGTTGCCACGCAGATGCTGGAGTCGATGATCACGGCGCCGGTCCCCACGCGTGCCGAGGCGTCTGACGTTGCCACCGCGGTCTACGATGGTGCGGATGCAGTGATGTTGTCGGCGGAATCGGCATCGGGGCGCTATCCCGTTGAAGCCGTGAAGATGATGGACAGCATCATCAGGCGGACCGAATCCGATCCCCACTACCACGACGCCATCCAGGCGTCCCATACGCCACCGCGCGCAGACACCGCCGATGCCATCGGCTATGCAGTGCGCCATGTGGCAGGGCTGCTCAAGGTGCCGGCCACGGTCGCATACACCAGTTCCGGATACTCCGCGTTGCGCATGGCGCGGGAGCGCCCCGAGGTGCCGATCCTGGGCATGACGCCACGCATGGCCACCGCGCGGCGGCTGGCGCTTGCCTGGGGCGTGCATGCGGTGCTGTGCCACGAAGTCATCGACGTGCTGGAGATGACAGAACTCGCCAGCCGCACCGTGCTCAAGGAGCGCTTTGGCGAGAGCGGCCAGCCTATCGTGATCTCTGCAGGGCTGCCATTCACGGTTGCCGGTACGACCAATCTGCTGCGCATCGCGCAGGTTCAGTGATGCCTACCGTGGCGGCACACGTGCTCAGTCCGGAGGCGCCCATGGAACCGTGAGGCTTGCCGGACTGACAAGGGCGCGAGGCTGAGGCGGAGGCTGATTCGTAGCGCACACCTCTTACCGCGCATGAATCGGACAGCCCCTTTTCCCTGCAGGTTGCGATGAGAGCTGGATCAAGAACCAGCCCGCGCGCTGATAGGGCGTGTAAGAAGCACCAAGGAGACAAAAATGGAACTCGAGATTGAGAAGCGCACGCTGCGCAGGATCAGTTGGCGCATTGTGCCGTTCATCATGCTGCTGTACTTCGTCGCCTATATCGATCGGGTCAACATTGGTTTTGCGGCCCTGACGATGAAAGGGGACCTGGGCTTCACGGCATCGATTCTTGGCTTTGGAGCGGGCATTTTCTTCTGGGGCTATTTCCTGTTTGAAGTGCCCTCCAACATCGTGCTGCACAAGGTCGGGGCGCGCCTTTGGATCGCCCGCGTCATGGTCACGTGGGGGATCATCTCGGCGGCGATGGCTTTCGTCCAAGGGACAACCAGTTTCTATGTCATCCGATTCCTCCTTGGAGCGGCCGAGGCTGGCTTCTTTCCGGGCATCATCCTGTATCTGAGCTACTGGTTTCCGGCTCGACACCGGGCAGGCGTCACCGCGTTCTTCATGGCTGCCGCGCCGCTCTCCACCGCGCTGGGCTCCCCGGTTTCTGCAGCACTGCTGGAGATGCACGGTGTCCTGGGGTTGGCTGGCTGGCAGTGGATGTTCATCCTCGAGGCCATCCCTGCACTCATCCTCGGTGTAGTCGTTTTCTTCTACATGACGGATCGCCCGGAACAGGCGTCCTGGCTGAAAGAAGACGAACGTACGTGGCTGGTCAACGCCATGCAGGAGGAGTCCAACAATCAGGCTGCAAGCGCCAATCACAGCATGGTGCGTGGCCTGGCCGATCTGCGTGTGATTGCCCTCGCTCTGATCTATTTCGGTACGTCCGCTGGTCTTTACACGCTTGGGATCTGGGCGCCGCAGATCATCAAGCAGTTGGGCATGTCGTCAATGAAGGTCGGTCTGCTGAATGCCATTCCACCGATCGTCTCCGTGATCGCAATGGTCTTCTGGTCGCGCCATTCCGATCGGACAGGCGAGCGAACCTGGCACGTCGTGATCGCCTGCGTTGCTGCCGCCGTGGGTCTGGTGGTTGCGGGCAGTGCCAACGGGGTGGTTGGCCTCATTGCGGCCCTCACGCTTGTGAACGTAGGGATCAGTTGCGCCAAGCCACCGCTTTGGAGCATGCCCACGATGTTCCTGTCCGGAGCGGCGGCAGCCACCGGCATCGCCACGATCAACTCGATCGGCAATCTTGGAGGCTTTTTTGGGCCGGCGATGATCGGCTGGATCAAGGACCGGACGGGTAGCTTTGCAGGTGGCCTCTACTTCGTCGCCGGCTTGCTCATACTCTCGGCTGTGCTCACGCTGGTGCTGTCAAGCACGCAGAAATCGAAGGCTGCCGCGGCTCACGCAGCGGCTCACTAATGCAATGGCGACGTGAGCGCTCAGCCCCCCCAGCATGCAGGATGATCTTGCGGCTGCCCTCGCGCGTGCGGGCATCACGCATCCACCTCGGCCAGTGCCTTGAGCCCCACAGACAGCATTGCCAGGTCAGCCGAGCCGGCAACCACTTGGTCGGCGATGACGCGGTTGTAGCGCGCCAGCGCTTCCTGCCGCGTTGCCCGCCATGTGTCGATGAGCGTGTCCGCGCCCGCGCCGGGTGCCGCATCCTGCAGCACCGATTGCGTGAGCCGCCGCCGGAGTTGTCCCAGTTCTTCAAGCAGCGTTGCGCGCGCGAGCATCTGCCAATGCGTTTGCGTCGGCAGGCCGAGGATGCCCCCGTGCAGCCATCCGTACCCCAGCGGCTGGTCGAGGGCAAAGTACACGCGTGCGGCGAGTCGCGCATCGCAGCCGCCGGCGCTCGCGACTTCGGCAATGTCGAGCAACGACACGCGCGCCGGCACGCCGGTCGCCACACGTGCCAGCGCTTCCGGCACACCGGCTTCGGTAAAGACCTGCTGCTGTTGCGCGGCGGCCTGCGCAGAGTCCTCCGTTTGCAGCGCGTCGATTTCGGGTGCGAGCGCATCGACCGCAGACCGGAAATGTTCGACCGCAGTCGGTACGTCCGTCACACGCCGCCGCAGGAACCACAGCGTGGCGCGCTCGTGCAACTGCGCAAGCGCCGTGAACAAGGTGGTTTGCGTTTCGTGCGGCACCTGCGCATCCAGGGCATCGACTTCTTGCCACAGCGCGTCGAGCCGGTAGACTGCGCGCGCAACGAGGCTTGCCCACACCACGGCAATCGGTTCCGCACCGCTTTCTTCGGCCATGCGGTGCACGAACGTCACGCCGGCACGGTTGACGAGCGCGTTGGCGTGCATCGTCGCCAGAATTTCGCGCCGCAGCGTGTGCCGGGGGATCGACGTAGCGCAGCGCGTGTGCAGTGGCTGCGGAAAGTACGCCGGCAGACCATCGGCCACGAAAGGCTGATCGGGCAGATCGCTGCCGAGCAGCACGTCGTACAGCCACATCTTGCTGTAGGCCATCAGCACCGCGCGCTCGGGCGTCGTCAGGCCACCGCCGCTTGCCCGCCGGGCGTCGATGTCTTCATCGGCGGGCAGGAATTCGATCGCGCGGTTCAGGCGCCCGCTGCGTTCCAGATGCCGCATCAACCGCGCCTCGGGGTCGAGCCACTGCGCCGTGCGCGTGCGCGCAAGTGACAGCGCCTGCGTCTGGTAGTAGTTGTCGCGCAGCACCAGTTCGCCCACCTCGTCGGTCATCTCGGCCAGCAGCGTGTTGCGCTGCTTGAGCGTCATCTCGCCGTCGGCCACTACCAGCCCCAGCAGGATCTTGATGTTGACCTCGTGGTCGGAGCAATCCACGCCGGCGGAGTTGTCGATGGCATCGGTGTTGATGCGCCCCCCCTGCTGCGCGTATTCGATGCGCCCGAGCTGCGTGCAGCCCAGGTTGCCCCCCTCGGCTACGACCTTGCAGCGCAGTTCCGCGCCGTCCACGCGCAGGCCATCGTTGGCGCGGTCGCCCACCTGGGCATGCGTTTCGGTGCTGGCCTTGATGTAGGTGCCGATGCCGCCGTTGTAGAGCAGATCGGCGGGCGCCTTGAGGATGGCGTGCAGCAGGTCGTTCGGTGCCATCTCGGTGGTCGTCACATCCAGCATGGCGCGCACCTCGGGCGAGAGCGTGATCGACTTGACCGTGCGCGGGAATATGCCGCCGCCAGGGCTGATCAGCGCCCGGTCGTAATCGGCCCAGCTTGAACGCGGCAGGTTGAATAGGCGCTCGCGCTCTGCAAAGCTCGTGGCCGCATCGGGCGACGGGTCGAGAAAGATATGCCGATGGTCGAACGCCGCCAGCAAGCGGATATGTCGCGAGAGCAGCATGCCGTTGCCGAATACATCGCCCGACATGTCACCCACACCCACGACGGTGAAATCCTGCGTCTGAGTATCGACGCCCATCTCGCTGAAGTGCCGCTTGACCGATTCCCATGCGCCACGCGCGGTGATGGCCATCTTCTTGTGGTCGTAGCCCACCGAGCCGCCGGAAGCGAATGCATCGCCCAGCCAGAAGCCGTATTCGGCGGAGATGGCGTTGGCGTAATCGGAGAACGTGGCCGTGCCCTTGTCGGCGGCGACAACCAGGTAGGGGTCGTCTTCGTCGTAGCGCACCACATCGCGCGGCGGCACGACGCGGCCATCGACGTAGTTGTCGGTCAGGTCAAGCAGCCCACGCAGGAAGGTCTGGTAGCACGCCACGCCTTCGGCCAGATAGGCGTCGCGGTCGCTGGCCGGCGGCGGCTGCTTGACGACAAAACCGCCCTTGGAGCCCACCGGCACGATGACGGTGTTCTTGACCATCTGCGCCTTGACCAAGCCCAGCACCTCGGTACGGAAATCCTCGCGTCGGTCAGACCAGCGCAAGCCGCCGCGCGCAACCTTGCCGCCGCGCAAGTGCACGCCTTCCACGCGCGGCGAATACACCCAGATCTCGAACATCGGCTTCGGCTCGGGCAGGCCCGGCACGCGCGCCGGGTCGAACTTGAACGACAGGTACGGTTTGGGCTGCCCCTGCGCATCGTCCGGCAGGCTTTGGAAATAGTTCGTGCGCAGCGTGGCTTCCAGCACGCCAAGAAACTGCCTCAGGATGCGGTCTTCATCCAGGTTGGGCACGTCTTCGAGCGCCTCGTCGATCTGCTTGCGCAGCGTTTCGCTCGCACGCGCACGTTCGGCCTCTGCAAGAGCGGGGTCGAAGCGCACCAGGAACAGCCGCACCAGCGCCCGGGCAATCGACGGATTGCCGTTCAGCGCGCTCTCCATATACGCGTTGCTGAAGGTCGAGCCGATCTGGCGAATGTAGCGCGCATACGCACGCAGGATGCGCACCTCGCGCCAGGTCAAGCCGGCCTGCAGAACGAGGCGGTTGAGATCGTCGTTCTCCACCTCGCCGCTCCAGATGCGCGCAAAGGCGTCTTCAAAGCGGGCGCGGGCTTCGTCCAGATCGACTTCGCTGCCGTCGACGGTTTCCATGCCGAAGTCGTGCATCCAGATGGGAGCGGCGTCGGCGGGTTCGATGCAGTAGGGGCGCTCTTCGTTGACGCGCACGCCCAGGTGTTCAAGCATCGGCAGGCTGTGCGACAGCGATGTCGGCTGGCCGGCCCGGTAGATCTTGAAGCGCAGCGCACCGGGCGGCGCTTCGAGCGGCCGATAGAGCTGCATGGTGAGCACGTTGTCGGTGCCATTGGCGCTGAGCAGCGGCTCCATCAGTTCGATGTCGCGCACGGCAAGGCGTGCGGCGTAGTCTTCTCGAAAGCCGGCGGGAAAGGCGCCGGCATAGCGGCGCAACAGGCGGTTGCCGCGCTCTTCGCCGCCGCGTTCGAGCAGCGCATCGGCAAGGTCGTCCTGCCAGCGCCGCGCTGCCTGCACGATCCGGTCCTCCAGCTCGGCCACGTCCACCTCGGGCACGTTGCCCGGCTGCGTGCGCACGGTAATGTGGATGCGCGCCAGCATCGACTCCGACAGCAGCGGCGTGAACTCCACTGCGGTGCCGTGATACGCCGCTTGCAGCAGCCCCTGGATGCGCACGCGCAGGTCGGTGTTGAACTTCTCGCGCGGCACGAACACGAGGCACGACACGAAGCGGTCAAACGGATCACGGCGCACGAACAGGCGCGTGCGCTGGCGCTCCTGCAACCGCAGGATGCCGAGCGCGATGTCGTGCAGGGCTTCGCTGTCGATCTGGAACAGTTCGTCGCGCGGGTATTGCTCCAGGATTGTGACCAGCGTCTTGGCCAGATGCCCGTCGGGAAGAAAGCCCGTGCGTCGGATGACGTCGGCCACCTTGCGCCGTACCAGCGGAATGTCTTCAGCCGGCACCATGTAGACGTTCGACGTGTACATGCCCAGGAAACGCCGCTGCCCACAGACGCGGCCGTCGGCATCGAACAGTTTGATGCCGATGTAGTCGAGATACCCGGGCCGGTGCACGGTCGCCCGCGAATTGGCCTTGGTGAGGAAGATGGGCTCGGGCGCGTCGATGAACTTCGCCGCGCCCGGCGCCAGGCGCGTCGTGTCTGGCGTGGAGGTGTCGCGCAGGGCTTCACGGAGCACGCCCAGGCCGGTACCGGGTATGCCGCGCAGGTAATGGCCCTCGTCTTGCGTGATGAGTTCGTAATCACGATAGCCAAGGAAGGTGAAATGCCGCTCGAGCATCCAGGTGAGGAAGGCCTGCGTTTCGGCAATCTCGGCACGTTCCACGTCACCGGTGGAGGGTTGTGCGGCGCGTACGGCCAGCGCGTCGATGGCGGTGCGGGCGGCGGCCAGCATTGGCTTCCAGTCTTCCACCGTGGCGCGCACGTCGCCCAGCACACGGATCAGTCCGTCGTGCAAAGCCTGCAGGCGTTCCGGCTCGGAAAACCGATCGATCTCGATGTGGATGGTCGACTCGAAGCGTGCAACGCCGTGGGTTTCCCTGTCCGCATCGGCGGGTGTGTCGGGCATGTCGCCCGCCAGGGCCGCCGGGCGCTGTACGCCGCCGCCGGCGGATACCGCCACGCGCACACCAGCCGCGTCGCGCTGTACGCGGTAGACCGGGTGGAAGGCCGAATGCAGCGCAAGCCCCTGCCGGTTGATCTCCATGGTCACGGAGTCGAACAGGAAGGGCATGTCGTCGTTGACGATTTCGACGACCGTGTGGCCGCAATACCAGCCGTGCTGTTCGAGGCTCGGGTTGTAGACGCGTACGCGCGGTTGCCCCGACACGAATTTCTGACCCAATTGCCAGTGCGCCATCGCCGCGCCGTAGAGGTCGGCCACGCTGCGCGAGATGACATCTTCGGGGTCTGCCAGCCCGTAGTAGTGCCGCAGGAACGGCTCGAACAGGTTGGCAATATCGGGCGCGCGTTCGCGTGCCAGGGCCACTGCATCCGCCAGGTGCTGGCGGACCTTGTCTTCGTGCTGGGCAGACATGAGGCGGCTCCCGAAGAAGGGCTGCCTCATGCTACGCCGCGTGCCCATGGCTGGCAATCAGGGTGCGCGGTGCTCAGCTTCGCTTGATGCCGCTGTGTGCAGTGCAGCGAGAGAACAGGTGGTTCACTCGTTACTTGCGGCCTGCATTAGCGATGCGTCATCAAGCCTTGACGACGTGGATGCGCAGGGCGGGCCCACCGGCCGCGATGGCCAGCAACCGGTCCACGTTCGGGTGGGCGCCGGGGCGGTTGCGTGCGTCGATGGTGTGCTCGGCAAAGACGGCCAGGCCGTGCTCGGCGGCGCGGGCGTCGAGCTGGCCGAACGTCTGCTGGAGGTAGTGATACACCGCCACCGAACCTAGCTTGCCCGGCTTGCTTTCGATGTCGGCCACCACGGCGCCCTGGCCGTCGACCAGGTCGATGCGCTCGATGCCGTCAATGGCGGGCAGTTTGGCGAGGTTGTCCTTGAATACGTTGGTCGGTTGAATCACTGCGGTTGCTCCATTTCCATTGGTTGATCAGGCGGGCCGTATGTTAACGGCTCCGGCCCGCCCCGCGCGCGCTTGCACGTTCGTCAACGCTTGGCGCCGGCCTTGTTCACGGCAATGGCCGCCTGGATGAGCGCCTTCAACGCCTTCTCGTTCACCTTGTCGCCCTGGCGGAAATCGATGGCGCGGCGGGTGTTGCCGTCCAGGCTGGAATTGAACAGGCCAGAAGGGTCGGGCACGGAGGCGCCCTTGGCAAACGTCATCTTGACCGTCTGCTTGTAGGCCTCGCCGGTGCAGATCAGGCCAGTGTGCGACCACACGGGCACGCTCCATTTCCATTCCTCCACGACGTCGGGGTCGGCCGCGTGGATGATGGCGCGCAGGCGGGCGAGCATCTCGCCGCGCCAGTCGTTCAGCTCTGCAATGCGTGCGTCGATCAGCTCGGATGCGGGTGCGGCGGTGTCCTGCGTGCGCTTCTTCATGGGTGGCTGCCTCCAGGTGGACCCAGCAGAACATTCTGGCAGGAACACGGGCCGGTAGCCACTCGGCGCCGGCTTGCGGGATAACGCTCGAGGTGTCGATGGAAAACTGAGAAAGGGCTTTTTGTTGTATTTGAAATCAAGGAGAAAAATACACGGGAAAAATTAAAGCGGAAATAACGCGGCGGAAAATAAACGGCGATTCGAAAAATAACTTTAGCCTTCCTTCGTCATTCCCCCGCTTAAGTGGGGTGCGAAAAGAGATTGCCGCCGGTTTTGCCGCGAATCCAAGCCTGGTGCGGGTGTGAAGCGCTATGCCCGCATGCGGACATGCAATGATGCAATGCCCCGACGATGCCTGTGGCAGTCATCGATTGGTCATATTTCGGCCTCAATAATTGCGCCTCCGATGTTTAGGCAAGCATATTGGAACGCACCCTTCTTTCAGGGGGGCGTGATTGAATCGAGAGAATTTCAAATGACCATTCGTCATCGCATTACATTGCTGGTGGTGCTGATGTTTGTCGCGCTGGCGGCCATCGGCGGATACGCGGTCTACCAGACCCGCGGCAGCGCGGCCGAGGTCCGCCAGGTGACGGAAGGCGTGGTGCCGAGCGCGCTGGCGTCGGCTGACCTTGTATCGCTCGTCAAGGACGTGCAGCTTGCGACGATGGTGCTGGTCTATGCGCCGGACGGGAACATCGTTGCGCAGGCCCGGGACGACCTCAAGGCCAAGGAAGCCGCGCTGCGGGCTGCGTTGGACGTGCAGGCCAAGCGCGCCAACAGCCACGCGCAGGAAGGTCTGGTTGCGCAGGCCAAGGAAAGCGTCGACAGCTACGTCGAGGCCATCCAGCAGACCACCGACATGAAGCTTGCCGGCAAGGACGAACTGGCACAGGCCTTCCTGTTTGCCAACGTGGCGAGCTACCGCGACGTGCTGGAGAAGATTGTCGAGACGCTGCGCATCGAGAAGAACCGCGAGAAGGACGAAGCCATTGCCGGCCTGAACGGCAAGCTTGCGGGCACAGCCACCACCATCGGCGTGGTGAGCGGCGTGGCCATCGTGCTGCTCACCGCCATCGGCATGCTGCTGTATCGCCAGATTACCCGCCCGCTCACACGCATGCAGGCCGAGATGAGCGAGATCGCCACCAGCCAGGACTTTACGCGCCGTGTGCCGGTGGGCCGCATGGACGAGATCGGCCACTCGGTCGTCGCGTTCAACCAGATGATCGAGAAGATCCAGGAGAACGCCGCGCTGCTCAAGCAGAAGACGGCCGACATTCAGGCGATGCTGCAGAACATGCAGCAGGGCATCCTGACCGTGGTCGATGGCGGCGTGGTGCACGAGGAATACTCGGTCTACCTCGAATCGATCTTTGAGACGCAGGAGATCGCCGGCCGCAAGTTGATGGAGCTGATCTTTGCCGATACCAGCCTGGGCGCCGATACGCTGTCGCAGGTGGAGGCGGCGCTCGATGCGTGCCTCGGGCAGGACATCATCAACTTTGCGTTCAACCAGCATCTGCTGGCGAGCGAGGTGGACAAGCGCATGCCGGATGGGCGCGTGAAGACGCTCGATCTGTCGTGGTCGGCCATCACCGATGAGAGCGACACAATCCTGCGCCTGATGCTGTGCGTGCGCGATGTGACGGAGCTGCGCAAGTTGGCCGCCGAGGCCAGCGAGCAGCGCCGCAACCTGGAGATGATTGGCGAGATCCTGGCGGTAAGCCAGGAGAAGTTCCAGCACTTCATCGACAGCTCCACGACCTTTGTGCACGAGAACGAACGGATCATCCGCCAGTATTCGCAGGCGGACAGCGCGGCCATTGCGGCACTGTTCCGCAACATGCACACCATCAAGGGCAATGCGCGCACGTACAACCTGCAGCACCTGACCAACGTGGTGCACGAGACCGAGCAGACCTATCACGCGCTGCGCGAACCCGACAGCGAGCACACGTGGGATCAGGGCTGGCTGATGGAAGAGCTGATGCGCGTGCGCGAGGCCATCGAGAACTACGCCCGCATCAACGAGGTGAAGCTGGGCCGCAAGGGCGATGCGGCACCGGGCAACGCCGTGCAAGCCGCGCCCGATGTGATGGCGCGCATTCACGAAAGCCTGCGTCTGCTGGAATCGGCCAACCCGGATAGCCTGGATGAACTCGCGGCGATGCGCGATGCCGTCTACCAACGGCTGCGCCTGCTGGGCAGCGAGACGGTGGACGCGCTGTTGTCCGGCGCGCTGCGATCGCTGCCGTCGCTGGCTCAGGAGCTGGGCAAGGCGCCCGTGGCCGTGCGCATCGACGACAACGGCTACCGCGTGCGTACCGAGGCGCGCGGCATCCTGCAAAACGTATTCATGCACCTGCTGCGCAACGCCATCGACCACGGCATCGAGCCCGCCGACGAACGCATCGCGCACGGCAAGGCGGCAGCCGGCACGATCGAGATCGAAGTGGGTGTTGACCAGGGCATGCTCCAGATCACGCTGTGCGACGACGGCCGCGGCCTGGCGCTGGACCGCATCCGCAGCATCGCCGTGGAGCGCGGCTGGATCGGCGCAGACCAACACGCCAGCGACGAAGACATCGCGCAGTACATCTTCCGCCCCGGCTTCTCCACTGCAGAGAAGGTGACAGAGGTGTCCGGACGCGGCGTCGGCATGGACGCCGTGCTGGAGTTCATCAAGCGCGAGCATGGCCGCATCGAGCTGCGCTTTACCGACGACAAAAAGGGAGCAGCGTTCCGCCAGTTCCAGACCGTGGTGTGTCTGCCCGAACGCTTTGCGGTCGACAGCGTGAGTGCAGCGCTTGGGGCGCAACCCGCAGCACGCGTGGATCTGGATAAGGAAGCATCGTGATGGGGTCGATTGTTCTGGCCGTGCTCGCTGGCGGCTTGGTCACAGGCGTGCTGATGGGGCTGATTCAGCTGCGGAAGGTAAATGCGATGGCGCGCACCTTGGACGATGCCGATCGCCGCATCGCTGATCTGTCGGCCGATCTTGCGAAGCACGCCGCGCTGATGGAAGCGGGTACGCGTGAGGTTGCCGCACTGGAGGCCGCCATCGCCCGGATGCGTGAGGCCGCTGCCGATCAACTGGAAGTCATCGAGCAACTGCGTACCGAATTGCAGTCGGCCACGACAGCGAAGGAACAGTGGGCGAGCCGCGCCAGGCAGATTGCAGAAGAAGCAGCGCGCCTGCGTGGCCTGGCGCTGACGTTCGAGCGCTGGCACGAGCAGATGATCTCTCTCATGGAGCAGAACAACGACATGCACGCGAAGAATCAGGAACTGCAATCCATCGTGCGGCATGTGGTGATCGTCTCGCTCAACGCGTCCATCGAGGCGGCGCGTGCGGGCACGGCGGGCCGCGGCTTTGCCGTGGTCGCCAGCGAGGTGCGCGCGCTGGCTGCGCGTTCGGAAGAACTGTCGAAGAGTTATCGCAACAGCCTGCACCTGAACGATCTGACCACGACCGCCACGTTCCAGGACATCCAGGCGGGCGGCAAGATGATCACCGCGTCGCTGTCGAGCGTTGAGGCGCTGGCCAGCCAGTTCCAGAACCAGCTTCACTAGGCAGGTCTGACGTGATCCGCAGCAACGCACAAGACAGTTTCGATCGCATCTTCCGCAAGGCCGCACGGACGCGGCTCGCCCGACATGCGGAAGACACCTGCCATATCAGCACCGCAGCCGAAGGCGACACCCCGAGCGGTGAGGACGCCCTGATCCTGACCATCTCGTCCATCGCCTTCCGCCTGCTGCTGGTGCTGCGCTTTGACGAGTCCGACGCCGCGCGCACGTACTTCACTGGCGAAGGCACGGGACGTTCGTTTGAGGAGGCGCGCCTGGAAATCGGCAACCTGTGCTGCGGCGCGCTCAACCAGGAACTGCTGCAGGTGTTTCCCGACCTTGGCATGTCCACGCCCTATGTGGTGAGCGCGCGATGCCTGCCGTATCTGGATGTGCTCAAGCCGGGCTACGTGGCTGCTTACGCGGTCACCATCAACGACACGGTGCGCTTGGACGCCACGGTGTGCGTGTGTGCCCATGCTCCGCTGGATTTCGTGGCCGAAGTGAGCGACGAGGTTGAATCCGGCGGCGAGCTGGAATTGTTTTGATCTGGAAGATTGAGAACGAGGAAAGAGTCATGAGCAAGATTCTGGTTGTCGACGATTCGAGCACCGTACGCGACGAAGTGGCCGGCTTTCTGAAGAAGCACGGCCTGCTGGTGGACACCGCCGTAGACGGCAAGGACGGCCTGGCCAAGATCAAGGCGAACCCCGGCGTCAAACTCATCATCAGCGATGTGAACATGCCCAACATGGACGGGCTGACCATGGTCGAGAAGGTGCGCGGCGAGCTTGGCAACAAGACCGTCAACGTCATCATGCTCACCACCGAAAGCAGCCCTGCCATGAAAGACCGCGGCAAGGCCGCCGGCGTAAAGGGCTGGATCGTCAAGCCGTTCAAGGGCGAGGCCGTGCTCGAGACATTCAAGAAACTGGCAAGCTGAGAGGCGGGCGGGGCAGCCTGGGTGCGTCATGATCAACCCGACGCTGGAGGGCATGGCGTCCGCGCGATTTTGGAGCCAAACTTGCTTGCCTGAAGCTGGTTTGGCCAAGGGAGCCATCATGCAAGAGCTCGCCTTTCGCACCCTGCTGTATCGCTATTTCTTCTTCGGTTGGCTCTTCAAAGACGCCAGCCGCGGCAACCTGTTCGAACGGGCGGCCGCCTGGCGTTTCAACCAGGCGCACGCGCACTGGCTGCTGGCCTACATGCGGCGCTGGCTGTGGTGCGGGGTGCTCTGTTACGCGGTGGGCGGCGTGCTGGAACTGGGGCTCAACACGCCGGGCCTGTCGGTGCTGTTCTACGTGCCCAGCGCGTTGAGCGTGCCTGTCAACGTGGTCATCGGCGTGCTGTGGATTGGCCTGAAGGCGCTGCCCGGGCCGCTGCGCGAGCGGTAGGCGCGTGCGCGGCTAGACCGTCGCCACCAGCAGTTCCTCTGCATTGCGCGGCGGGCGCAGGCCATCGGTGCGGTTGGCAAAGTAGCGCTGCGTCAGGGTGTCGGCCGAGATGTGCTGTGCATCGCGAAAGCCGTTTTCGCGGGCCAGCGCGAGTATCTCGGGCGGCTTGAAGAAGCTGATGAACGGGGTGCCGCTTGCGCGTGCGCCTTTCTCCGCCATCTCAAGGCCAGGGCGGACGTCCGGGTCCGCCATCTCCAGCGGCAGGAGGAACGTCATCGCCAGCATCGACCCCGGCGCAAGCGATGCCACCTGCCGCAGCGTAGCGGCATTCGCTTCCTTGGACAGATACATGCTCACGCCCGTGGACACCACGATGGCCGGCCTGCTCACGTCAAACCCCGCCGCGACCAGCGCAGCCTGCCAGGATTCGCGCGCCTCAAAATCCACCGGCACGAAGCGCAGCCAAGGTGGAATGCCAAAGCCCAGCGCTGCCAAACGTTGGCGCTTCCAGGCCTGCGGGCTGGGCTGATCGACTTCGAATACCGTCATGTGCGATGCCACATCGGGCCGGCGTTGCGCAAAGCTGTCCAGCCCCGCCCCGAGAATCACATACTGGCTCAAACCACGGCCTGCTTGCTCGATGACAAGGTCTTCGATAAAGCGTGCACGCGCCACAATGGACGCGCGAAACGGACGCGTGAACTGCGGGTCCATGTCGCCGCGTTGTTGCCAGCCGGGTTCGGGGGCAAGCAGCCTCAGGCCTACCTCGTCTTCCAGCACGTGCGGTGGTGCATCGCTGTGCACATGCAAGGCACGCCACAGGGCGACACGCGCTGCGGTGCTGTCGGGTGATGCATGCTGTGGTTCGCTCATCGTGGACACGCCTCCATCGGTGGATCAGTCGGTCAGCTGGGATGCTGATACTCGGGAAACACGGCAACGGCCTGCACCGGTTGCTTCGTCATGCAGACTTCAAACAGACGGCTGGTGAGCCATTCGGCCAGCCAGGCCTGCACAGCCGGCAGAGGCTGGCCGGCAAACCAGTCCGGCTCCACCGCTGCAAACTGCCGCACGAACGGGAAGATCGCCAGATCGGCCGCGCACGGCGTTGCGCCGCCAAGATAGCGCTGAACCTGCAAGCGTGATTCCAGCGGTATCAGCAGGGCTTCTGTTGCCCGGGCGCGGGCCGTCTCGCGCGGTGTGCTCTCTTGCGGATACCGGTCGGGGTATTTGTAGCGATCGAGCTGGCGTTTGAACTCGCCATCGTTGGTGCGCAGCAGGGCGAGGTTGTCGTCGGATTGCGCGCGGCTCCACCAGCCTTCGGGGTCGGGTGCTTCGAACGCCCAGCGCATGATGTCGAGGCTCTCTTCCAGCACGGTGCCGTCTATCAAACGCAAGACGGGAACGGTGCCTTTGGGAGACAGCGCCAGCAGTTCGGCAGGCTTGTCGCGCATGACGATCTCGAACGTCTGGAACCGTCGATTGGCTTGCAGCATTGCCAGGCGCGCACGCATGGCGTACGGGCAGCGGCGATAGCTGTAGAGCAGGGGCAAGACTTGATTGTCTGACATCGGTGCAAATTCAGGGCTACGGATTTCAAGTGCGCCAGGGGAGCGGATGCATTGGGGTGGGGCTGCGCGCTAGGCCACCAGGCGTGTGTGCCCGGATCGTCCCGATCGCCCCGAGCGCCGCACCGATTGCGGCGGCTGCCCGAACACGCGGATGAACGCCCGGCGCATGCGTTCCGGGTCGGCAAAGCCTACGGCGCGAGCGACCTGTTCCAGCGATTCATCCCCGGCTTCCACGCGCGGCCGGGCGATTTCGGCACGGAGCTTTTCGATGGCCTTGGCGGGCGTCTGGCCGGTCTCGGCCACAAAGGCACGGTCGAACTGGCGGCGGCTCAGGTGGGCGACTTCGGCCAGGCGGTCGACGTCCAGCGCTTCATGCAGGTGCTCGCGCGCATAGCCTAACGCACGCGCAATGCGGCTCGATGCCGGGTCCAGCTCCAGCAAGGTCGAGAACTGCGATTGCCCGCCGGGCCGCCGGTGATAGACCACCAGCTCGCGAGCCACGGCACGCGACACGTCGACGCCCAGGTCTTCCTCAATGAGCGCCAGCGCCAGATCGATGCCAGACGAGATGCCGGCCGACGTCCACACAGGCCCGTCGTGGATGAAGATGTGGTCGCTTTGCACCTGCACGCGCGGATAGCGCCGCTGCAGCAGCGCCGCCATGCGCCAGTGCGTGGTCGCGCGGCGGCCATCGAGCAGGCCCGCCGCCGCCAGCGCAAATGCGCCGGAACACACGCTCGTCATGCGTCGCGAGTGCTGCGCCGCTTGCTGCACGAAGGCGATCAGCCGGGGCGAGAACGCATCCTCGCGCGGGCCGTTGCCGCCCGAGATGATCAGCGTGTCGAAGGCCGGGTCGTCCAGGCCTTGTGTCTGCATGACGAGGCCCGGCGCGCTCTGCACCAGTGTGCCGCCTTCGGACAGCACGTCGATCCGATACGCCGGCTGCGGCGCAAGCCGGTTCGCCACGTCAAAGGCCGTCAGCGGGCCGGTGAAATCGAGCAGGCTGCAGCCCGGAAACACCAAAAAGCCGATTCTGCGCATGATGTCTTGAAATGAGGGATTAACGTCATTTAGGACTAATGTTGCTCCGCCAGACTGCGGCTGTCAAACGCATTTCTGGAGAGACGATCATGACAACCGCGACGTGCTTGCCGGCCACTTCGACCCCCATGTCGCGCCATCACCGCTGGAAGGTGCTGGGCGTGGGTGTGGCGGCCAATGCGAGTTTTTCGGCAGCGTTCTCGGGAATCCCGACGACCGCCGTGTTCATCCGCTCGGCGTATCACCTGGGCAATGCCGAACTGGGCGTGGCGCTGGGCGCGCTGGGGCTGGGCATCGCCATCAGCGAGTTGCCCTGGGGCTTGCTGACCGACCGCTGGGGTGATCGGACGGTGCTGCTGACGGGGCTCGGCCTGACCGGGCTGGCGCTGTTCGTGATGGCGTGCTGCGTGGCGCCGCTGCATGGCAACGTGCCGCCGTTGGCATGGCTGGTGGGCGGCATGCTGAGCGTCGGCCTGCTGGGCGGCAGCGTGAACGGATCGAGCGGCCGCGCGGTCATGGGCTGGTTTCGCGAAGGTGAGCGCGGGCTGGCCATGAGTATCCGCCAGACCGCCGTACCGCTGGGCGGCGGTATTGGCGCGCTGGTGCTGCCGAGCCTCGCCGCGCACGCCGGGTTTGCTGCTGTCTATGGCGTGTTGGCGGCGGCGTGTGTGTTGACTGCGGCGCTGACATGGCTGTGGGTGCATGACGCGCCGGATACGGTGGGTGCGGTTGCCAAGACCGCCGCGCCAGCGGGCACGGGGCCGCTGCGCGATCCGACGCTGTGGCGCATGGCCCTGGCCATTGGACTGCTGTGTGTGCCGCAAGGGGCGGTCGTCGCTTTCGCTACGGTGTTCCTGCGCGACTTTGCGCACGCCAGCGTGCTCACGCTCAGCCTGACCATGGCGGCGGTGCAGGGCGGGGCGGCAGTCATGCGCGTGTGGAGCGGTCGCTGGACCGACCGCCACGGCAATCGCCGGGCCTATCTGCTCGCGTGCGCCCAATTGAGCGCCGCACTGTTCGTCGCGCTGGCCGGCGTGGCGTGGATGACGTCGGCGCTGTCGATCGATATGTCGGTCATGCGTGTTGCGTTGGTCGCGGCCGTGGTGGCGGGCGGCATCTGCGTATCGGCGTGGCATGGCGTGGGCTATACCGAGCTGGCCACGCTGGCCGGTGCGCAGCGGGCCGGCACGGCGCTGGGTCTGGGCAACACGGGCGCGTTTGCGGCGCTCGGGCTCACGTCGCTGTGCCTGCCCCAGGTGCTGGCGTGGTCGTCATGGCCCGTGGTGTGGCTGGTGGCGGCGAGCAGCGCGCTGATTGCGTGGCGTGTGCTGCCCGCGGTACGTCCGTAGGCGCGCGCAATGCCAATCCCCTTGTTTCTTTTCTATAGTGACCCGCAGGGCGCCGCCCTGTACGGCCCCGTAAAACGAAGCAACGCAACGAAACGAGGGGGCCACCATGGCAGGCTTGGGCGTCATCGAGCACGTGGTCGTGCTGATGTTGGAGAACCGGTCGTTCGACAACCTGTTCGGCACGCTGTATCCAAAGAGCGCGGAGTTCGACGGTCTGTCGGGCGAAGAGACCAACCCCGATGGCGGCGGCCAGCCGATCCGCGTGTGGACGACCCCCGCGCCGCCCAACGTGATGACGCTGCCCAACCCCGACCCGGGCGAGCTTTTCACCGACATCAACCAGCAGCTCTTCGGCCAGCAGATGCCGCTGGGGCAGACGCCCAGCATGCAGGGTTTCACCACCAACTACGCCAAGAACGGTGGCGACCCGCGCGACATCATGCATTTTTTCACGCCCGACCAGGTGCCTGCGCTCAGCACGCTGGCGCGCAATTACGCCGTGTGCGATGCGTGGTTTGCCTCGGCGCCGTGCCAGACGTGGCCCAACCGGTTCTTCGTGCACACCGGCACCGCGCACGGTTATCCGAACAACTCGCCGGTCCACTTTCCGTACTTGATGCCGACGCTGTTCAACGCGCTCGAAGGCGTGGCGCCCGACGATTGGGCCGTCTATTACCATGACTTTGCGCAGTCGCTCACGCTCACGCGGCTGTGGCTGCATCTGGACCACTTCCACCTGTTCGACGATTTTCTCGACGATGCGTCCAACGGCAAGCTGCCCTCGTACAGCTTTATCGAGCCCCGCTACTTTGCCGATCTGGACTGGCCCAACGATATGCACCCGCCGCACGACGTCGGCTACGGCGATGCGCTCGTCGCGCAGGTGTACAACGCGCTGCGCAGTTCGCCGAAGTGGCATCAGACCATGCTGGTCATTACCTTCGACGAGCACGGTGGCTGTTTCGACCACGTGCCTCCGCCCGCCGTGGTGCCGCCCAGCCCGCCGCAGCCGGGGCAGCTTTTCGCGTTCGACCGGCTGGGCGTGCGCGTGCCGGCGGTGGTGGTGTCGCCGTGGATTCCCAAGGGAACGATTTTCCGCTCGACCGCGGCGCAACCGTACGACCACACCGCCATCATCAAGACGCTGCGCGTGCGGTATGACATCCGGACGCCGCTTACCGCCCGCGATGCCGGTGCGCCTGACCTTGGCCAGGTGCTGGAGCTGAGTGCGCCTGACGACAACCGCGAGCCCGTCGTCGCCCGTGCCATGGCAGCGAATCCGGCCGGGTTGCAGGCCGCCCGCAACGCGCCGCTCAACGACTTTCAATGGGCAATGCACGAATCCGCGGCGATGTTGGCGCCGCTGGGCACCGGCATCAGCATTGACGACCACGTGCGCAACTTGTCGACCGATCAACAGCCGCCCGTGCCCGCCGCGCAAAATGCCCAGCAGGCAGCGCAGCACATCAAGGATGTGCTGGCGTCGATGGACTTGCCACACGCGGGGCAATGATCATGAACGCACCGCTTCAGCACGCGCCCGTTGTCATCCGCGCCTTCCGACCCGGAGACGAGCCGCTCTTGCACGCGATCTTCCATTCCGCCGTGCATGGGCTGGCCGCCGGTCAATACAGCCCCGAGCAATGCGAAGCCTGGGCCCCCACCCGCTACGACGTTGCCCAGTGGGATCAGCGCATCCGCCGCATCCAGCCTTTCGTGGCTGAACTCGACGGGCGGCCCGTCGCTTATGCCGATTTGCAGGCCACCGGCTATATCGATCACTTCTTTGTATCAGGCACGCACGCGCGGCGAGGCATCGGTCAACAACTCATGGGTCACATCCTCGGGGTGGCCGCGCAGGGCGACGTGCCGCGTGTACAAGCGCATGTGAGTCTGAGCGCCGAGCCCTTCTTTGCCCGCAACGGGTTTGAAGTGGTCGCGCGGCAGACCGTGACGGTGCGCGGCGTGCCGCTGAACAACGCGTTGATGGTGCGCATGCAGGCGTGAGCCAAGAGTCGCACCGGGCGTTGTTCTTCGGGGAAACCCTCGTAATGTAGTTAAAGATTGTTGAGGATCTGTCGTTAGTTTTGCTGAATTCAGTTCCCTCAGAGGAACCACTTCACGCTCCCCAACTTCGCACGACAGATATGAAGACGCTCTCCATCAAGGCACGGCTGGCGCTGGTGCTGTTTGTTCTGGCTGTATTCCTGACGGGTGTCGGCGTGCTGGGATTGGTCGGCAACCTGCGCTCCAACGCGGCGCTCAAGGAAACCTTCTCCAATAACCTTCCGTCCACGCGCGCTCTGGGCCAGGCCGAATCCAAGCTTGCGCAGGCACGCACCGCGCTGGACCGCGCCATCTTCGACCCCGATAACGCCAAGAGCGCAGATGCGCTTGGCCGCGTCGCAGTGCAGATTCAGAACAGCGAGAAAGCGTGGAAGGACTATCTGGCCCTGCCGTTCTCGACGCCTGAGGAAGAGCGCATCGCGGGCGAGGCCGGGAAGCAGCGCAGCCTCATCATCAAGGAAGGGATCGGTGGCGCAATCGATGCACTCCGCCGTGGCGACAAGGATGCCGCGCGCGTGCTCGCGCTGGAAAAAATCCCGACGCAGTTCCGCACCTATGCGGAGCAGTCCGATCGCCTCAATGCGATCCAGGAGGAAGTGTCCTCGGCTGGCTACGCGGCATCGCAGTCGTTCTTCAGCGGGCTGCTGTGGACTTTCGGCATCGTGATTGCCATCGGGCTGGTGCTGGCCGCCGGTTGCTATTTCGTGCTGTCGCGCGCCATTTCGCGCCCGCTCGAAGAGATGTTGGTGCACTTCCATGAGATATCGGGCGGCAACCTCACCACCGACGTGCGCATCCACTCGCGTGACGAGATGGGCCTGCTGATGGAGGGCCTGCAGCAGATGCAAGCCAAGCTGAAGGAAACCGTGGTGACGGTGCGTCGCGGTAGCGAGTCGATCGCCTCGGCCACGCAGCAGATTGCCGCGGGCAACACCAATCTGTCGCAGCGCACGGAAGAGCAGGCCAGCTCGCTGGAAGAGACCGCATCGAGCATGGAAGAGTTGACGAGCATCGTGAAGCAGAACGCCGACAACGCGCGTCAGGCGAGCACGCTGGCGGTGAGCGCCTCCGAGATTGCCGTGCAGGGCGGTGCCGTGGTGCAGGACGTGGTGACCACCATGGGCGAGATCAGCGAGTCGTCGCGCAAGATCACCGACATCATCGCCGTGATCGAAGGTATTGCATTTCAGACCAACATCCTGGCGCTGAACGCAGCGGTGGAAGCCGCGCGTGCCGGTGAACAGGGCCGCGGTTTTGCCGTGGTGGCCGGTGAAGTGCGCACGCTGGCGCAGCGCAGCGCGGGTGCCGCCAAGGAAATCAAATCGTTGATCGAAGACTCGGCCACGCGGGTGGAATCGGGCTCGACGCTCGTGGCGCGCGCGGGCAAGACGATGGAAGAGATCGTCGTGGCCGTGAAGCGCGTGACCGACATCATGGGCGAGATCAGCGCGGGCTCGGCCGAGCAAAGCACCGGCATCGAGCAGATCAACCAAGCCGTCACGCAGATGGACGACGTGACGCAGCAGAACGCAGCGCTGGTCGAGCAGGCTGCTGCCGCTGCGCAGGCGCTGGAAGAACAGGCGAACGAACTGCGCCGCGCTGTGGCGGTGTTCCGCGTGGCGATGTAACGCACGATTCCTGATGGGTTGCCCCGGCAGCTAACTGGCTGCCGCGGCGCTACACTGCGGGGTCGGCCTTCGGGTCGGCCCCGCTTTGTTTTATGCGGAGCATTCAGCGTCCGCTCATGGTTCTGCTACGCCCCTCGAGCCGCCCGCTACGGACCATGAGCCGGTTCCCATCAGGATTATCCGGAGGTGTCATGCGTTTCCAGTGTCGTCGTGTTCCCGTTCGGGCCTTGGTGTCTGCGGCCGTGTTGGCCTGCAGCGCCGGCGCGTTCGCTCAGACCATCCCTGCCAGCAAGCCCGCGCCCGTCACGCTCACGCCCGAGCAGCAGCGCTACCACGACATCTACAAAGAGCTGGTCGAGATCAACACGACGCATTCGGCCGGTGACACCACCAAGGCTGCGCATGCTATGGAAAAGCGCCTGCGCGATGCAGGTTTTGCCGCCGCCGACATGCAGGTGCTCGAGCCCTTCCCGAAAAAGGGCAATCTGGTGCTGCGCTTCAAGGGCAGCGGCGCCAAGAAGCCGATGCTGCTGCTTGCCCACATTGACGTGGTGGAGGCCAAGCGCGAAGACTGGAAGACCGACCCCTTCAAGCTGCAGGAGACCGACGGCTACTTCACCGCGCGCGGCGCGATTGACGACAAGGCGATGGCCTCGGCCTTCGTGTCGGTGCTGGGGCAGCTCAAACAGGAGGGCTTCAAGCCATCGCGCGACATCATCCTGGCGTTGACCACTGACGAAGAACGCGGCGACGTGCCGACCAACGGCGCGTACTGGATCGTCAACAACAAGCCCGAGCTGGTGAAGGCCGAGTTTGGCATCAACGAAGGCGGCGGTGGGGAACTGCGCAACGGCAAGCCGGTGCTCCACCGCATTCAGGTCGCCGAGAAGATGTACACGACGTACGAGCTGGAAGTGCGCGACGTGGGCGGCCACAGCTCGGTGCCGACGAAGACGAACCCGATCTATGCGTTGTCAGCCGCGCTGGATCGGCTGGGGGCGTATCAGTTTCCCGTCAAGCTGGCCGACGTGACGCAGACCTACTTCGCACGCAGTGCGCCGCTGGCCACGGGGCAACTGGCAGACGACATGCGCTCGGTGGGCACCGGCAAGCCGGACCAGGCCGCGATCGATCGGCTTTCGGCCATTCCGTTCTACAACGCGCAGTTGCGCACCACGTGCGTGGCGACCATGGTCAATGCCGGCCATGCCGAGAACGCGTTGCCGCAGTCGGCCAAGGCGACCGTCAATTGCCGCATCCTGCCGCATGATGATCCGGCCGATATCGATCGCCAGTTGAAGCAGGTGATCGGCAACGAGAAGATCAGCGTGCGCTACGTCAACAAGCCGCTCGCGAGCCCCGCGTCGCCGCTCAATGGCGATTTGGTGAAGACGGTGGAGGCGCTGACGCAGCAGATGTGGAATGTGCCGGTCATCCCCGCCATGAGCACGGGCGCGACCGACAGCCGCTTCATGCGCAATGCCGGCATTCCGATGTATGGCGTGTCGGGGTTGTTTACCGAGCCGGCTGACCTACGCACGCATGGGCTGGACGAGCGTATCGAGATCGCGCGCTTGTATGACGGGCGGGAGTTTCTGTATCGGCTTGTGAAGCAGTTGGCTGAGTAAATTGTTGGGCGCGGCTTGATCGTGCTGGTTTTTGGTGGGTTTCGGCCCCTCGCGGGGCCGACTTACTTTCTTTGTCTTGCCAAAGAAAGGTAAGCAAAGAAAGGCGCGCCCGAGATGGCGACTTCCCCTTGGATTTTCGTCACGGGGAGGGAGGGGAGGCAAACTCGCTGCGCTCAGACAGCCTCCCCTCTTTTTCCTCCCCGCGACAAAAATCCAAGGCGCCATCTAGGGCAGGGTACGGCCACACCATCTGTATATCTGGGGTGGCGTCTTGGCCCGGCGTCCGTAGGAGAAGCGGGTTGTTAGATGAAGCCGCCGTCGGTCATCAGGGTGCGGCCGGTGATCCAGCGGGCGTCGTCGGAGGCCAGGAAGGCGATGGCGTCGGCGATGTCGTCCGGCTCTGCCAGCCGGCCCATCGGTGTCGATTCGCGCATGCGCGCCTTGACTTCATCGGGAATCGGCGCGGTCATGTCGGTGCGCGTGAGCGCGGGTGCCACGGCGTTGACCGTGATGTTGCGCGCGCCCAGTTCTACGGCAAACGCGTGGGTGAGGGCGCTGACGGCGGCCTTGCTTGCTGCATACACTGCCAGCCCTGCGCGTGGGCGGTACACCAGGCTCGACGACACGTTCACGATATGCCCCCCGCGTGCCGGCACATGCGGCAGCACCGCTTGCGTGACGAGAATCGTCGAGAAGGCATTGGTGCGGAACTGCGCGTCGAACGATGCGAGATCGATGCTGCCCACCGGCTGGTTTTCCAGAATGCCCGCGTTGTTGACGAGGATGTCGATGGCGCCGAAAGCCTCGCGCACGGTGCTCACCATTGCGTCGACGGACGACGCGTCGCTCACGTCGGCTTGTACGGCAATGGCTTGTGCCCCGGTGCTGCGGATGGTGTTGACCACGGCGTCGGCTTCTGCGGCGTTGTTGCGATAGACCACGGCCACGCGAGCGCCGTCGGCGGCCAGCCGCTGCGCCACGGCGGCGCCAATGCCGCGCGACCCGCCGGTCACGATGGCCGTGCGGTGTGCCAGGCGTTGTGTGGGTGTGGATCGGGTTTGAGACATGCTGTTCTCCTGAAGGGGCGAATGTTTCGGGAGAACAGATTACGAACTGGGCCGCATGTGCGCAGCCGGCCTGCCCGCGACGCGGCGTTCCAGCATTGCAACAAGCGAAGGTGCGATCAGCCCTGCTGGCGCTTGCGGTATTCGGCCACCTTGTGGCGGTTGCCGCAGACCGCCATGCTGCACCAGCGGCGCTTGTGCGACTTGGTGCGGTCGTAAAACCATAGCGTGCATTCGGGGTGTTCGCACACGCGCACGAGCTGGAAATCGCCTTCGGCGAGCAGGTGCGCGGCGGCTTCGGCCAGCGGCGCCAGACATTGCTCGACGGAATCCGTTGGGCGCAGGCGCTCGACACGCGGGGTGCCGTTTTCCCACACCAACACCGGATGGCTCGGCGCCTGGCGCAGGAACACGTTGAGCGCATCGGCGCTGGCCGCCCGGCCCGTCTTGCGTGCCTCCACCAATGTGCGAATCACTTCGCGCAGGTGCCGCGCCACGGCCAGCAGCACGCCAGGCGGATAGCGGCCTGCCACCGGCTCAGCGAGCCAGCCGGCGCGCACCAGCCAATCGGAGACATCGATGTCGTTCTGCCAGAAATCGTGCGGCTGGCCGTTGACGTTGGCCACGGTGTTGAGCATGTCCAGCACCGGATCGTCGGCGATCAGCAGGGGCGCATCGGTGGGAGCGGCAGCGGGTGAGGGCATGGCGGTCTGCGAGAAAGCGGATGATTGGAATTGTAACCAATTTAATGAGCTATTCCAGTTACTTGTTGCATGCGCGTCTTGCCGGATTCATCCGGTGAAAAGGCCACCGCATTACCATGTGTCGACCAAGTTCCTTGCCGGAGATGATCATGAGCGCATGGCCCGATGCACGCGTGCTGGAGTTGTTCAATATCGAAGTGCCCATCGTGTTGGGGCCGATGGCTGGTGTGGCCGGCGTGGAGCTGGCGATTGCCGTGGCGCGCGGCGGGGGCCTCGGCTCGCTGCCTTGCGCGATGCTCAGCGTCGAGCAGATCCGCCAGCAGGTCGAGCAGTTCCGGGCGGCCGTGCGCGGCCCCGTCAACCTGAACTTCTTCTGCCACACGCCGCCGCAGCCGGACCCCGAGCGGGATGCCAAATGGCGTGCCCATCTGGCGCCGTACTACGCAGAGTTCGGTATCGACCTGAACGCGCAAGCGCCGGCCGCAAACCGCGCGCCGTTTGACGAGACCACCTGCGCGCTGGTGGAGGAGTTGAAGCCGGAGGTGGTGAGCTTCCACTTCGGTCTGCCGGCGCCGGGGTTGCAGGCCCGCGTGAAGGCCGCGGGGGCAAAGGTCATCTCTGCCGCCACCACGGTGGAAGAGGCGCGCTGGCTGGAAGCGCGCGGCGTGGACGCCATCATCGCCATGGGCAACGAGGCGGGCGGCCATCGCGGCATGTTCCTTGCCAAGACGATCGAATCGCAGGTCGGCACGTTCGCGCTGGTGCCGCAGGTGGCGGATGCGGTGAAGGTACCGATCATTGCCGCCGGCGGCATTGGCGATGCGCGTGGGGTGGTGGCGGCGTTGGCGCTGGGGGCATCGGCGGTGCAGATCGGCACAGCCTACATGCTGTCGCCGGAGGCCAAGACATCGGCCATCCATCGCGCGGCGCTCAAGCAGGCAACCGATGCCGACACTGCACTCACCAATCTGTTCACCGGCCGCCCGGCGCGCGGCATCGTCAACCGGCTGATGCGTGAGATCGGCCCGATGAGCCCATTGGCCCCGGCCTTCCCCACGGCCGGTGGTGCATTGGCGCCGCTGCGTGCCAAGACGGAGCCGACCGGCTCGGGCGATTTCATCAACCTGTGGTCAGGCCAAGCCGGCCGGCTGGCCACGGAAGACTCGGCTGAAGCCATCACGCGGCGCATCGCCGCGCAGGCGCTCGAACGGCTCACCTGAGTTTTCCTGCTGCATCGTTTCCCGCGCGGGCACGCCAGACGGCGTGCCCGTTTTTATTTGGCATCACAAATCGGCATGCGAGCGATGGGAAAATTTCATGTAACTTGCAAAATAGTATTTCAAAGGTTACGATGGTTTCGCTGCCCATTCCCGAAACCCTCTCCGGAGCCTTGCCATGAACGCCCCTGCCCGAGCCGCTGATCTGGTTGTCGATGCGTATGCCCCCACTGCTGTGCGCCACCGCACGGTGGAGGTCGAAGGCGTGCGCGTGTTTTATCGGGAGGCGGGCCCAGCCGATGCGCCGGCCGTGCTGTTGCTGCACGGCTTTCCGAGCGCGTCGCACATGTTCCGCAACCTGATCCCGCAGTTGGCTGAGCGCTATCACGTGGTGGCGCCAGACTTTCCCGGCTTTGGCTTGACGCACGTGCCGAGCGGTTTCCGCTACACCTTCGACAACCTCGCGCGCGTGGCGGACGGCTTTACGCGGGCGATTGGCCTCTCGCGGTACGCGATCTACGTGTTCGACTACGGCGCGCCGGTCGGCTGGCGCCTGGCGATGGCGCATCCGGAGCGCATCAGCGCCATCGTCACGCAGAACGGCAATGGCTATGAGGAGGGGCTGGGTGAAGGTCCGTGGGCGCCGATCAAGGCTTATTGGGACAACCCGGACGAAGCGCATCGCCGCGCGCTGCATCCGATCGTTTCGGACGAGATGACGCAGTGGCAATACCTGGACGGCGTGCCGGACCCGACGCGCGTGGCGCCGGATGGCTATCTTCTCGATCAATACTTCCTGAGCCGACCGGGGCAGCTCGACATCCAGATGGATCTGTTCCTGGATTACGCCAGCAACGTGGCGCTGTATCCGGCGCTGCACGCGTACTTCCGCGCGCACCGCCCGCCGCTGCTGGCAGTGTGGGGACGCAATGACACCATCTTCATTCCGCCCGGCGCGCAGGCCTTCCAGCGCGACCTGCCGGATGCCGAGGTGCACTTTGTCGACAGCGGCCACTTTGCGCTGGAGACGCACCACGCGGAAATTGGCGCACGCATGCTCGACTTTCTCGGCCGTGTGATGAAGTAACGCGCGGGTTCAAGTCATCGGTTGCATGGTGGCTTCCGCGGCAAAGCGCTCGCGCAGGAACGCCACCAGCGCCTTCACCGAAGGCGGCACGCCTGCACGCGACGGATAGAGTGCGTGCAGGTCGGCCGGCTCGGGTGTCCAGCCTGGCAGCACGGTACGCAGGCCGCCACTGGCAAGCGCCGCATGACAGCAATGCTGCGGCAGGATGGCCAGGCCGAGACCCGCGATGGCAGCTTCGCGCAGGGCGATGATGTTGTCGCTGGCAAAGCGCGGGCGAATCGGCAGCGCCAGCCGATGGCCACGCGTGTCCTGCAATACCCAATCGCGGCTGCGTGTGAGCGAGCCTTGCCCCAGGCAGGGGAAGTCTTCCAGCGCGGCGGGCGTGTCGGGTTCCCCCACACGTGCAATCAACGCGGGACTGGCCACCAGCACGCGCGGCGAGACAGCCAGATGCCGCGCCACCACATCGCGCGAGGGCAGCGGCCCCGTGGCCGCGCGGATGGCCACGTCTATGCGCTGCTCGATCAGGTCAACGTACGTGTTGGACAGGTCCAGCTCGATGCGCAGCTTCGGATGCGCATCGGCAAATTCGGCGAGCCAACCGGCCACCAGTGTTTCCGCCAGCAAAGGCGACGTGCCGACGCGCAGCACGCCGGCCGGTTCGCTGCGCGCCGCACCGGCCAGCGCTTCAATGGCCGCCGACGCATCGGCCATGTCGCGCGCATGCCGATACACCGCCTCGCCAACGGGCGTCACCGATACGCGATGGCTTGAGCGCTGCAGCAGCCGCGTGCCGAGCTGCACCTCCAGCTCGGCAATGCGCCGGCTCAGCCGTGACTTGGGAATGCCCGTGGCGCGCTCGGCGGCGGAAAAGCCACCGGCTTCCACTACGCGCGTGAAGAGGTACAGGTCGTCGAAGCGCTTCATGTTGGTACGGGGTTGCGGTCGAACCGCATTGAAGCATAGGCGCAGGCCGAACACGCTCGCCGGCCAAAGGTCGGCGCTGTACAGTGTCGCTGGGCCGGTCTGCACGCATCGGAATACCGTGTAGACCGCATTGGAGTCTGGCAAGCCTGCGCCCCTGGCGCGGGGCATCAATGCAAGGAGAGAGCATGGACAGGCAGGGCACGCAAACGCAGGGGATGTCCCGCGATCGGCTGGAACGGGTCGAGCGCTTCATCGATGAGGCCTACATTGCAACCGGCAAGCTGCCCGGCGCGCTCGTCCAGGTGTGGCGGCGCGGCGAGCTGGCTTTGAACTCCGTGCTGGGCCTGGCCGACCGTGAGCGCCAGGTGCCGCTGGCCGAAGATTCGATCTTCCGCATCTACTCCATGACGAAGCCGATCACGTCGGTGGCGTTCATGATGCTGGTGGAGGAATGCAAGGTCGCACTGGACGATCCGGTGAGCAAATACATCCCCGCGTGGGAACACCTGGGTGTGCACGCCGGCGGCTTCATGGAAGGTTTCCAGTCGCGCCCGGTCAAACGCCCGATGCGCATGGTCGACCTGCTGCGTCACACCTCGGGCCTGACCTATGGCTTCCACCAGAACACCAATGTCGATGCAGCGTATCGTCGGCTGAAGCTGGGCGATATCGCCACCGATGGCACGCTCGACGAGATGATCGAGAAGCTGGCCAGCGTGCCGCTGGAGTTCTCGCCGGGCGAAGCGTGGAACTACTCCGTTTCCACCGACGTGCTGGGCTACCTCGTCGGCAAGATCAGCGGCATGCCGTTCGAGACGTTCCTGAAGGAGCGGATTTTCGACCCGCTGGGCATGATCGACACGGCCTTCCATGTGCCGCAGGAGAAAGCGTCGCGCTTCTGTGCGTGCTATGCCGTGGGGGCGCTTGGCTCGAACGTGGTGTCCGATCGTGGGCCGGCCCTGCAGGATGATCCGCGCACCAGCCCTTACCTGAAGCCGCCCAGCTTTGTTTCCGGTGGCGGCGGTTTGGTTTCTACCGCGGCGGACTACCTGCGTTTTTCGCGCATGCTGCTGCAGGGCGGCGAGCTGGAAGGCGTGCGCCTGCTGGCGCCGAAAACGCTGGCGCTGATGACCGTCAACCATTTGCCGGGCGGGGCCGACATATCGAGCATGTCGCCACGTTCGATGTTCAGCGAGGCGGCCTACGATGGCGTCGGATTCGGGCTGGGCTTCGCGACCACGATCTCGCAGGCGGCCACGTTGATTCCCGGCAGCACGGGCGATTTCTTCTGGGGCGGGGCGGCCGGGACCTTCTTCTGGGTGGACCCGCAGGAAGACCTCATCGGCCTGTTCCTGACCCAGGTGCTGCCGTCGTCCGCCTACCCAGTGCGCCGGCAATTGCGCACGCTCGTCTATAGCGCGATCACGGACGTGGGCGGCGCTGCGCGTTGAGTGTCAGGGCGGCGGAGCCTGCCGCACCGCGGCCTGACACCGCATCGATTAAGCGCCGATCAAGCGCCGATCAGACGTCGAACCGAACGCCCTGTGCCAGCGGCAGCGCGCCGCTGTAGTTGACGGTGTTGGTGGCACGGCGCATGTAGCCCTTCCACGCGTCCGAGCCGGATTCCCGGCCGCCGCCGGTTTCCTTCTCTCCGCCGAATGCGCCCCCGATCTCGGCGCCCGATGTGCCGATGTTGACGTTGGCGATGCCGCAGTCGCTGCCCGCCGACGACATGAAGCGCTCGGCATCGCTCAGGTTTGCCGTGAAGATGGCAGACGACAGGCCCTGCGGCACGCCGTTCTGGATGGCGATGGCCTGCTCGGTGTCGCCGTCGTACATCACGACATAGAGGATGGGTGCGAAGGTCTCGCTTTCCATCACCTTCGTCGGCTCCGGCATCTTGACCAGCGCGGGGCGCACGTACCAGGCGTCAGCACCCAGGTCTTCACGCACGCGCTCGCCACCCAGGACGTTGCCACCTTCGGCGCGGGCCTGCGCCAGCGCCTGTTGCATGCCGTCGAAGGCAGCCTGGTCGATCAACGGGCCGACCAGCGTGCCATCGGCCAGCGGGTCGCCAATGGCAATGCTCTGGTAGATCTTTTCCAGGCGGCCCAGGAGCGTGTCGGCCACCGAGCGGTGCACGATCAGGCGGCGCAACGACGTGCAGCGTTGGCCTGCCGTGCCGACAGCGGCAAAGGTGATGGCGCGCGCCGCCAGTTCCAGATCTGCCGAAGGCGTGACGATCATCGCGTTGTTGCCGCCCAGCTCCAGGATCGAGCGGCCGAAGCGTTCCGCTACCTTCACGCCCACCTGGCGGCCCATCCGGGTCGAGCCCGTGGCGCTGACCACCGGCACAAGGTGGCTGGCCACCAGCGCTTCTCCCACGTCGCGCCCGCCGATCAGCAGTTGGCTCAGGCCGGCAGGAATGGCGCCCGGCTTTTCTGCATTGAACGCGTCGATCACCTGCTGCATCAGGTGCTGGCAAGCAATGGCGGTGAGCGGCGTCTTCTCCGACGGCTTCCACACGATGGCATTGCCGCACACCAGGGCGAGCGCAGCGTTCCACGACCACACCGCCACCGGAAAGTTGAACGCCGAGATGATGCCCACCACCCCCATCGGGTGCCAGGTTTCCATCATGCGGTGCCCAGGGCGCTCGCTGGCGATCGTCAGGCCATGCAGTTGGCGAGACAGGCCCACGGCGAAGTCGCAGATGTCGATCATCTCCTGCACTTCGCCCAGGCCTTCGGAGGCGATCTTGCCCGCCTCCAGCGACACCAGTTCGCCAAGCGCCGCCTTGTGCGTGCGCAGTACCTCGCCCAGGCGGCGTACCAGTTCGCCGCGCACGGGTGCCGGCACGGTACGCCACGCCAGATACGCCTGATGTGCGCTCTGGATGGCAGCCTCGGCCTGGCTGGCGGTATGCGATTTCACGGTCGCCAATACCGCGCCATCGCGCGGGGCGCGGCTCGTCCAGTCCGTGCCTTCGTAGGCCTTCAGGTCCAGGCCCAGGGCCTTCAGGACGGTCTGCAATCGTGTTCGGGAATCTGACATGGCGCGAATCCTTGCTCTTCTCTCGTGTTCAATCGAAAAACTGTTGCGTTGCAGTGGTGCTCAACGCTCGACGATGCGGTTCCAGCGCTTGCTCCACTCGGGGCGCTCGGCGTTGATCACGTCCCAGTCCAGGGCAACGGCCGTCTTGAGAATGCCGTTCATCTTGTTCTGCTCGTCCGCCGCCTTGCCCTTGAGCGGCGCCTTGGGGTTGACTGGATTGTAGGAGCCGTTTTCCATGGCGAGCGCCTGTGCCTCGGGGCTGATCAGGTAGTCCGCGAGCTTTTGCGCCAGCTCGGCATCCGGGTTGTTGGCCAGCACGCACTGCGCCGTCAGCAGAACGACCGCGCCTTCCTTGGGTGCGACGAATTCCATGGGGATGCCCTTGGACTTCATCAGCTCCACCTGCGTGAGCGTGTAGGGGAACAACGCTGCATCACCGGCCTGCATCATTTCCACCACCTTCGACGAGTTGGGGATGTACTCGACCACGTTCGGGCCAATGGTGGTGGGCCATGCCTTGAAGGCCGGGTCGACGTTCTTTTCCGTGCCGCCCTTGAGCCGGTTGAACATCAGGAAGGCGTCCAGGCCGAACGACGAAGCCGGCATGGATTGCACGACCACCTTGCCCTTGTATTTCGGGTCGGCCAGATCGCCCCACGAGGTGGGCGGCGCCCAGCCCTTGTCGGCAAAGATCTTGGTGCTGTAGGCCAGGCCAGTCAGCCCCATCGACAGGCCCACCGCGTAGTCCCCCTTGAGGTGGGCAATGGCGGGCACGGCCGACAGGTTGGCCGAAGGCTTGAGCTTTTCGCACAGTCCCATGCCGATGGCGCGGAACATGACGCCGTCATCCAGCGTCATCACGTGCATCTGCGCTTTGCCTTTGGTTGCCTGCGCCTTGGCCAGGATGTCGGTCGAGGTGCCGGGTACGACGACGACCTTGACGTTGTTGGCCTTCTCGAACGGCGGGAACACGAACTGCGTGTAGGTGCGCTCCATGTTGCCGCCGTTCATGCCGATGTACAGCGTCTTGGTTTCGGCGTGGGCAGTGCTGGCGGCGAGCAGCGCAGTACCGGCAGCCGCAGCAATGAAGGACGTGAACGATGTTTTCGCGTGTTTCACAAGCATGGTGGTCTCCTGGGGCATCAAGTGCATCAAGCTGCGGGTGGCAGAAAGCGTTGGATGGAAAAGGGTTCGATCGGTGTGGTGGTGCGGCCTTCGGCAATCAGCTCGGCCATGACGTCGCCAACGCCCGGCCCAAGCTGGAAGCCGGCGCCGGCAAAGCCGAAGGCGTGGAACAGGCCGGGGCGGCGCGCACTGGGGCCAATCACGGGTTGGTCGTCGGGCAGGTTGCCTTCCGTGCCGCTCCAGGTGCGGATGATGTGGGCGCCCGTGAGTTGCGGCAGCAGTGCGGCCAATTGCGGTAACTGGCGCAGGATGGCTACGTGCGATGAGCGTGCGCGCTGGTCGTCCAGCACGTAGCCGCGCCCGCCACCGAACACCACATTGCCGCGCCGCACCTGGCGGCAGTAGATGCCGCCGCCTTCCACCCCGAGGCTCCAGGGCAGGAAGAACGGTAGCGGCTCAGTCACGCCCATGGTGGGCGGGATCGTGAACATGGGCACGGGCTCGCCCCATTGCGCCGCAAACTGCGCTGCCCAGGCACCGGCGCAGTTGACCAGCGCGGAGGCTTTGACTTCCAGGTCGCGGTCATGTTGGCGTGCATGGATGACGAAGCGCGCGCCATCGTGCTCGACCGACTGCACCGGCGCGTGCTCGCGCACATCGGCGCCGGCGGCCTGCGCGGCGCGGGCAAATGCGGGCGACAGCAGACGCGGATTGGCCTGCCCGTCTTCCGGGCACAGCGAGCCGCCGACGATCTGATCGCCGCCCATCGGAAAGTACTTTTGCAGCGCAGCCCGGCCTTCGATGAGCTGCAACCCGAGGCCAAAGCCTTCGCTGCGCGCAGCGTAGCCGGCCAGCGATTCCATGTCGGCCACGCTGCGGGCGATCTTGAAGTGCCCGCTGCGCTCGTACTCGGCCTCGGTGCCGATCAGCTCGGTCAGGCGCCCCCAGATCTGGTGAGCGCGCTGGGCCAGCGGCAACTGCTGGATGGGGCGCCCCTGGCGTCGCACACCGCCAAAATTGACGCCGCTGGAGCGCGAGCCACACAGGTCGCGCTCGAGCAGGGTGACGGTCAGCCCGCGCTGGCGCAGGAACAGGGCGGTGGCGCTGCCCATGATGCCGCCGCCGATGATGGCCACGTCACACGCCAGTTGCTCACGCATGGTGGTCCTCCGGCTCCGTCACCTCGGTCACATCCACCGGCAGCGGCTTGATCGGGGCCTGACCGCGCAGTCGGCCTACCTGTGCCAGCGGAACCGACTGCGCGTGCGCCAGAATTTCCGCGGCCGCCGCGCCGCACATCCGACCCTGGCAGCGGCCCATGCCCACGCGGCACAGCGCCTTCAGCCGGTTCAGCTCATGCACGCCGCATTCGGCTGCCGTCTGGCGCAGGGTGCCCGCCGTGACGTTTTCGCAGCGGCATACCACCAGATCGTCGCTGGCGTGCGCGGCCCAATCTTCGGGAAAGGGGAAGGCAACTTCCAGCGCGTGGCGGAACCGCTCGATCTTCTGCAGGCGCTGATGCAGCGCAGGCACGCGATGGGTGTCGACCGTGATTTGCCGATCCTGCAACAGTGCCAGCGCCGCCAATTCGCCGGAGTACTCGGCTGCGTCGGCGCCCATGATGCCCGCGCCATCGCCCGCCAGATACACGCCCGCGACCGAACTGCGCCGCATGGCATCGATGCGCGGTACATGGCAGCGGTGCAGCACTGAAAACTCGAACGCGCAGCCCAGCAGATCGGCCAGCTGTGTCTCAGGCCGCAGGGCGTAACCCATGCCCACAGCGGAGCATGCAGTGTGCTGTTCGCGGCCGGCGCTGTCTTGCCACACGAGTTGCCCTACGCCCGCATCGCCTTCGGCGCGCAGCAACCGCACGCCATGGTGCATGGGGATATCGTGCAGCTTGAGCCACGCGACCAGCGCCATACCCTTGGCCATGACGGCAGGCTGGCCCAGCATGGCCGGTGCCGCCTTGTAGCGCGCGGTGGCAGGCGCGGTGTCGAGCACCGCCACGACATTCGCACCGGCCTTGGCGTACTGGCAGGCCACCAGATACAGCAGAGGGCCGGTGCCGGCAAACACGACGGCCTCGCCAATCGCACAGCCCTGATATTTGAGCGCGACTTGCGCGCCGCCCAGCGTGTAGACGCCCGGCAGTGTCCAGCCCGGGATCGGCAGCACGCGGTCGGTGGCGCCGGTGGCGACGATCACATCGCGCCAGGGCAGGCTGCTGACCTCGCGCGTGGGCACATGCAACAGGTCGAGCAGATCCGGCTGGGCATTCCACACCAGGGTTTGCGGACGGTAATCGATCTGCGGCTGGAGTTGGTCGAAGGCGGCATGTACGGCCTGCGCACGCTTGGCTTCGGTGCCGTACAGATCTGCGGCGCTCCGGGTAAAGCCATCGGGTTGGCGGCGATAGATCTGGCCGCCGGCGCGCGGCGCTTCGTCCAGCACGATGGGCTTGAGGCCATGTGCCAGCAGGGTCTGCGCCGCCCGCACGCCTGCCGGCCCGGCACCGATGACGACGGGCTGCAGATCGGCTTGCGACAGTCGTTGCAGAGTGGGGGCTGCTTGCGTCATCACGCGGCTCCCCCGGTGCCGGCCGGTTGCGTGCAGATGTGCATGCCCGGTTCGATCATGGTCTGGCAGGCGCGCAGCGTTTTGCCATTGGCCAGGCGCACCCAGCAGTCCTGGCAAGCGCCCATCAGGCAGAAGCCGGCACGCGGCTGCTGGCTGAATTCGTTGATGCGCAGCTGGCGCGTTTGCATGAGCACCGCTGTCAGGACGGTGTCGCCGGCAAGCGCTTGAGCGGGCTGGCCGTCCAGCACAAAGGCCACCGTGGGGCGATTGCGCTCTTTGAGACGCTGGAGCTGCGCGCGGGCAGATCGATTTGCAGGAGCATTCATCGTGATCTTGGTCTCAATGCTTGCCGATCAGAATCCGGTCCAGGCCGTAGACCTTGTCCAGCAGCAGCATCAGCGCCAGCGTGAGGAAGACGATCAGCGCCGAGACGGCGGCCATCATGGGGTCGAGCGATTCCGTGGCGTACATGTACATGCGTACGGGCAGCGTGACGGTGGCCGGCGACACCACGAAGATGGACATGGTCAGTTCATCAAAGCTGTTGATAAAGGCCAGCAGCCACCCACCCGTGATGCCCGGCAGGATCATCGGCAGCGTCATGCGGCGGAATACCGTCAAGCTGCTGGCGCCCAGCGAATACGCCGCTTGCTCAACCGAGTGGTCAAAGCCCACCAGCGCGGCCATCACCAGCCGCATGGTGTACGGCGTGACGATCAACGCGTGCGCAAAGATCAGCCAGCCGAAGCTGCCTTGCCCGCCCACCAGCGAGAACATGCGCAGCAGCGCCACGCCCAGCACGAGGTGGGGAATGATCAGCGGCGATAGAAACACGCCTTGCAGCATCTGCAACCCCGGCGCGCGGTGGCGGACGATGGCCATGGCTGCCGGCACCGCCAGCGCGGTAGACAGTGTGGCCGCCGCCAAGCCCAGCCACAGGCTGTTCCAGAACGACTGCACGAAGTCGGGGTGATGCAGCACTTGATCGAACCAGCGCAGCGAGAAATGACTGGTCGGCAGCGTGAGCGTTTCTTCCGGCGTGAAGGCGACGATGCACACGATCACCAGCGGCGCCAGCATGAAGGTGATGACGAGTGCGTTGAAGAGGAGCGCGAGGGGTCCGTTCTTTTGCATGTGCGCTCCTTACCCTAACGTCTTCTTGTAGCGGCCTTCGATCATGCGGTTCCAGCCCAGCATGATGACGAGGTTGGCCGCCAGCAGAATCAGCGCAATGGCTGCGCCCAGCGGCCAGTTGAGTTCGTTCAGGTATTCGTCGTAGATGAGCGTGGCGACCATCTTCACGCGGCGCCCGCCCAGCAGCCCCGGAATGGCGAATGAACTGGCCGCCAGCCCGAACACGATCAGGCTGCCCGACAGAATGCCCGGCATGACCTGCGGCAGCACCACGCGGCGCAAGGTGGTGAAGTGCGATGCGGACAATGACAGCGCGGCGTTTTCCACCCACGGGTCGAGCTTTTGCAGCGAGGTCCACACCGGGATCACCATGAACGGCAGCATCACATGCACCAGCGCAATCACCACGGCCGTCTCGTTGTACAGCAGCTTGACCGGGCCGATGCCGACGGCCCGGAACGCGGCGTTGATCAAGCCTTCGGGCCCGAGCAGCATGCTCCAGCCGAATGCGCGCACCACGACCGAGATCAGCAGCGGCGCCAGAATGACCAGCAGAAAGATCGAGCGCCAGGGTTTGCGCATCCGGCTCAGGATGTAGGCTTCGGGCGCGCCGATCAGGATGCACACCAGCGTCACGAGCGCCGAGACGCGCAGCGTGCGCCAGAAGATTTCGTAGTAGTACGGGTCTTGCACCACGTGCAGGTAGTGCGCGAACGTGAAGGTGCCCGCAATGGGGCCCTTGTCGGCATCGAACGCGTTGAACGACAGCATCACGCTCAGCGCGAGCGGCACGAACAGCATCACGGCAAAGAGGGCCAGCGCCGGGCCGGCCATGCTCCATGGCACCCAGATGGGTCTGCGGCTCATGCTGCGTTCCCCTCTGGCCCGATCACGCGCACATAGCGGTCCTGCCAATCCACGCCCACGGCCTGGCCGACCTCGCGCGGGGCATCGCCATCATTGACGGCTGACACCAGCATCTCGCCCAGCGGCGTGTCGACGGTGTACATCCACTGGTTGCCGAGGAAGAAGCGTTCGGTCACGCGGCCTTCGCAGCGGCCGGTGCCGTCGGCGGTGCACGTCATTTTTTCGGGGCGCAGCGCCAGCAAGACCTTGCTGCCCGCCGGCGTGCCGGGCGGCAGCGCCAGCTGCACGGACCCGACCGATGCGCGAAGTTCGCCATCGCTGCCGGACACCACCGCCGCATGCAGCAGATTGGCCTTGCCGACAAACGTGGAGATGAACGCGTTGCGCGGATGCTCGTACACCGCCAGCGGCGTATCGACCTGGGTGATGCGGCCCGCTTCCATGACTACCACGCGATCGCTGATCGACATGGCTTCCGCCTGATCGTGGGTGACCATGATGGTGGTGGTGCCCACCTTGCGCTGGATTTCACGCAGCTCGAACTGCATCTCCTCGCGCAGCTTGGCGTCCAGGTTCGACAGCGGCTCGTCCAGCAGCAGCACCGGCGGCTTGATGACCAGTGCGCGCGCCAGGGCCACGCGCTGGCGCTGGCCGCCCGACAGCTCGCGCGGGTAGCGGTCGATGTGCTTGTCCAGATGCACGAGCGCCAGCGCCTGCATGGCGCGCTCGCGGCGTTCCGCTGCCGGGCACTTGCGCATCTCCAGCCCGAATTCCACGTTCTCGCGCACCGTCATGTGCGGGAACAGCGCGTAGGTCTGGAACACGATCCCCAGGCCGCGCGCGTTGGCCTTGGCACGGGTGATGTCCTTGCCGTCCAGCTCGATCGACCCCTCGGTCACCTCCGCGAAGCCCGCAATCATCTGCAGGGTCGTGGTCTTGCCGCAGCCCGACGGGCCCAGCAGCGAGACGAACTCGCCCTTGTGCACATCCAGGTTGAAGTCTTGAACCACCCGGAGGTCGCCGTACTGCTTGGAGACATGGTTGAGGCGCAGAAAACTCATCGGTCATCCTTTGCGACTGGGGGCGTCGCCAGACGCTGCCATTTGAACAATATGGATATGCTATTGCAACAGGCATGCCAAAACATCGATCAAACCTAGGTGTATACGCTGTAGTTGGAATATTTCTATTATTTATTCCGTTCATCGGAATACAATCGATTAACCCAATTCAGTCTGTTCCAGCTTTATGTCCGTAGATTCCGACGACGACGCGCATCAGCGCAGCGCCATGCACCGCACCTTCCAGATCCTGCGCACCATGGCGGAGCAGCAGCACCAAGGTGTGCGCGTCACCTACCTGGCCAAGACACTGGGTATGACCCCCGCCACCACGCACCGGCTGCTGCAGGGGCTGACGCAAGAAGGCATGGTCGAGCAGGATCAGCAGAACAAGCTGTACCGGCTGAGCCTGGATTTGTTCTGCCTGGCGGCCCAGGCCGGCGCTGTGAACGACTTGCGCTCGGTAGCCCGGCCGGCCCTGCTGCGCCTGAACGCCAGCCTGGGCGACACGGTGCTGCTGCTGGTGCGCTCGGGCTTCGATGCGGTATGCCTGGATCGCGTGGAAGGCCAATACCCGATTCGCACCTTCACGGGCGATGTGGGCGGCCGGATCGAACTCGGGGTGGGCCAGGGCGCGCTGGTGATCCTGGCGCACCTGCCCGAGGCCGAGCAGGAGGAGGTGCTGCGCTACAACCTGCCGCGCATCCGGCACTACAGCGTGTACGACGAGGTGTATCTGCGCTCCGAGGTCAGAAAGGCGCGCGAACTCGGCTACAGCGCCAAGACGGACGGGCTGCTCGAAGGCATGGCAGGCATTGCCGTGCCGGTATTCGATCGCAATGGCAACGTCGTCGCCGCGCTTTCCGTGGGTACGCTCGCCAACCGCCTGAGCGCCGATCGCCTGCCCATCGTGTACGACATGCTGCTGCGCGAGGCCAATCGCCTGAGCACGCAGATCAACCCGTTTGATCCGACGCTGCGCCGCCCCATGCAATCGATGGCCGTGAGCGATACCTATCGCGCCATCTGACCCGGCGATCGTTCGAGCACGCGTCCCGGGTTCAGTAGGCATTGCGGGTCGAGCGCCTGTTTGATGGTGCGCATCAACTGCAGGGCCACCGGCGTCTTGTAGTGGGGAAGGTGGTCGCGCTTGAGCGAGCCGATGCCATGTTCGGCTGAGATCGAACCACCAAAGCGGTGGACGGACTGGTACACCGCATCGCCGATCGCAGCCTCATGCGCGGCAACGAACGCAGCGGCATCCGCCCCCGCCGGAGCTTGCGCGTTGTAGTGCAGGTTCCCATCGCCCAGGTGCCCGAAGTTGATGAGCCGCAGCCCGGGTGCCAGCGCTTGCAACTGCGCATCGGTCTGCGCCACAAAGTCTGGGATGCGCGAGATCGGCACCGAGACGTCGTGCTTGATGTTGGCTCCTTCAGCCGCCTGGGCCAGGGTGATGCTCTCGCGGATGTGCCACAGCTCGTGCGCCTGCCGGATGTTCTCGGCGATGATCGCGTCGGTCACGATGCCGTCTTCCATCGCCGTCTCCAACAGGTGTTCAAACTGCGCTCGGGCGTGCGCCTCGGATTCACTGTCGGACGCTTCCAGCAAGACGCACCACATCGTTTCGCGCCACATCGGCACACGCAGATGGGGGTAGTGCGTGTCGACCAGCCTGAGCCCTTCCTGGCTCATGACCTCAAAGCCGGTGAGCGCGGCCGACAGATGCCGGTGCGACAAGGCCAGCAACGCCGTGGCCGCGTGCAGCGAAGGCACGGCTGCCCACGCCGTCAACTGCGCGGCAGGTTGCGGATACAGACGCAACGTGGCCGCCGTGATGATGCCCAACGTGCCCTCGCTGCCGATGAACAGATTGCGCAGGTCATAGCCGGTGTTGTCCTTGCGCAGGCCTTGCAGGCTGTCCCAGACTTGTCCGTCGGCCAGCACGACTTCCAGCCCGAGGCACAGCTCGCGCGCATTGCCATAGCGCAGCACCTGCGTGCCGCCTGCATTGGTCGCCAGGTTGCCGCCGATGGTGCAACTGCCTTCCGCACCCAGGCTCAGCGGGAACAGCATGCCCGCCTCGCTGGCCACCTCCTGCAGCGACTGGAGCACGCAACCGGCGTCCACCGTCATCGTCATGTTGGCGGCGTCGATGGCGCGCACGGCCTGCATGCGGCGCAGGCTCACGATGACCTGCTCGCCGCTGGCATCGGGCACCGAGCCTTCCACCAGACCCGTATTGCCACCCTGCGGCACGATGGACACGCCGGCATGGGCACACGCCCGCACGATCTCGGTCACTTCTGCCGTGCAGGCGGGCCGCACCACGCACAGCGCCTTGCCGCGCACGCGCTGGCGCCAATCGGATTCGTATTCGGCGCAGTCATCGCCGGTCAACACGTGGGCGGGCCCCACGATGTCGTGCAGGGTCGGGATCAGGGGTTCGGGTGTCATGGCAATTGGCAATGCAGAAACGTGAACGGTGGCGATGCGGTGGTCTGTACGAGCGTGCGCGTCAGCGCAGGGCCAGCGTTACCGCTGCGGCCAGCCGCTGCACGGCCTGCTCGATCTGCGGGACCTCGGGCGCGGCAAACGACAGGCGCATGGTGTTGCGTTGCGCGTTGTCCGGGTAGAACGCCTTGCCGGGCACATAGAGCACCTGCTGGGACACGGCAGCATCAAAGAGCGCTTGCGGGTCGAGGGACTGTGTGAACGTGGCCCAGACAAACATGCCGCCCGCCGGCGCTGCGCACTGCACATGACCATCCAACTGCGTGGCGATGCCTTGCACCAAGGCCTGCATACGCCGCTGATACTCGATGCGGGCGCGCTGCACCGTGGCCGGATAGCGGCCGGTTTCCAGATAACGCGCCGCCACCATCTGCGCCAGGGGAGACGTGCACAAATCCACCGTCTGCTTGGCGATGGCGCAGCGGCGCAGCAGGCTGTTGTCGGCCAGCATCCAGCCTATCCGCAGCGCGGGCGCGACGGTCTTGGACAGGCTGGAGAGATACACCACCGGGTTCGTGCCGCCCACGGCCAGCCGGTCGCCCACGGTGCGCAGGGTTGGAGGCATGGCTGCGGTGCTGCCCTGAGGCGCATCAAAGCGCAGCTCGCCGTAGGGGTCGTCTTCCACCACCCAGAAGCCGTGAGTGCAGGCCATCTGCACGAGGGCTTCGCGCCGCTGGGCAGAAAGCAACGTGCCGCGCGGGTTGGAAAAATTCGGCACGGTATAGAGCAGCTTGGGGCGCTGCGTGGCAGGCAACTGGCGCAGCAGGTCGGCCAGTGCATCGGTTTGCAGGCCGTGTTCGTCCATCGGCACGGGCACGATGCGCGCTTGTGCCAGGCGCAGGGCCTGCAGCGTAGCGGGGTAGGCGGGCACTTCCACCAGCACCGTATCCCCCGGTTCGATCAGCGCCCGCACCAGCAGGTCGAACGCTTGCTGCGAGCCCGTGGTCACCATCACCTGCTCGGCGCTGCCCTGGATGCCGCGTTCGCCCATCAGCCCTGCCAGGGCGGTGCGAAGGACCGGCAGCCCTTCGGTCGCGCCGTACTGCAAGGCCTGCGCATCGCCTGCCATGGCTTGGGCGGCGGCATGCGCCAGCCCTTGGGCATCGAATAGGCTTGGCGACGGATAGCCGCCGGCCAGCGAGATCATCCCCGGCTGGCTGAGGTATGGGAACAGTTCGCGGATGGGCGAGCCGGTAGGGTGCGCAAACGGGGCGGCAAAGCCCGGCATGGCGGCTTGTGCGTGCAGGTCAGTCATGCGGCATCCACGACGGGCGTGCCGCACAGCACGGCGCGCACCTGATCAATGGAGCGCTGCTGTGCCGCCTCGTACAACGCGATCTCGTCATGCACGGGCGTGCCCAGCGCGGTCTCAAACGCCTGCTGTGCGGCGTGGGCCTGATACTGCTTCTGCTCTTCGCCGCCCAGGTTGGACTGGAAGATGCCCGCCGCGCTCACCGGCAAGAAATCTTCATACGTGATGGGATCGGCTTGCACCCAGCCCTTGGCGAGGAGTTCATCTAACGCAGCATCGGCCGCAATTGCGGTGTCGGCGTGTGCGTGGCCCGACGGTGTGAGGGTGTAGCGATAGAACGCCAGCCCTTGCGCACGCAACGCGTCATGGGTGTCGGGAAAGGCGCGGAAGGCCTGGGCAAGCCGATCTGCATAGTTGGGTGCGGCGCTGCCGGCATTGCCGATGCTGCGCACCTCGGCCAGCAGTTGGTCGTACAACGCGCGGCCTTTGCGCGTCAGGGCGACGCCGCGCTGCTCGATTTCGCCAAAGCGCGCCGTGTGGGCGCCTGCATCGTCGGTAAAGCGCACCGCTTCCTGCAGCGCCTTGAAGCTGGTCTGGCGCAGCAGGATGGGGCAGTCGCGGCGCGGCGGGCCTTCCACGACATCCTTGGCGTCCATGCCGTGTGTGGGCATGGCGGCCTGGGCAGCGTCGATGTCGAGCGTGCGCGGCGTCAGATGGTTGATGTGGGGGCCACGGAAGCACACCACGTCGGCCACGAGGCGGTGCGCCGCTTGCAGTGCCCGGTAGGTCTGGGCGTCGACCGTGGCGGAGCCGTGCCAGCGGAAGGTCTCCAGCGCCTCGCGCACAAAGGCGTCGGCATCCGCGTCGGCCAGGCCGCCGTCGGCTTCGCATTGGGCGATCAATTCCAGCACCCGTGGCGTAAAGATTTGCCGGCGCGCCAGGATGGCAGTGGCCTTGTCGCGCAGGGCCGCGTCGGTAATCAGCTCAAGCCGCAGCAGCGAGGTGAATACGCGAAACGGATTGGCCAGCAACGCGGCATCGGCCACCGGGCGAAACGCCGTCGAATGCACGGGCACGCCGGCCACCGACAGATCGTAGTAGCCCACCGGTTCCATGCCCATGACGGCAAACAGCCGGCGCAGCGTGGCCAGCTCGGCCGCGGTGCCGACACGGATGGCACCGTGGCGCTCGATATCCAGCCGCTCCAGCTCGCCCGACTGCGCCATTTCCGCACGCAGCGCGGGCTGGGCGTTCAGCGTGCGAGCGTTGATGTCGGACACCAGCTCGACCAGGGTGCCGTATTGCGGCACCTCGTCGCGGTACATGGCCGACATGGCGCGCGAAAAGCGCGAGCGGATTTCGTTTGCGTGGATGAAGTTGGAGGCCGAAGGTTGATGCGCAGTGCTCATGACTGGGTCGGGGTTTAGCAGGGATGAAGCGATGCTAGGGTGGCGAATGAAGGCCGGTCAAACGATAATCCGGGCGTAGGTCATTCCAATTGAGAATGAACTGCGCGACTTCCGCACCGCACAACCCAGGCGCTCACATGTATCTGTCCCGCCGCTTTCTTCCGCCAATGTCCTTGCTATGCGCGTTCGAGGCCGCCGCGCGCCACCAGAGCTTCACGGCCGCTGCCGCCGAACTCCACCTGACGCAGAGCGCCGTGAGCCGCCAGATCCGCGCGCTGGAAGACCGCCTGGGTGCTGAACTGTTCGTGCGCGAACGTCAGACCGTGCGCCTGAGCGCGGCGGGCCAGGCGTATGCGGAGGAAATCCGCGGCGCGTTGATGCGCATCTCCAGCGCCACGGTCGGGTTTCGTGCCAATCCGCAGGGCGGCAGCTTGAATCTGGCCATCCTGCCGACCTTCGGGACCCGTTGGCTGGCGCCGCGCCTGCCGGCGTTTTTCGACCAGCACCCCGGCATCACCATCAATCTGACGACGCGGTTGTCGCAGTTCGACTTTCAACTGGAGGCGGTGGATGCGGCCATCCATTTCGGTACGCCGCACTGGCCCGGGGCGGAGCTTGCCTTGCTGATGAGCGAAACCGTCGTACCCGCTTGCAGCCCGGCGCTGTTGGCCCGGTACGGCTTTGCGCAGCCGCGCGATCTGCTGCACGCGCCGCTATTGCACCTCGCCTCGCGCCCCGATGCGTGGCCGCGTTGGCTGGCCAGCCATCAGGTGGCGGGGGCAGAACCCCAAGGCATGCTGTTCGACCAATTTGCCACCGCCGCGCAAGCTGCGGTTGCCGGGCTGGGCGTGGCGTTGTTGCCGCGTTTCCTGATCACCCACGAGCTGCAGCAGGGCGACCTCGTGCGGGCGTTGCCGCATGTGCCCGAGATGGAAAGTGCCGAGCGCTACTACCTTGCGTGGCCGACCAGCCGCGCTGACTATCCGCCGTTGCAAGCCCTGCGGACATGGCTGGTGAAGGCGGCACAAGACTTCATGTCAACGCAGGCGGGCGGTACGACAAAACCATCGCGTAAAGCGTTCGCACTGGCAAAACGATGGCAAGAGGGTAACTAAGGCGACTGCGCTCGCCTTACGGTGCCCTGCCTCCGCTTGAGCCGTCGCGAGGCGCTGAACTCCGTCGGCCGGAACGGAAGTCCCAGGCTCCGTTGACCGCAAGATGGGTATGATCGTCGGCAGTCACGAGAATCTCGGGACGACGACGTCAAAGATGGCAACGAGAACCACATGATCAAAGTCACCGTGATGTACCCATACACCGAAGGCGCGCGCTTCGACCACACCTACTACCGCGAGCGCCACATGCCGCTGGTGAAGGCTAGGCTGGGCAGTGCCTGCGCGTACTACACCGTCGCAAAAGGCTTGACCGGCAGAGTGCCCGGTGAACCGCCCGCCTTCGTGGCGATGTGCGCGTTCATCTGTGATTCAGCCGAAGGCTACGAGGCCGCCATCCAACCGCACCGCGCCGAGATCCTGGGCGACATCGCCAACTACACCGACATCACGCCGGTGGTCCAGTTCAGCGAGGTCGTCGTCGAGAGGTCGGATCGTTGAACGCACCGGATCGCTAGTCATACGCTGGCGCGAGGATCAAGTGCGCAAGCCCTAGCGAACGGATACCGATGTCCGCTTTCGGCCATCTTGAGACATTCGACGCAATCACCCGGATCGTCGATAAGCGGAAATAAAGATCCCGGGGTAGTCCGAAGCGTATTGCGCAAGAAACCCAGACGAGACTTCTGCGCGACGCGCGTAGCACGCCACTTGGCCTGGCCCGCATCTCGCCCAGTTGGTCATGCGCAATGCGCGCCTCTTCAACGATGCGCCGAGAACTCTCGTAATAGATCTGGCCCGCGTCTGCCAGTTCGATCCTTCGGGTCGTGCGATGCAACAGGCGCAGACCTATTGATTTTTCCAGCTCTCCGAGCGCAATGCTGGTAACGTGGTCCTGAGGGAGGCGCGCGTCCGCGCCCATGACCCCATGCATCGCCGAAATTCCGCTACCGGGATAGAGAAAACGGCTCACTGGCGTTCGAACTTGCCGGGGCTATGTTGAATGAGATGGACCGGTCTCAAGAAGCAGGTTCGATCTCCCTTTCAGCACCCGTGCATTTCTGCCATGAATCCGTCTGCCGGCAGTGAGGCAACACTGCTACTCGAAGCCCCATACGAGCCCAAATTCTGGAAGGGACTCGCAGCGGGCATTGCTTTAAGCGTGAGCGAATCCTTGCTCATTTTCGTAGCAACTCACGACCGTTCTGCGCCGCTTGCGATCCGCGGCATCCTCTGGTGCATCGTCGTCGCTCTCGTCTTTCCGCTGGTGACCTTTTGGGCAATGTTTGTGGTCACGTCCTTGGTCTACCGGACGCTAAAGCTGACGACTGCCGAAATCTCCGTTCCTACAGGGTTTTCCCCACGAAACACTGTTGTACCGCTTCGCGACATCAAGAGGGTTTCCGTCCGGCTGACTGGAGACCGTCGCTCTCTGGACATTTTCCACAGCGTCGGAAGGCTCGGCATTGCGGAGTCATGGTTACCAAGTTCAGAAGCGCGTGAGAAAGGTGAGGACGACCGCAAGATTCTGGACAGACGAGCAGGGCGCCGGTGACAAAGGCGGGGCGACAATGAACACATCAAAGATGACCACGGCTTATCGTGCGGCCGCGTCGCTCGGTGCGGTGGCGTCTTGGGTTGCCCTTATCTGGATGACGGGCGTTCTGTTCTTTCCCAACACTGGATTTGTGTTCGGTGGCCTGGCTGTTGCCATTTCACTTTGGGTGATCACGTTGGCAGTAGCCGCGACCGTCAGGTGTCCAAAGTGTGGGGGGCGAATGCTGATCGTGTGCCAGTCTCCACCGGACTCGCTAGCCTGGCGCGCGCTGCGGGAGCGGTTCTTCCCTGTGGAAGCTGTCACGGGAAGGCTGCTCCACCATCGCTGTCCGTACTGCAATGCAAACGTGGAACTTGCTAATTCAGTCGCAGCCTCTGATTGAGGGGCGCGGCAAGCTGTCATGTTCCGTCCCCCCAAAAGCGATCCGAGGGAGGCGCCAGATGACAACCAAGAGGGAGCAATACCTGACGATGGCCGCTTTACTCATGGCAATGGGGGCGCGGCGGGAGGTCGTGATCGGCCGTTGGCAATTTCAAGTGCGACACAAATGCCGATTGCAACGAACCACGGCTCGCCGTGGCGCATGACAACGCGCATCGAGTGGGATTCGAAATTGAAGTGTTCCGGGTAGGGGCGAACGCCGACGCGCTGCTGAGATTTCCAGCCCTGGCAGATCCCAGTTGCGGTGAGTAGACCGCCTCTTCGCTGCCAAGCGAGGGTGGGGTGGAACCGAACAGGTTGGCGAACCGGAACTCAGCAACCGGCAGGCCCGAAGCCCTCCTATCCGGCCTGCCCATGGGGGTACGAGTCAAGCGCAAAAAAAATGCCGCGCGTGAAAGCAAGTGCGGCTGATGTTCGACCGAGTATCCCGGGCTGTTCCCCTGCGTGCTGCTGTTTCGGCAACCGGCCAGGTATTTCTTAGCACGTGGCGGCAGTATAAACAGCCGTATCGGCGCGGATACCGAGGTCACGGCGGAACATTTCCGGATCGAACCCCTCCTGAATCTGGTGCGCCTCAATCGCGGATTTGGCGGCCTCCATGGCTTGTGGGCTGGCCCATTCGACGAAGGACACCACGTTGAACTCGGTGGTGCCTGCGGTGAGCGTTAGCACTAAGCTTTTCAAGCAACCCGGTTGGGCGGCGAGCAGGTTCTTCGCTTGCTCGAGGCGCGCCATGAAAGCCGGCATCGCGGCCGGCGGTACGGCAAAGCGGCCGATGCGGAAAATCGCCACGTGTGAGTCGTCGGAAGCTTGTATGTATGTCATGCGGAACCTCGTCAATGGGAGTGGGTAGGAGATACCGCAGTACTCTAAAATCTCAAGTATGGTTGAGGTCAAGAGGTTCGAGCATGAAGAAACATCCCTTGGAAGAAATGGGTATTCCGCTCACGTTGAGCGTCGGGGAGGTGTCCCGCCGCAGCGGCGTGCCCGTATCGACACTGCATTTCTACGAGGCCAAGGGTCTCATCAAAAGTCACCGGACCAGTGGCAACCAGCGCCGATATTCGCGCGACGTTTTGCGCCGCGTAGCGTTTGTGCGTGTGGCGCAGCGTGTCGGCATTTCGTTGGCGGAGATAGCAGCCGGGCTGGACAAACTGCCGAAGGGCAGCACACCGGACCGCGAAGCTTGGTCGCGATTGTCGACGGCATGGCGCAGTGACCTCGACGAGCGCATCGCTCAACTCAAGAAGCTGCGCGACACATTGGATGATTGCATCGGCTGTGGCTGCTTGTCGATTGACCGGTGCCGCCTGCGCAATCCCCTGGACAAGTTGGCACAGGAGGGAGCGGGGCCGAGGCGACTCATGATCAAACCTTTGAAACCGTGATCACGCGGCCACTGCCAGGCGCTCAGCCGGCGGCCAGATGAAGTCGCACAGCGTGAATCTGGGCTTTAGCAGTTCCGCCTGCCGACTGAGCTATCCGTCGTGCGGCATCCCCTCGAAGAGTCCGTGCGGCACTAGCGGGCTACGTCCATCCAGGGCGAAGTGTCGATCCGGATTCTGTAAAACGTTTGCTTCGAGCTGGAAAAAAGCGCCCTGCACACGCGGGCGCGACACCCCCCTCACCCTCGAAAGAGGCATCATAAAAACGCAGGCGACGCAAAGGTTGGGACCATTGAGCATCCTGCGCATTTTGAATATCGGCGGTTGGTTAAAAAAATTGATCACCCTTTGGAAGTAGATATTTTGAGGTAAATCTTTTATCAAGACTTTCTTGCGCGCCATCCAAACACTTCGTTGTGATGTTCTGACGCATCTCGCCTTCGGCTCTAGTGTGGGGGTGAGCCTGCCGACATAGCCCGCGATATTGCTTCGGTGCTTGGTGACAACGTGAAACTCGGTTGGGCTGATCGAGCCGCTCTGATTATCCCCATTGCCAATCGCGCCTTGCGGTACAAAGCGTCCGCCGCAAGCTAAGGGGGCGGAGCGAGGTGTCGCCGTCGCAGTCCTCGATTTTTAGTCGAAAGAATTCAAATGATGCGGCGGGCAAGCATGGCTCTGATTTCGCCGATCGCCTTCGCTGGATTCAGCCCCTTCGGGCAAACGTCCGTGCAATTCAATATTGAGCGGCAGCGGAACAACCGATAGGGGTCGTCGAGATTATCGAGCCGCACGTTCGTGCCCTCATCGCGGGAGTCCACGAGAAACCTATACGCTTGCAGCAGCCCTGCAGGGCCGACATATTTATCGGGGTTCCACCAAAACGATGGGCAGGCGCTCGAGCAACACGCACACAGGATGCATTCGTAGAGTCCATCGAGCTGGTCGCGTTCCTCCGGTGATTGGAGACGTTCTTGGTCGGGCGGTGGCGTATCGTTGAGCAGGTATGGGGTGACCGAGTGATACTGCTTGAAGAAGCCTGTCATGTCGACGATCAGGTCGCGGATGACCGGAAGACCTGGTAGGGGGCGCAAGACAGTATGGCTCGGCAGCTCGCGAAGGTTCGTCGTACAGGCAAGGCCATTCTTGCCATTGATGTTCATCGCGTCTGAACCGCAGACACCTTCGCGACACGAGCGCCTGAAGCTCAACGTTTCATCGAGCGCCTTCAGGCGAATCAGCATGTCGAGCAACATTCTGTCAGATGACGCAAGGTCGACTTCGAATGTCTGCATACGAGGCTTGGCATCACGGTCCGGGTCGTAACGGAAGATTTCGAACGTTTTGAGTTCGCTCACGATGTATCTCCGTCTTGCTGCATGCACCGCAACAACCATGTGGAGCATGGACGCTACTTCACTAGCATCAGCCCGCCTTGCCGAGAGGGGCCGTGCGCTCACTTTTATATGTCATGAGCGGATACTAAGAAAGTCTGGCGAGGCTATTCCAGTCGTACATATGCAAGTGACCGGAAGTCGCCAGCCATTGCCTCATTGCATCATTGACTTGGGCGACCGCCTCAGGTGACACCCGCCTGTCTTTGTAGACCGACCCAGTTCCCGACACGCCCGGCGCCGAGTACTGGATGGCATGCGCCGGTTTGTCCAGGTACGCGCGACTTCGCCGCCTCGTCGCTGTTGAGCTGTATCGTGAAGCTGTAGTCAGCAAAGCTGTTATTGCAGTTGACGTCGAGGGACAACCGCAGCCGTTCTCAGAACAAGTACCAAGCTTGTGGTCCGTATTCCAGGACTTCCGCTTCTATCCGCAATTTGCTCTTCTTGTCGCATGCTTCCAGCGGAAGGACATCCGCTGGCCCGCCCAGCGCTTTACACGTCTGTGGTGGAGCCAATCACGTCGTACCTGTGCAACGGGTACGGGCGCGAAACCGGGGCCGGTTGCCGTTCAAAACGCCATGGCAAGTCATGGATTCTATTACCAAGGAAAGCCTTGATTCGGTGGGAAAAAATCTTCCACTTGAGGGGCTTTCTGCATTTAGAATCAATGGCTTACATAAAAAATTCCATCATGTCCATCCAACACGCACTGCTGACCTCCCTGCTGGAAAAGCCCTCGTCGGGTTATGAGCTTGCCCGCCGCTTTGACAAGTCGATGGGCTATTTCTGGAGCGCCACGCATCAGCAGATCTACCGCGAGCTTGGCCGCATGGCCGAAGCGGGCTGGGTGAGCGTGGAAGAAGAGGAAGACAGCCGCAAGAAAACCTACACCGTCCTGCCGCCGGGCCGGGACGAACTCGCCCGCTGGGTGCTGGAGCCGACCGTGTCGTCGGACAACCGCGAGGAAGTGCTGGTGAAGCTGCGCGCCGAGGCGGTGATCGGCCCACTCGGTTTTGCCGATGAGATGCAGCGCCTGGTGGAGCAGCACCGCACGCGCCTGAACACCTTCCGCGAGATCGAGAAGCGCGATTTTTCGCGGCCCGATCTCACTCGTGCGCAGCAGTTGCAGCACGCGGTGCTTCAGCGCGGCATCGTTTACGAAGAAGGCTGGCTCGCGTGGGCAGGCGATGTGCTGCCGTTGCTGGAGCCAGCCTCTGTGACGGCCTAGTGGCCTAATGGGCTAATGGCCTGACGGCTTACACCGTCGCCTTGTCAGCCGTCGGAGCGCGCAGCGCTTCGATGTTGTTCAGGCGACGGCGCGCCACCTCGAACTCCTCGGCAAAGCGCTTGACGAGTTCTGCCGCCGGCACCACGCGCTTGACTGCGCCCACGCCCTGGCCGGCACCCCAGATGTCCTTCCATGCCTTGGCCTTGGCGCCGCCGCCCGAGCCGAAGTTCATCTTGCTCGGGTCCGATTCCGGCAGCGCGTTCGGGTCCAGCCCGGCGTTCTCGATGCTCTTGCGCAGGTAGTTGCCGTGTACGCCCGTGAAGAGGTTCGTGTAGACGATGTCGGTGGCGTTGGATTCCACGATGGCCTGCTTGTAGCCTTCCACCGCATTGGCTTCTTCCGTAGCGATGAAGGCCGAGCCGACATAGGCCAGGTCCGCGCCGGCGGCCAGCGCCGCCAGGATGGCGTTGCCGTTGGCGATCGCACCCGACAGCAGCAGCGGGCCGTCAAACCACTCACGAATTTCGTGGATCAATGCAAACGGCGAGGTCGTGCCTGCATGGCCACCCGCGCCCGCCGCCACGGCGATCAGGCCATCCGCGCCCTTGTCGATGGCCTTCTTGGCAAACGTGTTGTTGATCACGTCGTGCAGCACGATGCCACCGTAGCTGTGCACCGCGCGGTTCACGTCTTCACGCGCGCCCAGCGAGGTGATGACGATGGGCACCTTGTACTTCACGCACAGCTCCAGGTCGTGCTCCAGGCGGTCGTTCGACTTGTGCACGATCTGGTTGACGGCAAACGGTGCCGACGGCTTGTCGGGGTGCTGCGCGTCGTATTCGGCCAGCTCCGTGGTGATGCGCTGCAGCCAGGTTTCCAGCAGCTCGGCGGGGCGTGCGTTGAGCGCCGGGAACGAACCGACCACACCCGCCTTGCACTGCGCGATCACGAGGTCGGGGTTGGAAATGATGAACAGCGGCGAGCCCACGACGGGCACGGACAGGCGGTTTTGCAGGATCGGCGGCAGCGACATGGCAGTCTCCGTTGGTCTTGATATGGAATCGGGATCGGAATCGGGGGAAGGGTGTTCAGGCGCCGGCTTTGAGCAGGCCGATCTTGTCGCCCAGCTTGGCGCCCATGGCCGCGCCGAGTGCCTGCAGGCCCGAGGCCGGACGCACCATGACTTCGAACTCGACGATCTTGCCGTCGGCGTTGAAGCGCACCATGTCGATGCCCTTGAGGGCCTTGCCGCTCACGCTGGCGCTGAATTCAAGCACCACGCTCGCGCCGTCGTCGGTGGCGAAGCTGCGGTGGTATTGGAAGTCTTCAAAGACGGTGTTGACGGTGCGCAGCACCAGCGTGGTCGCCGTGCGGCCCGGATAAGGCGTGTGCGCCACGGGGGAGCGGAAGACGACTTCGTCGGCGAACAGGCGGTCGAGATCGTCCATGTTGCCGCTGTCGAGCATGGCGTGCCAAGCCTCGAGCGTGGCTTGTGCAGGGGCGTTCAATGTCTGGGGAATCGGCTGCGGCATGCTGGCTCCTGAGCAGAAAGTGCAACGGATTGCATCAATGTGGGATGCAACATAGCACAGCCAACTTTCTCTATGCAACAAGTTGCATAGTGGAGCCATTCGACTTCAGCCGATGTCAGCCGGCAGCGTGCTCGGGGTGCTGTGCACGTACCACGATGACGGTGCGGTGCGACAGGCGCGCCGTGCGCTCGGCCACACTCCCTAGCAGAAGGCGCGCGAGCCCATGCTTGCCTTGCGAGCCCACCACGATGGTGTCGGCCTGCCAGCGCTCGGCCTCGTGCTCGAGCGCGTTGCCGATGTCGTCGTCGGTGGAGTCGAGCATCAGCACCCCGGTTTCAGCCGCGGTGCCCTCAGCGTCGAACCGGCGCTGCAGTTCAACCAGCGATGCGCTGGCCGTCCGGTGCGCCTCTTCGCGCAACGTGTCGACGCTGTAGATTTCGCGCGATTCCGGCATGTTCGGCGAGCCGATCGCCCAGACGACCCGGACCCGGCCGTTGAATGCGCGGGCGAGGGCGGCCGCTTCCTCCACCGCCATGTGGGATTCATGGGTGCCGTCGAAGGCGGCAAGAATGCGTTGATGCATGGGCGCTCCGCAGAATTGGAATGGGAATGCCTCACTGTAGCAGCGCACGTGGGCGATGCTGCACCCCGGATGTGCCCGGGTTGCGCCGCATCAAACCGCTGCCGTCGTGCGCGCCGGGTGCGCCAGCAGCAAGTCCAGCAGCCCCTGGGCCGCCACCGACAGGCTGCGCCCGTCGCGCCGGATGACATACAGCGTGCGCACAAGCCCCGGCGCCGGCAGCGGCCGCACCACCAGCTCGGGCAAGCGGAACTGGAACAGCGCCAGCGCGGGAATGACGGTAATGCCCAGGTTGGCCGCCACCAGCGCGGCCGCCGTGGCCAGGTGTTCGACTTCCATGCCGCTGCGCAGCTTGGTCGGGTGCAGCGCCGCATCGAGGTATTGCCGGATGCTCGTATTGCGCGCGAGGTGGATGAACGGCGTATCGACGAGATCGCCCACCGCCAGCCCCTGCTTGCGCGCAAGCGGGTGATCCTGGTGGCAGACGAGGTGAAAGTCGTCCGTGCAGAACGGTTGTGCGGCCAGGCCCGCCATGTCGGCGCCCATGGCCGCGATCGCGAAGTCTGCCGCGCCGCGCCGGACCATGTCGATGCATGGGTCCGACAGTTGATCGTGCAGCGCCAACTGAATGCCCGGATGCTGCGCCGAGAACGCGGCCAGCACGCCCGGCAGAATGCCCGCTGCGATCGATGGCAGCGCGGCCACCGTCACGCGCCCGGTGCGTGCCGCGGCGCGATCGCGCAGCTCGGAAAACGTCGCCTCGAAATCGGCCAGCAGGCGCAGTGCCGATTCGGCAAAGGCTTCGCCCTCGGGGGTCAGTTCAACGTGGCGCGTGTTGCGGTCGAACAGGCGCACGCCGGCATCGGCCTCCAGGTTCTGGATCAGCGCGCTGAAGGCCGATTGCGACAAGTGGCAAGTCTGTGCCGCCTGCGTGAAGTTCTTGTGCTCGCGCAGCGCGGCAAAGGCGCGGAGCTGCTTGACGGAGAGGTTCATGGCGATGCCCGGCGTGGTGCGCCAGCTTAGCCGGGAATTTCCAGCGTGAGCAGCGCGCTCGATAGTGACTTGCCGTGCGCATCCAGCGCCAGCGAGCGCGTCACGCCGCCGGCCAGCGCGCCGTGCAGCACGAAGTTGAGCGCGCCCAGTTGCGGCAGCACGTAGCGCTCGACATCACCGTGGACGAGTTCAGCGAAATGCGCGCGCACGCGCTCGGCCGTCACGTGTTGTTCGAGCACGGCAAAGTCTTCCCGCCGATGCGCGATGACGGACAGGCACGAGATGTCGCCCTTGTCGCCGGCACGGGTGTGGGCGAGGTCGCGGAGGATGCGGGGCATGTCAGCTCTCCAGAATGTGCACGGCGTGCGGGGCGAGTTCTGCCGGGATCAACGTCGACGCCACGGCGATGATCTCGCGCGCGCTCTTGGTCGCGCCGCCGCCGCCGGACGGGCCGCACGTCAGCAGTGTTTCCACTTCGTTGCCGATGCGCACGGCTTCGGCCATCGACTCGGTGCGGGCGGCCACGCGCACGCGCACTTCATACGGATCGGCATCGGTGCGGGAAAGGGCTGCGCCGTGCAGTGCATCCACGCCGATCAGCTCGAAGCGCGTTTCCGTCATCTGCACGCCCGTGAGCGCCAATCGCTCGCGCACGATGTCGAGCGCCAGCTTGCCACGGGCCACTGCGTTGGGGCCGGCATAGCTGATCTGGCCATCGCCGACATAGCTGTCGAGATAGCCGATCGAGACCTTCAACTGGCCCGTGCGCGACGTGCCGGTGGCACCCTCAATGACGATGCGGTCTGTGCCGTCGGTGTGCATGCGCACGTTGGAGAAGTCCGCCACCACATCAGGCGTGAGGTACCGCGCGGGATCATGGATCTCGTACAGCAACTGTTCTTTGCACGTGGCTTCGGTGACGAGGCCGCCGGCCGTGGCGACTTTGGTGATGAGCACCGAGCCGTCTTCGCCCACCTCGCCGATGGGGAAGCCCAGGCGCGCTAGGTTGGGCACGTCCTTGACGCCGGGGTCGGCAAAGTAGCCGCCCGTGATCTGGCCCGCGCATTCAAGCAGATGCCCGGCCAGCGTGCCGCAGCCCAGGCGGTGCCAGTCGTCCATGCGCCATCCAAAGGCATGGACGAGCGGCCCGAGCGCCAGCGCCGGGTCTGCAACGCGCCCGGTGATGATCACATCCGCGCCCTGGGCCAACGCATCAATAATGCCCTGGGCGCCGAGGTACGCATTGGCCGACACCATGCGTGCGTGCAGCGATGCGACGGGTGCGCCGCCATCCATCAGCGTGAAGTCGTGGCCGCGTGCTTGGAGCAGATCGAACACATCGTCGCCGGTCACAGCCGCCACGCGCAGCTTGAGGCCCAGCTCGCGAGCGATGTCGCGCGTGCGCTCGGCCGCCGCCTGCGGGTTGGCCGCGCCCATGTTGGTCACGATGCGGATGCCGCGCGCCGCGCATGCCGGCAGCACGGCGCGCATGCGCGCTTCGAGCAGCGGGTCGTAGCCATGCGATGGGTCTTTGCGGCGCACCTGCTGCGCGAGCGCGATGGTGCGCTCGGCCAGGCATTCGAACATCAGCACGTCGATGTCGCCATGCTCTGCGAGTTCCAGCGCCGGTTCGATGCGGTCGCCCGAATAACCGGCGCCGCCGCCAATGCGTAATGTTTTCAACTCGGTCTTCATGCCATCACCACGGAAGCACGCCCAGCACCACGGCCACTGCGGTCATCAGCAGCGAGGCACCGAACAGGAAAGGAATTGAGAATTTCTGGTGGTCTGCCAGATCGATGCCGCACAGGCCGACCACGAGGAAGGTCGCCGGTGTGAGCGGGCTGACCGGGAAGCCGGTGGTCATCTGGCCGAGCACGGCTGCCTGTGCCACGTGCACCGGCGCAACACCCAGCATCTTCGACGCCTCTGCCACGACGGGCAGCACACCAAAGTAGAACGAATCCGGATCGAACAGCAGCGACAGGGGCATCGACAGTACGCCCAGCACCACCGGAATGTGGTGCGCCATGCCGGGCGGAATGAAATCGACCGCCGTCTTCGCCATTGCCGTGAGCATGCCGGACTTGCTCATGATGCCGGTGAACACGCCCGCGGCCAGCAGAATGCTCGCCATCATCAATGCGGCCTTGGCGTGGGCGTCCACGCGCTGGCGTTGCTGATCGACGTTCGGGTAGTTGATCAGCAGCGCGGCGACCACGCCCAGCATGAACATCACCACCGGGTCGACCTTGCCGCTCACCATCACGCCCATCACCACAACGGTGAGGACGAGGTTGATCCAGAAATTGCGCGGGCGGCGCAGCGCCTGTTCGGCGTCTGACAGCGGGCGCGCGACGACGTGCGCGCCGCCCGCGTGGTTGGCGAGGCCCAGGCGTTTTTCTTCACGCTTGCCCAGCAGCCACGCGCATGCAAACACGAAAACGAGCCCCGCAATCTGCACCGGGATCAGCGGATTGAAGATGTCCGTTACCGGCATATGCAGGGATGCGGATGCGCGGATCATCGGCCCCGTCCACGGCAGGAAGTTGACACCGCAGGCCATCGACGTCACGCATGCCAGGATGCGGCGGTCCATGCCGAGCCGGTCGTACAGCGGCAGCATGGCCGGAATGGTGATCAGGAACGCCACCGCGCCCGATCCATCCAGATGAATCAGCAGTGCCAGCAGCGCCGAGCCCACCACGATGCGCGGCGGGCGGCTGCCCACGGTGCGCAGGATGCGGTCGATGATCGGGTCGAGCATGCCGGCATCGGTGACGATGCCGAAGTACAGGATGGCGAAGATGAACATCCCCGCCACGGGGGCGACGTCTTTGATGCCGCCGATGATGAACTTGCTGGTGTTGAGCCCGAAGCCGCCCAAAAGCGCGGCGACGACGGGAATGGCGATGAGCGCGACCAGCGGCGACATGCGTTTGGTCAGGATGACGACAAACAGCGCGACGATGGTTAGCAGCCCGAGCAGTGCGAGCATGGTCTCCTCCGAGTTTTTGGATTCGGAATCCCTGTTGGCGGGATTTAGGAGCGACTGTAGAAGTGTGTGATCTGCCTGTGAAACAGAATATTTGGATCGATTGTGCGGATCTGTCGATGAGTGATGCCGACGCCGCCCCCGAAATCCCGGCAGAATGTCTCGCGATCCAATCCACCAAATCCACCAATCCTCTGCCGGAGAGACCGTGAGCGCTACCCCAACCGTCCTGATCCTGCCCGGCTGGCAGAACTCCGGCCCCGAGCATTGGCAATCGCGCTGGGAACGCCTGCACGGTGATCGCCGTGTCGAACAGCGCGACTGGGTTGCCCCCAAGCGTGCGGATTGGGTGGCCGCGCTGGAGGCTGAAGTCAGCGCTGCCGCCGGTGATGTCGTCTTCGTGGCGCACAGTCTGGGCTGTGTGCTGACGGCGCATTGGGCGGCCACTTCCGCCCGTGCCGTGCGGGTGCGCGGCGCCTTGCTGGTCGCGCCGCCGCAGCTTGATCGCGCCGACATGCCGCCCGAGCTGGCCGACTTTCGACCCATTCCCCAGCAGCGTTTGCCGTTTCCCGCGGTGCTGGTCTTCAGCACCAACGATCCGTTCAGCGATGCGGCTTGGAGCCACGGCCAGGCCGAAGCGTGGGGTGCAGAACCCGTCGACGTGGGGGCGCGCGGTCATATCAACGCCGAATCGAGCCTGGGCGATTGGCCGGAGGCCCGCGCCATCGTCACCAAGTGGATGAAAGACCTCATCTGACGTCCTCGGAATGAGGGGCTTGACCCTGAAGCTTCTTCAGGGTTTTGAATGGAGGCATGAAATCCGATCTCGCCTCCACCCTGCCTGTCCACGACCACGCCAAGCCGGAAGCGTCCGGCTGCGGCGGTTGCTGCGGTCATGCGCAACCGGTCGCAAGGGACACCGCCCCCCATGCGCATGATCATGGGCACGATCATCACGATCCTGCCCACCACGATCATGATCACGGCCGCGCGCCCGAAGCTGTGGCGCCCGTCGATGCCGCCGCACGCGCAGCCGCCACCGGCCGCACCGTCGTGCGCATCGAGCAGATGGATTGCCCGACCGAAGAGCGCATGATCCGCGCCAAGCTGGGCAGCGCGGACGGCGTCGTCGCGCTGGATTTCAACTTGCTGGAGCGTCACCTCACCATCCACCACACCGTTGACGATGTGGCGCCCTTTCTGGAGGCGCTGCGTGCCATCGGCATGGACGGCGAGGTGCTCGAACAGCGCGACCGCGTGGCGGCCGCACCTGGGGAACCGACCCGCATCTCGCGCCGCACGTGGCTGCTCGGTATCGGTGGCGTGGCCGCCTTCGGCGCCGAGGCCATCGCCTGGTCGCTGGGCGATCATGCGTGGCCGGTGCTGGCCCTGGCGCTTGCCTCGATCGCATTGGCCGGCGGCCCGACGCTGCGCAAGGGCTGGATTGCCGTGCGCGCGCTCACGTTCAACATCAACTTCCTGATGGCGGTGGCCGTCATCGGCGCGCTGCTGATCGGCAAGTGGGCCGAAGCGGCCATGGTGATCTTCCTGTTTGCCGTGGCCGAAGCCATCGAGGCGCGCGCGTTGGTGCGCGCCCGTGATGCCGTGCGTGCACTCACCGCCATCGCGCCAGACACCGCAGAGTTGGCCGACGGCGTGGGCGGCTGGCGTGATGTGGCGGTCGACAGCGTTGCCGTCGGCGCGCGCCTGCGTGTGCGCACCGGCAGCCGTGTGCCGGTCGACGCGCGCATCGTGAGCGGCCGCGCCGCATTGGACGAATCGCCCGTCACTGGCGAAAGCCTGCCGGTGGAGAAAGCCATTGGGGACACCATCCTCGCTGGCACCATCGTCACCGACGGCGTGGTCGAGGCGCAAGCCACGGCGGTGGCTGCGGACAGCACGCTGGCGCGTATCGCCGGGGCTATCCAGCAAGCGCAATCGCAGCGCGCGCCCACGCAGCGTTTCGTCGACAAGTTCGCCTCGATCTACACGCCCGCGATGATGTTGCTGGCGCTCGCGGTGGCCGTCGTCGGCCCGCTGGTCACGGCGGACGGTTGGCTGGCATGGATGTATCGCGCGCTCGTGCTGCTGGTGATCGCCTGCCCGTGCGCGCTGGTGATCTCCACGCCGGTGACGGTGGTCAGTGGCCTGGCCGCCGCCGCGCGCCGCGGCATCGTCGTGAAGGGCGGTGTGTATCTGGAAAGCGGCCGGCGCCTGCGCGCGTTGGCGCTGGACAAGACCGGCACGCTCACGGCAGGCCGCCCGGTGCTGGATGCGGTGATGTTGCCTGATGGCCCACGCCGCGCCGTCGCCGATCTGAACGCCGTAACCGACGCCACGCCGTTGCATGCATTGGCAGTGGCGGCAGCACTCGATGCCAACACCACGCACCCGATTGCTGTGGCGATCGTGCAGGCGGCTGCGGCGCACGGTGCGGTCGATGCGAATTCGGTGGAAGACTTGTCGGTGCTGCCGGGCCGTGGTGTCGCGGGCACGCTCAACGGTGTGCGTTGGCATCTGGGCAACGCGGCGCTCGTCGCAGAGCGAGGCTTCGACACCGCCGCGTGGCGCGCCGCTGCCGAGTCGCTGCAAGCGGAAGGCATGTCCGCCGTCACGCTGTGCGATGCGAACGGCGTCGTGGCGCTCTTCGGAGTGCGCGACCGCGAGCGTTCGGAAAGCGCCGCGGCCATTGCCGACCTGCGCGCGCTGGGCGTGCAGCCCGTCATGATCACCGGTGATGACCGCCGCGCGGCGCAGGCCATCGCCAAGACGGTCGGCATTGACAGCGTGCACGCCGAACAGCTTCCCGCAGACAAGCAGCGCGTGGTGGGCGAACTGGCGGCGCAACACGGCTTTGTCGGCATGGTGGGGGATGGCATCAACGATGCACCGGCACTTGCACGAGCCGACATCGGCTTTGCCATGGGTGCGGCGGGCACTGCTACCGCACTGGAAGCCGCCGATGTTGCCATCATGGATGACGACCCCCGCAAGCTGGCCAGCTTCATCCGCATCAGCCGCCGCACGGTGGCCGTGCTGCGTCAGAACATCGTGCTGGCGCTCGGCATTAAGGCGGTGTTTCTGGCCCTGGCCGTGGCGGGCGAGGCCACGCTGTGGATGGCCATCTTTGCCGATGTGGGCGCGAGCCTGCTGGTGGTGTTCAACGGCCTGCGCGTGATGCGCGTGCGCGCTGCCTGAGTGCGTTCAGGTGGATCGCCGCACGAACGCGGAAGAGGGTGGGCGAGCACAGGCAAGGTGGAAAACCGATAGCTAGCGATCGGCGCGGCCGAAGCCGCTCTTGCCTGGCTCACCCATTGAGGGGACGAAGCCAGGCCATAGCATATGAGGACAAGCGCCTATGCTTGGCACCTGCCCGCTAGCTAAGAGGTTTCCACGCCTCGACCACTTTCTCCATGGCACCGAAAGTGATGCACGAAAGTGAAATGACCGCTGCTTCGTCGCAGCAAGGGTCGGAACTATAAATCAAGAATTGTCTGGTGCCCCGGCGCTCTTTGCGCTGGCGGCCAAGGGTCGCTGTCAGCAGCGGGGTGCGTGTCAGCGGTGCACGCCGCGAATATGCCGGTGTGCGTGTTCGCCGTCGCCATGTTCATGGCTGTGGCCGTGATGATTGGCGGCGACGGGCTCTTCGTGCAGCGATTGCAGCACGCCGCACTCAGCCACGGAGGCAGCCGTCGTGCAGCGCTGGCCGATCGCCTCGATCTGGCGCTTGAGGTCGGTCAGCTCGGCGATGCGCGCTTCAACGTGGCGCAGGTGCTCGTCCAGCAGGTTATTGATCTCTTCGCACGAGGCTTGCGGATTGGCCTGCAGTTCGAGCAAGCGGCGGATTTCCGTGTGTGCCATGTCGAGCGACCGGCACTTCGCAATGAAGGCCAATTGCTCGACATGCTCGGGCGTGTAGACGCGGTAGTTGTTGGCGGCGCGCGCCGGCGGGGGCAGCAGGCCCTGCGCTTCATAGAAGCGGATGGTCTCGATGCTGATGCCCGTACGCTGGGCGAGTTCGCCAATTTTCATACGCGTTGAAAAAGAGTCAGAAGACGGTCGGTTCGGCGGTGGCCACGTCAACGCCGGCCACCTTCAGGCAGGCGTCCATGCAGGCGCGGCAGGCAGTTGCACAGGCGCTGCAATGGCCTTGGCCGTGATGATCGCATTCTTCCGCGCATTGGCTGCAGATCTCGGCGCAGTCCTCCAGGAGCAGTTCTGCGAATTCGCTGTTGCGTTCGAGGAATTTGCGCGTCAGGGCGCAATATTCCGCGCAATCCGTACACACGCCGATGCAGCGCGCCATGACTTCGGCGTGGCCGTTCTTGCCGGATTCCGTCGCGCAATGAGTGCAAGCGGTCTCGCACGACTGCAGCGCCTGGATCACACTGGCAAAACGCTTGGCATTCTCTTTCGCGGTCGGACGAGTGGTCATGTCGGTTCTCCTTTGGCAGTGGATGTGCACGCAGGCGCGCTTCGGAAAGGATGCGTCCGAGGCGTCGCTCGGGCGCATTCCTCCAATCTAGCAACTGGCGCTCCACTGCGTTAGGCGAACCTGCACTCAGGCGATGTGCGCCGCGCTCTTGCCGCTGCGCAGCATCTCCTTGCCTGCGCGTGCAATCAGCCGGTTGACGCCGCCCACCACGGCGCGGATCGACGCCGTCGTCAGGTTGGCATCCACTCCCACCCCGAACACGCTGCCCGCCACGCCGGGTGCCGCCATTTCGGCAAACGCAATCGCGTCGGCATTGGCGCCCTGGCCCAGCGCGCGCTCCTCGTAGTGATGAATCGACACAGGTGCCGTCAGCACCTGCGACAGCGCATGCACCAGTGCGTCGAGCGGGCCGTTGCCGGTGCCTTCGCAAATGTGCTCGTGATCGTCGATGTTGACCACCAGACGGATATGCTGGCTGCCGTCATCACGTTCAGTCAGGCGGTGCGATACGTAGCCGATCGCGCCGTCGCCACGCAGATAGGTCTGCTGAAAGAGCGCCCAGATATCAGCGCCCGTGGCTTCGCGGCCGCTGGCATCGGTCAGCTGTTGCACGGTGCTGCTGAATTCCACCTGCAGGCGGCGCGGCATAGCCACGCCATAGCCCGATTCCAGCAGATACGCGATGCCGCCCTTGCCCGACTGGCTGTTCACGCGAATGATCGAGTCATACGTGCGGCCCACGTCGGCCGGGTCGATCGGCAGGTAGGGCATTTCCCACAGCGCATCGGGCTTCTGCATCGCAAAGCCCTTTTTGATCGCATCCTGGTGTGAGCCCGAGAACGCCGTGAACACCAGATCGCCCACGTACGGGTGGCGCGGATGCACCGGCAACTGCGTGCAGTCTTCGCAGGTGCGTGCCACGTCGTTGATGTGCGAGAAATCGAGTTCCGGGTCAACGCCCTGCGAGTACAGGTTCAGCGCGAGCGTGACGAGATCTACGTTGCCGGTGCGCTCGCCATTGCCGAACAGGCAGCCTTCCACGCGATCGGCGCCGGCCATCACGGCCAGCTCAGCCGCTGCCACGGCAGTGCCACGGTCATTGTGCGGATGCACGGAGAGAATGATCGAATCGCGGCGCGCGAGGTTGCGGTGCATCCATTCGATCTGGTCGGCGTAGATGTTCGGTGTGGCCATCTCCACCGTGGCCGGCAGGTTGAAGATGATCTTGTGCTCGGGCGTGGGCTCCCATACTTCGGTTACCGCGTTGCAAACCTCGAGCGCGAAGTCCAGCTCGGTGCCGCTGAAGACTTCTGGGCTGTATTGGTACGTCCACTGTGTCTCGGGCATCGTTTCCGCAATTTCGCGGATCAGCTTGGCGCTTTGCACGGCAATGCGCTTGACGCCCTCGCGGTCGGTGTTGAACACCGTGCGGCGGAACACCGGCGCCGTTGCGTTGTAGACGTGGATGATGGCGCGCTTTGCGCCGCGCAGCGATTCCATCGTGCGGCGGATCAGGTCTTCGCGCGCCTGCGTGAGCACTTCGATGGCCACGCCGTCGGGGATGTGTCCACCCTCGATCAGCTCTCGCACAAAATCAAAATCGGTTTGGGAGGCGGCGGGGAAAGCGGCTTCGATTTCCTTGAAGCCGATCTGCACGAGCATCTTGAACATGCGCATCTTGCGCTCGGCGTTCATGGGCTCGAACAGGGCCTGGTTGCCATCGCGCAAGTCCGTGCTCATCCAGATCGGGGCACGGGTGATGGTCTTGTTGGGCCAGGTGCGATCGGTGAGGGCGATGGCAGGGAAGGGGCGGTACTTGGTGGCGGGGTTCTTCAACATGGTGTGTGCGTCCTGTGAGATCGAGATCGGTTGCTGACAGTTGGGACGTCCGCGCGGGCGGCGTCCGACGTGGCTGGGATCGGGTTGAGGGCGGGGCGGCCAGACAGCCACGGGCGCGTGGTCTGGCGGCCGGTCAGTAGTCGTAGCGAAAGCGGGATCGAGGCGGGCATGGAAGGCTCCAACGATTCGGCGCACCTGATATGACAAATAAGGGCGCCACACACGAGGCCCGTCGCCGGTTACGGCACGGACCGGTCAAACACCGGAACGAGGGGGAAGAGAGGTCTACGCGCTTACACGCGTAGTAGAGAAGCGGATAGCAGACCGCGCACGCACGAGAGGGTGCGGGCAGGAGCGGTTTGGAGGGTGGTCTGCTGGAAGTGCATTTGTCGATAGTGATGTGGAAGGCGGATTGTTGTCAAGTTATACGGGCGAAATTCCGGGCGGTTTTTTTGGGGGAGGACACCCGGGGAGCAGCGCCGACAAAAACGCACACCCAGCCGCCAAAACCATGTGACGTGGGCGCCAGCAGAACCCATCCGAACCTGCTTTAATACACCCCGTCCATGCCGCCAGCCCGCTATATCAAAGGGTTTATAACGGTAAGACCCCCTCACGCCCCACAAGGAGAATCCCACAATGGTCACGTTGAACATCAACGGCAAACCGGTGGAAGTTGATGCTGATCCGTCGACGCCGCTGCTCTGGGCGTTGCGCGACAACCTCGGTCTGACTGGTACGAAATTCGGTTGCGGTGTCGCTTCGTGCGGCGCCTGCACGGTGCACCTGAACGGCCAGCCCACGCGCAGTTGTGTGCTGCCGATCTCTGCGGTGGCCGGCCAGCAGATCACCACATCCGAACATATCGCCGATGACAAGGTCGGCAAGGCCGTGCTCGATGCCTGGATCAAGCACGATGTGGCGCAATGCGGTTACTGCCAGAGCGGCCAGATGATGAGCGCGGTGGGTTTGCTGCGCACCAAGAAGAAGCCGACCGACGCCGATATCGACAGCGCGATGGCCGGCAACCTGTGCCGCTGCGCGACGTACCAACGCATTCGCGCGGCCATTCATGACGCAGCGAAATCGCTGGCCTGAGCCCAACCGGAGAACTCACGATGCGTATTCGAAATCTTGAAGCGCTCGCCGGTGGCGGCGCGCAACATCAACCGGCGTCTGCGGATGCCGGGACGGCAACGCTGGATCGCCGCAGCTTTCTGAAACTCACGACGCTGGCCGGCGGTGGCTTGGCGCTGGGTGTGGCACCGATGCTGGCCGGCGCGCAGGACGCGAAGGCAAAGCCGCCTTCGCCACCGCAGGCGTTCATCATCATTGCGCCGGACAATACCGTCACCGTGGCGGTGAATCGGCTCGAGTTCGGTCAGGGCGTGCACACGGCATTGCCGATGGCGCTGGCCGAAGAACTCGACGTGGATTGGCGCAACGTGCGCGGCATGCTCGCGCCGGCGGCGGATCCGTACAAGGACCCGGGCTTCGGTATCCAGATGACGGGCGGCTCGACCGCGCTGAACCACTCGTTCCAGCAATACCGCGAGTTGGGCGGCCGGGCGCGGGCCATGCTGATCTCGGCGGCGGCCGAGCGCTGGAAGGTCGATCCGTCGACATGCCGTACCGCCAACGGCGTGGTCACGTCGGGCAGCAACCGCGCTACGTACGGCGAGCTTGCACAGGCGGCGATGGCACTGCCGGTGCCGGCGCAAGTCACGCTGAAGAACCCGTCGCAGTTCCGGATTGTCGGCAAGCCGACGCCGCGTCTGGATGCACGCGCGAAGCTCGACAGCTCGCTCAAGTTTGGTCTCGACACGCGCCTGCCCAACATGAAGGTGGCCGTGCTGGCCCGCCCGCCGCGCTTCGGCGGCAAGGTTGCCAAGTACGACGCGGCCGCAGCCAAGGCGGTGAAGGGCGTGGTCGATGTGCTGCAGATCCCGACCGACCGTGGCGGCACGGGTGTGGCCGTCATCGCCGACGGGTACTGGCCGGCCAAGCAAGGCCGCGACGCGCTGCAGGTCACGTGGGAAGACGCCGGCTCGACGGTGTCCACGCCTGCGCTGATGGAGGAATACAAGAAGCTTGCCGGCCAGCCCGGCACGGTGGCCAAGGCTGCCGACGTCAGCGCAATCCAATCTGCCGCCAAGCGCATCCAGGCCGACTACGAGTTCCCTTACCTCGCGCACGCGCCAATGGAGCCGCTGAACTGCACGATCGATCTGCAGAAAGACGGTGGCAAGACCACGGGGGCGAAGGTGTGGGTCGGCTCGCAGTTCCAGACCATCGACCAAGGAGCAATCGCCAAGGTGCTCGGCGTATCGCCCGAGAAGATCGAGCTGAACACGATGATGGCGGGTGGCGGTTTTGGCCGGCGCGCGATCACCACGTCGGACTACGTGGTGGAAGCGGCCAACGTGGCCAAGGCCTATGCGGCAGCCGGGCATAATGGTCCCGTCAAGGTGATCTGGAGCCGCGAGGACGATATCCGTGGCGGCTACTACCGCCCCATGCATCTGCACCGCGTCAACGTGGGCGTGGACAACGGCGGCAAGGTCGTCGGCTGGGACCACGTGATCGTCGGTCAGTCGATCCTCAAGGGCACGCCGTTTGAGGCCTTCATGGTCAAGAACGGGGTGGACGAGACCATGGTCGAGGGCGTGGTCGAAAACGACTACGGCTTCCCGATGCAACTGACGGTGCACCACCCGGACGTGAACGTGCCGGTGCTGTGGTGGCGCTCAGTGGGCCACACGCATACGGCCTACGTGATGGAAACGATGGTCGACGAGGTTGCGCACGCGGCTAAGCAAGACCCGGTGGCTTTCCGCCTGGCGCGCTTTACCGGCAAGGAGCATGAGCGCCATCGTGCGGCACTGCAATTGGCCGTCGACAAGTCGGGCTACGGCAAGCGCAAGCTGCCCAAGGGTCAGGCCTGGGGCGTGGCGGTGCATGCGTCGTTCGAGTCGGTGGTGGCGTATGTGGTGGAGGTGTCCATCGACCAGGGCAAGCCACGTGTGCATCGTGTCACTGCCGGCGTGCACGCCAATCGCGTGGTCAACCCGATGGGTGCGGAAGCGCAGATCCAGGGTGCTTGCGTGTTCGGCCTGGCGATGATTCAGCCGGGCTTTGCCATCGACATCGAAAACGGCGCGACGAAGAACAGCAACTTCCCCGACTTCCCACCCGTGCGCATGCCGGACGCGCCGCCGGTGAACGTGTTCTTCGTGCCGTCGGAAGACAACCCGACCGGCCTGGGCGAACCCGGCACGCCGCCGATTGCACCGGCGGTGGCTAACGCGGTGTTCGTCCTCACCGGCAAGCGTCAGCGCAAGCTGCCGTTCGATACGGTGTGATTGTCATCGTCACGTGATGTGATGGGAGCCGGCATGCAGCAATGTGTGCCGGCTTTCTTGTTCCGCGGACCGTTTTTTGCGTCCGGCAACGCGTTGTTCATCCAGCAAAGGAGCATGTCATGGCATTGAGTATCCTGTACACCGCCCACGCCAAGGCCACAGGCGGCCGCAACGGCCACACGCAAACCGAAGACGGCCAGGTCTCGCACGACCTGTCGGTGCCCAAGGCCATGGGCGGCCCCGGCAAGCCCAACACCACCACGCCCGAAGACCTGTTTGCCGCCGGCTATGCCGCGTGCTTTGGTTCGGCGTGCGACTTTGTTGCCAAGAGCATGCTCAAGCTCAACCCGAGCAACATCGAGATCCACTGCGATGTGGGTATCGGTACGCGGGATGAAGGCGGTTTCGGTCTGAAGGTCGGGCTGACCGCACGCATCAGCGGCCTGTCGCAAGCCGATGCCGAGAAGCTGGTGGCCCAGGCGCATCAGGTATGTCCGTATTCCAACGCCACGCGCAACAACGTGGAAGTCACGCTCAAGACCGAGGTGGTCTGATGCCGCAGCGGCCTGTTGTTGGGGTGTTGCTGGCCGCAGGCCGCGGCAGCCGGTTTGATGCGTTGGGCGTGGCCAACAAGCTGCTGGCGCCGCTGCCCGATGGAACATCCGTGGCCGTGCAGGCCGCGCGACACCTGAAGCAGGCCTTGGGTGATGTGGTGGCGGTGGTGCCGGCCGCTGCCACGCATGGCGCGCAGGTCGAACAATTGGCCGCGCTATTGGCTGAGGCAGGCTGCGAAGTATTGCGCTGTCCTGAAGCCACACGTGGCATGGGTGCCAGCCTGGCTGCCGGTGTGGCCGCGCGCCCGCAGGCCGGCGGCTGGATCATCGCCCTGGCCGACATGCCGTGGATTGCCCCCGAAACCATCACGCAAGTCGCCAACGCACTCGGCCCCCACCGTTGCGTTGCGCCCTTTCATGCCGGGCAGCGAGGCCACCCCATCGGCTTCGGCGCCGATTTCTTCAGCAGCCTGACATCGCTCGACGGAGACGAGGGCGCGCGGCGGCTGATCGATCCCGCCATGCTCGTCCGCATCGAGTCCGATGACGCGGGCATCCTCCGCGATGTCGACACGCCCGCCGATCTGGCCCCGTGATCTAACGGCGCTTGCTCACAACGAAGCGCCGCCGCATATCACGATCTGCTGACCGGTGATGGCGCCGCCGTATTCGCCTGCCAGAAATGCGGCCATGGCGGCCACTTCTTCGGGTGCGATGAAGCGGCCGATTGGCGGCAAGCGCGGCGGGGTTTGTGCGCGTGCGGGGTCGTGTAGGAACGGTGTATCCGTCGCGCCGGGCGCGATCACGTTGACGGTGATGCCGCGCGGCGCCAGTTCGGCTGCCCACGAGCGTGCCATGCCCACGAGTGCTGCCTTGGTGGCGGCGTACTGGCTGCGCGTTGGGGCGCCGTTGGCGGTGCGGCTGCCGATCAAGAGGATGCGGCTGCCGGCCGGCATGTGCGGCACCAGTTTGTCTGCAAGGAAAGCGGCGGCATCGACATGCACGCGCCACATTGCCGCCCCATCGGCGGCGGAGAGCTCACCCAACGGGGCAGTGCGCATGAAGCCGGCAGCATGCACAAGGGCGTCGACTGCGCCGAGGCCGTCGCACACCTCGCCCAACCGCTCGAAATTGGTCACATCCACGTGTGCGATATCCAAGCCCTCGACCGGCTCGGCGGGTGCGGTTCGGCACAGGCCCGTGACGCGCCAGCCGTCGGCCAGCAGGCGTACGGCAATGGCGCGGCCGATGCCTGACGAGGCGCCCGTCACCAAGGCATGGCGAGCGGTAGCACGTTGCTGTGCGGTGGGGGTTGGCATGCTTATTCCAGTGGAGCAATTTCCACGTTGACTTCGTCGCGTTCGTGGAACGGCTCCAGTTGTTCGGGCGACGCACCGTTGTCGGTGATGAGTGTCCAGGGCCGCTCGATGGGCGTCCAGTGCTGCTGGCTGGCGCGCCCGAGCTTGTCTGCCGTGGCCAGCACGAACACCCGCGCGGCCTGGCGGATCACGCACTCCTTCAGATACGCCTGATCGGCCGAGGCTTCACACAGGCCGTTGGTGGCGACCACCCCGTCGGCGCTCAGAAATGCCTTGTCGACACTCACGCGGCCGAGCGACAACTGCGCGAGCGGCCCCAGCGTGCTCATGCTCGATGGGCGCACATCGCCGCCGATGAGCGTGACCGGGATGCCGCCGGCCGCCAGCGATGTCACCACCATCAGGTTGTTCGTGACAACGTGGACTTGTTTGCCGGACAGATGACGCGCCAGCGCTGCGGTGGTCGTCCCGCCGTCGAGGAAGACGGTGTCGCCATCGGCGATATGCGCTTGCGCCAACCGGGCAATCGCTTCCTTTTGCTCGCGTGCGCTGGCGCGGCGCTCTTCCAGCGGCGCTTCCGGTTCGTGCGAACCGACTGCTGCCGCGCCGCCATACGTGCGCAGGATGCGGCGATCGGAAGCAAGCGCGCGCAGGTCGCGGCGCACGGTGGCTTCTGACATGCCGAAATGCTCGCACAGCGTGGCGACATCGTTCATGCCGCCCAGCACGGCTTTCAGCATGGCCTCGCGGCGCTTCGTGACTTTCATGTCTGCAAATATCCAACCGACCTCAGAAGGGGAGCCACTGTAGCAAATCGGCCCCCACTCGGGTCAGCCGCGCACCCAGGTCTCGTCCACCGTCACGTATTTGATGCGCTGGCGGAAGTAGGTGAAGGCGATGTGCAGCGCGCCGTCGTTTCCCTGCACGATGGAGGGGTACGAGTACTCGCGGTTGCGCTGGTCGGCGGAGTTGTTGGTCATGCAGTAGCCGTCGCCGATTTCAATGTTGCGGCGGCGCCAGGTGTGGCCGCCGTCTTCCGAAATGGCCAGTGACAGCGGCGCGCGCGGGGCGCCCCAGAACGCGGTGCCGCGTGGCGACGCCTGCTGGTCGCGCAGCTCGCCGTGGTCTTCGGCGTCTTCAATGTCGTCATACAGCGAGGTGCGGCGGCCGGTGCTGTGCGAGGCATCGCTCTCGTTGTAGACGAGTGCCAGATGGCCGTTGCGCAGTGCCACGAACTGGATCGACGAATTGTTGTTGGGCAGCGTTGTCGGTTGCGGCGCGCTCCAGGTGCGGCCGTCTTGCGAGCGGCTGGCGTAAATGTGGTCGGCCCAGCGGCTGCGGTACAGCGCAAGCAGGCTACCGTCGGCCAGCGTCTGCATGTTCATGTGCACGCAGCCGATGCTGTTGGGCACGTCGTAGCGGTTCCAGGTGCTGCCCTGGTCTTCGGAGACCATGACGGCGCTGATGTCGTCGTTGCCCACCCAGCGTTCACCGGGTTGTGTGCGGCACAAAAACACGGGGCAGGCCCACGCGCCATCGGGCAGCACGACGATGGGCTGGCGCACGAAGGTGCCGGCCTGGTCGAACAGGGTTTCGATGGGCCCCCAGCTTTGGCCCCCGTCTGTTGAGATGCGCCGACGCACGATGGCCGTGTTCTGGTGGCCGGAAAGCTGCGCAGTGTAGATCAGCCAGAGTTCGCCGGTGGGCGTGCTGAACAGCACCGGGTTCTGCTCCGATCTTGTCGGGTCTTCCGACAGTTTGGTCGCAGGCTGCCATTCGGTGGTGCCTGCTGCCAAACGCGACAGATAGATCGACACATCGGGAATGCCCTCCTGCGTGCCGCCAAACCACACGCACAGCAGATCGCCGTTGGGCAGCGCGTGCAGGTTGGCCGCGTGGTTCTGCACGCAGGGTGTGGGCAGGAAGGCTTCGCGGCGCTCGGCGTCTGTATAGGCGGCGCGCACGCTGGAATCGAAGGCGCCGTGGGCAGGAAGGAGTGCGGTCATATTGTGTCTCGACTCAATGCTGAATGCTCAATGTCTGGGCGATCAATGCGCTGTGCTGTTGGGCTTGATGCTGCCGACCGACGCACCGGGCTGCGCGGGTACCGCTGCGCGAAAGAGCAGCTTCTCGACCACAAGCACCAGGGCCGGGGTGACGAGCGCGATGTACATGTTGTCGACGCCGAACGGGTTGCCCAGCAAGTACCAGATAGTCGTCGTCACCGCTGCCAGGATCAGGCCGCAGACCACGCCCCGGCTACTGTTGAAGAAAGGCAGGTAGATGCCGATGAGCGCGACGACCGACACCGACAGCCGCAGCGCGCGCGTGAAGAACGATAGCGCCAGAATTTGCGGCACGAAGAGCACGAACACCAGCGGCAGCACGCCCACCGCCAGCGAGATCCACCGCGTGGCACGCATTTCCTGCTCGGGCGTGGGCTGATAGCGGGGCACATAGAAGTCCGCCACGATGAGCGAAGCAATGGCCAACGCCACCGTGCAAACGCTCACAAAAATCGATGCCGCCAGCGACGTCGTCACCACCCCGGCCAGCAGCGGGTGCATGTGCTGCAGAAACACCGGCAGTGCGTACAGGCTCTTGATGCCCGGAAACAGGTACTTTGCGGCCACGCCGATGAACCCCAGCGCAATCGAGATCGGCACGCACAGCACCGCGGCCATCAACGACGCCGAGCGCGCGGCTTCGGGGCTCCTGGTGGACGAGATGGCTTGCACGATGAACTGCGTCGAGAAGATCGCCCCGGCCGAGCCGATGATCCACGCGCCGATGGTGCCGCCGGACAGCGCGCCCTTCCACGTGAAGTAGTGCTCCGGCATGGTCTGCACCATGGGCATGATGCCGCCCGAGAGCTTCCACGCCACCGCAACGATGATGCCGATGCCTACCACCTTGACCGCGCTGTGCACGATGGTCAGGTACGCCACGCTCTTGAGGCCGCCCCACACAAAGTAGATCGTGCTGATGATGGCCGTGATGACCGCCGCCGTGGGCAGGTTGATGTGCATGACGGTGGAGATGGCGGCCGCGCCGCTCACGTAGTTGCCCACGTTCACCAGCAGCAGCGAATAGATCATGATGGCCGACACCACCAGTTTGGCGGTGTTGCCGTATTTCTTCGCGATGAAACCCGAGATGGTGAACTCCCCCGACGCATACAGTCGCCGGGCCATGAACAGGCCGAAGAACAGGAAGCCGATCGCCGCCGAGATCACCGACCATGACGCAGCAATGCCCACGCTGAACGCCTCCTGCGACGTGCCCACCGTCGACTTCGCGCCGATGTATTCCGACATGAGCAGCACGGCCACCACCACGGCCGGCATTGAACGCCCGGCCACCATGAACTGCTCGGAATTGCGGCTGCGCAGCCGGATGCTGGCCACGCTGGTCACCACGATATAGACCACGACCATGGCGATGATCATGGTGGTGTCCCAGTTCGAAAACGAGGTCATCTTTGTCTCCTGTATTTGAGCGGGGTGCTCCGGCCAGCCCGGCGTGTATCCGCCGGGTCAGGCCTTGCGCGGGGCGCGATACTGCAGGTTGCTACATGGTGTTTGGGCGGCCCTCAGGCGGCACGAACAGCTTCGCGGTCTTCGTGCCGGGTGGCGAGTTCGCAGGCCTGGCGGAAGGCTTCGAGCATGCTGCGTTCATCGGCGATGCCCTTGCCGGCAATGTCGAAGGCGGTGCCATGGTCAACCGAGGTGCGGATCACCGGCAGGCCGACGGTGACGTTCACACCGGCCTCCAGCCCCATCACCTTGACGGGGCCGTGGCCCTGGTCGTGGTACATCGCGACCACCACGTCAAAGTCGCCACGGCCGGCGCGGAAGAACAGCGTGTCTGCGGGCAGCGGGCCCTCCACGCGCCAACCCCGTGCCTGCAGCACCTGCACGGCGGGGATGATCTTTTCCTCTTCTTCGCCGTGGCCGAACAGGCCGTTCTCACCCGCGTGCGGGTTGATGCCGCATACACCGATGCGCGGGTTGTCGATGCCGGCCCGTACCAGCGTGGCGTGTGCGCGTTCAATGGTGCGCTGGACCAGGCCTGGCTCGATGCGGCGGATGGCGTCGAGCAGGCCGATATGCGTCGTTACGTGGATCACGCGCAAGTTGGGCGCCACCAGCATCATCGAGACTTCATCGATGCCGGTCAGGTGCGCCAGCATTTCGGTGTGGCCGGGGAAGATGTGACCGCCCGCATGCAGTGCTTCCTTGTTCAGCGGCGCGGTGCAGATGGCATCCAGTTCGCCTGCGGAGGTCAGCTCGACGGTGCGGGCGATGTACTGATACGCCGCATCACCCGCAATAGGCGAGAGCTTGCCGTAGGGCAGGTCGGCGGGGATGAGGCCGAGGTCGATGCAGTCCACGACGCCGTAGCGGAAGGCGGCGTCGGCGGGGCGTTCGATCGAGCGTACTTCGAGCGCCACCCCGGCGCGTCGGGCGGCATCGCGCAGGCGCGCCGTGTCGCCAATCACCAGCGGCCGGCATTGCTCGTACACCGCGCGGTGCGTGAGCGCCTTCATGATGATCTCGGGGCCGACACCGGCGGCATCGCCCATGGTGATGCCGATGACAGGACGATAGGTCATTGCGTGAGTTCCTTTAGGTGGGGTGCCGCCCGCGGTTTCGACCAACCGTCGCCAGGCGGCAAGCAGGGAGCCGGGCATGCCGAAGCCACCCGCTTTGGTGACGACCGGCAGCACGCGGCCGACGCCAGTGAGCCGGGCGTGCAGCAACGGCATGCCCGGTTCGATTTCATCGGTCAGTTGCAGCGCGTCGACACCGGCTGTCGACAGCAGGGCGCGCGCCGTTTCGCCGCCAGTGGCGATCAAGCCGCCGGCATGCGACAGGGTCGGCGCCAGCAACGTGGCCAGGCGGCGGCAGAAATGCAGGCCGTCGGCGTTGTTGCCGCGTTGACGTTGGCTGAGCGTGACCAGCACGTCGCGGCCGTCGCACAGCGCGTCGATCACGGTCTGGGTGATGTCGGCCTGCGGTGTGTCGAGCGTTTCGACGGGCAGCTCCAGCCACAGCAATCCGGTACCGGTGCCCGCTTTCAACTCGCCCGCCTGGGTGTGCGAGACGCTGGACATGCTGCCCACCACCGTCAGCACCGGCCCTGCGATGGCGGTTGCCGCATCGTTGTCGACGGTGGCGTTGGCGCTGCCAAGCCCGAGCGCGCGAATGAGCACCGGCGTCAGGCCGGCCGAGCCGACCCAGAACGCGTGCGCCAGCCGTACAGAGGCATCGGCGATGCAAGCTAAGTCCTCATCGGTTTCGGCATCGCACACCACCGCCTGCACGCCAGCCGCTTGCAATGCGGTAAGGCGGCCCGCCAATGCAACAACACCTGCACGGATGTCAGCGAGCGCCAGCACCGCGGTCTGCAAACCGTGATGCACGAACATGTCTCGTAGATCGGCACGACCGGCGATGCTCTCGTTGCGCCAGACTTCGGTGTCTTCGACCGGCAGGCCATGCAGCCACTGGCGACCTTCGAGCGTGGTCCGCCCCGCAGCCGGAAATGCCGGCGCCACAATGGCGAGCCCCGCCAGCGGCACCAGCGCTGCCACCTCGGCAGCCACGTTGCCGCGCAGCGTCGAATCGATCTTCTTGTAGAGGCGCGTGGCCGGACGGGCCAGCGCGTGCCACGCTTGCACTTGCCGGGCAGCCGCATCGACGGCTTTGGCACGGCGCGTGTCCGTGTCCAGCGCGAGCACATCGGCGGTTGCCGGTTGCGCAATATCGGCACGCAACATGACCGCGCTGCGCAATCCGGCACGCACGCCGGCCACCGCACAATCGGCGGCGCCCGATAGGTCGTCGGCCAGAATCAGCAGCTTCGGAGCGGTGTGGGCGGCTGTGTTCACGGCAGCAGGCGCAGGTAGATGGCCTTAATGTCGGCGTGGCTCAGCGGCTTGGGGTTGTTGCCCAGAAGGCGCTTGACCTTCGAGGCGGCCTCGGCCAGCGCGTCCAGGTGCGATTCCGACACGCCGAACTGGCGCAGGTCCTGCGGGATCTGCACAACGTCGGTCCACTCGGTCAGGCGTTCGATGAGTGCATCGGCGGCGGTCTCGTCGCCATCATCATGGCGGCTGATGTCGAGCGCGCGTGCCACGTTCGCCAGGCGCGCGACGATGGCATCCTTGTTGAACGCCATCACGTGCGGCAGCAGCATCGCGTTGGCCACACCGTGCGTAATGCCGAACATGCCACCCAGCGGATATGCCAGCGCATGCACGGCAGCCGTTCCGGCAGCAGTCAAGGCCAGGCCGCCGTACATCGAGCCCAGCATCATCGCCTCGCGCGCCTTGACCGAACGGCCGTTCCGATACGCCTCGACAATGTTCGCGCCAATGAGTCGCATCGACTCCATCGCAAACATGTCGCTCACCGGGTTCGCCTTGGTCGAGATATACGACTCGAGCGAATGCACGAACGCGTCGATGCCCGTGGCAGCGGTGATCGGTTTGGGCAAATCGAAGGTCAGTTCCGCATCGAGAATCACCAGTTGCGGCAGCAGATGCCGGCTGACGATGCCCACCTTCAGTTCTTCATCGGGCAGCGTGACGATGGCATTGGGCGTGACTTCGGAACCCGTGCCCGCGGTGGTCGGCACCAGCACCAGCGGAATGCCCGGGCGCTTGATCAGATCAATGCCGAGCCAATCGCGCAGCGGCTGTTCATTGGTCAGGCGCACTGCAAACAGCTTGGCCGCATCCAGCACGCTGCCGCCGCCGATCGACAGGATGGCATCCGGCGCGAACGGCGCGATTTGCTCGCGGAAGACGGTCTCGACGTTTTCAATGGTCGGTTCGGGCTCAACGCCGCGCACGATGCGAGCCTCAATGTCACGCGCGGCCAGCGCTTCCACCACACGCCCGATCACGCCGTTTTGCTCCATCACCGGCTGCGTGATGAGCGCAATGCGTTTGATGGGCACGTCGAGCAGAGCGAGTTTCTCGGGCAGCAACGCCAGGCTGCCTGCGCCGTGGACGATGTGCTTGACGGTCTGGAAGTGATAGGTCTGGGACATGGCGTTTGGTGGTGTAAAAGACGGGCGGCGGGACTCAGGCGACGTTTACCGCGTCACGGTAGATGGCGAGGGCTTCGGCCAGCCGTTCACGGCTCTTCGCATCGAGCGGCTTGGCCGGCGAGCGCGCCGGACCGGCGGGCATGCCGAGCATCTCGGCAGCGGTCTTGAGCACCACGGGCATGGTGCCGAGCGCAAACGCGTCACGCAGCGCGCGCAGCGATTCCTGTGCTGCGCGCGCGGCCGGAATGTTGCCCGCCTGGAACTGGTTCCAGATCGACATGACAACCTGCGGCACCGCATTGGTGGTGGCCGCCACCGCGCCGTCGCCACCGGCAATCAGCGTCCAGAGGATCATCGAATCGGTGCCGGTGAACACGGCAAAGTCGTCGCGGCGCAGGTTGATGAGCTGCAGCAGGCGGTCGAAGTCGCCGCCGCTGTCCTTGATGGCACGGATGTTGGGGATGTCCGCCAGCCGGCGCACGGTGTCGACGGTGAGCGTCACGCCGGCCTTGGCCGGAATCGTGTACAGCAGGATCGGCAGCGACGTCGCGTGCGCAATCTGCTCGTAATGCGCAAACAGCTCCGGCTGCGTGGCGCCATTGAAGTACGGCGTGATGACGGACACCGCATCCACGCCCACGTCCTGCATCTTGCGATTGAGCGCGATCACGTCGCGCGTGGCATAAGCGCCAGTGCCGGCCACCACGGGCACACGACCGCGCGCCTGGTCCACGGTAATGCGCGCAATGCGCAGCTTCTCTTCTTCGCTCAGCGCGATGAATTCACCATTCGTACCGAGAACGAACAACCCATGGACACCCGCGTCGATCAGGCGATCGACCAGTACACGCAGGCCGTTTTCGTCCACGTCTTCGGTCGGGGTCATCGGGGTGATCAGGGCCGGGACGATCCCTTTGAACGACGTGGTCATGTGGCGATCCTTTCGTTTTCGTGGTGGGCAGGGCAGCCCTTAGGCCAGCTTAGTTGGGAAGAATGCACGGCTGAATTTCTCGTGCATCGATCGATTCGGTCATTGTAATTAGAAAAATGATCGAATCGATCATTGTTTACCCTGATCTCCCCCGACCGCCGCAGCCAACTTGGCGCAATGCTGTGCTGTTTGTTTGGTACAAAGGGCACGCAGGTTGCTGAACGCACCGGTCATTCGGGAAAAAGCGGCGGCGAATTTTGATCGATTCGATCTAAATTGGGACAAAAGTGGATCAAGTGCCGCTTTCAGGTCAATGCAACTTGTCCACAGCACCGCGCACATCGCTTGCAAAAGCGACCGCAAGCAGTTGACGCACAAAGGTTTGTTGCACGATGTAACCGCTGCGCCTGATGTGGATAACTTCCGCTGCACGCACACGTTTTACGTGATCTGCATGTTTGCCTAAACCCGTCAAGCCCTTTTGTGACTTGGGTCTCCGCCGTTGGCGCGGGTTATGCACAGAACATGTGGATAAGTCTGTGGGAAACACCATCCGAGCCGCGTGGGGACGGGTTCTGATCGGCGTTGCTCGTGAATTTGGCACGGCTTGTCCGGAGCGGGCGGCCCGCGCATTGCAACGATTGATTACAACTTGAAACAGCAAGTCGAGCGCCGGTTGGCCAGACTCCCGATATGCGATGGCTTCATCGCGACCGACGCATTCAAGGAGAAGAACATGGTTCGGGTACTGACGATTCTGCTGGCCGGTGCCACGTTGCTGACGGCAACCGGCTGTGCCGACATGACGGCACGTCAACGCAATACCGCCATTGGTGCGGGTGTGGGCGGGTTGGCTGGCGCTGCTTTGATTGGCGGCCCGGGCGCCACGCTGGGCGGCGCCGCACTAGGCGGCCTGGTGGGCAACGTATCGACGCGTTGATCTGGATTCGACCTCGGCGTCGACCCAAAAGAAAAGAAAAGCGGACCCGAGGTTAAACCTTTGGGTCCGCTTTGTTATGCCCGCGCGCGGCTGCGAGTGCGCAGCAACTCTTCCAGCGCCGACACTTCCAGCGGTCGCCCAAACAGAAAGCCTTGCACTTCGTCGCACGCGTGTGCGGCCAGGAAGGCCGTTTGTTCGGGGGTTTCCACACCTTCGGCTGTGACGGTCATGTTCAGCGCGCGCGCCATCGCGATGATGGTCTTGGTGAGCGCCACGCAGTCGGCCACCCCGGGTACGCCGCTGATGAACGATCGATCGATCTTGATGTTGTGGATCGGCAAGCTGCGCAGGTACGACAGCGACGAGAACCCGATGCCGAAATCATCCAGCGAGATACGCACGCCCCGTGCGGCCAGGCTCATCAACAGACGCTGCGTCGATTGCCGGTCGGCCAGCAGCACGCTTTCCGTCAATTCCAGCTCCAGCCGGCTCGGCGCCATGCCCGAGGCCTTGAGCGCTTCATCGACGTCGCGCTCGATCACGCCCGCATCGCATTGCCGCGCGGACACATTCACCGCCATGCGCCCCGTGAAGCCGAACTTGCGTGCCCATGCCTCGCCCTGCGCGCAGGCTCGCATGAGTGCCCAGCGGCCGAGTTCGAGGATGTAGCCAGACTCCTCTGCCACGTCGATGAACTCGGTGGGCGACACCGCGCCCAGTTCGGGGTCGGACCACCGCATCAGCGCTTCAACCGCCACCAGTTCGCCAGAGTCCAGTGCGTACTTCGGCTGATACACCAGCCGCACCTGACCGCGCCCCAGCGCACGCCGCATGCGCTCGTTGAGGGTGAAGCGGCGCAGCATCTGTGTTTCCAGCGCGCGCGAATAACGGGTGATGCGGTTACGGCCGTTTTCCTTGGCGCGGTGCATGGCGGCTTCAGCATGGCTGACCAGCGTGGCCGCATCGCCGCCATCTTCAGGGTAGGCCGCCACGCCGATGCTGGCCGACAGATGCACTTCGCGTTCGCCGCCGGTAAAGGGGCGGGCCAGCGCGTCGAGCACCTGCTGCGCGAGTGTGTCGGCGGCGTTCGGGTCATCAATGGCTACGCAGAACTGGTCGCCACCCAGGCGGGCCAGCAACGCGCGCTGGCCCGCCTGGGCACGGATTCGCTGCGCTGCCATGTTCAGCACCTGGTTGCCCATGTGGTGCCCCATCGCCTCGTTCACCGTCTTGAAGTGGTCCAGCCCGATATACAGCAGCGCGGATTTCCCCGTGGACGGCAGCGCCAGCCGCGCATCGAGCCGCTCGATGAATGCCGCACGATTGGGCAGGCCGGTGAGCGAATCCTTGGTCTCCAGGAGGCGCAACTGCTCGTAGGCGGAGCGCTCGGCCGTGATGTCGGTAAAGATGACCAGCACTGCGTGCGGTGATGCGCTGTCCGGGGAGAACATCGGCAGCACCGATTCGCGCAGCCACACGATCTGACCATTGCCTGCCGGCACGCCCACGACGACGTTGCTGATCGCTCGCCCCGTGCGGGCTGCCAGCGTGGAAGGCCATGCGGCGCGCGGCAGGATGGCGCCGTCTTCGCCCAGCATCATGTCGCTCAATGCCACACGCGGGCGGCCCTTCCATGACGCGCCCGACATGCGCAGGATCTCGGCCGCGCTGCGGTTGTACGACAGCACACGGCCATCGGTCGACAGCGTCAGCACGCCCTCGCTCAGATGATTGACGACCAGCCGATACTGATCGCGCAGCTCGCGGGACTGCCGATATTCGTTTTCCAGGCGCAGCAGCTTGACCAAGGCGGCGATGTAGCGGCCGCACTCTGCGCGCAGCGTCGCGTCGTCGGGTGGGGTGGTGCCGGCAGGGAAGAACAGGCAGAGCAGATCGTCGGCGACGGCCATGCCGCCATGCTGGGCCGGGATGCGGCACAGCCACGTCGGCTGCGCGGTGTCCAACACCCCGACGAGCGCTGCGCGCAAAGCCATGGGCGCATTGGCTTCGCGAGTCAGTTCGATGGGCGCCAGCTCATTGAGCAGCGGAGCGATGCGGGCGAGTTCGATATCAAGCTCGCCCTGTGCTGTGGTGGGCAAGTGTGCCGCAGGGGCGTCGTGCAATGTCAGCCGCGCCCGGGCGTGCTGCGTGCCATAAAGCCGCGCGCGTCCTGAAATGACACGCACCACCACGCATAGTGCTGACGGCAAGGTCGCTTCCAGCGCCCGCAGCGCAGCATGCAGCCGCTCGCCAAGCGAAGCAGCGGACGGCAGCGTGGAAAGCAGATGATCGAGATGCTCGTGCGGCAGCGCTGCGCCAATGGCTTCGGCGCTCAGCACGCGCTCGCTGGCCTTGCCCGGCAGTTGCGCATCGAGCGGCAGAGGCAATCCGTGCACGACCACCTGCTGCGCCGGCAGCCCATCAAAGCGGGTAGGCGTGACCGTCAGCCGAACGCTGACCACCTCGTTGGAATCGCCGGCGGAAAGGGCCGAGATGAGCTGTGCCGCCGGGATGGCCCGGGTGCCGGCCGGTGTCGTATCGGCGTCTTCTCCGGTGCCGACTTCCAGCCACGTGGGCACGTCCTGGAAGAAGCGTGAGAACGGCTCGCCGAGCAGTTGGTCGGCCGAGAGCGCACGCACCATGCAAACGCCGGCAGCATTGGCAAAGACGATGCGGCCTTCGAGCACCACATAGAGCGGAACCGGAAGGCTTTGCGCCGACAACGGGTAGGAAATTTCGTCTTGCATCCCACGCTCCAACCTGAGGTATTGCCCGACATCTCACTACGCATGGACTTCGGGCGAAGCTGGCGGAGAGCGCGGGCCGGCTACCGGAAGTTGGGGCAATGTTCTTCATGATGCGCAAAAGTCGGGCGCGGCGCAAAGTCTAGTTTGTGGCCGATACAACACATTGTGAATTCGCTTTGACGGTCGCGCTGCTGTTCGTTTGCGCCTCGGGTTTCAAAACGGCTTGCTGCGGCTCGGCTGCGGGCGGTGTTTCTATTGCGGTATCCGCGCCATTCCAATTTTCCCGCGCGGCGAAATGCTGATCGATCCAACGATGCGTCAGTGCTAACCCGATTGCACACATCAAAACGCATGTTCCCATTGTCAGGATGAAATATGCGCTGATCCGTTCAACTGAACGTTCCGCAAAGAAAAAGGTCGCGGCGGCAAACAGGGTACCTACCAGTACGCCAAAGACCAAAAGCAGAAAGAAAAAACGACGCGGCAAGGGTGGATTCATCGTTGTCTCATCCAACTGCAGCCAAGGGGCTTGTTGCTTTGAATCGTTTTACCGCCAGCTCGAATGGGCATGCCATGACAGGTGCAATCGCGGTGCAATGGCATGCCCGGCGCGCGGCGGCCTGCGTATGAATTGATATTGCGTTTGCTGTACTGCTGCGATGCTGCAGATTGCTGCTTGCGGCAAAAGCCAGAATTGCGGGACCCGGCAACGCTTGCTATGGTGGTGGCACTGAAATGCAGCGCGATACCGGTTTGTGGCCTTGCATGATCGCGTACGCTAATCCGATGCGTCAATCTGACTTTCCGATTGAAACCTGAGCATCCGGTGTGCCACGAGTTGATTCCTGGCTTAGTGGCGCAGTTTGAGGGGTTGCCATCAAAAACGTTGGAATTTGATTTCAGTTATGAATACAATTGATCTAATATCTGGTCAACACCAGATTTCACACGAAACTTTATTGGGAGCGCATATGGCGACATACAAGGAATTGGTTGCACAAAGGGCCAAACTGGAAGAGCAGATCGAAACGGCGCGCGCCAAAGAACTGGAAGCAGTTATCCAGCAAGTGCGTCAGACGGTTGCCGAATATGGCCTGACGGCTGAAGACCTGGGGCTGGCCCAACGTCGCGGCCGCCGTGCTGGTGCCAAGGCGCCGGTGCCGGCCAAGTATCGTGACCCGAAGACGGGCGCAACGTGGTCCGGCCGCGGCCGTGCCCCGGCCTGGATCGGCAAGAACCGCGACAAGTTCCTGATCGCCTGATTTGTCTGGCACTGCCTGACGCGCGCGCAAGCGTGCAACGCAAATGGCCCACCCGCCCGGTGGGCCATTTGCGTTGCTGCGCGTGATGATCGTTCCTGTATAACAACGGCATGACACCCCGCCTGCCCAAATATCTTGAACTGGCCGATCGCATTCGGCTCGACATCCTGCACGGAACCTTGCCGGCCGGCAGCATCGCGCCCAGCGAGAACGAAGTCGCTCAGCGCTACGGCGTATCCCGTCTGACGGCGCGCCGAACACTGAATGAGCTGGCGGCGCGCGGGCTGCTCAAGCGTTCGCGTGGGCAGCGCAGCGTGGTGCTCGACCGCGTGGGGCCGCATCGGCCGGTGCTGTACGCGCCGGGCCAGTCCGACGCTGCGCTGGAATACGTGCCGGGCGCCGTCTACACGGTCAGTGCATATCGACTGGAGCCGGCCGACGAGACCGTGGCCGCCGCGCTCGACCTGGCGGTGGGCGCGCAGGTGGCGTTTGTCGAGCGCCGCGCCCAAGTAGAGGGGCAGCCCATCATGTTGCTCCGGACCTGGCTGACGTCCCGGCTGGCGGCGATGCTTGAGGCACGCGACTTTGAAGATCGCCTGTTCGTGCAGGTCTTCCAGCGCGCCAACCTGACCATCGCGCGCTCGCGCGAGGCGCCGCTGGCCTGTGTGGCCGATGCCCACCAGTCCGCGCAGCTCGGCGTGGAAGCGGGCGTGCCACTGGTGCGCGTGCGCCGCATCGGTTACAGCGTGGCCGACGTGCCGATCTCCCTCACGTATTGCGACTTTTCCCCCGAGCGCTACACGCGCGAAGTGGATATCCGCGTGCTCCAAAACGACTGAAAGCGCACTGCGCCAGACCGGTGCAGAAACGGCGCCACACACCCAGCAATGGGGACTTGTCCGCCTAGGGTATTCAAGCTAGTCTGCGCCCCTTCCCAGGAAAACGTATTCATTTGTGAAGCGATTGCTTTGCCGACAACGTATTGGCACGGCTGTTGCATTCACGGCGCCATCTCAGCAGCGGCGGGTTGAGCCACCTGCTGCCTTAAAGCTGATTCAGTCGATTCAACACACCGGAACCACAAGAGGGAGAAATCAACGATGCAATTCAAGCGAGGTTTTTCGCTGGCCGTGCTGGCTGCCGCTGCGGGTCTGACCGCAGGCGCGGCGCAGGCCCAATCGTCTGTGACGCTGTACGGCCAGGTAGACGCCTGGGCGGGCGCCACCAAGAACCTGGGCCAGGACCGCGCCTGGGGTGTCAACTCGGGCGGCATGTCGACTTCGTACTGGGGCCTCAAGGGCAGCGAAGATCTGGGCAACGGCCTGAAGGCGATCTTCACGCTGGAAGCGTTCTTCCGCCCCGATACGGGCAAGTCCGGCCGCTTTGATGGCGACCACTTCTTCGCACGTAATTCGTTTGTCGGCCTGCAGTCGAACACCTGGGGCTCGATCAAGCTCGGCCGCAACACGCCGCCGTACTTCGTTTCGACGATCCTGTTTAACCCGTTTATCGATTCGTACACTTTTTCGCCGATGGTGTTCCACACCTACCTCGGCAACGGCCGTTCGGGTGCTGCGGGCATTTCGGGCCTGGTGGGCGATTCGGGCTGGGACAACTCGATCATGTATTCCACGCCGGACATGGGCGGCCTGACGGCCAACCTGATCTACGGCGCCGGCGAGCAAGCTGGTCACAACGGTCAGAACAAGTGGGGCGGCAGCCTGCTGTACTTCCGCGGCAATTTTGCGGCCACGGCGGCGTTTCAGCAGGTGCGCTACGACGGCGCGCCGGGCGACCTGAACAGCCTGGTGGCTGGCTTCTCGCGCCAGACGGCGGGGCAGCTGGGCGCCACGTATGACTTTGGCGTGGTCAAGCTGTACGGCCAATACCAGTACATCAAGAACACCATCAGCACCGGCGACGCGAAGAGCAACGGCGGCCAGCTGGGCGTGTCGATTCCGGTGGGCCCGGGCGCCGTGCTGGCATCGTATGCCTACACGAAGACCTCAGGTGCGGCTGACGTGAAGCGCAACACCTGGGCGGTGGGCTACGACTACTCGCTGTCCAAGCGCACCGATGTGTATGCTGCGTACTTCCGCGACAAGGTGTCGGACCTGTCGACGGCCGACACCTTCGGTGTAGGCATCCGCGCAAAGTTCTAAGCCTTTCGCGTTCAGCTTTTCCTTGTCACCGCCCGCGTCTCGACAGCGTGGGCGGGCATTTGCCACGGCGTCCGGATTCCGGGCGCCGTTTTTTGTTGTGCTGAGGAGCCCAAAGGGCGGAGCGTCAGCCGGTGCGCGCCAGGCGCAATGGCGGCGAGAGCGGCGAGACCGGCGATGAGGACTCGGCTCCAATTTTCGGATGATTCAGCAGCATGGCGCCGCGCTGTGTGGCAACGAAGACGGCCTCGGTACGGCTGCGCACTTCCAGCCGGCGATACAGCGCGTTGATATGCGCCTTGGTTGTCGCCTCGGAAATGCTGAGCATGCGGCTGATGGTTTTGACCGGGTGCCCGCGCGAGAGCAACACGAGAATCTCATATTGGCGCTGCGTCAGGCCAAGCAACGCGCAATCGTCATTACCATGGGCCGAACCTGCTGCAATGGCTTCGGGTCGTGTCAGCACGATCGACGCCGGCACATAACGGCCGCCGGCAAGCACCAATTCCAATGCCGCTGCAATCAATTTGCCGGAATAGCTTTTCAGCAGATACGCCGAGACATTCAATTGCATCAGCGTACGCACATGCGCAGCGGAATCGGTTTCGCCCAGTACGGCGACATGTCGGGGGTGCGGCTGTTGCAACAGCCGGGAGAGGGCCGGCAGATCGTCGATGCCCGGTAAGGGCAGGCCGATCAGGGCCAGTTCGGCGTCCGCATGCGCCGCAAGATTTTCAAAGAGGGCTTCGTCCGGCTCGACGCTGACCACTTCAGTGATGGCCGGCAAGGATTGCAACACATGGGTCGCGCCGGCACGCACCAAAGGGTGTGCCTCCACTACGATTGATTTCACTGCGCCGCCTGTCTGGTTATGGTTTGTTTGCCCATTCCCGGAATCAGCTTGTTGCCGCGTCTATTTGGACCAGCCGGTCCAAAAATCAATGCAGCCGTGCCTGTGGAAATGCTTCTGGCGTGCGGTCTCGGTATATTTCCCCGTTCAACCGGCAGTCACCGCAGTGCGGTGCCGCCGGGCCGAAACCTTGGCACGCCATTCAGGCGCAAATTCCTTCCGGTTTTTCTTGTTTATGTCGCCAGGCGCGGAGGATTAACCCCGCCAAAATCGCAGAATAAATCCCCAGCATGCTTGTTGCACCCATCAATGGGATGTAAACCTTTTTGTTTACCCCGATCGGTGGTGTGCTGGACCCCCCTATAGATAGCAGGATCAGGCAGCAGCAGCTAGCCCCACTTTACGCCCATTGACGTGAGCGTAAAGCGGGGCTTTTGTACCCAAAAACGTGTTGTGGTGGCTTATTGCGCGACGACCGAGAAGCGCGGCATCGACAGCGGTTGTTTGCCATCGCGGCCATAGGGTGTGCCGCCGCCGTTGTTGGCGGCATGCAGGACGGACAGCGCGTTCTGCGTGGCACGCAGGCGCAGGTCGATCAGGGTGCCGTTGTCGATGTTGCGCTGGCGCAGCAGGCGGGCCAGGGCCAAGTTCTCGTCGAACAGTCGGCTGGCGGTTTCATCGGTGCGCAGGTATTTGACCAGCCCGTACGGATCGGCGCCGCCGTGCTGGGCCCACCACAGGCGGCGGTCGCGGTCGGCCTCGCCCAGCGCGGCAAGCTGTTTCTGCTTGGTCTGGGTAATGCGCTCGAGTTCGACCATGTCGCCATCGCGCAACGCCTGCGCTTCGGCATCCAGGGTGAGGGTGGCTGCGCGCAGGAGTTCCTGCTCGTCGGCAAGGGTGCGGATCAGCAGTGTGTTGTCCATGGTGACTACCTCAGGCTGGGAAGCTTGGGCAGCCGCCGGCCGGCACGCCGCCCCGCCGCGATCAGTCGAGAGTCGAAAACCCTCGGACCGGCGGCGTCAGAAAATACAGGGGACGGACGACGGGAAACCCCCGTCAGACCTTCTTGGAGCGCGTGGAGAGCAGCGATTGCGCGTCGGAAAGCGCCGCATCGGCGATCTTGCCGGCGTCCATCTTGAGCGTGCCGTTCTGAATGGCGCTGCGGATCTGCTCGACGCGTGCGGCGTCGAAGTCGCCGCTGCCCACTTGGCGCGAGACTTGTTGGACCGACAGCGACGGCGAATCGCCGCTGTGGCGCGTGGTGCCCGAAACCGTCGTAGCGGCCGAGGACGAGCCGGTCGCGCGCGTCGACCCGGACGCTGCGTCCTTGGTCGGCGCAACGGCCGGCGTGTTGTTCACGATATGGTTGATTTTCACGGGTGTCTCCGAAGAGCGCGTTCATCCTAACACCCATATCGGCCAACCCCGGCCCAAACTTTAGCGGCAGGTATCGATAACGCATCACAGTGTGAAAGTGATCTATCGATATCAATTCGGTCTTAAAACTGGATCGCCACGACGCCGGCGGACTGTGCAATGCCGGAGACGACATTGCCGTTGGCGGTGCGTACCTGCGCCACCTGGCCCACGGCCGCCTGGTTCAAGGCCCGGCCGTCGCTGCTGACCTGGAAGCCACCGCCCTCGGCAATGAGCTTGACGGTCTGACCGGCCTGCACGGCAATGGGCAAGCGCAGGCTTTCTGCGCGCAGCGGCTGGTTGGCGGCCACGCTGGTGAGCAGTACACGCCCCACCACATCGGCCGGCTGTTGCACAACGGAGGCCGGCAGCATCGAAAGATCGCCCGTGCGGGCTTCCAGATCACCCATATCGAGCGTCTTGCCCGGCGGCAGCTGGTGTGAGGCGACGTAATACGTCCCCGTGATCTGGATCGTGGCCGGCACCCAGGCCGCCCAGGCGTGCGGCGAGCGGCAGCGCACGCCCACTTGTATGCGGCCGCGCAGGCGGTTGGCCGCCGGCAGCATCAGGTCGATCTGGTCGCAGGGCTGGTTGGCCACGCGTGCATCCACCGGGCCAACTTCCACCGACGCACGTGGCGCTCCCCCCTCATTCGTGCCGCCCAGGATGTCCAGTTGCGATTGCAACTGTTGCTGAATCTGCATCTGGAGGGCGTTCGGCCCCTGGATGGTGGTGGGCTGCACGGGCTGTGGCACGGCTTGGGCCGGCGGGTAGCCGACGCGCGTCATGCCCTGTGCATGCGCCAGGAGCGGGTGCACAACGCTGGCCAGCAGGCCCAGCGCCAGGATCAGCAACAGCTTGCGCTGGCGCGCCGCCAGCGGCGCGGCCGTGGCGGCAGGTCTGATCGGGTGGTGCGCGCTGCGTGCAAACCGCGTGGACATGGAAAGCCCCTTCATCAAAAGTCCGGTGAAGTGTAGCCACGCCTGCGCGAGCGCCAAATGCGGAAATGTCGGCCAATCCCCCCCTTATTCGGACGAATGGTCTTGCACACCGGCCCCTAGACTTTGCAACGTGGTGAAGTCCCTGGCGTTGTGCGGTTCCTGGCCGCACAGCCTGCCCCGGTAGACGGTTTCCCGGCTGGCTTTCGGATTCGCAGACAGGTCTTTTCCACTGAGGTTGCATGACGGCAACTCAGCATGACAAGCGGTTCAGCGGTTTTTGGAGACGGCATCGGCGGTTTTGAAGGGGCCGCTGATGCCGAGTTCTCCGGCCCAAGGGAACACGCAACACGCAAACGCAGTACAGAACGCAACCCCGGCGGGTGGCCGCCGTAAACAGGGCGCCACGCGCAAGGAATGACAGACATGGTCGACAAACTGGATCAGTTATTCGGTTTTCAGGAGCAGGCGCTGCACTTGCGCTCGCAGCGGCACCAGATCCTGGCCTCGAACATCGCCAACGCCGATACGCCCAATTACAAGGCGCGCGACTTCGATTTTCAGTCGGCGCTGCAGAAGGCGGTCGGCCAGCAAAGCGGTAACAGCCTGCCGATGACGGCAACGGCTGCTGGCCACCTGACAGTGGATGGCGCACCGGCCGGCGATGTGTCGCTGATGCAGGCCTCGCTGTCGCAGCAGACCAAGGCGCTGCAGGGCGAAGTGCAGTACCGCACGTCGCAGCAGCCGTCCATCGACGGCAACACGGTGGACATGGACGGCGAGCGCATGCGCTTTGCCGATAACACCGTGCGCTACGAGGCCGATCTGAGCATCGTGACGCAGAAGATCAAGTCGATGCTGGCGGCCATTCAGAACAGCTAGCGCGACGTAGCCAGAGCAGCAAGAGCAGCAGACAGGCATTAAGACGACCGCGCAGCAATCACGCGCGGCGAAAGAGGGGCGGGAACTGTGTGGCGCTCCGGGCCGGGAAATATCGGTCCGGAGCAAGCCGCCATACGGAACACCGGATCGGTCCGGCAGCAGTGCCGGCAACAGTGTTTGAAGACATCGGAATCAACATGTCGCTATTCAAGGTGATGGATGTAGCTGGCAGCGCGCTCACCGCGCAGTCCAAGCGCATGAACGTGGTCGCCTCCAACCTGGCCAACGCCGAAAGCGTGACCGGCCCGGACGGCAAGGCGTACCGCGCCAAGCAGGTGGTGTTCACGCCCGCGCAGGAGTCTGACGACTACGCCACCGGCGTGTCGGTCGACCGCGTGGTGGAAGACACCGTCACCCCCATGAAGCGCATGCACCAGCCGGGCAACCCGCTGGCCGATGCCGACGGCTACGTGACCATGCCGAACGTCGATGTGGTGGACGAAATGGTCAACATGATTTCTGCGTCGCGCTCGTACCAGGCCAACGTGGAAGTCGCCAACACCACCAAGACGATGGCCTCCAAGGCTCTGACCCTGGGCCAGTAAGCGGCTCCATTCATAGCGAGACACGAACATGACCGTCAGCTCAACCAGCAGCACCACCGGCACCTCGAGCACGACCTCCGGAAACCAGCTTGCCATCACCAGCGGCTCCGATCTGCAGAACACGTTCATGAAGCTGCTGGTTGCGCAGTTGCAGAACCAGGATCCGCTCAACCCGATGGACAACTCGCAGATGACCTCGCAGCTTGCGCAGATCAACACTGTGAACGGTATCCAGCAACTGAACACCACCATGTCGAGCATGGCGACGCAGAGCGCGGCCACGCAGGCTTCGTCGCTGATCGGCCGCACCGTGCAGGTGCCGTCGTCCAACCTGACACTGGCTTCCGGCACGGCCAACTTCGGCATCTCGGTACCCAACGGTGCCGACGACGTGGTCGTGACCATCAAGGATGCCAACGGCAACACCGTGCGTTCGGTCGATCTGGGCCAGATGGCTGCCGGCAGCGGCAACTACACCTGGAACGGCAAGAACGACAGCGGCACCACGGTGGCAGACGGCACGTACTCCATCTCGGTTTCCGCCACGCTCGGCGGCAAGACCACCACGGCCAACGCCACCGGCGCCGACAAGGTCACGGGCGTGACCATCACCAACGGAACGACGCAGCTGCAACTGGCCTCGGGCAATACGGCCAAGCTGTCGGACGTCACCACTATTCAGTAACGGGTCGAACCCGCTTTCTTTTCTACGGGAGAACATTATGGGATTCCAGCAAGGCCTGAGCGGTCTCGACGCTGCCGCTGCCAACCTCGACGTGATCGGCAGCAACGTGGCAAACGCCAACACTGTCGGCTACAAGAAGTCGACCGCCGAATTTGGCGACGTGTACGCACGCTCGCTGGTGGGTGCGTCCGACAACCAGATCGGCCAGGGCGTGAGCGTGACCAAGGTCTCGCAGTCGTTCACGCAGGGTAATGTGACCAACACCGGCAACCCGCTGGACATCGCGATCAACGGCACGGGTTTCTACCGTATGGTCGATGCGTCCAGCGGCCAGGTGTCGTACACGCGTAATGGTCAGTTCCAGACCGACAAGAACGGTTTCATCATCTCGGCCACCGGCCAGAACCTGACCGGCTACGGCGTGGATTCCACCGGCAAGGTCAACACCGCCGTGCTGACCAACCTGAAGATTCCCGTCAACGACCTGGCGCCGCTGGCTACCACCAACACCGCATTCGGCGTGAACCTGGATGCCGCGGCCACGGTGCCGACCACCACGCCGTTCTCGGCCACCAACTCGGCCACGTTCAACCACTCGGTTTCGGAGCAGGTGTACGACGGCACGGGCACGGCCCACATGCTGACCAACTACTACGTGCGCACCGCCTCGGGCTGGGATGTGTACTCGCAAGTGGACGGCAACAACCCGACCGGCGGCAACCCGGTCACGTCGCTCACGTTCAACAGCAGCGGCCAGCTCACCTCGTCGCCGAGCAAGATTGCCACGGCCTTCGCCGGCATGAGCATCGCCAGCATGGATTTCACGGGCACCACGCAGTACGGCGGCGGCTACAACGACACCGCCCCGGGCGTGACGCAAGACGGTTACGCCACCGGCCGCCTGGCCAGCTACGCGGTCGGTACCGATGGCACCGTCACCGCGCGCTACTCCAACGGCCGCACGGCGACGCTGGGCCAGATCGCCATGGCCAACTTCAAGGCACCGGAAGGTCTGCAGAACATCGGCGGCAACCAGTGGGTGGAAACGTCCAACTCGGGCGCTCCGAACCTGGGCACGCCGGGCATGGGGTCGTTCGGCCTGCTGCAGTCGTCGGCGGTGGAGCAGTCCAACGTGGACCTGTCTGCCGAACTGGTCAACATGATCATTGCGCAGCGCTCGTATCAGGCCAACGCGCAGACCATCAAGACGCAGGACACCATCCTGCAGACCCTGGTGACGATGTAATTGCCGTTGCCTGAAGCTGACTGACCGCACACCAAGGACACTCGCATGGACCGCTCGATCTACGTGTCGATGACTGGCGTAAAGCACCTGTTTGACCAACAGGCTGCCAGTGCCAACAACCTCGCCAACGCCAGCACCACCGGCTTCAAGGCGCAGATCGACGCGTTCCATACGGTGGGTGTGCAAGGCGATGGCTCCCCCACGCGCAGCTACGTGATGGCCTCGGCCATCGGTACGGACCTCGCGCCCGGCCCGATCGAGACCACGGGCCGCAGCCTGGACGTGGCCATCGACGGACAGGGCTTCTTTGCCGTGCAGACGCCGGATGGCGGCGAGGCTTACACCCGCGCCGGTACGTTCCAGCTCGGTGCCGACGGCACGATCCAGACGCTCTCCGGCCAGCCCGTGCTGGGTGACGGCGGCCCGATCACGCTGCCGCCCGACACCACGGTGCAGTTTGCCAAGGACGGCACGGTCAACGCGATCAGCGCCGACAGCCGGACGCCGCCCGTGTCGCTCGGCCGTCTGAAGCTGGTGAGTATCGACCCGTCGAACATCGACCGCGGCGCCGACGGCCTGTTCCGCCAGCGCGACGGCCAGGACGCCGACGTGGATGAAAAAGTACGTGTGACCGGCGGGGCGCTGGAAGGCAGCAACGTCAACCTGACCGACTCGCTGGTCAACATGATCGAAATTTCGCGCCAGCTCGAAATGCAGATGAAATCGCTGCACACGAGCGACACGAACGCCCAGTCGGCCAATGAACTGCTGCGCCACGCCTGAGCGGCCGGCGCAATGAATTGAATCAACCAAGGACTCGAACATGATTCGCTCCCTGTGGATTTCCAAGACCGGGATGGACGCCCAGCAATCGCAGCTGGATGTCATCTCGAACAACCTGGCGAACGTCAACACGACGGGCTTCAAGCGCTCGCGCGCCGTGTTCGAAGACTTGCTGTACCAGAACGTGCGCGAGCCGGGTGCGCAGTCGTCGCAACAGACCACGCTGCCTTCGGGCATGCAGATCGGTACCGGTACGCGCATCGTCGCCACCGAGCGTCTGCACACGCAGGGCAACCTGCAGCAGACCGGCAACTCGACCGACGTGGCCATCAACGGCAACGGCTTCTTCCAGGTGCAGATGCCTGACGGCACGCTGGCCTATACGCGTGACGGCAGCTTCCAGATCAACGCGCAGGGTCAGCTTGTGACCTCCAGCGGCTACCCGGTCCAGCCGGCCGTGACGGTGCCGCAAAACGCCACCAGCCTGACCATCGGCAAGGACGGCGTTGTGACGGTCACCACGCCCGGCACGGTCAACAACACGCAGGTGGGCACGTTCCAACTGGCCAACTTCATCAACCCGGCCGGCCTGCGCAGCATGGGCGAAAACCTGTACGCGGAAACCGAAGCGTCGGGCACCGCCAACCTCGCCAACCCCGGCTCGAATGGCGTGGGCGCGCTCAATCAAAACTACGTTGAAACGTCCAACGTGAACGTGGTGGAAGAAATGGTCAACATGATCCAGACGCAGCGCGCGTACGAGATCAACAGCAAGTCGGTCCAGACGTCGGACCAGATGCTGGAGAAGCTGTCACAGCTTTGAGCTGACAGCGCAGTTTTTGAGGATGTAGTGCGATGCATACCCCCCCGGTTTATTCGCTCCAGAATGGCAAGCACAGCGGCCGCGCCGTGTCTGCTGTTCGAGTCGTTCGATTGGCTGTGCTTGGCACGGCCGCCTTGCTCGCTACGGCGTGCGGCATGCTGCCGCCGCCGGCCCCGATCGTGCAGGGCCCGACAACCGCGCGCCCGCCGATGCCGGTGATGGCGCCGCGCCAGAACGGGGCGATCTACCAGGAAGTGGCATCGGGCAGCGGTGGTTTTCGCGGCATGTTTGAAGACCGCCGCGCCCACATGGTGGGCGACACCATCACCATCGTGATCACCGAGAACACGGCGGCCAGCAAGCAGACCTCCGGCAGCGTCAACCGCACGGGCAGCATGAGCGCTTCCGTGCCGACCTTTGCGGGCATGAACCCGGGCGTGCTGTCGTTGCTGGGCGTGTCGGCAAGCGACGCCAACAAGTTCGACAGCAAGGGCGCCAACGGTGCGCAGAACAACTTCACCGCCACGATTACCGTCACGGTGGTGGAAGTGCTGGGCAACGGCAACCTGGTGGTGAGCGGCGAGAAGCAGATGGCCGTGGGCCAGGGTACCGAGTCGATCAAGTTCTCGGGCGTGGTCAACCCCACGACCGTCAACAACCAGAACACCGTGCTGTCCACCCAGGTGGCGGATGCACGTATGGAATACCGCGGCACAGGTTATGTGGCCGAAGCCCAGCAGATGGGCTGGCTGTCGCGGTTCTTCCTGACCGTGTCACCGTTCTAAGGGATCTGCCATGACTATGCATCGAATCATCGGCGCGGCCCTGGTGGCACTGAGCGCAATGGCCGCGGTTGTTCCAACTACGGCTCGCGCAGACCGCATCAAGGATCTGACCACCGTTGCCGGCGTGCGCGACAACGCGCTGATCGGCTACGGCCTTGTCGTCGGCCTGGACGGCAGCGGCGACCAGACCACGCAAACCCCGTTCACGGTCCAGAGCTTCAACAACATGCTCACGCAGTTCGGCATCAATGTGCCGGCAGGCGCAAGCATCCAGCTCAAGAACACCGCCGCCGTGGTGGTGACGGCCACGTTGCCCGCTTTTGTGCGGCCGGGCCAGACCATCGACGTGACGGTGTCGTCCATCGGTAACGCCAAGAGCCTGCGCGGCGGCACGTTGCTGCTCACGCCGCTCAAGGGTGTGGACGGCCAGCTCTACGCATTGGCACAAGGCAACGTGGTGATTGGCGGCGCAGGCGCATCGGCCAATGGCAGCAAGGTGCAGATCAACCAGCTCGGCGCCGGCCGCATCGCCAATGGCGCCACGGTCGAGCGTGCTGTGCTGGCCACGGTGGGCGAAGCCGGCAGCATCCAGCTCGATACCGGCACGACAGACTTCGGCACCGTGCAGAACATCGTCACCGCCATCAACAAGCAGTTCGGCTCGGATACGGCGCAAGCCGCGGACGGCCGCACGATCAACGTGCGCGCGCCGGCCCTGGCGTCGGACCGCGTCGGCTTTCTGGCCAAGCTGCAGAACATTGACGTGACGCCGGCGCTGGCCGCGGCACGCGTGGTGGTCAACGCCCGCACGGGCTCGGTGGTCATGAACCAGCTCGTCAAGCTCGAGCCCTGCGCGGTGGCGCACGGCAGCCTGTCGGTCACCATCAGCACGGACCCGGTGGTGAGCCAGCCGGCGCCGTTCTCGCAAGGGCAGACGGTGGCCGCGGCGCGCTCGAACATCGAGGTCAAGCAGCAAGGCGGCAGCCTCATCAACGTGAAGGGCGGCACCAACCTGGCAGACGTGGTCAAGGCCATCAACGCGATCGGCGCCAACCCGCAAGATCTGATCTCGATCCTGCAGGCGATGAAGGCGGCCAATGCGCTGCGCGCCGATCTGGAAATCATCTGACGCTGGGGAAGGCCGCGATGAACCAAACAGACCTCACCAGCCGCCTGGCGCTCGATTCCAAGGGTTTCGAGTCGCTCAAGCAGACGGCGCGCACCGACCCGACCGGCGCGGCCAAGACCGTCGCCAAGCAGTTCGACGCGATCTTCGTGAACATGATGCTCAAGCAGATGCGCGATGCATCGCCGCAGAACGGGCCGCTCGATTCGTCGTCGAGCAAGATGTATACGTCGATGCTCGACCAGCAGCTTTCGCAGACCATGGCCTCGCGTGGCGTGGGCGTGGCAGATCAGCTTCTGAAGCAGATGCTGCGTCAGGCCAATCACGTGAACCCGGATGCGGGCGGCAAGGTGAATACCGCGCTGTCCAACACGACGGCCACCAATACCGCGCTGCCCGGTGCCGGCGGCGCCACGAGCGATGCCGCCAAGGCCATCGCCCGTTCGTCGCTCAACAGCATGGCCGCCGCAGTGGCGCCCGGCACGGAAGACGACGGCTCGGGCATCAGCACCGTGCCGCGCCCGGGCCTGGAAGAGCGCGTGCAGCGCGCACTGGCCGCCCTGCGCAAGCAGGCGGACGCGCAGGCGCAGACCCCGAGCGCGCCGGCCGAGGTGGACTTGTCCACGGTGGCATCGGAGCCGCGCGGCGAGCGCATGAGCAGCTTCTACAACAAGCTGATCGGCCACGCATCGCAGGCCGCGCAGGAAACCGGCATTCCGGCCAACTTCATGATCGGCCACGCCGCGCTGGAGTCCGGCTGGGGCCGCCGCGAGATCAAGGCCAAGGATGGTACGAATACGCACAACCTGTTCGGCATCAAGGCCGGCGGCGCGTGGACGGGCAAGACCGCAGTGGTGACCACCACCGAATACGTCGGAGGCGTCGCCCATAAGGTCCAGGAGAAATTCCGCGCCTACAGCTCATATGCCGAGGCTTTCAAGGACTACGCCAACCTGCTGGCCAACAATCCGCGCTACAGCAACGTGGTGGCAGCCGGCAACGGTAACGATGCGGCCTCGTTCGCCAAGGGCTTGCAGCGCGCGGGCTATGCCACCGATCCGAACTACGCCCACAAGATCATGGCGGTGCTCAAGCAGATCGCTTGAGTGATCTAGGAATCATATTTTTGCGGCAACGGCCGGCTCAAGTTTGTTCTTGTCCGGCCGATGTTGTTTCTAGAGCTTATTTCGGCGGCTTCATGCTGCCCGCACCGAGACAACTATGAGCAGCTCCCTTCTGAATATTGGCGCGTCCGGCCTGCGGGTTGCCGATATCAATCTGCAGGTGACCGGCAACAACATTGCCAACGCCAGCACGCCCGGCTATTCGCGCCAGGAAGCCGTGCAGACGGAAAACATTCCGCTGTACGCCGGTGTGGGCTATCTCGGTCAGGGCGCCAACGTCACAACCGTCAAGCGCATCTACGATCAGTTCCTGACTGCGCAGGTGCAAAGCGGCCAGGCCTCGACCAGCGCGGCCGACCAGCTCAACAGCCTGGTGTCGGGCCTGAGCAAGTACATGTCGGACAGCAACAGTGGCCTGACTTCGTCGCTCACCAGCTTCTTCAACGCCGCCGATGGCCTGGCCTCCAAGCCGTCGGATACCACCGCCCGCCAGGTTTTCCTGAACGCGGCCGCGGGCCTGCAAAGCCGCTTCAACTCGATTGCCGGGCAGCTCAGCTCGCTCAACAACCAGGTCAACACGCAGGTGCAGACGCAGATCAGCTCGGTCAACGGCACTGCGCAGCAGATCGCCTCGTTGAACGACCAGATTTCCAAGGCGGAAGCGTCGACCGGCCAGCCGGCCAATGACCTGCGTGACCAGCGCGACCAGCTTGTGCAGACGCTCAACCAGTCGATCAAGGCGAGCGTGGTGCAGACCGGCGACGGCCAGTTCAACATTTACGTGGGCAACGGCCAGGCGCTGGTGCAAGGCAACCAGAGCTACCAGTTGACGGCGGTGCCGTCGCAGTACGACCCGACGCAGCTGTCGGTGGGGTACAAGAGCCCGGGCGGTACGGTCAACATCGACGACAGCCAGCTCGGCGGCGGTGCGCTGGGCGGCCTGATGGACTTCCGCAACAACACGCTCATTCCGGCGCAGAACAGCCTGGGCCGCTTGGCCACGGCCGTGTCGGCCGACGTGAACGCGCAGAACAAGCTCGGCATGGACGCCAACGGCAAGATGGGCACGGACCTCTTCTCCGTGGCCAGCCCGAGCGTCGCGCCCAGCACGAACAACACCGGCAGCGGCGCGCTCACTGCCAGCATCACCAACGCCAATGCGGGGCAGGGCTACGACTATCAGGTCAAGTACCAGGGCGGCGCCTACACCGTTTCGCACTACCCGGACGGCTCCGCCTCGGTGACGGTGACGAGCTGGCCGACCACGATTGACGGTGTCACGCTCAACCTGTCGGGCACGATGAACAGCGGCGACTCCTTCCTGGTGCGCCCGACTGCCAACGCTGCCGCCACCATGCAGACGCTCACCACCGACTACCACAACGTGGCCGCAGCCTCGCCCGTGGTGCTCAACCAGGGCAGCAACAATACGGGCAGCGCCACGGTGTCGTCGTTGGGCGTGGACAGCACGTATGCCGGTTCGCCGCTCGCTTCGCCTGTCAACCTGACGTACAACTCGGCCGTCGGCGGCTCGCTGTCGGGGTTCCCGGGCAGCGTGACGGTCACGGTGGGCGGCACGTCCACCACGTACACGGGCGGCACGGCGCCGTACACCCAGGGCGCGACGTACGCGTTCAATGGCGTGCAGATGACGCTGTCGGGCTCGCCCGGCAACGGTGACACGTTCGCCATTTCGGCCAACACCGCCAACAGCACGGACAACGGCAACGCCAGCGCCCTGGCCAAGCTGCGCAACAGCAACCTGCTGGACGGCGGTACGACCTCGATCGGTACGGCGTGGAACAACCTCGTCACCCAGGTGGGTGTGCAGGCCAACCGCGCCAGCACCAACCTGACCTCGCAGAAGGCGCTGCTGGCCAGCTCCACGCAACAGCAGCAGTCGGTTTCGGGGGTGAGCCTCGATGACGAGGCGATGAACCTGATGAAGTATCAGCAGGCCTACCAGGCCTCCGCCAAGGTGATGCAGACGGCCAATTCGCTGTTCGACAGCCTGCTGTCGATTGCCGGCGGCTGATCGGGCAACTGAAGAAACCGCCCCGCCTGCCGATAACGTCCTCAAGCCCTACCGTCCGGACCGATCATGCGAGTCAGTACCGCCCAATTCTTTGCAGCGTCTTCCGCTTCGATGCAGAACACGCAATCGAACCTGCTCACGCTGCAGCAGCAGATTGCGAGCGGCATCGCGCTCAACAGCGCGGGCGACAACCCCAGCGCGTTTGGCCAGATGGCGCAACTGCAGCAAACGCAGGACGCCAACGACCAATACCAGTCCAACCGCGACGCCACAGACGCGCGCCTGACCAGTGTGTCTTCTGCGCTGACCAACCTGGTGACCACGCTGCAGCAGGGCAAGCAGACATTGGTGGGGGCCAACACCTCGTTGATGACGGATTCGCAGCGCATTGGCGTGCTGGCGCAGGTCAAACAGCAGTATCAGCAGTTGCTGTCGACGGCCAACCAGCGCGATGCCTCGGGCGTGGCCCTGTTTGGCGGCGCCAACGGCACGACCGATCCGTTCACCAACACCAGTGGTTCCGTGCAGTACGTCGGTAGCGGCCAGCCGCCCACGGTGCAGGTGTCACAGAACATTTCGATGCCGAATTCGGTGTCGGGCGATTCGGTGTTCGTGCGCATCCCCAACTCGGATACGTCCAACCCGAACACCAACCAGAGCATCTTCAAGACGTACGAGAACCTGATCACGGCCCTGTCGACCCCGATCAACGCGGCCACCCAGGGCACTGACGTTGCGAACCTGCAAAAGGCCGTGCAGACGGCGCAGGGCAATCTGGACAACGCTTATCAGGTCGCCCTGCAAGCGCAGGTGACGGTGGGCACGCAGCAAGCGCAGATCACCACGCTCAACAGCAGCGGATCGAACTACGGCGAGCAGTTGAAAGAGCAGATCTCGAAGCTGCAGTCGGTGGACTACACCACCGCCATCTCGCAGTTTTCTCAGCAGCAGGTGTCGTTGCAGGCCGCGCAGAAGACGTTCACGGCCATGCAGGGCATGTCGCTGTTCCAGTACATCAATCCTTGATCAGTCGCGGGTAGGCGGTCGGAGGGCGCGGCGTATCATGTCGGCTCACCTACCGTCAGGACTGGTCATGCCCATCCAGTATCTTCGCCGCCTGACCAGCCCCGAACGCTCAGAAGATGCCAATCGGCGCCTCGGTCAGTCGTTGGCCTTCGTGGCAGGCGCCACCAACGCAGGCGGATTTCTCGCCGTCAAGCAATACACCTCGCACATGTCCGGCATCGTCTCGGCGATGGCCGACTCGCTCGTGCTGGGCGATATCGTCCTCGTGCTCGCCGGCTTCGCCTCGCTGCTGGCATTCCTTTGTGGTGCCGCCTGCACGGCGGTGCTCGTCAACTGGGGCCGCCGCCGCAGCACGCAGAGCGAATTCGCGTTGCCGCTCATGCTCGAAGCCGCGCTGCTGTTGCTGTTCGGCCTGATGGGCACATCGCTGGGGCAATACCGGGTCGTGTTCGTGCCGGCCACCGTGGCACTGCTGTGTTTCCTGATGGGGCTGCAGAACGCCATCATCACCAAAATTTCGAAAGCCGAGATCCGTACCACGCACGTGACTGGCCTGGCCACCGATATCGGCATCGAAGTCGGCAAGGCGCTGTACTGGAACCATGGGCACCGCAACCTGCCGGCCGTCGTGGCCAACCGGCCCAAGCTGCGGCTGCTGGCGTCCCTGCTGGGGATGTTCTTCGTGGGCGGCGTGGCGGGTGCGTTGGGCTTCAAGTATCTGGGTTATGCCGCCACGATTCCGCTGGCGTCCATCCTGATGCTGCTGGCCGTTGTGCCGGTGGTGGATGATTTGTTGGCGCGCAGGCGGTAAGCGGGCGCCGCCCAGCGCAGCAGCAGGCCGATCGCAATGGCGCAGCCCAGCAGGATCAGCACGACGTGCACGCGCAGCGCGAAGCGGCTCGCGAGCCGGCGGGCCAGGTGACGCTTGAGCGTGGGCTCCGCGCCCAGTGCGGCAGCCTTGCGGCCCATCACACCATGCCTCCATTCACGCCGATCACCTGCCGGGTAACGTATGACGCCGCGTCTGACATCAGGAAGCCGACCACCGCAGCCACCTCCGCAGGCTGGCCCACGCGCTGCATCGGTACGGCTTGCAGGGCCTGATCCACGTGTTCCATGTGGGCCAGCATGTCGGTCTCGATCAGGCCCGGCGCTACACAGTTGACAGTGATCTTGCGCGAGGCCAGTTCGACGGCCAGCGCCTTGGTTGCGCCGATCAGCCCGGCCTTGGCGGCGCTGTAGTTCACCTGCCCGCGATTGCCCATCACCCCCGAGACGGACGCGATGGTGACGATGCGCCCGCCCTTGCGTGCACGCACCATCGGCATGGTGAGCGGGTGGACGACGTTGTAGAAACCATCCAGGCCGGTCTCGAGAACGATGTCCCAGTCTTCGTCGGTCAGGGCAGGGAAGGCAGCGTCGCGCGTGACGCCTGCACAGAGGACGATGCCGTAGTAGGCGCCGTGGGCGTCAACGTCAGCGTCGAGCTGGGTGCGGCACGCGGCGCGGTCGCGCACGTCAAACTGCAGCACGCGGGCGCTGCCGTTTTTTGCTTGGATGTCGGAGACGATGGCTTCGGCCTCGGCACGGCCGCTACGGCAATGCACGGACACCTCAAACCCGTCGGACGCCAGTTGGTAGGCGATGGCGCGGCCAATGCCGCGGCTGGCGCCCGTCACAAGAACACGGCGGCTCATGTGGTGAGACTCCCTTGAAGATCGGTCGGCTGAATACCGCGATCATCGCACGGGCGGCGGGCTTGATCGCAAGCGCGGCGCGGGATGCCTAGCGAGCCAGCGTGCCGAACTGACCGAACGCCCGCCCACCCAGGTCCAGCGCATCCATCACGGACCGCTCCACCACTGGCGCCAGCGACGTCATCATCACCATGACCAGCATCAGCCCCACCACGAGCGTGGCGGCGATACCCACCGCAAACGGGTTGAGCGCCTGTGCCGTGCGCGAGAGCACGGCAAAGCCGAGGTTGACGATCATCATGATCGCGATGATGGGCAGGGCGATGCGCAGGGCAAGCGCAAAGACGATCGTGCCGCCGCCGGCCAGCGTCTGCCAGCCCGGATTGGCCAGCGGCGCCGCCGAGACGGGCAGGGCGGTAAAGCTGTCGAACAGGGCGTGCAGCAGCACGAGATGCCCGTCGCCCGCAATGAACGCGGTGACGGCCGTGAGGCTGAGGAAGCGGCCGAGCAGCATGCTGCTCTCAGTTTGCGTCGGGTCGAGCAGCGAGGCGAAGCCCAGGCCTATCTGCACCGACATCACTTCGCCGGCACCGCTGATGGCCGAGAACACAAGCTGCACGCAAAAGCCCAGCGCCAGCCCGATCGCGACCTGCACCAGCGTGATCCACAGCCCTTCGTACGAGCCCACCGACACGCCTGCGGGCACCGGCAGCATGGGCGCCAGCGCCACCGTGATGACCACGCCAAATGCCACCTTGATCGACGTCGGGATCTCGGTATTGGCAAACGGGGGCGCAATGGCGATGAACGCCAGCACGCGCACCAGCGGCCACCAGTACATGGCGATCCAGCCGTTGAGCTGCGTGGCGGTGAATTGGATCATCGTTGATTTGGCGGCGACGTCAGCGTGGTTACGTCAATTCACGTAGTTGGGGATATTGGTCAGCACGCCGCGCGTGTAGTCGACGATCACGGCGACGATCCACGGGCCGGCCAGCACCATCGTGGCAGCAACGGCCAGCAGCTTGGGGATGAACGACAGCGTCTGCTCGTTGAGCTGCGTGGCGGCCTGGAACACCGCCACCAGCAGGCCGACGACGAGCGACACCAGCAACATCGGCGCGCCCACCATCATGGCAACCTGCATGGCCTGGCGGGCCATATCCAGAACGTACTCGGGTGTCATGTCGGGCTCCTATCGGCGCTTATTGCACAAAGCTCTGGGCCAGCGAGCCCAGTAGCAGGTGCCAGCCATCCACCAGCACGAACAGCATGATCTTGAACGGCAGCGAGAAGATCGACGGCGTGACCATCATCATCCCCATCGACATCAGCACCGCTGCCACCACGATGTCGATCACCAGGAATGGGATGAAGATGGCAAACCCGATCTGGAACGCGCTTTTCAGCTCGCTCGTGACGAAGGCGGGGATGAGCGCGCGCATGGGCGTTTGCTCGGGCGCGGCGATGGCCGGCATGTTGCCCATCTTGACGAACAGGGCGAGGTCAGGTTCGCGCGTCTGCTTGAGCATGAATTGACGCAGCGGCGTCGCGGCCGTGTCCATGGCCTGTTCCACGGTGATCTTGTTGTCGCGCAACGGCACGTAGGCGTCGGTGTACACCTTGTCGAGTACCGGTGACATGACGAAGAACGTGAGGAACAGCGCCAGCCCGATCAGCACCTGGTTGGGCGGCGTCGTTTGCGTGCCCAGCGCATGGCGCAACAACGACAGCACGATGATGATGCGCGTAAAGCTGCTCATCATCAGGATGATGGCCGGCAGAAACCCGAGCGAAGTCAGGAAGACCAGCGTCTGGACGGGCAGTGAATAGCTTTGGCCGCCGGCGGTGCCCGTGAGCAGCGGCAGGCCGGGTTGCGCCTGTGCGAACACGGCGGGTGCAGCGCTCAGCAGTGCCAGTGCAATCAGGCCACGGAAGAGGGCGCGCACGTTCATTCCGACTTCCCCGTCAGGTGACGCTTGAGCTGGACGGATAGCGCGTCGGCAAAGCGGGGCGGCTTGCTGGGGCCTGAGGTGCCATCGCCGGACGTGTCATCCGGCGTGGAGGCGGCTTCTGCGGGGCGCGGCAGCGTGTGGAGCGTCTGCACGTGCTGCTGAGTGACGCCCAGCACGAGCCACGTGCCTTCCACATCGACGACGACGACCTTCTCGCGGGCGCCCAGCATCTGCTGCGCGACCACGGTGATCACCTGGCTGCGGCGACCGCCGGGGCCCATGCCCGCGCGCTGTTGCAGACGGCGCAGCAACCAGCCGGCCGCCACGATCATCGCCAACACTACAAACAGCCCGCCAAAGGTGCGGGCCCAATCGACTGCATGGTTCATTTCAACACCTTGCCCGGGGGGAGCACTGGTTGCTGTCAGGGTGCCGATTGACGGCGCAATTGTGTGGTGTGGCTTAACGGTTCAACTTACGGATGCGTTCCGACGGCGTGATGATGTCGGTCAGGCGGATACCGAACTTCTCATTGACCACCACCACTTCACCTTGGGCGATCAGGTAGCCGTTGACAAGTACATCCATCGGCTCGCCGGCCAGCGCATCGAGTTCCACCACCGAACCCTGCGCAAGCTGCAGCAGGTTCTTGATGGGCACCTTGGTGCGACCCAGCTCCACCGTCAACTGCACGGGGATGTCCAGGATCATGTCGATGTCGTTGCGCTGGGTGCCACCCAGGCCGTCGGCCGTCAGGGGTTTGAACACCGGGCTGGACTCGGCGGCGGGCGCGGCGGCCGGCGGGTTGGCCGCAGCACGCTGCGCGGCTTCCAGGGCCATGGCCTCTTCCATCGTCATCTCGACATCGATGTCGTCGGCGTTGGTTTCGGGGTTCATGGTCGGTTCAGTTGTCATCGTCAGACTCCGTGGCAGACTCGCTGCCGCTCATATTCAGCATGCGGTTGACCCGCAGCGCGTATTGGCCGTTGAACGTGCCGTAGTTGCATTCCATGACGGGCACGCCGTCGACCTTGGCGGTCACGCAGTCATCCAGCTCCAGCGGAATGACGTCGCCCACCTTCATGTTCAGGATGTCGGACACCTGCACCTTGGCCGTGGCGAGGTCGGCAATCAGCTCCACCTCGGCGGTCTGCACCTGTTGCGAGAGCAGGCGCAGCCAGCGCTTGTCCACTTCCAGCGCTTCGCCCTGGATGGCGGAGGTGAGCCGGTCGCGGATGGGCTCGATCATGGTGTAGGGCATGCAGATGTGCACGTCGCCGCCGTTGCTGCCCAGCTCGATGCTGAAGCTGGTGGTGATCACCACTTCATTGGGCGTGGCCACGTTGGCGAACTCGGTGTGCATTTCCATGCGCAGGAATTCGAAGTCGATCGGGTAGACCGGCTGCCAGGCCTTGGCGTAGTGCTCGAACACGAGGTGCAGCATGCGCTGGATGATGCGCTGCTCCACGTCCGTAAAGTCGCGGCCTTCCACACGCATGTGGAAACGCCCGTCGCCGCCGAACAGGTTGTCGACCACCAGAAAGATCAGGTTGGGGTCGAACACGAACAGCGCCGTGCCACGCAGCGGCTTGACGTGCACAAGGTTGAGCGAGGTCGGCACCACCAGGTTGCGGATGAACTCGCTGTACTTCTGCACCTTCACCGGCCCGACGGAGATCTCCGCGTTGCGCCGCATGAAGTTGAACAGGCCGATGCGCCAGTTGCGCGCGAACCGCTCGTTGATGATTTCCAGCGTGGGCATGCGCCCACGGACGATGCGCTCTTGCGAGCCCAGGTTGTACGAGCGTATGCCCGAGGGGTCGGCGGCTTCGACGGGGTCGTCGTCCGCGTCATCGGACACGCCCTTGAGGAGCGCGTCGATCTCCTCCTGGGAAAGAAACTCTTCCTTGAGCATGTCACTGGATCACAAAGTTGGTGAACAAGACATCTGCCACCGGCGATTCCTTGCCGACAGCCTTGAAGACGTGTTCGCACAGTTCAACGATTTCCTTGGCCAGCTTGACCTTGCCTTCCGCCGGGTACAGCTCGGTGGGCGTCTTGCTGGCCAGCAGCATCAGGACCTTGCTGCGCAACTCAGGCGTATAGGTCTTGATCTCTTCTTCGGCGTGCTTGTCGAAGCTCTTGAACGTGATGCCGATCTGCAGGTAACGGTCGTTGCCCTCTTCGGGCTGCAGATTGACGGTCAGGGTTTCCATCGGCACGAACACCGGCTCTTTGGGCTTGGGCGGTGCAGCGGTGGCGGATGCGGCGTGATTGCCGCCTCCGAGGAAGAACCAGGCAGCGGCGCCGCCCATGCCGATGAGCACGAGCACGATCAGGAGGATCAGCAGCAGCTTGGTGGAGCCGCCCTTTGCTGGGGCGGGGGCGGTAGTGGCGGCAGCGGCTTCGGCCATGGGGATCACTCGGGGACAAAGGGGGGGGTGGGCTTTCCCGGCTCGCGTCGCGCGAAACAACGTAAAACAGCGCAGGGCACAGAGTCGGGTTCTCGGATGGCATTCTTCCCCATCTCTGTCCAGCGCATTCCAGCAAGAAACGCGGTCAATCCCGCTTATCTCGGGCGTTTGCGCTGCGCAGGGCGGGGCGGTATATAGGTGTTAAGTGCTTCTTGGTGCACTTATATGTGCTGGCTACGTTGCCTCGTGCGCCTTCCCCGTCGCTTGGCTCGCTGGTCCCGCCACAAAAGTGACGTGGGTCCGAAAGATTTGCCCGCGCCTGCCGTTGTAATGAAGGAAGGCGCCGGCGCGTTCCGGCCCTGCATACCTGCGTTGCCTTGCCGGAAGCCGCCTTGAATTCTTTGCCCTTTCCCACCCGTGTTGACCTTGCGCTAGTCGATGCCGACGGTTTGCCGGCCGACTGTCCTGCGCGCGGCGAGCCGCCGGGCTTCTGCCCGAAGCTGGATCTGCTGTCGATGGTCAACGCGCTGACAGAGGGCATCCTCGTGTGCGGGGCAGATCGCCGCGTCACCTACGCCAATCCGAGCGCCGCGCGGCTGCTGGGTTTGCCGGTGGACGCGCTGGTGGGGCGCCTGCTGCCCACGGTGGTGAACGCCGCCGTCGATGAGTTCGATGCGTCCATCCACGAGGCCGACTGGCCCGATCAGGATGTGATCGCCGAAGGCCAGCCGCAGTTGAACCAGATTTTCGGGATGCACTGTGTGGATGGCCGCACGGTGTGGGTTTCCAGCAACTGGACGCCGCTGTATGCCGATGGCGGCCATTCGATGACGGCTTCGCCGCGGGCGTCGGAAGCCGGTGCGACGCCGTATTCGGTGCTGGTGTCGCTGGTCGACATCACGCAGATCCGCGAAGCGCAGCAGCGCATCCGGCATCTGGCCACGCACGACACGCTTACCGGTCTACTGAACCGCTCCGCGCTGGAAGACCGCCTGGAGCATGCGCTGGCAATCGCGCGCCGCAACCGCTCGCGCGTCTCGGTCATGTTCCTCGACCTAGATCGTTTCAAGAACGTCAACGACACGCTGGGCCACCAGTTTGGCGACATGCTCCTGCGCGAAGTGGCCACCCGCCTGCAGGCCTGTGCGCGCGAAGCCGACACCGTGGCACGCCTGGGCGGCGATGAATTTGTCGTCATGCTCGAAGCGCTCGATGGCCTGGGCACGCGGCGCGTGGCCGAGCGCATTCTCTCGGCCATCAGCGCGCCGTTCTATATCGAAGGGCAGGAACTGTACCTGGGGGTGTCGATCGGCATTGCCGTGGCGCCGCACGACGGCGACGACCCGAACACGCTGCTGCGCAAGGCCGACGCCGCCATGTACCTGGCAAAGGAGCGGGGCCGCAACAACTTCCAGACCTTCACGAGCGACCTGGATGACCGCGTCTCGCGCCGCTTCCGCATTGAAGCGGGCCTGCGCCGCGCGAGCGACCGCAACGAGTTCTACGCCGACTACCAGCCACGCGTGGACGTCAGGAGCGGCCGCATCGTCAGCGTGGAAGCACTCATCCGCTGGAACTCGGCCGATTTCGGCCACATGATGCCTGGCCAGTTCATTCAGGACGCCGAAGAAACCGGCCTGATCGTCGAGATCGACCGCTGGATTCTGCGCGCCGCCTGCGACCAGCTTGCACGCTGGCGCCGCATCGGGTTGCCGGACTTGCGCATGTCGATCAACCTCTCGGGCCAGGCATTCAGCTCGGGGCAGTTGAGCGGGATGGTGCGTGGCGCGCTATCGACCAGTGGCTTGCCCGGCAACGCGGTAGAACTGGAGATGACCGAAGGCATTCTGATTCGCGACGACCCGTCCTTGCATGCGCTGCTGACCGAGCTGCGCGCGATGGGCGTGTCACTGGCGTTGGACGACTTCGGTACCGGATATTCGTCGCTGTCGTATCTGCACCGGTTCCCGATCGATACGTTGAAGATCGACCGCTCGTTCGTGCAAGACCTGCCGCATGTGGCGGAGCGCGCGGCCATCACGCGGGCCATCATCATGATGGCGCAGGCCATGGGCATGAAGACCGTGGCCGAAGGCGTGGAGACCACCGGCCAGCTTGAATTCCTGCGCGAAGTCGGCTGCGACGAGTTCCAGGGCTATCTGCTTACGCGGCCGCTGGAGCCGGCAGCGGTGCAGGACCTCGTGCGCGAGAACGCGCGCCGTTACGGCGAGCGCATTCCGCGGTTCTTATAGCGTGCTCAGAGTTGTAGGCCGTTGCTGACCACGTACATGGTCAGCTCTGCGTTGTTGCGCAGTTTCATCTTCGACAGCACGCGCCCCCGATACACACTGACCGTCTTGACGCTGATCTGCAGCGCCTCGGCAATCTCGCCCAGCGTGCGGCCCGAGCCCAGCATGCGCAGCGTCTGGAATTCGCGGTCGGAGAGGATGTCGTGGCGGGGCTTGTCCCAGTCGACATTCAGGTTGTCTGCCAGGACTTCCACGAGGTCCGAAGGCAGGTATTTCTTGCCCTTGGAGATGGCGTTGACGGCGGCCAGCAACTGCGGCTGGCTGGCGTCCATCGGCAGATAGCCGGCGGCGCCCGCCTTGAGCGCCCGCACGGCGAGCAGCGCTTCAGGGTGGCGGCCCAGTGCCAGCACGGCCAGGCGCGCATGCTGCTGGCGCACGGCCTTGATGATCTGGAATTCGTCTCCGGTGGCCGATTCCACCGAGAACAGCATGACGTCCCACTCGCGCTGGGCGAGCAAGTCGTTGTTGGCATCGCGCAGGTCCGGCACAGCCTCGATCTGCCGGGCCAGGCGCGAATCCTTGAGGATCTGGCGCAGGCCGACACGGGCAATATCGTGCGGTTCGACGATCAGTACATTGAGCATGGTGGGTGTTGCGGGTCAAACGCGGGCTCGTTTCGAGCTCGTCTTTCCGCCGGCAGGCTTTAGGCCGTACTGGCGGGCTTGCAACTCCCCATCTGTGCAATGTGCGGCGCTCTATATATAGAGAGATGCTGGCGCCTATGAACTGGTCGAACGAGTATAGCTGAGGGCCCGAAGGCCAAGAAGCAGGCACGCCGCCTCTTTTGGAGGGGTGTCGGATGTCAGGCGGCCGCAAGCCCAAACCGCCGCCGACGCACAAATTTGTCAAGGCGACCCTAAACTTTCCTCAGAGGCCACCGATAACCTGAGTACAACGCAGACCTGATCCCCTTCAAGTTGCAGGTCACGTTGCCCGGCCTAGCCGGAATTAGCAAACACGGGCAACAAACCATCGGGAAACTTAGGAGCCGTCATGTCCCTCAGCCTCAATACCAACATCTCGTCCCTGCAAACGCAGCAAGCTCTGTCGCAATCGCAGTCCGCTCTGCAAACGTCGCTGCAACGTCTGTCGACCGGCCTGCGTGTGAACAGCGCAAAGGACGATGCCGCTGCTTACGCTGTGGCTTCCAGCCTGACCACCACGCTGAACTCGCAAACCCAGGGTATCCAGAACGCCAACAACGCACAGTCGTACCTGCAAACGGCTGACTCGTACCTGGGCCAGGTTGAAAACAACCTGCAACGTATGCGCCAACTGGCTGTGGAAGCCAACAACGGCGGTCTGTCGACCACCGACCAGGCTAACCTGGACAAGGAATACCAACAGCTGGCCACCGCCAACAAGAACATCGAGACGAACGCCAACTACAACGGCGCCAAGCTGTTCGACGGTTCGGTGACCTCGACGACGTTCCAGTACGGCCAGAACGCATCGACCGATGTGGCGACCGTGACCAACGCCAACCTGGCAAGCTTCGGCACGCTGAGCGGCACGAGCGTGACGTCGACCGCCAACGCAACGGCAGCCCAGGGCAAGATCGACACCGATCTGGCCAGCCTGAAGGCCGCCCGCGCTGACCTGGGTGCACAGCAAAGCGGTCTGAGCTCGACCATCAACACGCTGACCTCGTCGAACACCGCCCTGTCGGCTGCCAAGTCGGCCATGGTGGATACGGACTACGCGTCGGAAACGTCGAACATGACCCGCCAGAACATCCTGCAGCAAGCGGGTACGGCGATGCTGGCGCAAGCCAACTCGGCACCGAACAGCATCCTGAGCCTGCTGAAGGGCTAATCGGTAAATTGGATGCCTCCCAGCCGCCTGGCGGTTGGGCCAAAGGCCGGCGCTCCTCGGGGCGCCGGCCTTTTTTCTTTTGTCGGATACCCCACTTTTTCGTGGGTGGCGTTTGCATAACCTGCCCTAAAGAAGCTGCGGCCCGTGCCGTTGTGTAGAGAGACTTCCGCCGGCGCAGACGCTTATCAGACCCGATCATGGCGACCACCACTACCACCTCTTCGACCAGCAACTACGTTCCGCCGATCTCGATTCCCGGCATCGGGACGAGCATTGACGTCAACTCGCTGGTGACCAGCCTCATGAAGGTGGAAAGCCAGCCGCTGACGCAGTTGCAGACGCAGCAAAGCTCGTACCAGACGCAGTTGTCGGCCGTGGGCACGCTCAAGAGTGCGCTGTCGACGTTCCAGACCGCGCTGTCGAACCTGACCAGCGCGTCGAACTACAGCGCGATGAAGGCCAGCGGCTACGACACCTCGATGCTGAGTGCGTCGGTGACGGGCTCGGCGCCGGCAGGTTCCTACGCGGTCAATGTCACGCAGCTTGCGCAATCGCAGGTGCTGGCGGCGCAGGGGCAGGCGTCCACCACGACCGCCATCGGCAGCGGCGCGTCGACCACGATTTCGTTCTCGTTCGGCTCGGTGTCGGGTGGCTCGCTTTCCGGCGGCAAGTACACCGGCTCGACGTTCACGCAGAACGGCAACCTGGCCGGTGGCTCGATCACGATCGATTCGTCCAACAACACGCTCGCGGGTATCCGTGATGCGATTAACTCGGCCAACCTGGGTGTCTCGGCCAGCATCGTGAACGACGGCAGCGGCAGCCCGTACCGTCTGGTGCTGACGTCCACCGCGGGCGGCTCCAGCTCGGAGATGAAGATTTCGGTGTCGGGCGACTCGACGCTGCAATCGCTGCTCTCGCAAGACCCGGCCGGCACGCAGAACATGACCGAGGTGACCACGGGCCAGAACGCCCTGGCCACCATCAACGGCATTGCCGTGCAAAGCCCGACCAACACGTTGTCGAACGTGGTGGACGGCACGTCGTTCACGCTGTCCAAGACCGGCAGCACCAACGTGACGGTGGCCAACGACCCGACCGCCACCACCACCGCCGTCACCAACTTCGTGAACGGCTACAACGCGCTGCGCTCGCAACTGAACACGCTCACCAACATCGACACCAGCAACAGCGCCAACAACGGCCCGCTGGCGGGCGATGTGAGTACCAAGACGCTCATCAACCAGATTACCGACGTGCTCGGCCAAGCGGTCGGCAACGGCAATTACCAATCGCTGGGCAGCGTGGGCGTGACGATGAACTCCGACGGCACGCTGTCGGTGGACAACACCAAGCTGTCAGCTGCCATTGCAAAGTCGCCCAGCCAGGTTGCCGGTTTGTTTGCCGGTACCGGCACGGCCACCGATTCGCTCGTCAGCGTGCCGACGTTCTCGGATTCCACGCAGGCTGGGAGCTACGCCGTCAACGTGACGCAGTTGGCCACGCAGGGCACGCTCACGGGTTCGGCCGCCGCCAACACGACCATCACGGCGGGTGTGAACGACACGCTCGCGTTCAACATCAGCGGTATGTCCGTCAACGTGACGTTGGCGGCCGGCAGCTACACCGCGACGACCCTGGCTGCGCAGATTCAAAGCCAGATCAACGCATCGACCACGCTGCAGAACGCCAAGGTCAACGCATCGGTGTCGGCCAATGCCAGCGGCGTGCTGAGCGTTACCGATAGCCAGTTCGGCTCGGTGTCGGCGGTGTCGGTGTCGGGCAGTGGTGCTTCGTCGCTCTTCGGCGCGAGCCCGACGGCCGCCAACGGTGTGGATGTGCAGGGCACGATCAACGGCGTTGCTGCCACCGGCTCGGGGCAGAGCCTGTATGGGATCAGCGGCTCCGCCACCGACGGCTTGACCGTGCAGGTGGCCGGCGGCCCGCTGGGTGCCCGCGGCACGGTCACGGTGCAGCGCGGTTACGCTGCCCAGCTCAACACGGTGATGACCAACCTGCTGTCGTCCAGCGGCATGGTGCAGAACGAGACAGACTCGATCAACAGTTCGCTCACCTCGCTTGCCAGCCAGATCACCGCAATGCAGACGCGGCTGGAAAACAAGCAGGCGCTGTACTACACGCAGTTCAACGCGTTGTCGGCAGCGGTGGCGAGCATGACGAACACCAGCACTTACCTGACGACGCAGCTCGCGGCCATTGCGAAGCAGACCTCGAGCAGCAACTAAGCCAAGTTTACGTTTAGAGCAAGACCCATAACAAAACAGACTACAGCGAGGACCTTTTCCATGTACGCTGCACGCCGTGCCATCGGTGCCTATGCGCAAGTCGGCATCGAGACGTCCGTGGTAGACGCCAATCCGCACCGCCTGATCGCCATGCTGTTTGAAGGCGCGCGCGCCGCCATCAACCTGGCCAGCGCCGCCATCCAGCGCGGCGACGTGCTGGCGAAGGTGCGCGCGTTCGACAAGGCCATCTCGATCATCGGCCAGGGCCTGCAGGCCAGCCTCGATCACCAGCGCGGCGGCGACATCGCCGTGCAACTGAACAATCTGTACGACTACATGCTGCGCCGCCTGCTGGTGGCCAACGGCAACAACGATCTGACGATCCTCGCCGAGGTGGACGCTTTGCTCGTCCCCCTGCAGGATGCGTGGCTCGCCATTGGCCAGATCGGTCAGCCTGGCGCCGCCGTGGCGAACAGCCACCTGAGCGTTGTGAGTTGATTGCCCGTCGTTTCTAGTAAAGCGACTTTTGACTGAATTCGGCCCAACTGGAGCCAATATGCACCGGAACCTCCCGATCAAGGACAGCGAAAGTCTGTTCACCTGCTACGAAGCCATCGCACGCCTGACCGCCGAAATGGTCAACGCGGCCGAAGTGGGTAACTGGGAAGTCGTCAGTACGCTTGAACGCGAGAGCGCCGCTTATGTGGATGCGCTGCGCCGTTCCGAACCGCATCCGCAGCTCTCGCGTGCAGACGTGGAGCGCAAGCGCACGCTGCTCGTGCGCATTCTCGAAGATGACGCCCGCGTGCGCGCCATGGTGTATCCGCGCCTGGACCGCCTGCAAAAGCGCATCGACACGGCACGCCGTGCCACCACCGCAAGCAACGCCTACGGCAGCATGGCGCGTTATTGAGACGAGGCGTCTTGCAGTTGTTTTGACAGCGTCAGGTAGTGCTCGGACTTGCGTGCGAGCGCATGACTCTGCATCTGGTACACGATCGCCAGTTGCTGGGCAGCAAGAAAGCTGCCCCGGCCGATGACGCTGCCGTCCATCTCCGGCTGATCGCCGATCTCAAGGCAGCGGTTGAAGACCTGCTCTGCCAGCGGTAGCCACCGGGCGCCCGCCTCATCAGGGTGCTTGGCCGCCGCATCCAGCAAGACCAATCCCAGCGCAAAACACAGATCAGGAAAGTCCGGCCACGTCTGGATGCCGACATCGCCTTGCGCCAGCGCCTCTTCAACGCGATCGGCCTTGCCCAGGCTGTACACATATCGGAGCGCCAGGTTGCGGCGGTAGGGCGCATCCTGCGGCGCCAGGCTGAAGGCGCGGGCGTAGTAGTTCGCGGCCTTTGCGTAGTCCTCGTGATGCAGCTCGGTTTCTTTGCCGAGCTGATACAGCACATACGGGTCGTCCGGCCGATGCGCGAGTTCATCGAGCAGCAGTTGCGTGTTGCGCCCGCCTTTCTTTTGCATCTTGGCCGCGGTGTAGCCGTCGTGGCGGATCACGATCGGCACGCGTGCTGCGGGCAATGACGACACCGGCTGCTCGTGAATGCGCCCCGTGTAGTGCACGCCACGCGGCAGCACACGCGGGATCCACGCAATCAGCTGGCTGGCGGATTCGGTCTCGTCGGTATCGTTCTTGACGCACACCACACCGACTGCCGGGTCCGCACCACTGAGCGTGCGCAGGTGTTCGCCGCCGCTTTCCAGCCATTCGTCTGCGTCAAGGATGAGGTTCCAGTCGGCATTGGCCGCCTGCAGTGCGGTGTTGCGCGCGGCCGAGAAGTCGTTCGTCCAGGCCATCTGGCTGACAAGCGCGCCGCACGACTGGGCAATGGCCACGGTGTCGTCCGTGGAGCCCGTATCCAGCACCACCATGCGGTCGACAAACGGTTTGGCGCTGAGCAGGCAGCGTGCAATGCTGGCGGATTCATCGCGGGCAATGACAACCAGCGCCAGATCGGCGGAAGCGGACGGCGTGCTCATTCGCGGTCGTCCGCCGTAGCAAGTGCGTCGAGCAGCTTGCGCAGCACATTGCGCGTGGCGCCAATTTCATCGAGTTCCAGCGGAATCTTGCAGGCGAGTGCTTCTGGCACCTTGGCGGCGCGCTCGCGCAGTGCGCGGCCGGCATCGGTCAACTCGATGACGACGCGGCGCTGGTCATCGGGGTCGCGTGTGCGGGTGACGAGGCCCTGTTCTTCCAGGCGCTTGAGCAGTGGCGTAAGCGTGCCCGTATCGAGGTACAGCGTGCGCCCGAGGTCGCCCACGGCGCACGGCGCCTGCTGCCAGCACGCCAGCATCACGAGGTATTGCGGATAGGTCAGGCCCAGTTCATCCAGCAGCGGCCGGTAGAGGCGCGTCAGCAGATGGCCGGCGGCATACAAAGGAAAGCAGAGCTGCTGATCGAGCGCCAGCACGTCGTTCACGGAAAACTCCCGGGGGGACGGTCTGGCGCCCGAGCGGCGAGTGCCGCATCGGCCCAACAAGGGCTAAGCGAGAGGCTCAGCGCGTGACCGTGTTTAATTGGACGTCAATATTGCCACGGACGGCATGCGAATAGGGGCATACGCCATGCGCGGCAGCCACAAGCGCTTGTGCCGTCGCCTCGTCCACGCCGCCCAGGGTGGCGGTCAGGGACACCGTCAACGCAAACCCGCCATCTTCGCGCGGGCCAATGCCCACGGTCGCCGTAACCGACGTCGACGCCAGCTTGATCTGCTTGCCACGTGCAACATGCAGCACAGCGTTTTCAAAGCAGGCGGCATAACCGGCGGCAAACAGTTGCTCGGGGTTGGTGGCGGCACCCCCTGCGCCGCCCAGTTCGCGCGGTAGCGAGAGGGGCATATCCAGCGTGCCGTCCGCGCTGCGAACATGGCCGGCACGGCCGCCTTCAGCGGTGACTTGGGTCTGGTAGAGCGTCTTCATGGTCGGGTCCTCTTATGTGGGAAACCCGGTCGGCGACATGTCGGCCGGGAGATCGATCTAAAAATCAATGACGCAATTATATTGCGCACAATATAAATAGCAAGGGCGACCGGAAACCCTTCTCCGCAACGTGGAAAAGGGCAGAAGAGGGTGATCTCAGATCGACATGCTCATGATGCTCTGGTAGGCCGAGACCAGCTTGTTGCGCACCTGCACGGCAGTCTGCATGTCGAGGTTGGCCTTCTGCAGCGAGAGCATCACGTCGTGCAGGTCGACGTCGTTGTTGCCCATCTCAAAGCTGCGCGAGATGGTTTCGGCCTTGTGCTGCGAAGCGTCGACACGGTCCAGTGATGACTTGAGTACGGAGCCGAAGTCGACACTCGGTTTGCCGGCATCGCCGCTGGCGGTGCTGCCGCCGACGGCGCTTGACGGTGCCAGCACGCTGTTCATCAGCGAGACCACGGAATTGGCGTTGGAGAGATCCATGTGGAGCGGTCAGTGAATCAGGGAAATTTGGCGAGCGTTTCCAGTTCCGACACGAAGCGGACTTCGCGGCCGGCCGGCACCGGGATGTCCATCGGAATCGGCGTCACGACGATGGTGTGATGCGGAATGGCGGCATCGTCGTCGAGCACCAAGAACTCGGTGTCGGCAAAGCCGTGCGCGTGGTGGAAGACCTGCAGCGGTGCGCGGCGCAGGGTGGCGTACTTGGGCGGCTCGGGCTTGAACGGGTCGAGCTTGGTCACGTATTCGAACGCGGCGTTGACGCGGTACAGGTCATACGGCGCGGGCAGATCGGACACATCACCCAGCGCGCGGACGCGGTTGGCAATGTAGTAGTTGTCGATCCAGTTGCCGCCTTCATGCGTGCGCAGGCGCAGCGCGACCTTCATGCGCGCCAGCACGAACTGGTTGATCGCGTTCAGCCACTCCGGGCGCTCGGCGGCCGGCAGCGTGTGCGAGAACTTGCCGAACAGGTATTCCAGGCCGCCGCGATAGCGGTCCCACGCGTATTTCACTTCTTCGTTGCCGGCCTGGGCGCGGGTCTCATCGGCAAAGTAGCGCGAGACCGAGCGATAAAACGGCGTCTTGCTGAAGTACACCGCGCTGGAGCCGAGCATTTCAGCGGCGTGCACGAAAGCGTAGAACGCAGGCTCGGGCGCGCTGAAGTAGATGCGGTCCATCACCTCGCGGCGTGCCAGATAGATTTCCGGAAAGAGGTGGTGCGACAAGACCAGCGCCAGCAGCTTGGCGTAGTCGTGCTGCTCGATCAGGTAGTTGTCGTCCTGGCGGTAGAACGCGGTGACGTCCTGCCGCGTCGGCAAGTCGTGAATGAACCACGGCGCAAAGATGACATCCACACCCGGGTTGCGCTCGAAGATGTCGATGTTGTTGTTGATCTCGGCCAGGATCGGCAGGTCGTCATCGGCGTGGTAGAGCACGTACTTGCCCTGCGCACTGCGGTAGAGCTGGTTCAGGTTTTCCGCCGAGCCCAGGTTGGACGGGCGGCGGAAATACCGGATGTTCAGCTTGTCCTGATAGCGCGCCACGACGTCTTCGGTGGCGTCGGTCGAGCAGTTGTCGCCAATCAGCAGTTCGTAGCTGAACTTCAGTTCGCCAATCTGCGAGACCAGTTCTGCGAGCAGGTTGTCGAGATAGCGGGCGCGGTTGTAGGTCGGGATGCAGACGCTCAATGCAACCTGCTGGATGACCTTGTCGTGCTTCACGGGCGCGACGTCCCGCAGCACTTCGGGTTGGATTGCTTCGATCTCACTCATGGATGAACTCGCGCCAGTTGAGGGTCTGAGGGCACATGTACTGCTTGCTGGCCGGCCCATGATTGGCAATCAGGTCCAGGCTGCTCACAAAGGGAGTGAACGCGCCATGCAACTGCGGATACGGCCGCATGGCGTAGTTCATGTATTCGACGGCGACGCCATGCTGCTCGAATTCGGCATGGGCCAGGTAGTTCCTGGCGCCGTGTCCGGTGATGTAGGTGTCGCCTTGCAGCTTCTGCACGATGGCCAGCACGCGATCGGTATTGCGGCCGGGAATGTTCAGGTCGGGCGAGTCGACAAATTTGCGGTCCAGCTCGATACCCAGATAGCGGCACACTGCGCGCATGGACGCCAGTGCCAGCGCGCCCATGTTGGTGTAGTCGGCCTCGTATACGGAGCGCACCAACGCCAGCATGTCGCTTGCATGCGGCGCGGCCTCGTAGGCCTGCTCCAGCATGCGCAGATGCTGTGCGCGCCAGTCGACGTTGGTGGCGGGCTTGACCTCGTCAATGCGCGCGCCGAGGTGGAACTTCTCCAGCGGTACCGTCATCCAGCGCGTGCCGCTCGGCTCCTTGATCTGCACGCGGTTGGTGAAGCTGCCCTTGGAGAACTGCACGTCGGCGTAATTGACGAGCACGTCCGCCAGCATGATCTGCTCAAGCAGGCCGACCCACGGGAACAGCATCGGTTGTGTGATCACGACCTTCATGGCGCCAGCATCCGCTCCATGAGGACAACGTCGTGCCAGCGGTTGTCTTGCAGGTAATGGCCGGTCAACGTGCCGATGGTCCGGAAGTCGAGCTTCTCGTACAGCGCGATGGCGTGTGTGTTTTCGGCCAGCACTTCCAGCGTGATCTTGCGCAGGCACAGCGTCTCGCTGGCGTAGGCAAATGCGGCCTCGCAGGCGGCACGCCCGTGGCCCTTGCCTTGCGCCGACGGCGCCAGGCAAATGCCGAGCGAAGCGTGCCGGTTGACCGCATCGATGTGGTTCAGCTGCAGGTAGCCCAGCACGCTGTCATCTGCCGGGCTGGCAATGATGAAGAGCACCAGGTCGCTCTGCTTCGATTTCGCGATCAGCCAGTCGCGCACGCTCGCGGCCGAGTTTGGCCGCGGGCGCGTCATGAGCTGCAACTGTATCGGTATGTCGTTGCGCAGCGGCAGCAGTTGCGCAATATCGCTTTCGCGCCATTCCCGAAGGACGAGTGAGCCGCGCGCGATCATGGCTGGAAGCGGAAATAGCGGAAGCGATTCGGATACGCAGCTTCCACGGTGTGCCGCACTTCATCGGCAATGACCGGGTTGACGGCCAGGTACACCACCTCGACCTCATCCGGAATGCTGTCCAGCGCCACAACTGGCTTACCCGCCAGGGAGGACCCTTGCAGGTACGGGTTCTGGTCCACAAACGCACGCAGGGCATGCGGCTGTTGCAAATTGCTTGCGGTGTAGGCGCCGTAGAAACCGGCGCCATAGATCACGGCGGGCGCGCTGCCGTGCTGTGTTTCAAAGTCAGTCAGATGGCTGGAGGCTTGTTGCCAGAAGCGGGCAAGCTTGTTGGCTGCGCTCTGTGTGTCGGCCAATTCTTGTGCATCGAGCACCGGCGCGACCTTGCTGTCGCCAGGCCGGCGCACGGCGGTGACAACGAATGCGCCCCGATGGCTTTGCGCATCGGCTTCGAGCAGGTCAAACCCGTGGTTGGCCAGCAGCGTCTGCAGCGACGTGTGCGTGAAGTGGTTGACGTGATCGGCCACCAGAAAGTCCACCGAGTTGGTGAACGTGTTCGGCACGATGGCGTACAGCAGGCCGCCGTCACGCAGCAGGCCATGGATGTTGCGCAGCGCGGTCGTCAGGTCGGGGATGTGCTCAAGCGAGAAGAACGAGCTGACCACATCGAACGAACGTTGCCATGCCGGCGGGATCGTGTACGTGGCCCATTGCCCGGGGCTCAGGAATTTCTCCCAGAAGCCGACATAGCGGTCGCTGATGTCGAACAGATGGACGTCCACGTCGGGGCGTTGTTGTTTGAGCAGGCGCATGGTCGCGCTCTTTGCGCAGCCGAAGTCGACCACGCGCGCGCCCTCGTGTAACCCGCCCTGCTGCGCCAGCTTGTGCTGGAACGTGGCGGCCTGGTGATCGGCGCGGAAGATCTTCCGGCCGTTCTCGACAGCGTAGATCTGATCTTCCTCCTCGCTGTTGACGAGGATGTCGTACTCGGTGTCGTAGAAGCTGCCGTTATCGCACAGCTCGACGGTCTGGATATGGCCGCACGCGGCACAGCAGAACACCTCCAGCGTGCCGTCCATGGCACGGCGCAGGGAAGACAGCGAGCTTTGCGGCGCCGCGCGGTAAATCGGCTCTGCCAGCGGCAGCTGGCAGACATTGCATGGCAGTGCACCTTGGGTCATGGTCAGGCTTCCACGGAGAGTTCGGGATGGACGGTGCGGAAGTCGACGCCGTTGGCGTACGAGCCCTTCCAACCGTGCGAGCGCCCCGTCGGCTCGCAGAAATTGAAGTAGCGGAACTGCATCGACCAGCGCGATCGCTGGCTCGAGTTGTGCCCCGATGCGTGCAGCACCAGGAAGTCGACCATCACCAGGTCGCCCGGCTTGGTCAGCGGTTGCACGTGCGGATAGCGCGCCAGATAGCTCGCCTCGTCCTTGATCAGCAATGCATAGGCGCCTTGCTTGCCGGCGTTGTCCGGGTCGGCGCTGAACACCGGCAGCGGCCCTTCCACGTGCGAGCCGGGGCAGAACTCCACCGGCCCGATCTCGGGCGTGATTTCCACCAAGGGGCTCCAGAACACCACGCCGTCCAGGCTGCGCAACTGGGCCGGATATTCCTGATGCCAGTTGGCGCGAAATTTCTCTTCACGCGGGTTGTCGATGCGGATGCCGGAGCCGGCGTGCGCAATGCCCGGCAGCGCGCCAGGGCGCACGCTGCGAACGAGCTGCTCATGGCGCTCGTCGCCCAGCAGGCGGACAAACGCGGGGATCTGCTTGACCGCGTCATACACCTCGGCGCCATATTTGCGATTGGCCTTGATGACCGCCTGATAACCGTCGTCGAACCGTTCCGGCGCAAACGGTGCGCGCTCGATGTCGAGACGGTATTTGTCGATCACCAGACCGATGATGTCGTAGATGGCGCGCTGGATCGGCTCGACCTGCGACGGCGCATAGAAGTCGCGCAGGATCAGCAGGCCGTCGCGCTGGAAGGTCTCGATTTGATCACGGCTCAGGATGCCAGGCATGTGAGCGTCTCCTGATGTTCTTTCACGAGATCGAGCACCACGTTGCACACCGTCTCGATGTTCTCGCTCGACATGTCGTGATACGACGGCAGGTTGATGGCGCGCTCGGCAATCGCATAGCTGTTGGGTGCGTTGTTGCGTGCGCTGTCGGCAGATGTGCCGAACAACTCCGTCTGACTTAGCGGATAGAAGAACACGCGTGCATCGATGCCGCGGCGCGAGAAGGCGGCCAGCAGCCCGTCGCGTGTAATGCCCAGCGCTTCGTCAAACACAACGGTGGGCATCCAGTAGCTGTTGAGCGTGCCGGGCGCCTCGGGGTTGAGGGCGAGACCGGCAACCCCGCCAAGGTGCGCCCGATACGCCGCAAAGATCTCGCGCTTGCGTGCAACCAGCGCGTCGATGCGCTCGAGCTGCGCGCAGCCGATGGCGGCCTGCACGTTGGAAATGCGGTACTTGAAGCCGATGAAGTCGGACCAGAACTGCTTGCCGCCGGGCACGCGGCCATGGTTGTTCAGCGTCATCACGCGGTCGTACAGCGCGCGGTCGTTGGTGACGAACATGCCGCCTTCGCCCGTCGTCATGGTCTTGGTGCCATGGAACGAGAACGTGCCGAAGATGCCTTGCGCCCCGGTTGCGTGCCCGTGCCAGCGCGAGCCGACGGCTTCGGCCGCGTCTTCGATGACAGGAATGCCGTGGCGCTTGCCGATTTCCAGCAGGCGGTCCATCTCGCACAGGTTGCCGTAGAGGTGCGTGGCGATGATGGCTTTCGTGCGCGGCGTGATGGCCGCTTCCACGAGCGCCGGGTCCAGGCACCAGGTGTCCGGCAGGATGTCGACAAACACCGGCGTGGCGCCCACGTAGGTGATGGGCGATGCCGTGGCGATCCAGTTGGTGTCGGCCAGGATCACCTCATCGCCCGCGCCGATGCCGAGCGCGGCCAGGCCCATGTGCATGGCGCCGGTGCAGCTTGATGTGGCAATGGCGTAGTGCGTGCCGACAAACTCGGCAAACTGCTTCTCGAAGCGGTTGATGTAGGCGTAGCACTGGTCGCCCCAGCCGTTGCGCGCGGCGTCGGTGGCGTATTCGACTTCCAGCTCGGTAATCGACGGCTTGGAGTACAGAATCTTCTGGGTCATGGCTGTTCCTGCAGTTCAGGATTCAGGGCCCGCAACGTGATGCCCGCAAACGCGTCGGTCAGCGGCGGGTGGTTGCGGTCCCGGTCGGAGCATTCGGTCATGGCGAGCGGCCAGGCAATGCCCAGGCGGCTGTCGAGCGGGTTGAGGCCGTCTTCAGCGGCTTGCGCGTACGGCGTCGAGGTCAGATACAGCAACTCGCAATCGTCTTCCAGCGCCTGGAAGCCGTGGGCAAACCCGCGCGGCACCAGCAGGCTGTTGCGGCGTTCGGCAGACAACTCCACCGCATGCCATTGCAAGAACGTGGGCGAGTCTGCACGCAGGTCAACGGCCACGTCGAACACACGGCCACGCATACAGCTCACCAGCTTGATCTCGGCATGCGGCGGGTATTGGAAGTGCAGCCCGCGCACGGTGCCGCGCTTGGCGGAATAGGAGTGGTTGATTTGCGCGACGGGGCTGTCGAAGCCCGCGGCGGCAAGTTCGTCCGCGCAGAAGAAGCGCGAGAAGAAGCCGCGGTGGTCACCCATGACCTGCCGGGTGATTTCAACCACGCCGGCCAGTGGTGTCGGTTGGATATTGAAGCGGCTCATGCGGCGCTCCTGGATGTGGCAGTCGATGCAGCGGCGGTGAAGCGGTCAATCTGCTGGTCACAGAGCGCGCGCGCGTCCGCAGTCTTTTCATGCAGATGCCGATACCACGCGGCGGTCTGTTCCAGCGCGGTCTCGAACGGCCACGCAGTCTGCCAGCCCAGTTGCTGGCGCGCCCGGCTGGCGTCGAGATGCAGCATGCCGGCTTCGTGACGGCCGGTGGCGGCATTAGCGTCCAGTTGCCAGGTCAGCGCGGGCCAATGCTGTTGCAAGCCTTGCAGCACCTGCTCGACCGTGCGCGTGGCGGCGCTGTCCGGGCCGAAGTTCCAGGCGGTTGCACAGGCGGCGTCACCGGCCAGCAGGCGTTGCGCGAGCACCAGATACCCATGCAGGCAATCCAGGACGTGCTGCCACGGCCGCGTGGCGTGCGGTGAACGGATGATCAGCGGTGTGCCGGCACGCATGGCACGTTCGGCATCGGGAATGAGCCGGTCTTCCGACCAGTCGCCGCCGCCGATCACATTGCCTGCGCGGCCGGTGGCCATCAGCGGGCCGTTGGCAAAGAAGGCGCGCCGGTAGCTCGCGGCCACCAGTTCGGCGCAGGCCTTGGATGCGCTATAGGGGTCATGGCCGCCGAGTGCATCGGTCTCGCGATAGCCCCAGGCCCACTCGCGGTTGTCGTAGCACTTGTCGGTGGTGGCCACCACGATGGCCAACAGGCCGGTGCAGGCACGCGCGGCTTCCAGCAGGTTCACGGTGCCCATCACGTTGGTGGCGTAGGTGCCGGCCGGGTCCTGATACGACGCGCGCACCAGCGGTTGCGCCGCAAGGTGAAAGACGACGTCGGGCCGTGCCGCGGTCATGGCAGCACGCAGGCCATCCGCGTCCCGGATATCGCCCAGCGTGTGCCCTGCCATGGCGGATTCCACCTCGGCCAGCGTAAAGAGATTCGGGCGCGTTTGCGGCGCCAGGCTGTAGCCGTACACCTCGGCGCCAAGCTGGCGCAGCCACAGTGCCAGCCAACTGCCCTTGAAGCCGGTATGCCCGGTCAGGAAGACGCGCTTGCCGGCCCACGCAGACGGCGTGAGCGTCACCATTTCTTCCACGGCGCACTCCCCGTTTGCCACAGGGCTTCCAGACTGTTCTTGTCGCGCAGCGTGTCCATCGGCTGCCAGAAACCGTGGTGCTCGAACGTGTTCAGTTCCCCCATCTCAGCCAGGCGTGCCATTGGCGCACCTTCCCACGGGGTGTCTTCGCTCGCGATGTATTCAATGACGGACGGATTGAGCACGAAGAAGCCGCCGTTGATCCAGCTGCCTCCGTCGCCGGGCGGCTTCTCGGTAAAGCCGGTCACGCGCGCGCCGTCGCGCTGGAGCATGCCGTAGCGCCCCGGCGGCTGCACGGCCGTCACGGTGGCCATCTTGCCGTGCTCGCGGTGGAAGGCGATCTTGCTCGTGATGTCGATGTCGGACACGCCGTCGCCGTAGGTGAAGCAAAACGGCTCGTTCGGGTCCAGATACGCGGCCACGCGTTTCAGTCGGCCGCCGGTCTGCGATTGCTCGCCGGTGTCGACCAGCGTGATGCGCCAGGGCTCGGCATGGCGTTCGTGCACGGTCACTTCGTTCTTCGACATGTCGAACGTCACGTCCGACATGTGCAGGAAGTAGTTGGCGAAGTACTCCTTGATCACGTAGCCCTTGTAACCGAGGCAGATGATGAAGTCGTTGATGCCGTGGGCTGCATAGATCTTCATGATGTGCCACAGGATCGGGCGCCCACCAATTTCGATCATCGGTTTGGGCCGCAGGTGCGATTCCTCGCTGATGCGCGTGCCGAGGCCCCCGGCCAGGATGACTGTCTTCATGATTGCGTGCTCATGCGGCGGCGACTGCGCTGCGTTCCTGCATCTGCCGCGCGATGTCGGAATATTGGTTCGACTTGATGGCCAGCGTGTCGGCCAGGGCGCGGTAGGTCAGCGCCAGGTACTTTGCGGCGGCAAAGCTGCCGCGCCCGAATACGGCGGCGTCCAGCTTGGGCTGCTCGCCAATCTCCAGGCACTTCAGGAAGGCGTTTTCCGCCATCGGCAGCCATTGCTTCTCGGCCTGCGCGGGGTCTTGCGCGGCGGCTTCGAACATCAGGTGACCGAGCATGTAGAAGTAGTCGGGCGAGCCGGACCACTCTTCCATCCATTCACCCGCCAGCGTGATGGCCGCGTCCAGTTGCTTCGATTTGGAAAGACACGCCAGCAGGCAGATGCACAGGTCATGCCGATACGGCGCCGTCTTGGGCGCCATGGGCAGCGCGCGCTGGTAGTGCGCTGCGGCCTGGGCCGGGTCGGCCTGGTTGATCTCAAAATCCTTGCCGAGCTGGTAGAGCACATACGGGTCATCCGGATGCGCGGCCAGTTCCAGTTGCAACAGGGTCTGGTTGCGCCCGCGCTTTTGATCCAGCTTCGCGTTCATGTAGCCATCGTGGCCGATCACGAGCGGCAGGCGCACACGCTGCAGGTTGGCATTGGGCTGCTCGTGGATGCGGCCCTTGTAGCGCACGCCGCGCGGCAAGAGGCGGGCGATCCAGCTGTTGGAATGCTCCACGTGGCCGGAAATGTCGTATTCACTGCGGATGCACACCACGCCCAGCAGCGGGCCGAAGGTGCAAGCGTTGCGCAGCTCGTCCGTGCCGGCCTCGATCCATTCGTCGGCGTCCAGCACGAGGTTCCAGTCCGCATTGGCGGCGGCCAGCGCGGCATTGCGGGCGGCGGAGAAGTCGTCCACCCACGTGAAATGGTGCACCTGGGCGCCGCACGCCTTGGCAATTGCCACGGTGTCGTCGGTCGAGCCGGTGTCCAGCACGATCATGCGGTCGACGTGCGGCTTGGCGCTCATCAGGCAGCGCTCAATGCAAGCGGCCTCGTCGCGGGCAATGACGACCAGCGCCAGACTGCCCTTGGCGGGGTGGGCGCGGTGTTTGGCGTGTTTGGACATGCGGCGCGAAGAAAGGGAAACCTATAAAAGTGACGTTAGATCGACATGCTCATGATGCTCTGGTACGCCGAGACGAACTTGTTGCGCACCTGCACCGCGGTCTGCATGTCAATGTTGGCTTTCTGCAGCGAGAGCATCACGTCGTGCAGATCGACGTCGTTGTTGCCCATTTCGAAGCTGCGCGAAACGGATTCGGCTTTCTGTTGCGACGCGTCGACCCGGTCCAGCGACGACTTGAGCACTGCGCCAAAGTCAACGCTGACCTTGGCACCGTCCCCCGCGGCCGAACCGACGCCTGCGCCAATGCCGCCGACCGTGCTGGACGGCGCCAGCACGCTGTTCATCAGCGAGACCACCGAATTGGCGTTCGTAATATCCATGTGAAGACAACTCCTTTTTGCTGGTATTGCTTGCGGCGCTGCTGCTTGGTTGCCTTGGCCGGCTTTCCGGGGGGTGTTTTCCGCCCTGGCCGGTTGGTCGCTATGGCGCCACGGTGATGCAAAGGTAGCCGCCCGCCCGCCGTTCCCAAGCGCCCAAAAGAGCGGGAAAACGCCCTCTTCTTGCCGATTTGCTTGCGCACCCACTGCCGATAATGGCAACCACGGAGCCATGCCCAGACTTTGGGTAAGCGCTCAAGCAACGTAGTCAGTCAGGAGATTTGGGATGCCAACGACAGCCGATTCGGTTGCTGTCGCCGACACGCTCGGTACGGTGGATATGCCAGCGGTAGGCCAGGGCGCGATGACGCGCCAGAAAGCGGGAGGTGCAGGTGCGCTGGACGCACTGGGCCCGCTCGGCCGTCTGTCGCCGCGTCTGCTGATGATGATCGGTGGTGCGGCGCTGGTGGCTGTCATTGCCGCCGCGATGCTGTGGAGCCGCGCTCCGGACTACCGCGTCCTGTACAGCAATGTGTCCGACAGTGACGGTGGGGCGATCATCGCTGCGTTGCAACAAATGAACGTGCCGTACCGCTTTGCCGAAGGCGGCACCGCCATCATGGTGCCCGAGACGAACGTGCATGAAGCCCGCCTGAAGCTCGCTTCGCAAGGTCTGCCCAAGGGGGGGCAGGCCGGCTTCGAGCTGATGGAAAACCAGAAATTCGGTACCAGTCAGTTTGCCGAGCAAGTCAATTACCAGCGCGCCCTGGAAGGCGAGCTGGCCCGCACCATCCAGGCCATGCAAGAGGTGCAATCCGCCCGCGTGCATCTGGCGATGACCAAGCCGTCGGTGTTCGTGCGCGAGCAGGCCAAGCCCAGCGCCTCGGTGCTGCTCAAGCTGTATCCGGGCCGCATGCTCGACCGCTCGCAGGTGCAGGCCATTGGCCACCTGGTGTCAAGCAGCGTGCCGAATCTGCCGCTGGCCAACGTGACGGTGGTCGACCAATCCGGCCGCCTGCTGTCGTCGTCGTTCCAGGAGAACGCCTCGGGCCTTGACCCGACGCAACTCAGCTATGTGCGCGACGTCGAGCAGGGTTACATCAAGCGCATCGAGGCCATCCTCGGCCCCGTGGTGGGCGAAGACAACGTGCGTGCGCAGGTGACGGCCGACGTCGATCTGGACAACACCGAGCAGATGGCCGAGACATACCGTCCGAACCAGGATCCGGCCAACGCAGCCGTGCGCAGCACGCACACCGCGGAAGCAACGCAGAACAAGGCCGACGCCCAGGGCGGCGTTCCGGGTGCGTTGTCCAATCAACCCCCGACCGCGCCGCGCATGCTGCCGACCGCGCCGGCCCCGGCCTCGGCGTCGCAACCGGCGGCAACCGGCCCGAATGGCCAAGCGCAACAACCGGGGGCTGCCAACACGAGCGGCACCGCGACCAGCGGCACTGCGTCGAGCACCCGCGACACCACCACCAACTACGAAGTCGACAAGACCGTGCGCCGCACCCGCGCCGCAGTGGGCACCGTGCGCCGCCTGTCGGTGGCCGTGGTGGTCAACTACCGCGGCGACGGCAAGACCTGGAAGCCGTTGTCCGAAGCCGAGATGACCAACCTCAACGCGCTGGTCAAGGATGCCGTGGGCTTTGACGCCAAGCGCGGCGACTCCGTGAACGTGGTCAACAGCCAGTTCTCGGGCACGCTGCCGATGTCCAAGGACGACCTGCCGCTGTGGAAGCAGCCGGAGATGATCCAGTACGCCATTCAGGCAGCCAAGTATCTGGCGCTGGCAGTCGGCTTCCTGATCCTGGTGTTTGCGGTGATCCGTCCGGCGATCCGCTCGATGAGCAAGAAGGACGAGCCGGCCACGCCCACCTTTGTGGGCCGCGAAGGCGAAGATCCGAACGCCCCGATCATCACCGGCGCCGCGGCCTCGGCCGGCCCAGAGCTGGAAGGTCCGGCGATTGTCGGCGCCGATTCCGAAGAGCTGCCGGACGCGCTGCCGCAACTCAAGAACAACGACTTCGAGAAGAAGCTCGAGACCATGCGCCGCGTGGCGCAGAGCAACCCGCGCGCAGTCGCGGCCGTCATCAAACAATGGGTGAATAACGAATGAGCGCCGAAGGACTCCAACGCAGCGCCATCCTGATGATGTCGCTGGGCGAAAGCGAAGCCGCCGAAGTGCTCAAACACCTGGGCCCGCGCGAAGTGCAGAAGCTGGGCGCGACCATGGCCGCGCTGAAGAACGTCTCGCGCGAGCGTGTGCTCGACGCCTTTGACGCCTTCTTTGTCGAAGCAGAAGACCTGCCGCTGGACGTGGATTCCAACGAGTACATCCGCACCGTCTTCCGCAAGGCCCTGGGTGACGACCGTGCCGCCAACATCATCGACCGCATCCTCTCGGGCGGTGATACCAGCGGCATTGAAGGCCTGAAGTGGATGGATGCATCGTCGGTGGCGGAGCTGATCCGCAACGAACACCCGCAGATCATCGCCACGATCCTGGTCCACCTGGACCGCGATCAGGCTTCGGAAATTCTGACCTATTTCACCGAGCGCCTGCGCAACGACACCATCCTGCGTATCGCCACGCTCGACGGTATTCAGCCCAGCGCGCTGCGCGAGCTGAACGACGTGCTGACCAAGCTGCTGCAAGGCAACGACCATCGCAAAAAGAACGCAATGGGTGGTGTGCTCACGGCAGCGGAAATCCTCAACCTGGTGCCGAGCGCAGTGGAAAGCTCCGTCATCGAAGGCGTGCGCTCGCGCGATCCGGAACTGGCCGATGCCATCGTCGAGAAGATGTTCGTGTTCGACAACCTGATCGACCTGGACGGCCGTGCGCTGCAGACGCTGCTGCGTGAGATCAGCCAGGACGTTCTGGTGGTTGCCCTCAAGGGCGCCAAGCAGGAGTTCCGCGACAAGGTGTTCGCCAACATGTCGCAGCGTGCCGGCACGATGCTCAAGGAAGAGCTGGAAGTGCTGGGCCCGGTCAAGGTGTCGGAAGTCGAAGCGCAGCAAAAGGAAATCCTGGTGGTTGCGCGCCGCCTGGCCGACGAAGGCGAGATCACCATCGGCCGCAAGGCGGAGGACGCGTATGTCTGACCGTGCTGGCCGCTTTGCTGTGATGGGGCGCTGAGATGCCGCGCCCGCCGATCATCTCGCGCGACACGCTGGTCGAATACCAGCCGTGGGAGCCGACCGACTTCGAGCGGCAGGCCGCGCTGGCCGCCGCTGCAGCCGCGCCGCCGCCTCCGCCGCCCGAGCCCGAAGAGCCGCCGATTTCCGAAGAGGAATGGCAGGCGGCGCTTGACGCAGAGCTTGCCACCGCTCGCGACGAAGGCCGTCGCGATGGCTTTGCGCAGGGCTTTCAGGATGGTTTCGAGCAGGGCCGCCGCCAGGGCGAGGAAGACTCCAGGCACATCGCTGTGCTGATGCAATCGGTGCGCGAGGCGATCGATCAACTGAACGGCAGCGTTGCTGAAGAACTGGTCGACTTGGCCCTGCAGCTTGCGCAGCAGTTCCTGCACGGCGCGCTGCACGCGCAGCCGGAACGCATTCTGCCGCTCGTGCGCGAGGTGCTGGGCGATGCGCCCACCGCACCGGCGCCTGCCATGCTGCGCGTGCATGCCGACGATGCCGAGCTGATCCGACAGACGCTGGGCACCGAGCTGGCCGCCGCCGGCTGGACGCTCATCGCCGATGCCGCCATTGAGCGCGGCGGCTGCCGCGTGCAGACCCGCTTTGGCGAAACCGATGCCACGCTGCAAACCCGCTGGGCTGAACTGACCCGGGCGCTTGGCCGCGATACCGCGTGGCTGGCCAGCGAGCGCTCCGAAGCCGAGCGCGTGGCAGGAGGTGCGCTCCATGTCGCCTGAAATCGTGCGGCCGCCGGTACAGGCCGCCGCAGACAATTCCAACGTGCGCATGTGGCAGACCCACCTTCGCCAGACGGCTCAGCGTGCGCGCGTGGCGCGTCCGGTGGTGACGTGCGGCAAGCTCACGCGCGTGGCAGGTCTGGTCATGGAGGCCGTGGGCCTGAAGCTGCCTGTGGGCAGCGCCTGCCGGGTGGAACTGCCGCATGGCCGTCACGTGCTCGCTGAAGTGGTGGGCTTTGCCGAAGAACGCGCCTTCCTGATGCCGCAGACAGATCTGGTGGGCGTGGTGCCCGGCGCGCGCGTGTTTCCGCTGGAACCGCAGCGCCTGCCGGCCGACGCTGCCGACCCGACGATTTCGCACAGCAAGTTCCTGCCCGTGGGTCCGCGCCTGCTGGGCCGTGTGGTGGACGCCAACGGCGAGCCGCTCGACGGCAAGGGGCCGCTGGGCGCGCATGAAGACCTCGCCTGGGGCACATTGAACCCGGCACCGCTGAACCCCCTCAAGCGCAAGCCGATCGAGCATGTGCTCGACGTGGGCGTGCGCGCCATCAATGGTTTGTTGACCGTTGGCCAGGGCCAGCGTCTGGGCCTGTTCGCCGGCTCCGGCGTCGGCAAGAGCGTGTTGCTGGGCATGATGGCCCGCTACACGCAAGCCGACGTGGTGGTGGTGGGCCTGATTGGCGAGCGCGGCCGCGAAGTGAAGGAATTCATCGACGAGATTCTTGGCGACGAAGGCCTGGCACGCTCGGCCGTGGTGGCCGCGCCGGCCGACACGTCGCCACTGATGCGCCTGCAGGGCGCCGCTTACGCCCACACCATTGCCGAGTATTTCCGCGACCGCGGCTGCAACGTGCTGCTGATCGTCGATTCGCTCACGCGTTATGCGATGGCGCAGCGCGAGATCGCCCTGGCCATCGGCGAGCCGCCGGCCACCAAGGGGTATCCGCCCTCGGCGTTTGCCAAGCTGCCGGCGCTGGTTGAACGTGCCGGCAACGGCATGGTGGACGCCAACGGCCGTGGCGGCTCCATCACCGCGTTCTACACCGTGCTGGCCGAAGGCGATGACCAGCAAGACCCGATTGCCGATGCGGCGCGCGCCATTCTGGACGGCCACTTCGTGCTCTCGCGCAAGCTGGCAGAACAGGGCCACTACCCGGCCATCGATATCGAACAGTCGATCAGCCGCGTGATGTCGGCCATCGTGCCGCGCGAGCAGCTCGACACGGCCCGCCGCTTCAAGCAGCTCTACGCCCGCTACCAGCGCAACCGAGACCTGATTGCGGTCGGCGCTTACGCGCGTGGCAGCGACCCGGTGACCGACCAGGCCATCGCGCGCTACCCCGACATGGAAGCGTTCCTGCAGCAGGGCATGTTCGAGAACGAAAGCCGCGAGCACACGCTGGAAAAAATGCAGGGAGTGCTCGCATGACATGCGCGCTTGACAGTGTGAAGACGCAAGCCTTGCGCAAGACGGTGGCTAAAGCCGCCGGGTTTGCGTCCGATGGGTTGATGTAACGGGAAACTGGAGGGTCTACCGATGACCACCCTGAACAAGCCGTTCCGCCTCGAAACCGTGCTGGAACTGGCCCAGAAGGACACCGAAAAAGCCACGCAGGAAGTCGGCCGCCTGATGAACACACGCGAGGTCGCCACGCAAAAATTGGCGCTGCTGTCCGACTACCGCAACAACTATCACCAGCAAATGCTGAGCACGGCCGAAGGCGGCATGGACGTTACGCGCCTGCGCAACTACGCAGCCTTTATCGACCGCCTGGGCAATGCCGTGCACCAGCAGAAGGGCACCATCAACGCGCTGGAGCAGCAGCTTGCGATGAGCCGCGCCAACTGGCTTGAAAAGCAGCGCCGCGAGCAGTCGTTCGACATCCTGCGCCAGCGCCACATTGAAGAGCAGCGCCTGGACGAAGAACGCCGAGCCCAGCGCGACAACGACGAACACGCCGCCAAGGTGATCCGCATGCGTGCGGCACAGGGCGGCAATTGAAGACCAACGCGAACACGCAGTCGCAAGATGGAGTCAACGTGGGTTTGAGTGCCACCCCCAACGCCGCTGCCAAAGACCTGGGCGCCATGCTGTCGGCTGGCAATACTGCTGCCGCCGACAAAACGCAGGCTTCCACCTCGGGCACCGATACCTTCGGCAACCTGTTGTCGGACCGCATGGCCCAGGACGCCGCGCGCCGCCGCGCCGACGCACAATCCGCCGCCGACGATGCCGGCCGCCGCGTCGATCTCGCCCGCAAGGACGTCGCGCGCGTGGGCGCTGCGCGCAACGATCAGGACGCCAAACCGGCCGACGGCAACACGCCGGCACAGGCTGTCACCACGCCTGCCAGCAGCACCCCAGATACGGCCAGCACCAAGCCGGCGCAGCCTGCCAGCGCCAAGGATCTGGATACCGCCGCGCAGCAGGCGGTGGTCGATCCGGCGGCTCAACTGGCCGCCCAGATCGAGGCCGCGCGCCAAGCCGCGCAGCAGGCCACGGCCGTGCCACAGCCGGTTGCCCAGCCTGTAGCCCAATCGAATACCAACGCCGATACCGACACGGCGACGCAGGCTGCCGGCAAATCATCCGCAAATGACACCGCCGCACTGGCCGCCGCCAGTGCTGCCGCTACCGGCACGCAGGGCGCGGCTGACCCGGCCACGACGGCGCAAGCCGGCCAGGCCAGCGTGCCCGCCGCGAAGGACACCAAGGCCAACGCCGCAAACACGCCGACGCCGCCCGCCACCGCACTGCCCGACGGCAGCACGCTGGCCCAGACCATGGCCCGCACGCGCGCCGTTGCCGACAACACGCCGGCCGCCGTGCGCCAACTCGGCAGCACATCGTCTGCACAGGGCGCCAATGCCGACCACGGCCTGCCGCGCCGCAGCGATCTGAACGCACACAACGCCGCCACGCAAACGGCCACGGCCGCGGTAACCGATGCCACCAGCCACGCCAGCAATGGCGCCAACTCCGGCAACACTGGCAACACGGATAACGCCGGTACGCAAGCCAATGCGCAGGGCGGCGGTACGCAGTTCCAGGGCGTGCTGTCGCGTGCCAATGCCGACGCGGGCATGGCCGCGCCTACCTTTGCGGTGGGCGGCGCCAACGCTGGCGCAGCGGCATCGATCACGCCGCAGCCAGTCCACACGCTGCCCACCTTTGGCGATGCCGCGTGGCCCCAGAGCATGGCCAGCCAGCTCGCCTTCATGCAAGTGCATCGCCAATCCTCGGCCGAACTGCAGTTGAATCCGGCCGAGCTGGGCGGCATGCACGTCAAGCTGGAAGTGGACAACGGCGCCGTCAACGCGAGCTTTGTCTGCCAGCACCAGGCCGTGGCCGAACTCGTGCAGGACGCCATGCCGCGCCTGCGCGACGCCATGCAGCAAGGCGGGATGCAGCTTGCGCAAACGTCTGTCAGCACGGGCGACTTCAGCCAGCAGCAGAGCGCGGGGCAAGGCACGTCGGCGCAAAACCAGGGTGGCGGTTCGGGCAACGGGGGCAGCGGCAGCCGTTATGGCAGCAGCGGCTCGCAAGACCGCGCCGATACGCTGACGGTGGCGCCGCGCCGTGTTTCCAGCCACGAAGGCGCGATCGATACGTTTGCCTGACGCTTGCCGGCAGCGCCTAAAGTTCGACGCAACCCTGCCGTTAGTACGCAGGAGTGCCATGCAAAAATGGCCAGCCGCAAGGCAACGAAAAGAAGGGCGGGAAATAACAACGCGAGCACGCCGCGCATACGTTTGACGCGGCAGCGTTGCCAATGAATAACAAGGGGGTCAAGTCCGACTGGCGAAGAAGGGATCAAACGGGGATCATTTCGCCACATCCGTCCTCGGGCGGATGCACACGGACCGATGCGGGGTGTCCGAGCCGGGGGGCTGGCGCACCGCATGTTTGCCGTACTTACGGGAGAGCGCGCCGCGAGGCGCGCTTTTTGTTTTTGTGCGCCGGCTTCGTCGTCAAGGCGCGCGCATGTGCGGAAAGCGGAAAGCGGAAAGCGGAAAGCGGAAAGCGGAGAGCCGAAAGCCGAAAGCCTCAGGCGCCCGCTTCCGCCGTCGCCAGTGTGGCGGGCGTGACCGACACCACGTGCTCCACGCCATAGCCGCGCTCGACCCACGCATCGATACCGCCATGCAGGGGACGCACGCGCTTGAAGCCGCGACCCATGAGCGTGCGCGCCAGCATCACGGCAGACGCTTCGTTGGGGCAGGCGCAATAGATGATGATCTCGCGGTCGGGGCCGTCGATCTCGATCGCGCGGTGGCTGCTGGACATGTCATACAGCATCGCCCCCGGAATGCGCTGCGGTTGCAGCATGCGCGAGCTGTCAGCGCGCACATCGATGATGACGGGTGCCGCGCCGGATTCGATCAGCGCGTGCAGCTCGTCGGGCGAGATGCGCGCCATCTCAAGCATCTTGCGAAAGCGCCAGCGCTGCAGCCAGCGCGCCGCCACATACACCGCCGCCAGCAAAGCGATCAGCAGCACGGCACGCGTGCCGAGCAGGTCGAGTTGGCGCAGCGCCTGGTCGATGCTGTCATGCGCCACGCGGCCCAGCAGCAGCCAGAGCGTGGCCCACACCGCCGAGCCCACCAGGTTGTACAGCGCGAACGTGCTGAACGGCGTGCGCATCGTGCCAAGCAGCGCAGACGACACGGTCGACAAGCCCGGAATGAACTTCGCAACCAGCAGCATTGGCGCGCCCCAGCGCTCGAACTGCGTGCGCGTGCGCCGCACGCAGGAATCGGGCGACAGCGATACGCGGCACAGCAGAGCCATGACGTGCCGGCCGTAGCGCTTGCCTGCGAAATACCACAGACCGTCGCCCAGCAGCGCGCCAGACACGGCGGCGGGCGCCAGCTCCATCACGTACAGCGGCCCATGGAAGGTGAGCGCACCGGCCACCAGCAGCGTCGGCACGGCCGGCAGTGGTGCGCCGGCTTGCGTCAGCAGCACATTGAGGAACACGGCAAACGCGCCGTATTCGGCGATCAGGGGAAACAGGTCATGCATGGCAGGAGGGGCGCGGCAGGGGGCAAATGCGGCTGCCAAGTTACCGCATTCCGCCGCCGCCCGATAGCCATGTCACCCGAATGCGCTCGGCAATATGCGGTTCGTGTGTAATCGGCGTGACAATGAATGCCTCACACCGCTTCCGAAACCCGCGCCATGTCTTCTGCAATGCCCACCCACGCTTCGGCTTCCGTGCACGAATCCGGTGCTGTCGCCATCCGCCCGGCTACGGTGGCGGATCTGCCGACTATCGTCGGCATCTACGCACATCACGTGCGATCCGGCACCGCCAGCTTCGAGATCGACGCCCCCGATCTGGCAGAGATGACGCGCCGCTTTCATGCGCTGCAGGAGGCCGGCATGCCCTACGTTGTGGCCGAAGCGGGCGGCGTGCTGCTCGGCTATGCGTATGCCGGCCCGCATCGCGCGCGGCCTGCGTATCGCCATACAGTGGAGGACTCCATCTACCTTGACGGCGCCGCGCAGGGGCGGGGCGTCGGGACGTTGCTGCTGGAGGCACTCATCGGTGAATGCCAATCGCGCGGTTTCAAGCAGATGGTGGCGGTGGTGGGCGGCGGCCGCGAGAACCCAGGGTCAGCCAAGCTGCACGCGCGCTGCGGGTTTCGAGAGGTGGGCGTGCTGGAGGCGGTGGGCTACAAGTTTGGGCGCTGGCTGGATTGTTTGCTGATGCAGCGGGCCTTGTGAGGCAAGGGAAGGGCGGCCGCGTCGCACGTTCGGCAGGCCCCATGCCTTGCAGGTTGCTTCAAGAATACGGTGCAGTGTTTCGGTTTCAGTCATTCGGTTTGCGTCAGGTTGGCTGAACGCAGCGCGTTCAGGTGGTGGTGCGCACGAGCACGGCCAGATACATCGCGCCGCCGGCAAGCAACCCCATGCCGATGACGAGCAGCCAGTCGACAAAGGTCGCGTTGCCGCTGGTCGCAGGCCCTGGATCGGCGTTCGGGTCATGCTCCATGAGGGTCTCCGTCAGAGGAGGTGCGCATCCCTGGCCGCTTTGTCGGCATGTGGAACTCCGCCAACCGCGCCGAGCTTCCCACCACCGCCGGCCTCCTTGATGAAGCCGCCAGTGGCGTTGTCCTCTCTGACGTTGAAGCCCAGCACGAGCGCGAAGCCGAAGCTTTCCACAGCAACGCCCAGCAACTGAAAGACTTGCAGGATTGGGTGATGCAGCAGAGGGAGGCTGCGAAGCCTCAATAGATGTTGGGCGTGCTGCGCCCAATGACGCTCAATCGATGATGTCGGCGCAGGCGTCGGTGGGTGCGGCCGCCACATGCCCCACCAGCGGCACCATCTTCAGGCCCGCCGATGCCACGCGGCACGGCGCGGCCACCACGCCACAGCCCGAAAGGAATGCAACACCAAGGAGCGACACAGCGAGCAGAAGGCGTTTCATCGTGGCTGGGTTTGAAAGCGAATGCCGCGCAGTGTGACACAGAGTGATTCGCCAGCCTGTGCGCGTTTGTATCGGGAAATGACAATCTGTGGCGTTGGAAAGCCATGATGCGATGCGTCAGAACGCACCCATAAAACCGGTTCGAGGGTCGCACAACGCTGACTTTGAGCAAAAAAGTCACATCCGACGTTTGCGCAAATTGACTCGCCAGCCTTTGCTGCAGGCCGCAAAGTCACTGTTGATGCGGGTTTTCCCGCAATTTCACATATCGCAACAATAAATTGTCTGTCGCGACATTTATTGTCTGGACAGGCTGGCCTACGATGACTTCATCGAATGCGGCGCCGCAGCGAAAAGAAGATCAGGAAATGTCCGGATCACCTGCCCGACGCGCTGCGCCCATCTGGAGAAGACATCATGAAAGCCCAACGTACCCTGATTGCTGCCCTGATCGCCCTGGCAAGTGTGCCGGCCCTGGCAGCAGCCAAGTTTGACGTGTACACGCAAGGTGCTGCGCAAGTCAGCCAACGCTTCGACGTGTATGCGGATGGCGCCAAGGCTGGCGACAAGTTTGACCCGTACACGCAAGGTGCCAAGGCCGGCGACAAGTTCGATCCGTACACCCAAGGTGCCAAGGCCGGCAGCAAGTTTGACCCGTACACCGAAGGCGCACTGGCCCGCGCCGGCAAGTTCGACACCTATACCGAAGGTGCCAAGGCTGGCAGCAAGTTCGACCCGTACACCGAAGGTGCACTGGCCCGCGCCGGCAAGTTCGACACCTATACCGAAGGTGCCAAGGCCGGCAGCAAGTTTGATCCGTACACCGAAGGTGCCGTGGCCTGAGCCTGGTTCCTCCCGCAAGAACGCCCGCACACTGCGGGCGTTTTTGTTTGTGTCACCGGGAAGCGCGATGATTGCGAACCGAGTCGCCATTGCCGCGTCTCACTCTCATCGCAATCAGGAAGCCATGATGATTCGTTTCCGTCGTCCGACCCGCTCCCTCCTGAGCCTTACGCTGGTGGCGGTCGCCATGCTGGCCGGCTGTGCGACCGTCACCCCGGGCCCATTCCAGATCACCGTGCGCGATGCCGATGACACGGTGCTGGAGCAATTCCAGTTCCAGGCCGGGTCGCAGGGGTCGCTTGAGACGGCCATGATCGGCATGTGCCGCGTGTATCCGGAAGCCACCGTGACCGCAGAGCAGCTCTCCACGCACGAACGCCTGCAGGAGCGCTGCAAGCGCTCGTTTGCTTCCATGCTCTCGCTGTCTTGATGACGTCCTGATCGTCCTGATGCCGCGCTGAAGCGGCTACCATGTCGCCTCATCGGCTGGCGTTGCCGGCCTTGTGTGAACACCCCGAACACGCACCCGAGACGCATGTGAACCCGCAAGACGAGTCCTCCGAGATTTCCCAGGTTTCCCGCTTTGCGGCGACACGGCCGCGCCTGCTGGCGTCGTTTGCGCTGGGTGCCGTTGCCGCCGCCGTTGTGCCTGTGCACGGGTGGCTCGTGCGCCTGCTGCTCGGCTGGGACATCGCCGTGTGGGCGTACCTGATCCTGATCACCGCGATGATGTTGCGGGCGGACCCTCTCCGCATTCGGGCCGTCGCCCGCCGTGAGGACGAACGCGCCTCTGCCGTGCTGGCGGTGATCTGCCTCGGTGTGGTGGCCAGCATGGTGGCAATTGCGTTTGAACTGGCGACAGCCAAGTCGGCGGGGCATGCGCAGACGTCGCACTACGTCTTCACCGGCATCACGGTGCTGGGCGCGTGGTTCATGGTGCCGATGATGTTCACGGTGCACTACGCTCATCTGTATTACCGTGCGCCCCACGAGCCGCCGCTGCGGTTTCCCGACGAGCAGCTCGAGCCCGATTACTGGGATTTCCTCTACTTCTCCTTTACGATCGCGGTCGCCAGCCAGACGGCCGATATCAGCATCCGTTCGCGCGCCATGCGGCGGGCGGTACTGGGGCAATCGCTGCTGTCGTTCTTTTTCAATACGAGCATCCTCGCGCTCTCCATCAACATTGCTGCCGGTCTGTTTTCATGACGATGCTGCCTTCCGAACTTCCTCCCAGCGCACACACGCGCCCCATCAACGCTGTCAGCTATGTGCTGGTGGCGGCCATGATTGGGGCCGTGCTCTGGCTGCACTTGCTGCCGGCCGCCATTGCCGCCTTCCTCGTCTACGCGCTGGCACGCAGGCTGGAGGCGCGCCTGCTCGAGCGGCGCCCGCTGTCCAAGGGCGCGAAGGCGATTGCGGTGATCTGCGTGTCCGTCATCGCCGCCCTGATTCTTGCTGGACTGGGTATCGGGATCGGTCGCCTGGTCGAGCACGGGCACGGGCTCGAAGGCATGCTCACGCGCACTGCCGACGTGCTCGACAACCTGCGTGAATCGCTGCCGGCGGCGGTGGTCAATTACGTTCCGCAGTCGGTGACTGAGCTGCGTGTGCAGCTTGTGCAGATGATCAAGGAGCACGGCCATCAGGTTTCGACTCTCGGTATCGACGGGTTGCGTGCCAGCGCATTGATGCTGGTTGGGCTGATCCTGGGGGCGATGGTGGCGTGGTCGGAAACGCCGGATTCCGTGCACCACAAGCCGCTGGCCGCAGCACTGGTGAGCCGGCTGAGCCGGTTGACCGATGCCTTTGAGGCGGTGGTGTTTGCGCAGGTGAAGATCTCCGCGCTCAACACGGCGCTCGCCGCCATCTACCTCCTGGGCGCGCTGCCCTTGTTTGGGCAGCATGTGCCGTATTCCAAATCGCTGATCCTGCTGACTTTCGTGGCGGGGCTGATTCCGGTGGCCGGCAACCTCATCTCGAACACGGCCATCGTGGTGATGAGCGTGACCGCATCGTTGGAGCTGGCGGTGGCGTCGCTCATCTTCCTGGTGGTGGTGCACAAGCTGGAGTACTTCGTGAACGCGCGCATCATCGGCAGCCGCATCGATGCGCGCGCGTGGGAGTTGATCCTCGCGCTGATTGTGATGGAGGCGCTGTTTGGCGTCGGCGGCGTGATTGCCGCGCCAGTGCTGTACGCCTATATGAAGCGCGAGTTGACGGACGCCGGGCTGATCGGCTGACGCGTTTCTCGTGTTGATGCGCGGGGTGACCCGCCAGCGCCCCCGCGCTGACGGCATCGGCAGAAAAGAGCGCGCCCTACGGGACGAGGGGCGCGCAATAACTCGCTGACCGAGAGACGTCAGCGAGCCGAGGGTCGGTACACGGGAACGAAGCGGGCGGCGGGCGCGTGGCGTTGCCGGTGACATCCACGGCTTCGGAGGTGACGAAGCAGCAGACGACCCGGTCGTCGAGCAGGGCCTGATAGAAGAGGTCTCCCATCGCGCGGCAGAGCGTTCCCGTTAGCAGGATCATCATGGTTCTCCCCTCCGATGTTGGCCGATGTGCGGCATCGTCGATGCTGGTCATCGGTTCGTGTTGCGGACCTTTGTTGTGCGTGTGAAGTTGCCCACGCATCGGAGTCCGACAGGCCGTCGGCACTGGCGCCGCGCTGGCGCTTCCGGCGTCGTGCTGCAGTCCATGCTGGCGAGTATAGAAAGCGTCTCCTGAGCGGCCATGCTCCGAACGGAGTAGCCCTGCGCGCGAATATGGCTAACAGGTTAGCTGCCTGCCAGGGCAAGCTGGGCAAGGGTTTGTGGGAAGAGGGTAGGTGGTTTGGTGGAAACGGCGCCGCGCGGGCTGACGCTTTTGCCCCGACAGTAATTTGTCCGGTTTGCGCTAATCGTTGTCGAATTTGCGGTAACACGCCTGCACCGTTTAGGCGCAAGATTGAGCGCTTCCTCGCCTCGTTATCGTGACCTCAAACCATCATGCAAACCACCGCAAACGGCACGGCTGCTGCGTCGGCAACTTCCGCCGCGCAGGCCGACAAGACCGGCTTTGGCGTGATCGGCGCCATCAGCTTCGCGCACTTCCTCAACGACATGATGCAGTCGTTGATCCTGGCGATCTATCCGCTGCTCAAGGGCAACTTCCACCTCGATTTCTCGCAGATCGGGCTGATCACGCTCACGTACCAGATCACGGCGTCGCTGCTGCAGCCGATGGTCGGGCTGTATACCGACAAGCATCCGAAGCCATACTCGCTGTCGGTGGGCATGGGCTTCACGCTGGTGGGGCTGGTGCTGCTATCGGTGGCGCCCAACTTCGGCACGGTGCTGCTGGCGGCGGCGCTGGTGGGCACGGGCTCGTCGATCTTCCATCCGGAATCGTCGCGCGTGGCGCGTATGGCGTCGGGCGGCCGCCATGGGCTGGCGCAGTCGCTGTTCCAGGTGGGGGGCAATGTGGGCAGCGCGATGGGTCCGCTGCTCGCGGCAATCATCATCATGCCCTATGGGCAGCACAGCCTGGCCTGGTTCTCGATTGCGGCGCTGGTCGCCATTTTCGTGCTGTACCACGTGGGCGGCTGGTACAAGCGTGAACGTGCGGCGGGCCATGGCCGCAAGGCCGGTGGTCGCGCGCATGCCGCGATCAGGCTGTCGGGCAAGCAGGTGGCGTTTGCGATGACGCTGCTGGTCGTGCTGCTCTTCTCCAAGTACTTCTACCTGGCGAGCCTGAACAGCTATTACACGTTCTACCTGATCACCAAGTTCCACCTGTCGGCGCAGACGTCGCAGCTGTTCCTGTTCCTCTTCTTGTTCTCGGTGGCGGTGGGCACGATCGTGGGCGGGCCGATTGGTGATCGCGTGGGCCGCAAGGCGGTGATCTGGGTGTCGATCCTTGGGGTTGCGCCGTTTACGCTGCTGCTGCCGTACGCCAACCTGTTCTGGACGGCCGTGCTCACGGTGATCATCGGGCTGGTGCTGGCCTCGGCGTTCTCGGCCATCCTCGTGTATGCGCAGGAGCTGATTCCCGGCAAGGTCGGGATGGTGTCGGGCCTGTTCTTCGGTTTTGCGTTTGGGCTGGGCGGCATTGGCGCTGCGGTGCTCGGCAAGCTGGCCGATGCGACCGACATCTACAACGTCTATCATCTCTGCTCGTTCCTTCCGCTCATCGGCCTGCTGACGGTGTTTCTGCCGGATATCGAGCGCAAGCGCCAGCAGGCGGCGTAACTCGCCACGCACCGCATACAGATACAGCGCGGCGGACGTCTCCTCCCGGACGATCCGCCGCGTTGCTTTTGGCGTTACTTCTCGATGGCGTGGGTCTTGCCCGGCCACACGCCCGTCATCTCGATCTCGCGCCGGCCGGTCAGCCATTGGCCGAGCGGGCTGGGCCAGTTGAACGAGTAGTTGTCGCTGTTCACCACACCCTGGAACTTTACGTCGACCTGGATATTGGTGGCGTTGAGCGGGATGTTCGCGACCGTCTTGGAGATGCCGCCGCTGAGCGAGAACTCATCGCTGCGCGGGCCTTGCGGTGTGTTGTAGCGCAGCTTAATGTGCGTGACGTAGGTGCAGCCCGGCTTGTTGTTGAAGTAGATCTCGAAGCCGCCCAGGCGCGTGATCCAGTTCGGGATCAGCAGGTTGCCGTCGAACGACGCAAAGGTGTAGGCCACCGGAATGGGTGCCGGCGCCTGCGTGCCAGGCTCGAACGGCCACAGGTGCTGGTCGACGCTTTTGGTCTGGTTGACCGACACGAAAGACCCTTTGCCGGTGGCGCTGCCCAGCATGTCATGCACGGCCCCGGCCGAGCCGGTGATCGAGAACGATGAGTTGTTGTCCTGCGACCCCACGTTCAGCCCGCTGTTGGCCAGGATCACGCTGGTCACCACGCCGAAGCCCTGCGCGATGTTGCCGCCCGAACCCATGCTGACGGACTGCGCCTGCTCGGCCAGCCACTTGATCGTCTCGGGCCGCGTGAGCTGCGTCAGGTCGCTGATGTATGACTCCGAGGCAATGCCGAATTCCGATGCGATCGACCCGACCGAGGAGAACTCCCATTTCACTTCCACGCCCGCGTTGATCTTGGTGCCGCTTTCGGGATCGGTGGCCGAGCCATCGAGTTTCACGTTGCTCTCGGTGCGGTGGACGTTGTTGGTCGATAGCTTCCATTGGTTGGGTACGGTGCGCGTGTTGATCGCCACGCCCGGCGTTTCCGGCTTGACGGGCGTGAAGTCGCCGGTGTCGGGCGACACAAAACCGACGGCGCCGGGTTTGATGGCGGGGGCGAGTGTCCAGTTGCCCCAGTAAGCCGCGCGGCCGTTGCGGATCAGATCAGTGAAGGCGCGATTCCATTGCATGGTTGCACTCCAGGTACGAGGTTGTGCTGCGAGTCAGCGGGTTTGCGCGATGGCCTCCATCGCCACGTGGCGACGGGCAGGGCGCGAGGGGACTGTCTCAAACGGGATGGCGCCTGTTAATGCAGCAGAAGACCTGGGGCAGACGGCAGGGGCACAGGCATGGGCCGGCTGCGTTTTGAATGGAAGGGGAGGGCGGTGTGTGCGACATCACGCAAGCCGCGCGAGCCCCAGTGCCAATCCCAGCCCGATCAGGGTCACGCCGATCACGCGGTCCACTATGCGCTGCCGTGCCAGCAACGAACGTCGCAACGCACCTGAGGCAAACACCACCGCCACCAACGCAAACCATGCCGCATGCGCCGCCGACATGAACACGCCATAGCCGAACTGCACCGCCGGCGGCGTCCCTGGATGCACGACCTGCGTGTACGTGCTGACGACGAAAAGCGTCGTTTTTGGATTGAGCGCATTGGTGAGAAAGCCCACGCGCAGCGCGGCGCTGGCCGATAGCGTCGGGGTGCCGGCGCTCTCAGCGGATGTCTCGCCGATGGGCAACGCCTGGGCCGACAGCGTCTTCCAGCCAATCCATACCAGATACGCTGCGCCCACCAGCTTGATGCCATGCAGAAGCGCCGGCGCATGCGCAATCAGCAGCCCCACGCCGAACATCGTGTAGAGCACGTGCACCTGCACGCCCAGCGCAATGCCCAACGCGCATAGCACGCCGGCGCGCCGCCCATGCAGCAGGCTGTTGCGCGTGACCATGGCAAAGTCCGCGCCCGGGCTGATCACGGCCAGGACGGTGATGACGGCAACAGCAAGGAGTTCGGTCATGTCGGGCGCAATCGCAAAGTGAAGGTGCGCCGATTCTGGATGTGTCCGCCATCGCTGAAAATCGATTTATGATGCCGTTTTTTGGTGAGAAAAACTGACAGATGGCGCTGCCTCCGCTCAATACCCTGCGTGTGTTTGACGCTGCTGCACGGCATGGCAGCTTCGTGCGTGCGGCGCAGGAACTGCATGTGACGCACGGCGCTGTCAGCCGACAGATACGGCAGTTGGAAGCATCGTTAGGGGTGGATCTGTTCGAGCGGCGCAACCGGGCAGTCTTCCTGACACCGGCGGGCGAGCAGTTGCATGCGGCTGCTGCCGATGCGTTCGCAATTCTCACGGATAGCATCGACCGGATTGCCCGTCGGGCAACGTCCTCGGCGCTCGTGGTGTCATGCGAACCGACGCTGGCGATGCGTTGGTTGATCCCGCGGCTCTCGCGCTTTCAGGCGCGGCATCCTGCCATTCAGGTGCATCTGTTTGCGGCGGGTGGGCTAATCGATTTCGCACGCACCGGTGTTGACGTCGCATTGCGCCGCGATGACTTTGCATGGCCCGCGCACGTGCATGCGGTACCCATTTGCGACGAGTGGATCGGCCCGGTACACGCCCCGCAAGCGGATGTCGCCGTGCGCCGACGGCTGCTGCACACCGCCACGCGCCCCGATGCATGGCAGGCGTGGTGGCGGGCGAGCGGCACGGCGCGGCCGCGCGGACGGTTACCCGAGGCGCGCTATGAACATTTCTATCTAAGTTTGCAGGCGGCCCTGGCGGGACAGGGCACCGCTATCGCGTCAAGGCTGATGGCCGGTGACGACCTGAAAGACGGGCGGCTGATTGCGCCCGAAGGGTTCCGGCGTGACGGTTCGGGCTACTACCTGCTGGCCGATGCGCCTATTGCTCCGGACAGCCCGGCCGGTGCCTGGCTCGCCTGGCTGCGCGAAGAGACGGCCGCCACACTGGCGGATTAACCCAAGCCGGGCTTACGCCGCCGCATGCCCGCCGCCCAGGATGCCGCGAATGGTGGCCAGATATGCCTCGCCAACCGCCCGGTTGAGCGGTCGCGCCCGCGCTGTCGCCCGTTTGCGCGGTGGCGGCGTCAGGCCCAGCGTGCGGCAGACTTCCGACGCATACGGCCGCCCGCGCACGTCCATGCGCAACACGACTTCGTTCAGGGCCTGTTCACCCAGGCGCTCACGCAGCCAGAGCACCGTCTGGCGGTCGTACTCGTTTTCGATGCGGATCAGGTCGTCCATGGTGAGTGCTGTATAAATTTACAGTTACTGTGAATATATACAGTTGTTCACGGATTTCAAGGGCGATGTTGCGTCGAGTGACTTACTCCTGAGACCGGCGACGCCGTTCGTGAGAACCGCAGGCACGAATGACGGGATGAAACCGTGGCGGCCATCCTTTGAGAGAAGAGCCCCTCGCTTCCCGTATGGAGCGTATGGCCCCATCTTGCTCGCCTATAGTTCGGTAGTGATCTGGTGCCATCCCGCAACGTGACCGCGCCAGCATCAATGTGCTGAATATGGCATTTGATTCGTTCCGTTCTGGGAGTCGTGACATGGGCGGCGCCAATGATCAGAGACCGCACGGCGGCCTGGCGTCTGAGAGCACTATTGACACTTCCAGCCGTCGCCTGTGGACTCGATTCTGGGCTATCGCGAAGCCTTACTGGTTCTCTCAGGACAAATGGATGGCGACTGGCTTGCTTTTTCTTCTGATCGTGTTGCTGTTGGGGCAGACCGAAACCAATGTACTGTTCAATGAGCAATCCGGTGAATTTACATCGGCATTGGCGGCCAAGGATGCGGATCGTTTCTGGGCCTCCATCGTAAAATGCATTTATATTTTGATCGTGGCGGTGCCGATTTACGCATTTTACTATTTCATTAGAAACAAGTTGGGAATTCTCTGGCGGCGCTGGCTTACCAGTCATTACCTGGAGGGTTATTTCAAGGATCGGGTTTTTTACAAACTCAATTCAGATGCCGCGATAGACAATCCGGATCAACGGATGACAGAGGACATCAATACGTTTACGCAGCAGTCTCTCTATTTTTTGCTGGTGAGCATTGGTGCAATTCTGCAACTCATGGCGTTCAGCAGCGTCCTGTGGTCGATTTCCAGGTTGCTCGTCCTCTTTCTTGTGATCTACGCCATTGCGGGCACGTTGATATCGATCGTTTTCTTCGGGCGCGTCTTGATTGGGCTGAATTTCTATCAGTTAAAGCGCGAGGCGGATTTCCGCTTCAGCCTGATCAGGATTCGCGAGAATGCTGAATCCATTGCGTTCTATCGTGGTGAGGATCAGGAATATGTTCATGTGAAAGGGCGTTTTGAGCGTGTCTTCCATAACTTCAACAAGCTCATCAACTGGCAGCTGAAACTGAATTTTTTTCAGTATGGCTATGGCTTCCTGACCATCATGCTGCCCAGCGCCATTGTCGCTTCGCGCGTTCTTTCGGGGGAACTCGAAGTCGGTCGGGCCATCCAGGCTGCGGGCGCATTTGCGGCCATCCTGAGCGCCTTGGCCGTGATTGTTGACAACTTTGAAAGCCTGAGCCGATTTGTGGCGGGGCTCGATCGGCTGGACACATTCTCCATCTCCCTAACAGGGAGGCCGGCAGCACCCCCGAATGCGGAGGGCACGATAAAAGCCTTGCAGGACTCCCGCCTGGCGCTGGCCCATGTCACCTTGCAGACACCGAACCGTGAGAGGACGCTGGTCAAGGACTTGACCGTGTCGATCAACCCGGGAGAGGGGCTGCTCATTGTCGGTGTCAGCGGGGGCGGGAAGAGTTCTCTGATGCGCGCGATCGCGGGTTTGTGGAGTTGCGGCACGGGATGCATCGTGCGGCCCAAGCCAGACGAAATGATGTTTTTGCCGCAGCACCCTTACATGGCGATTGGCAGCCTGCGCAACCAACTGCTCTATCCGAACCACCAGGGTCAGCACGTCTCTGACGAGGAACTCCTTCGACTGTTGAAGAGGGTCAACCTGCCGAATATCGTCGGCAGATTTGGAGGGCTAGATGCGGAGCTGGACTGGGGGAAAGTGTTGTCCGTTGGGGAGCAGCAGCGCCTGGCAATCGCGCGTGTACTGCTCGCAAAGCCGCGCTATGCGATGCTGGATGAGGCAACCAGCGCCTTGGATATCGGCAACGAGGAAGGCCTTTACTTGCAACTGGCCGGCATGCCGATGACGCTTGTCAGCGTCAGCCATCGAGCCACACTCCTCAAATATCATCACCAAGTTCTGGAACTACCTGGGGACGGGAGATGGCACCTGCATCCGTCCAGGAACTACCGCTTCGACTGATCGTTCCGAGCCGGAGAATTGTGGATTCGCGCCCGCATCCGCGACACTTCCACGACGATCGCGCCCGTGCGGCGCTTTGATCGGCCATGAGGGGCCGCACATCCATCACTCATGGCGTACATCCGTTTGCTGATGACGCTGCACGGTGCCATGCGTACGCGGGATAGCGCTGGAATTCCGCCCCCTCCAGCGCAGAGCACGTTGCCACGCGCGCTGATCCTGCACGCCACCACCACGCTATCGCCTTGCCGCTGACAATTCCCCATGCATGGCTGACCGCTACCGTACAGACGCTTCCCTGTCAGGTGTGTCAACGTGGCGGCACCCTTGCGCGAAAGGCGACGGGCGCCCTCGCATAGCGGGTCTTCACAGACAAGCTTCGCATCGCGCCCGTTGTTCATGCAGGGGCGGCGTTTAAGGAGCGCATCATGAATAGCATCATCTGGCTTGTCGGTGCCGTGGTTATCGTTTTGTTCGTGCTGGGATACTTCGGATTGAGATAGAGCCGTCTGGACATCGGATGGACCTCTGAGGCTGATCGTTGCCCAAACCGTCGCGTCAGCCGCATGGGATAGACGGGGTAAGTGAGTCTTCAGGCCAAGCCCTGAGGATGGCCCCAATCAGCGACGCGTGTTGCCTGAATGGTCGATACGCACAGCCCGTTGCGGCGAAAGGGACGTGTTCGCCAGCGTACCGACTTCAACGTGAACGGCAGTCATCCTTGATTTGTCAGGGCTGCATGATGAAGACATGTTTTCTTCTGAATGCCCCGGCGCGCGGCGGCCTGTTCAAGGTGGTTGGCATGCACCTAGTGACACTCCGCGCCTGCAACTGTCCGTCCGAGTCGAGGTCGTTCAAATGAAACCCACCCGCGCCATCACATTCACCACCAGCGCAGCGTTGCTCGCGCTTGCAACTGGCCTTTATGCGCCCCTTGGTCGGGGGCAAAGCTATGCACCCTCTGCGTCGGTCATGCACCCCAACCCCACACATGAGACGGTGCGCGCAGGTGTTTCCGATACGTCAATCACGACCAAGGTCAAGGCCAACCTGCTCGATCAGAAGAAGCTGAGTTCCATGCACATACACGTGCGTACGCGCGACGGCGTGGTACGCCTGACCGGCAGTGTTCCTACCGCTACGGAACGGCGGATGGCAACTGAGGTGGCCAAGGGCGTCACTGGCGTGACGTCGGTGGAGAACCATTTGGGCCTCCACAAGTCTTGAGCGCTTGCCTGGTTTCTGAGGCGTCCTTGTTGGCCGGAAACAGTTGGGCGGCACCTTGACGGCGTGCGCCGGCGGCCGTGAGCGGCCGAGTCACAGTCACGCAGGAGGGATCCATGCACAGAGTCATTACCCCCGCACAGCAAAGCAAATCGAAGCCTCGCGGTCACGCATCCAAGCCTGCGCCGGAGGGTGGGCATACCTATCAGTCCATTGTGGACGCCTCGCTGGAGATGACATTTCCGGCGAGCGACCCCATCTCGCCGAGCGCCGCCATGTACGCGGAACAGCAGGTCAGTACCCCTCGCGACAGGACCGACTGGAGCCTCGCTGTCGGCAGCAAGAAAGCACCTTCCGGCGTCAAGCCGGCAACACAACGCAAGGGCAAAACCCGTGCGCAATGACAGCGTGCCCAGGCCAGCGCCCGACGCTGGTCCGATGGGCCACCTGCTCTACCTGGAGTCACACCATGAACGTCAATGAACTGGACCCTCAAAGCACCGGGCCACGCGCTGTCATCGTCGGCAGTAGTGAACTGAACACCTCTGGCCCCGGCCCTGTGATCATGGCCGCCGACACGCTTGTCGGCAATCTGGTTGTCGGTCCGAGTGGCGACAAGCTCGGCAAGATCGATCACATCATGCTCGATGTTCCCCGCGGGCAAATCGCTTATGCGGTGCTGTCGTTCGGAGGTTTTCTAGGCGTAGGAACCAAACTGTTCGCCGTGCCCTGGTCGGCGCTGACACTGGACACTGTGCGCAAGAGCTTTGTACTGGGTATCGACAAGAAGCGGCTGGAAGCCGCGCCAGGCTTTGATCAGACCCATTGGCCGAGCATGGCGGACTCGCAATGGGCCACCAGTATCCACGAGTACTACGGCACGCCCCCGTATTGGCAGGCAGACCGGCACGCGCGGGAACTGCATGCCTGATTGCACCTGAGAAACGCATCCTGAACCGCTTCTCAGCGGACGATCACCCGCACCGGGCCCGGAGCCCAGCCGCATCGTCTCCGTGGCCCATCCAGACCTGGCCGCCGGCACGCACATCTTCCTGATCCGTGCCAGCAGGCGGGCGATATGCGGTGCGACAGATTTTCTGCGAGTCCGAGATGCCAGAACCGGTTGAACCGCGTCCGCTGAGGCATGTGGCGCATCTGAAGCCTTCCGAGCCCTCCAGCCTGCAGAGCCTTGTCAACCTCGCCATCGGGGTGACCGTTGTCGCTGGGCTCTATGTGGGGCGAGACGTTCTGATCCCCATCACCCTCGCTGTCTTCCTCAGCGTCCTGGTAACGCCGCTGGTGAGTTTTCTTTGCCGTATCAAGCTCGGCCGGATCGTCTCGGTCCTGGTTGCAGTGACAATTTCGGTTTCGGGGTTGGTCTTGCTAGGCGGCGTGATCGCGGCCCAGATCACCGCGCTGGCCATCGACATGCCGCGCTATCAGGCCACCATCGAACAGAGGCTCAACACCGCGCATCGTCTGACGATTGGAAAGCTCAGCAGTATGGCCGGCACCGCTGACAGGGCGTTTCAGCGGGCAACCGTTGATTTGCCACAAGCGAGCGAGCCTCGCGCTGCCGTACCGCAGGCCAAGCCTCCCACCGCGCTTCCGGTCGAGGTGGTCGAGCCGACTCCGAGCGCGTTTCATCTGGCACGGCAGGTGCTCGCCCCGGTTGTCAGGCCGCTTGAGACCGCGTTCATCGTATTCATCGTAACGATCTTCATCCTGCTGCAGCGTGACGACCTCCGGAATCGAGCCATCCGGCTGTTCGGGTCAGGCGATTTGCATCGGACCACCACTGCGATGGATGACGCTGCGCTCCGCCTCAGCCGGTATTTCCTTTTGCAATTCACCGTCAATGCTAGCGTGGGGGTTGCGATCGGGACCGGGCTCTTCCTGATTGGCATACCAAGTCCGGTGCTGTGGGGCATGCTGGCTGCACTGTTGCGCCTGGTGCCCTATGTGGGAATCTGGATCGTCGCCGTTCTGGCTACCGCCCTGGGCGCAGCCGTCAGTCCTGAATGGTCGATGGCGATCTGGTCCCTGGCGCTTTTCGTGTCCGTCGAACTATTGGCCGGTCAGATCATCGAGCCGATGCTATATGGCCATAGCACCGGTATTTCCCCATTCTCCGTTGTGGTCGCCGCGATCTTCTGGAGCTGGATATGGGGCCCGATCGGGCTGATCCTGTCCACCCCGCTGACGCTTTGCCTCGTCGTACTCGGCCGGCATGTCGGGAGACTCGAAGTGCTCGACGTGCTGCTGGGTGATCAGCCCACGCTCACGCCAGTGGAGACCTTTTACCAGCGAGCGCTAGCCGGTGATCCGGATGGGGCGCTAGAGCAAGCCGAAGTTCTGCTGCGCGACCGATCGCTCTCCTCGTACTACGATGAAGTCGCCATCAAGGGACTGCAGCTTGCAGCCAGTGACGTGTCGCGCGGCGTGGTAACCGCCGCACAACTGGTGCGAATAGAAACCGTGGTGAACGATCTCGTCGAGGGCCTGGAGAGCTTTGCAGACGTTGAACCGAGTCCAGATGAGCCTGACGACCACGCCGCTGCGCTGGCTCCATCCACCGCTCAACTGGGTTCGCCCTCGCCGGATGCCACGTCCCCGTTGCGGAGTGTCGAGATGCTATCGGCTAGAAGCACGGACGGCCACGTCCTTTGTATCGCCGGAAGAGGCCCACTTGACGAACTGGCGTCGACCATTCTCGTCCAGCTCCTGGGAAAGCACGATCTGGATTGCCGGGTTGTCCCGCATGACACGGCCTCGCGTGCCGGGATGCAAGGGATGGCCGTCACCGCGCCGACCACTGTGTGTATTTTCTATTTGAATATTGATGGCATTCCGTCCCACTTGCGCTACCTTGTTCGGCGCGTGCAGCAGCGTTTCCCGGATGCGTCGATCGTCGTCGGTCTCTGGACAAGCGGTGATACGGATCATTGGAGTGAGGCGCTCCAGTCCGCGATCGGTGCCCATCACTATGCCACTTCGGTTCGGAGCATGGTGGACGCATGTCTGGCTGCGATCAGAACCGAGAATGCGGTGGATCCTGAGCCACATGCGGGGGTCGTGGAAACCTAGGGCCCGTCTCTGAACGTCCTTAGGGGGACAGCCACGGCGATCATGGGCGTTGCCGCCATGGCGATGTTCCTGCTATAGGCATCGACACGCAAACACGTGATGCACATGTCGAGGTTGGCCTCTTGCGGCAGTAGCTCTGCCGCAATGGCAATGCCTGCTTCAGCGGGCAAGCTCCGCGCATTGTTGCCCCAGTAGTATCCCCGCGCTGAATGCCAGGCCAGGAGAAACGAATCCCTCCGGAATGGCCGCCTGTGCCCAAGGGGTGACACGTCCATTGTTGGGCGTAAAGCGATATTCAGAAAACCATCGCCGGTCACTACGCTGCGTCGTGCGTATTTCAAGCGTTCCGTTTGACAGGCTGAGCGAACTGTTCATAGAAATCCTCGTGGCGTTTGCCTCGGTATGCCGGGGTGTGCCGGCTCACTGCAATTTGTGACTGCAGCGTAACGGGATGACGGGGGGCTGTCGGCCCGGTACCGTACAAAACCCGGTTCGTGATTTCCCCTCGCGACCCCGTTGCGCCGCCCGCCCACCTGCGCGAAGACACGAAGACAATCGAGCCTCAAGCTGCGTGATCGTTGCGTCTGCCGCCGTACCGACACCCGTCCAGCGAGCGAGGATATTGAGGCTTGAGGCATTCGCGCGACACATACCTAGGGCCGCGAGGGTGACTTGGTGGGCTGTACGCCGTTCATGGTCTGTACAGAAAATTCAAGTCTCGCGTCAGCGTTCTCTGCAACAAGATGCTTGGGATGCGATCGAGACGGAGGTGCACAAAATGCGTAACGATCGAATAGCAGGACTGTGCGGCGCGATGTTGTTGATCGTGACGCTTGCGACGGGGTGTGCCGGGATGTCTCGACGCGGTACGGATACGGCCATCGGTGCCGGTGTCGGCGGAGTCGCGGGCGCGGTGCTGACAGGCGGCAGTGCGGTAGGGACAGTGGGCGGTGCCGTCGTTGGCGGGGTGGTGGGCAACCAGGTTGGCAAATAGCCTGGGTGTGGCGATGGAGAGAAAGTCGGCGTCCCCCTCGTCATGGGAACGCTGATTTCCATGCCGTCTCGGTGGATGGAAGGCGGCGTGTAGCTAGCGTTAACGTGTCGCCATCGTCAGCAACCGTACAGACCGCATCACGACTGCGGAGCAAGAATGTTTGCTCGTTGGACGGGGCTGCTTTCTGCGGACATCGCGCCGGCGTTCAAAACTCCACGCATGGCGCGATCAAGATACAAGATACGCGTGCCCGGCGACCAATGTGGGTATCGACTTTGCAAGGAGCATTGTCATGAACAAGGACCAAGTGAAGGGGCGTATTGAACAAGCGAAGGGAAAGGTGAAAGAAGCTGTTGGTAAGGTCACCGGAAACGACGCGACCGTAGTGAAGGGAAAGACCGAACAGGCTGCGGGGAAAGGGCAAGCCGCGTACGGCGATGCGAAGGCGCAGCTCAAGAAGCAGCGCAAGCCCTGAGCGAGTATCGCAGTCGACATGCAGACAAGTGCAGTTTCCGATGCCTCACACCGAAGCTTGAGCTGGCAGCGAACGCGCACCGTAGGCCCCGCGCGCGCTGTCAGTCCAATACAGGGAAATGGTGCGGCGATATTGGCGGTTAGTTTGGACGGTTAAACGCCGGCCCGGCTCCTCGACGTTGTGCTCTGAAGCGATACGCCGAGGGCGCCTGAGTTGGCGCGTTTGTCATTGATTCAGGTCAATTCGTTCCTGTCGAACAGAACTAAAACAAACCTATATGTACTGTTCCCATCCTCCACGGCTTTGGGATGCTCAGCGATGGACCCGGGTCACGCCGAATACACAACCCGCCTTCGTTAAGGCATATTGAGGAGACTCTAAATGACGTTAGGAACCATTCTGCTGATTGTTCTGGTGCTGTTGCTACTGGGCGCGATTCCGACCTGGCCACATAGCAGAGGATGGGGTTATGGCCCCAGTGGCATTCTCGGGTTCATACTGCTCGTGGTCATCGTTCTGTTTGTGTTGGGCAAGCTATAGCGCATCAATTCTCCCCGCATTCTCTGGCCATTCTTGGGCGGCCTTTCTTTATTGCGGGCACGTACTGTTCCTGGACTGAAGTCCAAAATAAGAATTGCGCCGACACATTGTGCGGCGCTCAGCGATGACGAAAGGGGGACAAAGAGGGGGGACAAAGACGGGGGCATAGACGCAAGGCGCGGCTAGGGCGAGGGCCGGCAGCGCCTGCATACTGAGTATCAAGCGCGTCAAGATTGGAGATGCCACCATCAGGCATGCCTTTTCGACGCACGGTGACGCGGCGCAATGACGCGCTGCGCCACGCGTATGTCCTGCAACTAGCGGTCGCTCTGACCGCGTTCCTCGTTCCTTCTCTCCCCACGCTGTTCACGCCCTTCTGTCTGCGAAGGTGGTGGTTCGGAGCGCTGCTCACGTGTCGTTTGCGCGGGAGGCTGCTGCCCGGGTTGCCGGTTTTGTGACCGTGCCGGCTGCTGTGGCTGCTGTGGCCGATCTGGTTGCATGCGCTGCTGATCCGGCAATCGTTGCTGACCGGTCGCCTCTCGTTGCGGCTCGGGGCGCGGACTACCTGCTGCGTTACCGTGCGGTTGAGTACGTTCCGGCATTGCCTCCTGCGACGGTCGTGTCGGCGGAGGCTGCATTGGTTGGGGTGAAGGCATCCGTTGCGCGGGTTGCCCGAACTCGGGTTGGGTGGGCCGCTCAGGCTGCCGCCGCTGACCGGGGAACGCATCCTCGCGTTGATTCAGCGACCGCCTTGGCTCAGGCGCCTGCGGTTGCGGTGCGGGGCGTGCGGCGCCTGGGCTATTACCCTGTCCGCCAAAGTGCTGCTGCGTTACGCTCTCGCGCGGCTGGTAGCGGTAGTTCTCGGAGCGAATCAAGTTCTGTTGCTCTGGCGCGCGAGGATAGCGGTCTCCAGAATACCGGCGCTGGTAATCCGGTAACGGCGCTGGAGGTGGCACGGACCGACGGTCCCACTGGTCCCATCCACCGCGACGCTCTTCCCAGTTGCGGCCCCAATGTTCTCCCCAGTGTGGCGGCGCGTTGCCATTCCACCCACGAAAATACACAGGCGGCTTCCGGTAGTAGCGCACTGGAATGCGGAGCACGAACAGCGGCACTTCCTCCGGCCTGACAAATTCCCATGGCCCGTTGTACCAGTTGCTTGCATACCAGTTGTCTTCTTCGTACACCCAGTACAGCCCGTCGTAAAAGAAGTAGTTCGTCTGCGCGCGAGGCGCGTAGTAGACGGGGTAGCCTGGAACAGGGACAAGTTCCGGATACCCCGGCAAGTTAATGCCAATGCTGACGCTAACTTCGGCGTGAGCCAAAGTCAGTGGGCAAAGCAGTATTGACAAGGCAAAGAGCAGGGAGCGCATTTTCGATTCTCCTACCCGATACAGCCGCAGCCATATCGAGATCAGGCCGGCAAGGACTGGGAGGTGCAAGAGGCGCGCGAACGCTATGCCGTTGTGGAGCGAAAGTGCGGCGATCAATTGCCAGATCTCCATCGATCTGACGTGGAAGCACCATCTTTTTAGTATAGGGGGGCATCCGAGATACGCATTGGGGAGCGTAGTAGAGATTAATACCGAGGACTGCGGAATTTAGACGATGCTGCTGTGCCAAGCACGCCCGTTCGGCTTTTCTGGAATAGCCTTGAACAGCTCAATGTCTTCGGAATGGACGGAACAACCGATGTTAACGAGCAGTGGATGCGCTGCTTGCCGGCTGCGCTAAAAGATCCGATGAAGTGGCGGTGTCTGGCCTCGCCACGGGCGCCCTAGAATGAATGAGCCGGGTCACGATAGCCGCGTGCATACCGCTCTGCCCAATGCCATGCATCAGTCGTGAAGACGGAAGATACGTTTGCCTCCCGAAAAACACGAGCTGGAGCACGATGATGCGCTCACCTGTCAGAAGCCCAGTCAGCCACCCGCCGCGCAATCGCGGACGCGTGCTCACCATTCTGGCGGCGTGCTGTTGGCTACACCAAGGTCTCGCAGCGCAAGGGGCAGACGACGCCGCCCGCATGCGGGAGACATACCAGCGCCTGATTCCACGGTTCGACCGCAACGCGTTTCATCGGCAGCTGTATCTCGATTCGCAAGAGTCGCGATCCGTGGTCAAGGGCGAAATCTACGCGGTGATGGACTACCCCTTCGCGACCGTCAACGGCACCTTCAATGATCCGTTGCAGGGGCCAGTGAACTGGTGCGATGCGTTGATGCTGCACCCCAACATCAAGCATTGCCGTGTGTCCGGCGGTGGCAACGGAAACACACTGATCGTCAACATCAGCCGGAAGCCGGTCGCTGAAAACCTCGCGTCCACTTACCTGGTGCAGTTCGATTACGACGCAACGAACGCCAGCCCGGGATACCTGCAGGTCAAGCTGCACGCCGACAGCGGACCGTTGAACACGCGGGATTACCGGATCGTGCTGGAAGCGGTGTCGCTCGGCGGCGACCGTACGTTCTTGCATCTGACCTATGCCTACAGCTACGACATGATCGGGCGCCTTGCGATGAAAGCCTATCTGGCGACATTCGGTCGCGGTAAGGTTGGCTTTACCAACATTGCTGATCCGTCGGCCGCGCAAGAAGAATACGTCAGCGGAGCGCGCGGCCTCATGGAGCGCAACACCATGCGCTACTACTTGGCTGTCGATGCGTACCTCGGCGCGCAGTCGAGCCCGCCAGACAAGCGACTGGAACAAAGTCTGAGCAACTGGTTCAACGCCAGCGAGCAATATCCGCGGCAGTTGCATGAAATGGAGCGGCAGCCCTATATGCAGATGAAATATGACGAATACCGGCGGCAACGGACCACGCCGTAGTGGGTGAATCGAACGGAAGCGATCTGCGCTGCGGTGCCCGTGGAGTGGACTCTCTCGCGTTTCCTAGGAATCGATGATGATTCGCTTGCTCAAGCAGGTTGCGGTGGCAGCCTGCTCCCTCTCGATCACGGCCGGTTGCACAAGCCTGCCCGACACGCAGTTCCTGAGCGAGCGCTATGCCACCCATGCCGCGCGATTTGGAAGCGCGTGGGGCCCGCTATCGGCGAAGCACAGTGCTGCCATCGTCGCCAACCTCAAGCGCAATGCCGGCGATACCGCGCTTCTGGACAAGCAGATCGCACTTGAGCAAGACATCGGCGGCGGCCCACTCATGGTCGGCAATGAGGTCAGCCTGTTGCAAGATGGCCCCGCGACCTACCGCGCCATGTTCGCTGCCATGACCGCGGCGAAAGACCATATCAACCTGGAAACCTACGGCATCGACGACAGCGAAGTCGGGCAGCAATTCGCAGATTTGCTGATCGCCCAGCAGTCGCGTGGTGTCCAGGTGAACCTGATCTACGACAGCGTGGGCGCGCTCCACACTACCAACGCGTACTTCGATCGCCTGCGGGCAGCCGGTGTGCATGTTCTGGAATTCAATCCGGTGAATCCGCTGACGAGGTTTAGACCCTGGGCGCTTGGCCATCGAGATCACCGCAAGCTCTTGATCGTCGATGGGCGCACGGCGTTTCTTGGCGGTATCAACATCAGCGGCGTCTATTCGAGCGGCTCCTCCTTTCGGCGGCGGTCTGGAGCATCAGACAAGGCTGATGCAGTGCTCGGGTGGCGCGACACGGACGTGCGAATCAGCGGCCCGGTCGTCGCTGAGTTTCAGAAGCTCTTCATGCAAACCTGGAGCACACAGCATGGCAAGCCACTGGACCCGCGAAACTACTTTCCCGATCTGTCGCCCCAGGGCACGGAGATCGTTCGCGCAGTCGGCAGTACGCCGAATGATGCGTTCAGTCTTATCTACCTGATGCTCATCGCGGCGATCAGCAATTCCGAAAAGTATGTGTACCTCACCAACGCCTACTTTGTCCCCGATCCGCAACTCGTGAAGGCGCTGGTCGAGGCAGCCAAGCGCGGAGTGGACGTCCGGCTGATTCTGCCTGGCCACTCCGATTCGGCATCCGCGTTTTATGCGGGCCGCTCGCATTACGAAGATCTGTTGGTGGCAGGCGTGAAGATCTACGAGCGCCGAGGTGCTCTGCTGCACGCCAAAACTGCGATCGTGGATGGCGTCTGGTCGTGCGTTGGCTCCAGCAACCTGGATTGGCGCAGCGCGCTGGACAACGACGAGATCAACGCCGTGATGCTAGGGCAGGCGTTCGCACGGCAAATGGAAGCTGCGTTTGCGAAGGACATGGCGACATCCGACGAGATCGAGCAAGTCAGCTGGAAGCAACGATCCCTGCTGCTGCGCATGAAAGAATGGACCGCCCGATTGTGGGGACGCCTTCTTTAGCCGAGCAGAGCGACCACTGCGGGCGCAAGGAACACCGTGGCCCGCAGTATGTCCGGGCCAAACGCCAGAAGAGTTTGAGCGCACCCATTCACGATCGCCCTGCATCGGGCGTGACGTGGCGCGGGCGTCGGGATCGTTGAGCCCACGCCAAGACGGGCTCTGCGGCATTCAACGTGGGACGATGATCACGGTGCCGTCTGCTGCGACGCCCCGGGCGCCGGTACTGCCGGTGTTGCCCTTTGCGCCGGTATTGCCGGTCGCACCCGTATCACCGGTTGCCCCGGTGTATCCCATTGCACCGGTGTCTCCGGTTGCGCCAGTCCCGCCTGTCGCCCCAACACGTCCCATGGGTCCGGTGTACCCGGTATTGCCAGTGTTGCCGGTCGCACCTTGCGGTCCGGCCGGGCCGGTGCACGCCATCGTGGCGAGTGCCATCAGCGCTGCGAAAATCAGATTCGAATATTTCATGATGATTACTTCCCCTTTGCTGACTTGAACCGCCCACGGAATTGCAGGCAATTTTCCAGGCGGATCACGCGCAACCGATATCGAGCTGCAGCAGGCAAGGGACTCAGGCATCTTCAGACAACAAGATTGGCAACCGCTGCTTTCGTGTCTTCGTGACCTTGGAGGGCTTAGGAATAACGGACCGCCTCACCCGTAACGCTAGAGGAGGGCGATCTCATCGTCGGTACGCTAACGGGCATGTTTTGCGGATAGTTCGGATGGCATCAACGTGCACCCGCCGGCATCGGACCGGTGGATCCTGGTGGATGGACCTGCCCGGCGAAGTTGCCCGGCCAATCTTGAACGTGTGGTTCGCTTAACTTTGAACGATCCGGGGATGCCAACGGTTTCGTCAGCCTCAGCTGCGTCGACGATCGCCTGACGGAGGTGTTCGTCTCCAAAGTCATCAGCGATGCCCACCAAACGTGAGCCGCCCCATCATCACCAGTTGGGTCGCGTCGAACCCGGGGCCGACTTGGCTGGAGACGAGCGGCGGGGCCGGCGTCAGACCGTCATGCCGCCGTCGACGACGATGCACTCGCCGTTGGTGTAGCTTGCTGCGTCAGACACCAGGTAGAGCACCGTGCCGGCCATCTCGCGCGGCTCGGCGTGACGGCGCAGTGGGATCTCGCTGATCCAGCGGTCGTAGGTGGCCTTGTCTTCAAAGAGGGCGCCTGCGAACTTGGTCTTGGTCAGGCCCGGGAGCAGCGCATTCACGCGAATGCCGAACGGCCCACATTCCTTGGCGAACGCGCGCGTCATATGCGCCACGGCGGCCTTGGTGATGGAGTAGATGCCCTGTTTGTCGCCCGGGTGCAGCGCGTTGACCGACGCGGTATTGACGATCGCGCCGCCGCCCTGCGCCTTCATCATCTTGCCGGCTTCGACCGACATGAAGAAGTAGCCCCGGATGTTCACCTCCACGGTCTTCTCATAGGCTGCCAGGTCCGTGTCGAGGATGTGGCCGAAGTGCGGGTTTGCCGCCGCGTTATTGATGAGGATGTCGAGCCGGCCGTGCGTGCGGCGGATGGTGTCGAACGCCGCCGCAATGTCTTCCATGCGGCCGACGTGGCAGGCGAGCGCTTCGGCCTTGCCGCCTGCCGCGCGGATGCGCTCCGCCACGACTTCGCAATCCGCCAGCTTGCGGCTGGACACGATCACGTGCGCGCCTTGTTCTGCAAGCAGCTTGGCAATCTCCTCGCCAATGCCGCGGCTGGCGCCGGTCACCAGGGCGATCTTTCCGGTCAGGTCGAACAGGTTCGTGCTCATGGTGTGCTCCTCCAATGGTGGTGTGTTGTAGGCGTACGCCTGGGCGTTCAGCCGTATGTCTGGAATGCGCGCCGCGCGGGCTCGTCCAGATGCGGGATGCCGTTGAAGGTGGCCAACTGGAACGATTGGGCGTTGAAGAAATACTGCGAGACGCTGCTGTTGCGGATCTGCAGGTTCAGCGCGATGGCGCTGGTGGGTGGGGCGGCCAGCACCTGTTGCGCCGTGACGGCGATGGGACCGCCCGAGCTGACCGCCAGCACACGCTGTCCGCCGCCGGCCTGGATGGCCGTGCGTGCATCGGCCACGCGCTGCTGGAACGTCGCCCAGGTCTCGGGCAGCGGCCCGCGGATCTTGCCCTCCGACCACAGATGCAGCACCTGCTTGAGCGCCCGGTAGTGGTCGCGCATCGAGCCCGACGCCAGTTGCGTTAGCGCCGGAAAATCTTCGCCCAGCGCGGCAAACAGCCCCTGGAAGTCGTATTCGTTCAGCCCGGCATGCTGCTCGTGCGCGGTGCCCGAAATGCCCATGCCGCGCAGGATGCCGTCAACGGTCTGGCCATGGCGGCGCAATGTGCCGCAGATGACGCGATCAAAAACGATGTCTTGCCGCGCGAAATATTCACCGAGCCAGACGCTCTGCTGCTCGCCGCGTTCGGAGAGCCGATCGTAATCTGCGGCGCCAAACGAGGCTTGTCCATGCCGTACGAGATAAAGCTCCGCCATCGCCTGCTCGCCAAATCAAAGGGGGATCAGATTAGCGGCGCGTGCATTATTTGTGAAATTTATTCTTTGAATGACCGGTAATGCATGGCGTAAATAGTCTGGCCGCTACCGGGCCCCTCCACGGCGCCACTGCATGACTTGCCCCCAAGGACAAGCTGCGGGTGACACCCGTGCTCCTTGCGCAACATGGCCGCCCGCGCCGCACCGATCTTGTGTGTAATGGCCGTTTTGCCACTCCGCTACAAAGGTCCCACATGAAACCGTCCCGCCTTGCCGTTGCTGCGCTGCTGCTGTGTGCCTCAGGTTTGTCCTGCGCTGCCGATGCCAATCCCAAGGTGCTGTCCGCTGCCGAGGGCTACCGTGGCGATGCGCTGCAATTGCTTGAGCGCTTGGTGAACATCGATTCGGGAACGGGCAACGAAGCTGGGCTCAGCCAGATGGGCACCATCGTCACCGGCGAACTGCGCAAGGCCGGCGCCCAGGTGGAAACGGTGTCCGCATCGCCCGCCGTGGGCAACAACATCCTCGCCACATGGAAGGGCACGGGCAAGACGCGCATCCTGCTGATGGCCCACATGGACACCGTTTTCAAGGACGGCACCGCCCGCGCCAAACCGTTCACCATCAAGGACAAGCGCGCCTACGGCCCCGGCGTGATGGACGACAAGGGCGGCGTGGTGGCGGGCTTGTACGCGATGAAGATCCTGCAGCAGCTCGACTTCAAGCAATACGGGCAAGTCACGCTGCTGCTCAACACCAACGAGGAAACCGGCTCCAAGGGCACGCGCGCGTTGATCGAGCGCGAGGCCAAACAACATGACGTGACGCTCAACCTGGAGCCGGGCCGGCCCGCCGATGGGCTGGTCGTGTGGCGCAAGGGCAGCGGCACGGCGGAGATCGGCATCAAAGGCAAGGCCGCGCACGCCGGCGTCGCACCCGAATCGGGTCGCAACGCCGCGACCGAACTGGCGCACCAGGTGCTGCAGCTCGGCAAGCTGGGCGACAGCACCAAGCAGACGACTTTCAACGTCACGGTGCTCAAGGCGGGCGATGCAACCAACGTCATCCCCGACCATGCAACGGCTTACGCAGACGTGCGCGTGGCCGTGCCGGAAGAGTTCGACCGGGTGGAGCGCGACCTCACGCGGGTGTCCGCCAACAAGCTGATCCCTGATACGGACGTGAAGACCTCGCTGGTGCGCGGCTTCCCCCCGATGCCGCGCAATGCCGCGTCGGACCAGCTTGCCGCCAAGGCGCAAGCCATCTACGGCGAGATCGGGCGCAAGCTCACGCTTGAAGGCAGCGGCGGCGCGGCCGATTCCAGCCTGTCGGCCGGTGTCGGCACGCCCACGCTCGATGGCTTCGGGATCGTCGGCGGCGGCATTCACACGCCGGACGAATACGCGGAAGTGGAGAGCGTCGTGCCGCGTCTGTATCTGCTGTCGCGCATGATCATGGAGCTTGCTTCGAGCAAGTAAGCTGCGTGCCGGTGGTACGCAATGAACGGGTGACAGAGCGGTGCTGTCACCCGTTTTGTTTTGCTGCCCGCGCGGCCACTACGGCCACTACGGCCACTAAGCAGGCAGGGGCGAAAGCATGCCAAGCCATGCCACGAGCGCCAGGATCAGCATGGCAAGACAGGTTTCCGCCCGCAGGCTGTTGTGCAGTGCCTTGACCGCGCGTGTGGAGTCGCCCGCGCGGATCGCGGCCGCAAGCCGAGGGCTCAATCGATAGCGATTGCCTGCAGCCAACGCGAGCATCAACACAAACAGCGCGAGCTTGCCGAGCAGCAACCATCCATACGGCGTGGTGAAGAGTGCGTCGAACGATGTGCCTGCGACAAGCACGTAGTTGACGACGCCCGTGGCGATCAACATCCCCACGATGCACGTGCCGATGGTCGCGAAGCCGCTGGCGGCGCGGCTGAGCGTTTGCACCGTATCCGGCGTGCTGGCCCGTTCGGCAGACGACAGCAACACGAAGGCGACCAGCGCACCCACCCACATGCCAGCCGCCAGCAGATGCACAATGTCGGCGGCCAGATGGAGCGCGCCGCGCAAGCCATCGTCCATGGCGCCGTGTCCGGCCCATGCCAGTGTTGCCAGGGCAATGGCGCCAGACGCCGCAAGCCTGATCGGTTGGTGGCGTGCACCTCGGCGCCATGCGATTGCCATGAGCAGGCCCGACGTAAGCGCCGCCACGCGCACCAGCCACGCCGCGCCGACGGCGGTGCCTGTCAGGATCATATTGAAGACGTGGCTGGTCAGTTGGCCGTAGCGGGTGGCGCCGGTCATCGACTCGGCCATCGTCACCACGTTCCAGATCGACAGCATGATGCCGGCCAACGCCGATCCCTCGGCCACCCCGCCATACAAACGTGAGATGGCCGACGATCGGTCGGCTGTGCCCAGCCCATAAACGCTGAAGAGCGATACGCCAAAGAGCACCATCAAATCCAGATACAGCGCAAAGCGCAGGCTGACGGCCAGCCAGTCCTCCGGCATTGCGTTACTTGACCTTGAACGTAAGGTTGCCGGCCACGCGGTGCGTGTCTGCGGCCACAACATGCCAGTCAACGCGATACGCCCCGGGCGCGAGCGGCTGCGTGGGCGATACGGTCAGTGTCCGCCCGTCGCTGCTGGTGCCGACCTTGGCGGCGACATTTGTCGTTCCGGATGCCGCCGTCGTGACCAGCGTGGCGTCGCAGAACTGGGCGACCAGTTTTTCCGAGAAATGGAGCGCAATCTGGGCCGGCGCAGGGCCAACGGATTGGTCGGCGGGATTGGCCGAGAGCAGCTTCGGATGGGCCAGCGCCAGCGAGGCGGCGAGGGCGGCACCCACGGCCACACACGCTTGGGCGATTCGGGAAGGGCTGAGCATAGGCATGCAAGATTTCCTGCGAAGTTCGGGGCAGGCGGCTAGCGTAACGCATTGTTTTGCGCTCGGGCGCTGACTGGGGACGCGCCCGCCTGCCCATGTGCGCGCGGCAACGCAAGGCCGGACTATATGTAAACGACCACATGCCGCAACCCGCATTGCTGGGCCGATGTGCTATCGTCGCCGCCACGAAAAATGAACACATTCCGGGTATGCACGACGTCGTCATCAGCGGCACGGGCCTGTGGGTCGCGCCCGAGGTCATCACCAACGAAGAGCTGGTCGCCTCCTACAACGCCTACGCGCAGCGCTACAACGCACAGCACGCAGCGGCGATTGCCGCGGGCGAGCTGGCTGCGCTGGCGGAGTCGTCGGCGGAGTTTATCGAGAAGGCTTCGGGCATTCGCCAGCGCTACGTGATCGACAAGGCCGGCGTGCTGGACCCGACGCGCATGCGCCCGCATCTGACGCCGCGCCCGGATGATGCGCTGTCGCTGCAAGCCGAGATTGGCGTGGCCGCCGCACGCGAAGCATTGGCCGCTGCCGGCCGCGATGCCGCCGACGTCGACATGCTGATCTGCGCAACGTCCAACTTCCAGCGCCCGTATCCGGCACTGGGCGTCGAGATTCAGAACGGCATCGGCGCGGGCGGTTATGCGTTCGACATGAACGTCGCATGCTCGTCGGCCACCTTCGGCCTGGAGCAGGCCATCAACGCCGTGCGCAGCGGCACAGCGCGCGCCGCGCTGGTGGTGAGCCCCGAGATCACCTCCGGCCACCTCGATTGGAAAGACCGCGACTGCCACTTCATCTTTGGCGACGTGTGCACGGCCGTGCTGGTCGAGCGCGCGGAAGACACCCGCTCGGCCGACGCCTGGCGTGTGCTCGGCACCCAATGCGCGACGCGCTTTTCCAACAATATCCGCAACAACGCCGGCTACCTCTCGCGCAGCGAAGACCGCAACCCGGAAGACCGCGATCAGCTCTTCCACCAGGAAGGCCGAAAGGTCTTCAAGGAAGTCTGCCCGATGGCCGCCGAGCACATTGCCGGCCATCTGCACCAACTGGGCCATGCGCCGGCCGACGTGCGCCGCTTCTGGCTGCATCAGGCGAACCTGGCGATGAACCAGCTGATCGGCAAGCGCCTGCTGGGGCACGATGCGTCGGCGGACGAGGCGCCCGTCATTCTGGATGAGTTCGCCAACACCGCATCAGCGGGTTCCATCATTGCATTCCATCGTCACCGTGCTGACCTCAAGCCGGGCGACCTGGGCATGATCTGCTCGTTTGGTGCGGGCTATTCGATCGGCAGCGTAGCGGTGCAGAAGCTGTAGCCGACCCCCAACGACCCGCATCCACTTGCGCGCGCCGCTCAGGTTTGACCCGGTAGCGTCGCCCCGAAAAAATCCAGCGCCCGGCGCACGGCCCGGGCATGCACCGCATCACGATCCACGCCGGGGTTGTCATTGCACAGCAGCGGCACCTGGGCTGCGCCGCCGGGCAGGCAGGTATCCATGAGCGTGTAGTGCGACGCGCCAGGCACGAGCAGCAGATCCGCCTTGGGCAACAGCTTGGCGACACGGCGTATGTTGGTGTCGATGGGCACGGTGACATCCGCATCTCCGGCCATCAGCGAGACCGGTATGGCGATGTTGCCAAGCGACGTGGCGTCCATCGCCATGCCCAGTGCAGGCGCCATCGCAAAGACGGCCTTGATTCGCGCATCACGGTAGGACGCGCCGGAGCGGGCGAGGGACGCTTCCGTCTGCGGTGTCCGCGTTGTGTCGGCGGCGGGGTTGATCTGTGCGCGGGCCATCTCTGGCGGATGGCAGATCGCATCGGCGCTGGGTGAGCCGCAGAACGCCATGAAGGCCAGGAAGTCGGTGCGCGCGCCAGCCAGTTCCAGCACGGTATAGCCCCCCAGTGAAAAGCCCACCGCGCCGATGCGCGTGCGATCCACATGGGCGCCCAAAACCGGATCGGCGAGAACGCCATCCAGCACTTCGCTCATATCGGTCGCGCGTTCCCACCACAGCATGAAGCCGTCGCGCGTGAGCGGCTCCAGGGCGGTGTTGCCCGGGTGGTTCACGCCCGCGACGATGTAGCCGTGCGCAGCCAGTGCAGCGGCCATCCAGTCGAGGCTTGCCGCCGTGCCGCCGGTGCCGTGTGAAAGCAGTAACAGCGGATACTGCGCATGCGTTGACGCGACCGCTGCTTCGCTCGCAGAGGCCTGCATGCGGAACGGCGACCGGCCCGGCGCATCGATGTTGTGCGAAACCTCCGGCACAGAAACCTCCACCGGATACCAGACGTTGGTGATGAGCGCCTGCGTGCGCGCCCCGCGCCAATTACGCTCAGCCTGCGGGTGGAACGCTCGATTGGTTTCACCCACGTGGTACGGAGCAGCCGGCTCGGCCGCGGAATCGACAGAAGCGGGCGAAGCTGCAGATGCGGCGCCCATGGTAAAGGCCGCCAGCGCGGCGGTAACGCTACGACGCAACATCGTTACTCCTTGCAGATGGGAATCATCAGATCGGTCACGCAGGCACGCGGCGGGTGGTGTCGCCCGGGGCTGCGATACAACTCAAGCGCCGGCCGGTCGTCCGGCTCGAAGCCGTAGCTCGGGAGGCAGCCGCCGTAGAGCGCCTGCATGGTGGGCGCGATCAGCGCGTAGGGGCCGATCAGCCGGTGGCAAGCGTAGAGGCCGGCTTCGATGCGCATCGGCTGCAGGCGGCCGGTCATGGCGCGCGGCGCATCGAGGATGACGCCCGCGAAGTATTCGAACGAGCCAGGCGTTTCCGGATCGCCATAGCAGACGCCAATACGGTCGGGCGCATCCGCAGATTCCGGGTCGATGCCGAGCAACTGCCGCAGCATGACGAAGGTCTGGCGGATGGTTGCGATCGGCCCTTCGTGGCGCAGGCAGAGCGCGTGCAGCGGCGGCTGTTCGATCAGCTCGATCGGTGGCAGCTCTGCGGCATCGGTGCTGTGCACGCTCAGCGCCTGTTGCCGGGTTTGGAACGCGCGCGGGCTCACGCCGGTGAACTCGCGGAAGGCGCGGGCGAATGCTTGCGGGCTGCCATAGCCGACGTTGAGGGCGACATCGGTGACGGAGTCTTCCGCGCCGCTCAAACGCTGGGCGGCCTGCGCCAGCCGCATGCGCTGGACAGTCTCGAACACGCCTTCGCCGGTGAGTGCCCGGTAGATGCGGTGAAAGTGAAATGGCGACAGGTGCGCCACCGCCGCCAGGCTCTGCAGGGTGTGCGGGGCGGCAGGGTCGGCCAGGATCGCTTCGATCACGCGGGCGATGCGGCGGTAGTAGTCGTGTTCGGTGCGGGGCTTCATGCGCCAAAGAATAGTCGCCCTGCAGGCTGTGCGCGGTGCAGCGATTGCGCAAAATGTGCGGGTCGGAGGGGGGGGCGCTATCGTCCGCCCATTGCCCGCAAGGTGGAGGCGAACGTGCGCAGCGCCTTCTTTGCGACTGGATCAGCGAGCCGCGAATGCAGCACCACGCTACGCGGCGGCAGCGGCGGCAGGCCGAGTGTTTCGCCTACGTCGATGGTGCCCGGCGGCGCCACGCGACGGCTCAGTGCGGCGACGGCCAGGCCGGCCGCAACGGCAGCGCCGATGGTGCCCACCCCCCCGCCGACGAAGACTTCCTGCCACGCAATGCCCGCCGCATCCAGCACGGTCACCGCCATCTCGCGCACGCGGCACGGCTCGGCCTGGGTAGCCAGGTAGAGCGGCTCGCCGCTGCGGTGTTCAAAGTCGGGCGCGGCCATCCAGCCGAAAGGCTCATCCATGAGGACTTCGCCGTCCGTGCGTCGGGTGTCGTGGCGCAGCACGACTGCGGCATCCAGCAGGCCGCGCTCAAATGCATCGAGGATTTCACGCGAGCTGTCGATGCGGATTTCCAGCGTGAGCGCCGGTTCGGCCCGCCCCATCTGACGCAGCAGGCGCGGCAGGTCGGCCCCGACGATGTGGTGGCTCATGCCGACCGACAACCGCCGCCGTTCCACGCCAAACGAGCCGAGCGCGCCTTCGTGTGCGGCGACCAGCTCGCGCGCCGCCGCGAGGAACGCTGCACCATCTTGCGACAGCCGCACCAGGCGCGGCGTGCGTTCCAGCAGGCGGCGGCCCAGCGTATCTTCCAGCCGCTTGATCTTCAGGCTCACGGTGGATTGCGTGGAATCCATGGCCTCTGCCGCGCGCGTGAAGCTCTTCAGATCGGCGGTCAGCACGAAGGCCTGGACGGCCTCCAGGTCGAGCATTCTCATGGTTCAATCATTTTGAAATCGAATGATTGAAATATCGTAGGATGTATTTTTTAAATGATCAACGTAAGGCATGCTGTGGTCACTGCAAACCACGGAGTTCACCATGCCCCTCGTTCAGGTGTCACTGCGGCGCGGCAAGCCGGCTGCTTATCACCAGGCCATTTTCGACGGCGTCTACCGCGCCCTGCGCGAGACGTTCAACGTGCCGGAAGACGATCGCTTCATGACGGTTACCGAGTACGACGCCAGTACCTTCAGCGTCAGCCCGAACTACCTCGGCATCGCGCGTAGCGACGACGTTGTGATCATCCAGATCACCGCCAACAACACGCGCAACCTCGAACAGAAGCAGGCGCTCTATCGCCGCATCGTCGAGCTGCTGAGCGACAAGCCCGGCGTACGGCCAGAAGACGTGTTCATCAATCTGGTGGAGGTGCTGCCCGAGAACTGGTCGTTCGGCAACGGCGTAGCGCAGTACGCGAAATGACCCCGCGCCAGATCCTGTTCGCCTATGTGGCCGGCCTGTTGTGGGGGATGTTACTCATCGTCGGCGCGGCGGTCACTGTGGCGACCGTCGCGCGCGACGTATTGCAGATGCTCAGTCCTTGAGCGAATTGCCCAGCATGTCCAACAGGAACTGCGTACCGCGCTCGCGCGATCCGGAATCGTCGTAGCCATCGAGGAAGGCCCCTTGCTCGGTCATGACGAGGTGCGTGCCGCCAGAGCCGTCCTTGGGATCGCGCAGTTCCAGCGTGGCGAGCGAGGCGGAGATCTTCCGGTCATCCAGGTGCATCACGTACGAATAGACGACGCGCTCGTTGGGGATGACGTCGTGGTACAGGGCCTCGAAGCTGGACACGACACCGCTGTCCCACCGGCCCTTGACGACTTCACGGCCGCCGGGCGTGGCATCCATTTCACGCACGAGCAGGGTGTAGCCGTTGCCGCCGGCAAACCACTTGGCCTTGGCGGCCGGGTCGGTCAGCGCCTTGAACACGCGTGAGCGCGGCGCGTCGTACGTGCGCTCCACGGTAAAGGTTGCATGCACGACCGAGCGCTGGATGCCATCGGCCAGCGGCACGCGTGCGGCTTCGCGTTCCAGCTTGTCCAGCGTTTGCTTCCAGCCTTCGGGTGCGCCCTTGATCATCATCTCGGCAATCGGGGCGAGCGGCGTGTGGGTCTGCGTGACTTCCATGCGCGTGCCACCGCATTCTTCGGTAAAGGTAACGACGGTGTGCGCGTTCATCAGCGGGCGGTTGTCGCCGTCAACGACGTTCATGTCGATAACGAGGCGCGCATTGGGCACGATCTCAAGAAAGTGGCCGCGCGACCAGTGGTCTTGCCCCTCGGGCGAGCGCATGCACACATCGAACTTGCCGCCCACGCGAAACTCCACTGTCGCGTCGGGCACCGTGTAGTGCGTCGGGCAGAACCAGCGCTTGATGTGCTCGGCGGTGCTCCAGGCCTTGAAGACCCAGTCGCGGGATACGGGAAAGTTGCGTGAGATCACGAGGGGGCGCAGGGTCGTGCCGGCGGGGCTTTCAATGGTCGTCGTCATGCAGGTCTCCTTGGGTTTTCAGGGTGTCCAGATAGGCGCCGAGGCGGTCGAAGTGCTGTTCCCACTCCAGGCGTCGTTGGTTGATCCACTGCTCTGCGAGGCTCAGCGCGGCGGGTTCGATACGGCAAGTACGCACGCGGCCCACCTTTTCCGATCGTACGAGACCGGAGTTCTCCAGCACCGACAGGTGCTGCATCACAGCTGGCAACGAGATATCGAGTGGTTGGGCGAGTTCGCTCACAGACGCCGGCCCGCGCACGAGCTGCACCAGCATCGCGCGCCGATTGCCGTCTGCCAGCGCCTGGAAGGCGAGATCGAGGGAGGTGTCATGGTTAAGCATGTTGCTAACTATAGTGGCTCCGAATAGTTAAGCAAGTACTTTATCTTTCTAGCGTTGACACGCCGATTTACTTCGCATACAAAGTAAAACACTTTGCATGCGAACTAAATCGACGCAATGGACAGCACACCCCAAACCATTCCCTCCACCGACGGCTACCCGCTGGGCGCCATGCTATGGACGGCTGCCGGCACGCCACAGGGCGTGGTGGTCATGCATCCGGCCACGGGCGTGCCGCAACGCATCTATCAAGCCTTTGCCAGGTTCCTAGCGGAACGGGGTTTCCATGCCGTGACGTATGACTACCGCGGCATCGGTGCATCCCGGCCCAAGAGCCTGCGCCGCTTTGCTGCGCGCATGCGCGACTGGGCGCTGCTCGACGCAGAAGGCGTGATGCGATGGGCGAGGGCGCGTTACCCCGAGCTGCCGCAACTGGCGGTCGGGCACTCAGTGGGCGGCCACGCCATCGGCCTGTGCTGCGCAGACTGGGATGTCGCTGGCGTTGTGCAAGTGGCCTGCCACACGGGCAACGCGCGTTTCATACGCCGGCGCGGCGAACGCTGGCGCGTGGCGCTGATCCTGCGCGGCGTTGGCCCATTGATGGCGCGGTTGATCGGCTACGTGCCCGGCAAGCGCATGGGCCTGGGCGAAGACCTGCCGGGCGGCGTTGCCATCGAATGGGGCGCATGGGCCGGCATGCAGCGCTACTTCTTCGATGACCCGACGCTCGGCGCCATCGAGCGATTCAACCGCGTGAAGCATCCGGTGCTCGTGTACGGCTTTGACGACGACCCGTGGGCCACGCCCGCTGCCATCAACGCGTTGACGATGCACTTCACGAACACCTGGGTCGAGCGCCGGCAGATTACGCCCGCGCAGGCGGGCGGCGCGGTGGGGCACATGGGCTTCTTCCGCTCGCAGTTTGCCGCCACGCTGTGGCCAGGTCTGGTGGATTGGTTGAGCGAGCGTGCAGCGGCCACGCGTACGGAAGCGGTGGCTGCATGACTGCACCTGACCGCCGCCTTGTCTACCTGATCAGCGTCGGGCAACGCCGCTTGCAGCGCTGGATTCAAACGCGCACCGGCGAGGGCGTAACCGCTGCGCAATCCGGCTTGCTGTTCTTCCTGGAGAAGAACGACGGCGCGTTGATGCGCGAAGCCGGCGCCGCGTTGGACCTCGGCCCCTCTGCCATGAGCGGCCTGGTGGATCGCACCGCCGACGCCGGTCTGATCGAGCGCCGCGCCGATGCCAAGGATGGCCGCGCCTGGCAACTCTGGATCACGCCCGCCGGCCGCGAAGCCTTGGCTGAAACACGCACCGGCCTGGCCGAATTGAACACGCGGCTGACCGAAGGTTTTACCGACGCCGAGATCGACGTTGTCGCACGCTGGCTGGCCAGCCTGCAAACCAAGTTCCCCACCGGAGACGAGCAATGAGTGAACACATCCAGAGCCGCAACGCCGATGGCGTGCTGACGCTTACCCTGGCGCGCGCCGACAAGAAGAACGCCATCACCGATGCGATGTACGGCGCATTGGCCGATGCGCTGGACGCCGCCGAGCGTGACAGCACCGTGCGCGTCGTATTGCTGCGCGCCGAAGGCGACATGTTCTCCGCCGGCAACGACATCGGCGAATTCGCATCGACTGCCATGGCCGGCGGCAAGGGCGATGGCGAGCGCAACGTCATCCGCTTCCTGCATGCGCTGGCACGCGCCACGCGCCCACTGGTGGCGGCAGTGCAGGGTCGCGCGGTCGGCATCGGCACGACCATGCTGTTGCATTGCGACTTCGTGCTCTTGGCGGACAACGCGCAGCTCTCCACGCCGTTCGTCAATCTGGCGCTGGTGCCGGAAGCCGCATCGAGCCTGCTGATGCCCGCGCGCCTGGGCCACGTGCGCGCGTTCGAGATGTTCGCACTGGGCGACGCGGTGAGCGCGGAATCGGCGCTCGCGTGGGGGCTGGCGAATCGGGTGGTGCCGCTGTACCAACTTGGCGCGGAGGCGCAGGTGATTGCGGCGCGATTGGCGCGCCAGCCGCTCGGCGCCCTGACCGAAACCAAGCGCCTGATGCGCGATGCTGAGCTGCTCAAGCAGCAGATGGATGCAGAGAGCGCCTGCTTTGCGCAGCGCCTGAAGTCGCCGGAGGCGCATGAAGCCTTCCGGGCGTTCGTCGATCGACGGCCGCCCAATTTCAACGCCGTGGCGCACTGAGCGCGGCGGTGTCTCCTTCGGCGGCCCCGGTCCGGCCGCCTTTTTTCATTCAAACCGCCAATCGCCCCTGCGTTGCCGCCACGGAAATGGTCGCCTCCATGCCGGCGGTGAAGCGCAGGTAATCGGTTTCCATGCCATCCGAGAAGATCACGCCGTTCTCTGGCATGCGCGAGCGCAGCTTGAGCGGTTGATCCGCATCCACATGCCCGAACACGAGCGTGGCCTGCGATGCGCGGCTCGGAAACGGTTCGCGCACGGCGAACGTCAGTTGCGGGGTGTCCCACGGTTCGGGTTCGTAGTGGAAGCCATCGCCGCCCGCATGCATGGCGCGCGCGACGCCCATCGAGCCGGTCACGATGCTCTTCAGCCACGCTGTCGAACCCAGCCCGGTGGCAACGATGATTCCTGACGACGATTGCGCTTCACGCCGCTGGCCCACCTCGATTTCATACAGCGCAGACGCATGCGTGCGCGGCCCGATGAAGAGGTCGTTGACGGCGCGCAGCACCTGCCCGTCGGACAGACGCGCTTCAGCCATCGTCACGGCTTTGGTGGGGCGCTTGTCGCGTGCCACGTCGGTCAGCACGGTACCGAGGTCTTTCGGCTCGAAGGGCAGCAGCACGCCGTCCCAGCGGCCGGGCTCGGGGTTCAGGCCGATCAGCGGCTGGCCGTCGAGATACTTCATCGAGTTGGCGACCAGCCCATCTTGCCCGAGTGCCACGACGATGTCGTCCGGCGCAAAGATGAAGTTGGGCAGATAGCCGCGGTCCACCACCTGATAGCGGCCCCACGCTTGCAGCGCGCGCACCGTGATCTCCAGGCTGCGCGCGTAGGCGGCGTTCTCGGCCAGGTAGTCGGAGAAATCGGCGCCCAGGTGTTCGAGATAGAACTTTGCCTGCGCCAGCGTGTGGTGGCGCGCCACCAGCTCTTCGAGCCGGGTGCGGCGCGTCACCAGCACGACCTTGCGGCCGTCGGTGCTCATGATGCGACCCTCGCGGGTGTGTTGGTGGCGGTTGCGTTCATGAGCCCTTGCAGCAGGTCAGGCGACACGTTGAGCTGGCCGATGCGTTCTGCGCGTTCGGCAATGCCGCCAAAGGCCTGGGCGATGAGCTGGCCAGGCTGCATGCCGGCCGCAGCCAGCGCGTTGACGATGCGCGGGTCGGCCTTCTCCAGCGCCTGCATGACGGCGGCCACGCGGTAGGCCTCGGCTTCGGCCAGCGTGCGGCTGTTCTCGGCTTGGCCGGCCACGAAGGCCTTGCGCTGGCCTTCGAGTTCCACATCGGCGGCCATCTGTTCGTTGCGCAGGGCATTTTCCTTGCGCATCAGCGTGGCCTTGGCTTCCATCTGCGTCTCGCGGATCTGGCGCTTCTTCTGCTCGACGGCAATGTCGGTGTCCAGCTCGTTCTGGCGGATGGCGCGTTCGTTTTCCACGGCCGACATGCGGCGCAGGTAGACGGCGTCGTCCGCGGCCTTGAGGTTGGATTCGCGTGCTTCGGCTTCCAGCGCGCGGGCGATGTCGGGCGTCGGCTTGACCGCCATGACCGACACGCCCAGGATCTCCAGCCCCAGCGCAGCAACTTCCGGCTGCGCGGCCAGCTCGGCTTGGGCAGTGCGCGCAATGGCTGCCGATGCGCGCAGCGCGGCCTTCAACTCCATCGCCTGCACGGCTTGCTGCACGATCACCTCGACCTGCTGCGCCACGCGGTCGCCCAGGCGCTTCGGGTCTTCCGATACATAGCTCTGGCCGTTCCTGGCGAGCGAGAAATCCATCATTGCGGCAGTGCGGCGCGGATCGCTGATGCGGTACGTCACCTGGCCCTGCAAGGTCACGCTCTGGAAATCGGCCGTCACCAGCTCAAGGATGAACGGGCGGTCCTGGCTGGCCACCGGCACGGCCACCAGCGTGGTGGTCGGGCCGTAATAGAAGAAGGACAGGCCCGAGCCTTCGCGCACGACCTTGCCTGCGCGGAACTGCATGAGGTGAACGGTGGGCTGCGACTTGATGAAGCGGATGCCGAACATGGTGACCTCCTTGTTTGCATAAGTTGTACAGTACAACTTGTATGAGTTGGACAATACAACTTACTATTGGGGCCGTCAAGAGATTTGTGATCCGCCATGGCCACCCGAGCTTCTCCCAAGACCTTCCCGCTGCCGTTCACCACCGTGGATGTCGTGATCTTCACCGTGCTGGATGACGTGCTCCGCGTGCTGCTCGTGCAACGCCCCAACGCGGAAGGGGAGCCCTTTCCGGGCACATGGGCGCTACCCGGCGGATTTGTCGATACGGCAGTCGATGCCACGCTGGAAGACTGCGCGCGCCGCAAGCTGCTCGAGAAGACCGGTGTTGGCACCCCATATCTGGAGCAGTTGGGCAGCTGGGGCGGCGCCACGCGCGATCCGCGCGGCTGGTCGGCCACGCATGTCTACTTTGCGTTGATGCCCGCGCAGGGCGTGGTGCTCGCCAAGGGCGCCAATGCGGCTGACGTGGCGTGGTATGCGGTGGACGATGTTCTGCGCGCGCCCGAACTCGCTTTCGACCACGCGGAGATTCTGCGCACCGCCGTCGAACGCTTGCGCAGCAAGGTCGAATACACATCGCTGCCGGCGTTTCTGCTGGCCGAGCCGTTCTCGCTGCCGCAGTTGCAGCGCATGTACGAGATCGTGCTGGGCCGCCCTGTCGACAAGAGCGGCTTCCGCACCCGGATGCTGGCCGCCAACTTTCTGGAAGAAGCGGGCGTGGCGGAAGGAGATTCGTACCGCCCCGCCAAGGGCTACCGCCTGGTTGACCGCAGCGCGCCAGTCGTCTTCCCGCGCACCTTCAGCCCCCGCGGCGGCGATTCAAACACCTGAGCGCCGGCTTGGCGCAGCACCCCTCCAACGGGTGCTGCAGAAGAACAGGGCGTGTCAACGCGCCATGCTAAGGCTGGGCATCGTCTTCCAAGGAAAACCGCTGCGCTGCGCGCGTGCCGTTGCGCACGGTCTCCTCGACCACCCCGCGATGCACCACCTTGTGTCCGGCGTCGGGCGCGACCGTTGGCTGCCCGTGGCTGCTGCGGCTGTCGATGCCCGCAATCGGCCCTTGCGGATCAGACTCGGGGTGGGTGTTGACCAGCGACGCGTTGGAATAGATGACGTTGTCTTGCCACAGCGACGCGTCCTTGACCGCCTCCTGGCTTTTGCCGTCGGTGTCGACCGTGCTGTCGGAAGCCTCGGTGCCACAGGCGTCTACGGAACGGATGCGCTGTGACGCCTGCTGCACGGGGTCGGCTGGGCTGGGGCCTTCAACGTAGGTGGTGGCGCGGCGCCGCGGCGGGCGGGCAGACCGGAACTTGTCGGCGTGCATGACGGGACTCCTGAGTGAGAGCAGACGGCAGAGATGCCGCAACCGTCATGCCCGGGAACAGTAACTATGCGCGCTTGCGAGCGGGCCGCCTGCCTGCCTCTTGCAGGAACGCTCGCGCACGCGGCTCCGTTGCGTACGCGCTGTTGATGCGCACCCACGGCGATACCTCCAGGTTCGGGCGGAAATAATGGCCAGGCGCCAGGGTCACGCCGTGTTTTTCCGCCGTGGCAGCCAGTTCGCGTGAATCCTCTACGTGCGGCACACGCGCCCACAGAAAGTTGCCGCCCGACGGATGATGAAACACCTCCCAGCCAGCATCGGCCAGCACGTCGAGCGATGCGATGACCGAGTCACCCGCCCGCTGGCGCAGCCGCTCCACATACTTGCGATAGGCGCCGCGCTCCAGCAGCGTGCTCACCACGGCCTCGGCAAAGCGCGAGCCGCCCACGCTGGTAAGCATCTTGACGTTGGTCAGGTCATGCACCAGCTCGCGCTTGGCGATCAGGTAACCCACCGGCAACGATGCCGACACCGTCTTGGAGAACCCACCCACGTAGATCACATGGTCAAGCTGGTCCAGCGTTGCCAGGCGCGCGGTCGGATCGGCCTGAAGGTCGGCAAAGATGTCGTCTTCCAGAAACGTGAAACCGTGGCGCCGCGCCAGCTCAAGCAGCCGGAACGCTACCGGCGGCGACACGACCGAGCCGGTGGGGTTCTGCAGCACGCTATTGATGAAGAACAGCTTGGGGCGATGCTCGCGCAGCATCGCTTCCGTGACCTCCACGTCGGGCCCGTCGCTCCTGCGCGGAATGCCGACCAGCTTCACCCCGTGCAACCGGAGCAGGCCGAACACGGTGTAGTAGCCCGGGTCTTCCACAAACACCGTGTCGCCGGGTTTGAGCAGATGCCGCATCACGAGGTCGATCGCCTGGCTCGTGCCAGCGGTGATCAGCACATTGGGCTGCTCCGCCTGAATACCGAGCTGGCGTGCACGCATCATGACCTGATGGCGCAGCGCGGTGTTGCCAAGGGGCGAGGAGTAGTCGATCACCGCATGCGTGTCGGTGCGAGAGACCTGGCGGATGGCCTGCGTCAGGCCCTCTACGTCGCGCCAGTCGGCTGGCACGAACCCGCCGCCGAGCTTGAGCATGCCGTCGGGGTAACTGAATTGCTCGAAGATGTGTTTTGACTCGGCCTCGGCCCTGCGCGGGTCAGACCAGCCGCGCCCGTCGCGCCCGGTCAGGTTGCTCTCGGCCACATAGAAGCCCGAGCCGTGGCGCGAGTCCAGCAGGCCGAGCGAAACCAATCGGTCATAGGCCTCGATCACGGGGAAGCGGCTAATGCCGTAGTCGGCTGCCAGTTGCCGGATCGACGGCAGCTTGGCGCCGGGGCGCACGTCGTTGTCGCGAATCCACGCTTGCACGCCGGCCACGATCTGGTCGGCAATCGGTACGCGGGTGGCGGGATCGATCTGGAGTTTCATGGTGCGGACGGCAGGAGAGGCGAAAACTGCGGGACAGTCGGTAATGACTGTTCACAACTGTTCGGTGCATTGTAATCCTGGGAAACCCGTCCCTTGGCTAAGTGGCGAATGCACCGAGTTGCAGTGATACTTGCGTTCCAGATTCATCAACTGCGCATACCCAAGGGAGAGGGGAGACGAATGAAGGCTTCGTTCAAGCGACGTAATGGGATGGCGGGCCGTGTTGTCGGCCGCTTGCTGCTGGCGGTTGTCGTCGTCCTGCTGGCACTGGCGGCCGCCGTAGCCGTTAACACCTGGCGGCACCGCTCGCGCCAGCTCGACGTGCCCGCTGTCACGCCGGTCGCAGTGGATGGCGCGGCGGCTGCGGCGCACTTGGCCGAAGCGGTACGCGCACGCACCGTATCGAGCGTTACCGATGCGCAATTGAACGCCGACCAGTTCCGCCAGCTGCACGCCATGCTTGAGGCGCGCTACCCGAAGGCGCACGCCGTGCTGCAGCGTGAGCACGTGGGCGATTTTGCATTGCTCTACACCTGGAAAGGCTCCGACCCGTCGCTACAGCCCATCATGCTGATGGCGCACCAGGACGTCGTGCCGATCGCCCCCGGCACCGAAGGCGACTGGACCCAGCTGCCCTTTGAGGGCGTCGTGAAGGACGGCATGGTCTGGGGCCGTGGTGCGTGGGACGACAAGGGCAACCTGATCTCGCAGATGGAAGCCATCGAGCTGTTGGCCGCCAGCGGCTTCAAGCCACGCCGCACCATCCACCTGGCCTTCGGCGCCGATGAAGAAGTGGGCGGCGAGCGCGGTGCCAAGCAGATCGCGGCGCTGCTCAAATCGCGCGGAGAGCGTCTCGACTTCGTGATCGACGAAGGGCTGCTGATTACCGAAGGCGTGCTGCCGGGGCTGGCCAAGCCGGCCGCCCTGATCGGGGTGGCGGAGAAGGGTTTCCTCTCGGTGCAGCTCAAGGTGGCGGCCACGCCGGGGCATTCGTCGATGCCGCCGCCGCACGGGCAGAGCGCCATCGCCATGATGAGCGCCACCCTCAAGCGGCTGGATGACGATCAATTGCCCGCCGGCATTCGCGGGGTTGCGCAGGAGATGTTTGCAACCCTGGCGCCCGAGATGCAGGGTTTTGGCCGCGTGGCGTTGTCCAACCTGTGGCTGTTCGGGCCACTGGTGCGCAAGCAACTGGAGGCGTCGGCCAGCTCCAACGCCATGCTGCGCACCACCACCGCGCTGACCATCGTGCAGGCCGGCAACAAGGACAACGTGCTGCCCGGCCGCGCCGAGGCCACGGTCAATTTCCGCCTGCTGCCCGGCGACACCATCGCCTCCGTCACCGCGCACGTGGAAGATGCCGCCAAAGCTGTCGTGCCCCAAGGCAAGTTCGAGCTGAGCCGGCTGCCCGGTTCAAGCGAGGCCTCGCCGGTGTCGCCCACGCAATCGGCGTCGTATCAACTGATCAACAAGACGGTGCGCGAACTCTTCCCGGGCACGATCGTGGCGCCGGGGCTGATGATCGGTGCGACCGATTCGCGCCACATGACCGAGATTGCCGACCACGTGTATCGGTTCTCGCCGGTGCGGGCCAAGCCTGAAGACTTGCCGCGCTTTCACGGTACCAACGAGCGGATCACCGAGGCCAACCTGGTGGAGCTGATCCGGTTCTACCACCGGTTGGTGCAGCAGGCAGCCGGGGCTTGATGTCAGTGCGCGCCGGCCAGCAGCGTGTCAATGTGGGCGTCGTTGGTGGCTTCGGGGCGGCGCAGTTGCGTGCTGCGGCTGCCGTCCACTGAGATGGCCGTGTCGCCGTGCACGGTCACGCGGCGTACCAGGCGCGGCTGGTTTCCGTAATCGTTGATGGCGTAGTGCTGCGTGGCGCGGTTGTCCCAGATGGCGACATCGTGCTGGCGCCATTGCCAGCGCACGGTGTTGTCCAGCCGTGTCACGCGGTTCTGCAGCAGTTCGAACAGCCGCGTCGATTCGCTACCCGGCAGGCCGGTGAAGCGTTTGACGAAATGGCCGAGTAGCAGGGCGCGTTCGCTGGTCTCGGGGTGCACGTGCACCACCGGGTGCGAGGCTTCATACACCGAGGAAGTAAACACATTGCGGTGATGCTGCAGACGTGCGCCGTCGATCTGCGTGCGCTCGGCACCGTAGTCGTAATCGTTGGTGTGCACCGCCCAGAGCTGCTCGGCAAGCTGCTTGAGCGGGTCGGGCAACTGCTCGTAGGCGCGGGCGGTGTTGGCCCAGACCGTGTCGCCGCCGTAAGCGGGAATCGTCACCGCCCGCAGGATGGACACCTTCGGAAACGCATCGAGAAACGTCACATCGGTGTGCCAGGAGTCGGCACGGCCGCCGCCCTTTGATGCGTCGAGTTCAAACAATTGCGTGCCGGTGGGCGCCGGCACGGTCGGGTGGGCGACGATGCGGCCGAAGCGCTTGCCGAACGCCTGGTGCCGGCCATCGTCCAGATGCTGCTGGTCGCGAAAGAACAACACCTTGTATTTGAGCAGCCCGGCATACAGGTTCGCGAACGTGTCTTCCGTCAATTCCGCGCCGAGCTTGAGATCGAGAACCTCCCCGCCGATGTGGCCGGCCACCCGACGTATACGCAGGGCGCCAAACGTGGTGTCGATAGCGGTGTTGTGGTCGTGTGGCATGGGGGCTCCGGCAGGAATGGCGATGGACCATGCTAGCCAGCCCGCGCCCGGCGGAAAACGAACGGTTTGACATATCCAAATGCAGTTCTGTCCGTCATTCCACTGAACTGTTCGAGAAAGATGCTGAACAGTTCAGCCAAACTGTTCACAACTGTTCATGTCAACGGTTTGAACTGCCGCGCAAGATGGAACCGTGCCGATCCGCAGTCCCCATAAAAATCCACCACGAACCCCCGGCACAGGAGTCTCAATCATGCGCGAAATCAGGATCTTCGAACTGAACCGGCCGGGCGTGCCGGTGAGCTGGCGGTCGGCACGGGCCCAAACCATCGCCGCACAAACCGGGCTGTTGTGGGTCACGCAAGAGCATCAGCGGCAGGACATCTGGCTCAAGCCGGGCCAATCGATCGACGTGCCTGCGGGCGTGCGTTTCTGGCTGTCCGGTGAACCCGTCGAAGGCACGCCGGCGCGCTTTGCCGTGACCGAAGACATCAACGCGCCGCGCCGCCTGCTGCGCTTCATCGGCTTGCTGGTGGTGGCTGCGTATCGGCAGATTCTGCGTGACGATGGGCAGGATGCAGCGCGTACGCCGTCGGCACTGCGGATTGGTACGTAAGTCCTGCGTTAAGCCGGAAACACCAACCGAAACTCGGTCCGCCCACCCGGCGGGCTGCTGGCCTGCACACTACCGCCGTGCAGGTCCATGATGGTTTTGACGATGGCCAGTCCCAACCCGTTGGACTGCCTCGACTGTGCTCCGGATTGCGCTCGCGAGGGGTCGCCCCGGTAGAACCGCTCGAACAGCAGAGGCAGGGCGGCAGCCGGAATGCCTGGCCCAGGATTGCGCACCGCAATCGCGATCCCGTGCGGCATCGGTTCGATCGCCACGTCGATGCGCGCTCCGGTGGGCGTGTGGCGCAGCGCGTTATCCAGCAGGTTGTTGATCGCCCGGCGCAGCAACGTGGCATCCGCGCGCAGTTGCGCATCGCCGCCCACGTCGATGGTGATGTCGCGATCGGCGGCCACCGCCTCAAAGTAGTCGACCAGCACCTGCACCTCGTGCCGCGCATCCAGCGCCGCAACAGATAGCGCCACGCGTGCATGGTCGGCGCGTGCCAGGAACAGCATGTCTTCGATCATGTGCGACAGGCGCGCGTATTCCTCCAGGTTGGATTCGAGCACGCTGCGGTATTCCTCGCCCGTGCGCGGGTGTGCGAGCGTGACTTCGGTCTGGCCGACCAGATTGGCCAGTGGCGTGCGAAAGTCGTGCGCGAGATCTGCAGAGAACTGCGAGAGCCGCGCAAAGCCATCTTGCAGGCGCGTAAGCATGGCGTTGAGCGACGCCAGCAAGTCGGCCAACTCACGCGGCGCGCCCTGCAGCGTGAGGCGCGTGTCAAGCTGGCTCGGCACCACGGCCGCTGCCTGATTGCCAATGCGTGCCAAGCCCCGCAGCGTGCCGCGCACGAGCAGCAGGCTCAGCAGCGCCACCGCGGCCACGCCCCCAATCACGGCAAACACGATGTGGCGCTGGTACTGGGTCAGCAACGCCGCACGGCTGTCGCCATCCTGCGCGACCAGCACGAGGACTTTCGCGTTGTTCTGCCCCAGCCACGCCTCCGCGGCCACGGCACGCGATGCCATGCCGGTCATCGACATCCAGGTGTGTACGGAAGACTCCGACGGCGACACCGCCGCCCGAACCACGGGCGGCATCGTCACCTGTTCGCCCTCGGGGTTCACCTCCAACAGGGTGCGGCCTTCTGGTGTGGCGATGCGCAGGATCAACCCGTCGTGGCCCGACACCACATCGGTATAGCGGTGCGCGGTGCGTGCCAGGTCGTCGGCGCTGAGCGCCTCGCTGGCCAGGTGGCGCAGTTGCGTGATCTTGCCCAGGAGCATCGCATCGTCGGTCGCGCGCAGTTGCGCGTTGAGCGCAAAGTACAGATACGTGCCAGCCGCCGTGAGCGAGACCGACGCCACCACCACAAACGCCAGCACGAGCCTGCTGGCAAGTGATGCAGGCCAGCGCATGAGCAGGCCCATCAGCGGCCCACCGCGTCCAGCACGTAGCCCATGCCGCGCAACGTGTGGATCAGCTTGTGCTCGAACGGGTCGTCCACCTTGGCGCGCAGACGCCGGATCGACACATCGACCACGTTGGTGTTGCTGTCGAAGTTCACGTCCCACACCTGCGAGGCGATCAGCGAACGCGAGAGCACCTCGCCCGCGCGGCGTGCCAGCAGATGCAGCAGCGCGTATTCCTTGGCGGTCAGGTCGATGCGTTGTCCTGCACGTGTGACACGGCGCTTGATCGTGTCGATGGTCAGGTCGGCAATTTCGAGGATCTCGCTTTCGCGCAGCGGGCCGCGCCGCAGGATGGTGCGCACGCGCGCCACCAGCTCGGCAAAGGCGAAGGGTTTGACGAGGTAGTCGTCCGCGCCCAGTTCCAGGCCTTTCAGTCGGTCGGCCAGTTCGTCACGTGCGGTCAGGCACAGCACCGGCGTGCTCTTGCGGCGGCGCAGATCCTGCAGCACCTGCCAGCCGTCCATGCCGGGCAGCATGACGTCGAGCACGATCAGGTCGTAATCGTGTTCCATGGCCTGGAAGAGACCATCGGGGCCCGTGCGGGCGAGGTCGGCCACAAAACCAGATTCCGTCAAGCCCTTGAGCAGGTAATCGCCCGCTTTGGGTTCGTCTTCAACAATGAGCAGTCGCATGATGAAAAGTGGCGTGCGCTTGATGCTTCGCCGATGCCGCCACGATATGCCAAAACCCCCGGTGCGGGCACGAAGATGACAAGTTTGTCATCTTCGAGTCATGCCCGCGTGGTGCACCCCTCCCTAGACTGGCCCCACTGACATCGCCCCCTCCCTGTTTGCTGATGTCAGGCCTTTCCAAGGAGATTCTCATGGCGATTCGATTCCAACGTGTGCTTCCCCTGGCGGCCCTGGCCGCAATCTTGGCAACCGGCACGGCCGTGGCCGCGCAAGACCATCAGGATGCCTGCTGCGCTACGCAAATCAAGTCGATGTCCGCGCCGCTGGCCAAGGCCGGCACCCGCGATCCGTACACCGATGGCGCGAGGTCCAGTACGCGTGACCCCTACACCGATGGCGGCAAGACCGGCGCCCGTGATCCGTACACGGACGGGGCAGTACAAACTGCGCTCGATGCCCGCGCCGGCTCACGCGACCCCTACACCGACGGTGGCCTGACGAGCCCGCGCGGTCGAGATCCGTACACCGACGGCGCGATTGCGTAATGGGCCGTTTCCAGCCTGTCGGGGCAGCCCTCGCGTGTCTTTTGGCTGCCCCGTTGGCCACCGCAGCGGTGACTGACCCCGTCGCTCCGGTGGTCCTTTCTATGCCCGGCGGATTTGCGGCCACGCCATCCGAACGCGTGACGCTGCAGCAAGCCGTCGAACGCGCGTTGCAGACGCATCCGGCGCTGGCGGCTGCTGGCTATGAAGTGGCTGCCAGCGAAGGTGCGCTCGATCAGGCCCGCCGGCGGCGCAATCCCGAAGCCGCCTTCGCCACCGAAGACGTCCGCCGCGACCGTGCCACGATGACGGCGCAATTGAATATCCCATTGGAACTCGGCGGCAAACGCGGTGCCCGCACGCGCGCCGCGGAAATCGCCCGAGACGCCACCGCGCAAGATGCTGCCGTGCTGCGGGCCGAGTTGCGTGCGGATGTCACGCGGGCCTTTTTCGATCTGGTGATTGCTCAGGAGCGCCTGGCGCTCGCGCAGGCGTCGGACGCGTTGGCCGCACAGGCTGAATCCGCCGCCGCGCGGCGTGTGCAGGCGGGCAAGGTGTCACCGGTGGAGCAGACCAAGGCGGGCGTGGCCCGCGCCAGTGCCGCCATCGAATTGCGTGACGCGAATGCCGAACTGCTGGTCGCACAGCGCGGCTTGGCGGCCTTTTGGGGCGCCGCTTCTGCCGCGCCCGAAGCCGACGGCAGCGCAGAGACGTTGCCCGTCGTGCCACCCGAAGCCCGCCAAGCCGCCGGCACGCTGGAGAACACGCCCCGCGCCGTGCGCGCCCGTCTGGAGATCGACCGCCGCCAGGCACTCGCCAATGTGGAGCGCAGCAAGCGCGTGCCCGATGTGACGCTCACGGTGGGCGCCAAGCGCGACAGCGCCGCGAACAACAACATGGCGGTGCTTGGCATTGCTGTGCCGCTGCCGCTGTTCGACCGCAACCAGGGCAGCCAGCTTGAAGCGCAGCGGTTGGCCGACAAGGCGATTGAAGACTATCGCGCCCTGCAGCTTGAACAGAACGCCACGCTGGCGCAGGACGTGGCGCGGCTCGACGCGGCACGCACCGCCGTGCAATCGCTGCGGCAAGACGTGTTGCCCGGCGCGCAGCGCGCATATGACGCCGCACGTATCGGCTTTGATGCCGGCAAGTTCAATTTTCTCGATGTGCTGGATGCCCAGCGCACGCTGTTCCAGGCACGTGCGCAATACCTGGCCGCGCTGTCTCGCGCGCATCAGGCGGCAGCCGGCATCGATCGCATCCTCGGCCGGTAGTGCGGCCCCTCTCTTTCTGCTGACATGACACTTCCTCCGCAACAACGGCGCGCCATCGCGCTCATCGTAGTGCTGGGCGCGCTGGCCGCTGCCGGGCTGTGGTTCGGCTTGGGTGCGCGCCAGGCGGCAAGCGCCGAGGCCGAGGCGGCACCCACACCTGCCGCCACCGCGCAGGCCGAGGCACCCCACGCCGAAACGCTTGCCATGACGGCCGAAGCCGTCGCCAATGCAAAGATCGGCGTGGAAACCGCAGGTGCCACCGAGTTGCGCACGGAGGTGGTGCTGCCCGGCGAAATCCGCCTGAACGAAGACCGCACCGCGCACGTGGTGCCGCGTGTGGCGGGTGTGGCTGAGAAGGTCATGGTGGAGCTGGGCCAACCGGTGACGCGTGGCCAACTGCTGGCCGTGCTGTCCAGCCCCGCGCTGTCGGATCAGCGCAGCGAACTGCAGGCCGCCCAGCAACGCCTTGCACTCGCGCAGGAAACGCACGCGCGCGAAAAGCGCCTGTGGGAGCAGGGTATCGCTGCCGAGCAGGACTACCAGCAAGCGCGTACATCGCTGCAGGAAGCGCACATTGCGGCGAACAACGTCCGTCAGAAACTGACCGCCATTGGCGCCGCGCCGACGGGTTCGGCGTTGAATCGCTTCGAGTTGCGCGCTCCGTTTGACGGCGTGGTGGTCGCCAAGCATCTGTCGCAGGGTGAAGCGGTGCAGGCGGAGACGGCCGTCTTTACAGTGGCCGACCTGCGCACCGTCTGGGCGGACTTCTCCGTCACGGCAAAGGATTTGGAAGCGGTGACCACGAACGCCGCCGCCACCGTGCACGCCACGGCCACCGGCACCGCCGTGCAAGGCAAGGTCTCGTACGTTGGCGCATTGCTGGGCGAGCAGACCCGCACCGCGCCCGCCCGTGTCACGCTCGACAACCCCAGGTTGGCCTGGCGCCCGGGCATGTTCGTCAACGTGTCGGTCGAATCGGGGCGGGTGCAGGTGCCCGTGGCGGTGCGTGCCGATGCCGTGCAGACCGTCGACGACAAGCCGTCGGTGTTCGTACCTGTGCCGGCCGGCTTTGAAGTGCGCCCCGTCAAGACTGGCCGCACCGACGGCACATGGACGGAGATCCTCGAGGGCCTTCCCGTCGGCACGCGCTACGCGGCCACCAACAGCTACGTGCTGAAGGCCGAAGCCGGCAAGTCCGCCGACCACGGTCACTAACAGGAGGCACCATGTTTGAACGCCTCTTGCGTACCGTCATCGCGCAGCGGTGGCTGGTGCTGCTGGCCGTGCTAGCCGCCGCTGCCTTCGGCGCATACAGCTACACGCGCCTGTCCATCGATGCGGTGCCCGACATCACCAACGTGCAGGTGCAGATCAACACGCCGGCACCGGGCTATTCGCCGCTGGAGACCGAACAGCGCATCAGCTATGCGCTGGAAACCGCCATGGCCGGCTTGCCGAAGCTGGAGCAGACGCGCTCGCTCTCGCGCTACGGCCTGTCTCAGGTGACGGTGATCTTCAAGGAAGGGACCGACATCTACTTCGCGCGCCAGTTGGTGAGCGAGCGCTTGCAGGCCGCGAAGGAGCAGTTGCCCGATGGCATTGCGCCGAGCATGGGGCCCGTCTCCACCGGCCTGGGCGAAATCTATCTGTGGACCGTGGAGGCCGAGGCCAACGCGCGCAAGCCCGACGGCACCGCCTACACCCCCGCAGACTTGCGCGAACTGCAGGACTGGGTGATCCGTCCGCAGATCCGAAACGTGCCGGGCGTGACGGAGGTGAACACCATCGGGGGCTTCGCCAAGGAGTTCCTGGTGGCCACAAGCCCCGAACGCCTGGCGTCGTACAAGCTCACGCTGGCCGAGGTGGTGGCCGCGCTTGAGCGCAACAACGCCAACATCGGTGCCGGCTATATCGAGCGCAAGGGCGAGCAATACCTCGTGCGTGCACCCGGCCAGCTGCGCGATGTGGCCGACATCGGCAACGTCGTGCTCGCCAGTCCAAACGGCACGCCGGTACGCTTGCGTGACGTCGCCACCATCGAAAGCGGCAGCGAGCTGCGCACCGGTGCCGCCACCAGCAACGGCCGCGAGGTTGTGCTCGGCACGGCGTTTCTGCTGATGGGCGAAAACAGTCGTACCGTTTCGCAGGCGGTGGATAAGCGCATGCAGGAGATTCGCAAGACGCTACCCGCGGGCATTCGCGTGGAGGCGGTGTACGACCGCACGGTGCTCGTCGACAAGGCCATCGCCACGGTCAAGAAGAACCTGCTGGAAGGTGCGGTTCTGGTGATGGCTGTGCTGTTCCTGTTCCTGGGTAACCTGCGTGCTGCGGTGCTGACTGCATTGGTGATTCCGCTGTCGATGCTGATGACGTTCAGCGGCATGGTGTCGGCCAAGGTGAGCGCCAACTTGATGAGTTTGGGCGCGCTGGACTTCGGCATCATCGTTGACGGCGCCGTGGTGATCGTCGAGAACTGCGTGCGGCGCCTTGCGCACGCGCAGGAATCACGAGGTCGGCCACTCACGCGTGCCGAGCGCTTCGAAGAGGTGTTTGAAGCCGCTCGCGAGGCGCGCCGCCCGCTGCTGTATGGCCAGCTCATCATCATGGTGGTGTACCTGCCGATCTTTGCGCTCTCGGGTGTGGAGGGCAAGATGTTCCACCCGATGGCGATCACGGTGGTGCTGGCGCTGGCCGCCGCCATGATCCTCTCCATCACGTTTGTGCCGGCTGCCGTGGCGTTGTTCATTGGCGAACGCGTGGCCGAGAAAGAGAACCGCCTGATGGGCTGGGCACGCCGGATGTACGCGCCGCTGCTCGAACGCGTGTTGGGCGCTCCCGCTGTGGTGCTGACGTTTGCAGCAGTAGCTGTTTCGGTCTCGCTGGTGGCGGCGACGCGCCTGGGCGCAGAGTTCGTCCCTAACCTGAACGAAGGCGACCTCTCCATCCAGGCGATGCGCGTGCCGGGCACCGGCCTGGCGCAGTCGTTGGACATGCAGATGCAGATCGAGCGCACGCTCAAGGCGAAGTTTCCCGAGATCGAGCGTGTCTTCGCGCGCACCGGCACTGCAGAAGTCGCGACCGACGTGATGCCGCCGAGCATCTCCGATGGCTACATCATGCTCAAGCCCGAGCCTGACTGGCCCGCCGGCCCCGACGGCAAACGTCGCAACCGCGATCAGTTGCTCGCAGACATTCGCGCCACGGTGGAAGCACTGCCCGGCAACGCGTACGAGTTCTCGCAGCCGATCCAGTTGCGCTTCAACGAGCTGATCTCGGGCGTACGCAGCGACGTAGCCGTCAAGCTCTTCGGCGACGACATGAACGTGCTGGAGGCGCAGGCCAGGATCATTGCCGCACAGCTCGGCAAGCTGGCAGGCGCCACCGAGGTGAAGATCGAGCAGACCGGCGGCCTGCCGTTCCTGAACGTCGACATCGATCGCGACAAGGCTGCACGTTACGGCCTCTCCATCGGTGCGATTCAGGACACGGTGTCTGCTGCCATCGGCGGTAAGGATGCGGGCACGGTGTTCCAGGGCGACCGTCGTTTCGGCATTGTCGTGCGCCTGCCGGAAACCTTACGCAGCGACCCGGCTGCGCTGGGCCGCTTGCCGCTGGCATTGCCCAACGGGCAGGGTTACGTGCCGCTGTCCGATGTGGCCACGCTCAATGAAGTCACCGGCCCCAACCAGGTCAGTCGCGAAGACGGCAAGCGCCGCGTCGTTGTCAGCGCCAATGTGCGTGGGCGCGACATCGCCTCGTTTGTCGAAGAAGCGCAGGCCGTGCTCGATGCGCGGGTGCGTCTGCCGGCCGGTTACTGGATGGCGTGGGGTGGGCAGTTCGAGCAGTTGCAGTCGGCTACCGAGCGCCTGCAGATCGTGGTGCCGCTGGCCCTGGCCATGGTGCTCACGCTGCTGTTCATGATGTTCGGCAACCTGAAGGACGGTTTGCTGGTGTTCTCGGGCATTCCGTTTGCGTTGTCGGGCGGCATTCTGGCGCTGGTGTTGCGCGGCATTCCGCTGTCGATTTCCGCGGCAGTGGGCTTTATTGCGCTGTCGGGCGTGGCGGTGCTCAACGGGCTGGTGATGCTGAGCTTTATCCGCAGCTTGCGCGAGGACGGCAAGTCAGTCGACGAGGCCGTGCGCGAAGGCGCGCTCACACGCTTGCGCCCGGTGCTGATGACGGCGCTGGTGGCCTCGCTTGGCTTCGTGCCGATGGCGCTGGCCACCGGCACCGGCGCCGAGGTGCAGCGCCCACTGGCGACGGTGGTGATCGGCGGGATTTTGTCGTCGACGGCATTGACGCTGCTGGTGCTGCCCGTGCTGTATCGCCTTGCTTATCGGCGCGATGCAAAGCGTGACGCCGGCCGTGAAGCAGGAAGGCAAGCCACGGTGCAGGCGGGTGCCTCAATGCCATCCGCCGCGCCGTAGGCCTGGCGTCTACTCGGCTTGCAGTGCGGCGATGATCTTCTCGGCGTGGGCTTTCAGCTTGTCGCTGTCGGCCTGCACGCGGGCGTGCGGTTGCAGCGGGGTATCGCTGTAGCGCGGCAGCACGTGAAAGTGCACATGCGGCACGGTCTGGCCGGCGGCGGCGCCATTGAGCTGGAAGACTGCGATGCCCGGCGGCGTGAACGCAGCACGCACGGCGCGCGCCAGCTTGCGGGTGGTCCGGATGGCGGCCGCTGCGGCTTCGTCGGACAGGTCGAACAGTTGCGCTGCGCCTTCCTTGGGCAGCACCAGCACGTGGCCGTCGGCCTGCGGCATGATGTCCATGAAGGCAATGGTGTGGTCGTCTTCGTACACCTTGATGCAGGGCAGCTCGCCGCGCAGGATCTTGGCGAAGATGTTCTGGTTGTCGTAATTCGCGTCAGGCATAGGGGGCTCCAGTAAGCAAGAAAGGCACAGGAAAGCGCTGCGCGAAGTATATAGGCCACCGGCGGCGGCGCGCGTGGCGCAGGTTTGGCGCAGATCAAGCCGGGCGGTCGTCCACCGAAAGCGGCGCTGCCACGTGTTCGAGCGGTTTGCGCTCGGCAGCCGTCCCCCCAGCAAGCCTGCACGACGGCCGCCAGCAGCATCAGCATCGCGCCGAATCAAACAACCGCCCCAGCAGCAATGGCCCGAGAAAATTGCCCAGCGCGAACGCCTGCAGGTACGTGCCGACCTTCGTCGCGGGCACATCGTAGAAATCCGTCAGCACCAGCGCATCAGTGAAGAAGATCGCGTTGTAGAAAAACGCCTGCGCCGCCATCCGTACGAGGCCCACCAGAGCGCGTTGGCGGTGCTGCACGAACAGCACCCGCGCGACTTGGATCAAGCGTGGATGGGCGCGGCTGCGCATGCGCAATGCGGGCAGCGGCGCGGTATCGAATCGACGGCCTGCGCACGATGGTCTGCGCTTCTTCATGCCGGCCGCGCGTGATGAGCCAGCGCGGGCTTTCCAGGCCGGATGTGTGGAAGGCAGGCGATTCGGGCATCGCGGCGCACTCGGAGAGGAATGCGCACGATGCAACACGATTTATTCCCGCGAAGGTGCGGCCGAACCTTCTTGCGGTGCACCCGAGAGCAGCGTGTCTTCAAAGAAGCGGCGGCGGGCGTCCTTGTCGGGCTTGCTGCCCTGGTGCCAGAGCGAGGCCTCTGAGAGTTGGTAGGCGTAAAGCATGAAGGCGCGCGTCTTGGCGTCCTTGCGCGTAAAGCCGATCGCCTGGAAATGCTGGACGTAGTAGTCCATGCGATGCTCGTCGACGGCTTCGACGGCCTCTTGCGCCATCGGGTCGCGCCGCGCCCAGGCACGGATGGCGAATTCGATCATCGCCGTGCGGCGGGCGCTGCGTCCGCGAAACGGCAGCGCGAGCAGGTCGCGTACGAGGCCCTGCACCGATGGGTTCTGCCGCTCCAGCTTGGGGCCGACGCGCGTGCGCTCGCTCCAGTCCTGCAGCACCTGGTGCAGCAGGTCGTCGCGGTTCTTGAAGTGCCAGTAGAAGCTGCCGCGCGTCACGTCCAACTGCTTGGCGAGCACATCCACGCGCACGGCATCGATGCTCTTGGTGACGAGCAGATCGGTGGCCGCGCGCACCCAGTCGTCGGGCGTGAGCTGCGCACGCGGCGCCGCAGGGGAAGAGGAATCGGCATCGACGTCGGCGGCAGCGTCGTGTTCGTCGATCATCAGGGAGGGCTTGGGCATGAAGGCGGATTCTAGTCCCGCTGGCAGGGCTGTCCAGCGCTTAAATCATGCTGAGCCCCCCAGGTTTGCGCGGGTTGACACAGCAATAAACGCACTCCTACCATGCACATACGTTTGTGTATGGAAGGATCGAGCTACTGCAAGCCTCGGTTTGCAGTTTTGTGCAAGAACCATGCTCGACGATGCCTTCTGCACGGCGTCAAACGATAAGACATCAGGAGACATTTGCATGAAGGCATTCCGACTCGCGCTGTGCGCGGCGGCAGCAGTTGGCACATTCGCGGGCGCATTTTGCCCGAGCACCGTCCACGCCGAGACCGTCAAGATCGCCTGGATTGATCCGCTGTCCGGGCTGATGGGCGCACTGGGCCAGAACCAGTTGCGCAGCTGGCAATACGCGGCCGATCTGGCCAACCAGCAGAACTGGAGCGGTAACGGCACCAAGTTTGAAGTGGTCGGCTTTGACAACAAGGTTTCGCCGCAAGAGAGCCTGACGATCCTCAAGCAGATCACCGACCAGGGCATCCGCTACGTCGCGCAGGGCGACGGCTCCAGCGTGGGCATGGCGCTGCAGGACGCCATCGCCAAGTACAACGACCGCAACCCGGGCAAGGAGATCATCTATCTCAACTACGCCGCGGTCGATCCGGACATGACCAACAGCAAGTGCAACTATTGGCATTTCCGCCTGGACGCCAACTCCGACATGAAGATGGAGGCCCTGACCAGCTACCTTGCCAAGGACCAGAACATCAAGAAGGTCTATCTGCTGAACCAGAACTACTCGTTCGGCCACCAGGTGGCGCGCGCGGCCAAGGACTATCTCAAGCGCAAGCGTCCGGATATCCAGGTGGTGGGTGAAGACCTGCATCCGCTTGCGCAGGTGAAGGACTTCTCGCCGTATGTCGCGAAGATTCGTGCATCCGGCGCCGATACTGTCATTACCGGCAACTGGGGGAGCGATCTGGCATTGCTGATCCGCGCATCGAAGGATGCGGGCCTCACCACCAATTTCTATACGTACTACGCCGGCACCACCGGTGTGCCCACGGCGATGGGGGCGTCCGGCGCAGACCGTGTGAAGGTCATCAGCTACTTCGCACCGAACGACGGCAACCCCAAGACGAGCGCGGTGCTCGACGGCTTCAAGAAGAAGTACAACGACGACTTCTTCAACGCCGATGTCTACACCGGCATCGCCTTCCTGGCCAAGGCCATCAAGACCAGCGGTTCGGCCGAGCCTGCCAAGGTGGCGAAGGTCATGGAAGGCATGACGGTCGATGGCCTCAATGGCCCGATCGAGATGCGCAAGACCGACCACCAGGCACAGCAGACGCTGTACGTGACCACCTGGGTGAAGGCGGACGGCAAGAAGATCAAGTACGACCAGGAAAACACCGGCTATGGCTGGCGTACCGACGTCACGCTGGAACCGCACCTTGCGGCCCAGCCCACGTCGTGCCAGATGAAGCGTCCGGCGTCGTAACCGCCTGATGATCGAGGTGTCCCTGGCCTAGACCGGGGACACCACGCCTGCGCCCGCCAGGTGTCCGCGGGCGTTCTCCAGAAAACGATCCACCGTGGCCTGCACCGATTCCGGCGACCAGCCGGCAATGTGCGGCGTCAGCACGACCGGCTCCAGGTCCAGCAACCCGGCCGGCGGCTTGGGCTCGCTCTCATACACATCCAGTCCCGCGCCACCCAGCTTGCCAGCGCGAATGGCCGCTTCCAGCGCCGCCGTATCCACCACGCTGCCGCGCGCAATGTTGACCACGTAGCCGTTCGGGCCCAGCGCTTCCAGGATCGTCTGGTTGACGAGGTGCCTGGTCTGCGCGCCGCCCGGCGTGGCAACGATCAGGAAGTCGGCCCACTCGGCCATGTCCTTGAGCGCCTCAAAGTAGCGGTACGACACGCCCTCGCGCGGCTTGCGGTTGTGATACCCGATCTGCATGTCGAAGCCGGCAGCGCGGCGCGCGATCTGCAGGCCGATGGTGCCCAGACCGACGATGCCCAGACGCTTGCCGCATACACCCGGTTGCAGCGGAATGTCGTCGCGCCAGACGCCGTTGCGTGTGGAACGGTCCAGCTTGGGAATGCCACGCACGGTGGCCAGCAGCAAGCCGAAAGCGTGGTCGGCCACGCAGGCGTCGTTGGTGCCGGCGCCGTTTGCCACCACCACGCCGCGCGCGCGGGCGGCATCCACGTCGATGTTCTCGTAGCCGGCACCCAGCGCACAGGCGAGTTCAAGCTTAGGCATCGCGGCAATCTCTGCGCCGGTCAGGCCCGTCGAGCCATTGGTCAGCACGATGCGGATATCGTGCCCGTCGCGCGCGATGGCGGCGTCGCGTTCGGTGCGGGTGGGCGCGTGGATGACGCGGAAATGTTCAGCGATCTGCGCGACATTCTCGGGCGTCATCGCGATGAGGAGCAGCAGGGTCGGTTGCATGGTGAGGAGAGGAGGCGGGCCGCAAGAATGGGGTGAGACCCCCGTCGGCAAAGACGGCAAAGAGGACAAAGAGGTGCGTCGCACGACGCCTGGCGATGATAACGCGCACCTACCACGCCTTGCTGAAAGCCACGGCCGCCATGCGGTTACACCCCGTTACCGATGAGCAGGTTTGGTTGCACGGGTTTGCGGGGCTGCGGCATAGACTTTGCGGCAAGAGGCGCATGGCCGCAGGCCGCGGGGCAGACTGCCGGTCGGGCCCAGACGCCTCGTTCACAGGACGGGATCCATCATGCAAGCAACGAACAAGTCGGACCGCGCAGGGCGCGCGGCGCGTTGGGTGACAGTGGCCGCGTTGGCTGCCGTGGCAGCGGGGCTGGCGGGCTGCGTGACTGCACCGGCGTACCCCGGTTACGGCGCGGGCTATGGCGCAGGTTATGCCGCGGGCAGCAACGCTTACGGCAACAGCACCGGCCCGACCACCTACAGCAGCGGCTATACCAGCGGGTATGACAACACGTACAACAACGGCTACGGCAGCTATGACCAGAACGCGCCGCAGCCCTATCCGCAGCAGCCGGCGCCGACCTATTCGCAGCCACAGCCGACTTACTCGCAACCGAACTATTCGCCGTATCCGAACAACGGCGATCCGTCATATCAAGCGCCGGCGGACAACCGCTACGGCGTTGTTGAATACGTCGAAGCCGTGCCCGTGCGCGGCCAGTCGAGCGGCGTGGGTGCTGTGCTCGGCGGCGTGGTGGGCGGCTTGCTTGGCCACCAGGTGGGCGGTGGGCGCGGCAACACCGTGGCCACCATCGGCGGCGCGGTGGCGGGCGCCATGGCGGGCAACGCAGTGGAAGGCAACACGGTGGTCGGCCAGACCTACCGCGTGACCATGCGGCTGAACGACAACTCGCGCGTGACGCTGACGCAGAACAACCCGAACGGTCTGCGCGCGGGTGATCGCGCCCGCATCGAAAACAACATGGCAGTGCCTTACTAACCACATGCATGGGGAGGTCGCCCGGCCGGGCCCTGTAACGGGCTTCAGAAACGGCGCGGGCCGACCGATATAGCGGAGGCGATAACCCCGCGGTGATTCCCATGCTCAATCGACTTTCCATCCGTTTCCGACTCAATGCAGCGCTGGCGCTGCTCGCCTTGCTGCTCGTGATTACCGGCGCCATTGGCGTGATCGGGATGCGCGCATCCGACGCGAATATCAACGAGATCTACTCCAACCAGCTCGCTTCGGCATCACTGATGGGCAAGGCGCAACTGAATGCGGCGATCGTGCGTACGACGCTCGATCGTGCGGTCTTCCATCCGGATGCGGCCGACGTGCCGGCCATCATCGACAAGGCCAATGGTTACCGTGCCAAGTCGGAGGACGCGTGGAAGCAATACAAGGCGCTGCCCATGAACGCGGAGGAAGCACGCTTGGCCGCCGACGTTGAAGCCAAGCGCGCCGCGTTGTTCCGCGATGGCATCGAGCCGCTGATGAGCGCCCTGCGCGCGCACGATGCCGCTACCACCGACAAGGTGGTGATGACCATCATTCCGCCGCAGTTCGTCGCACTGTCGGCTGCTGTGGACGCACTGGACCGCAGCCAGGCTGAGCAGGCCAAGGCCGCCTACGAAAGCGCGGTCGCTCGCTCGCACGCCTTTCTGATGCTGATCATTGGCGCCATCGTGGTGGGCATTGCGGCGGCGCTGGGCTGCGCATTCGGCCTGCACCGCGCGATTTCGGTGCCGCTGTCTAAGATGCTGAGGCACTTCAGCGCGATCTCGCAGGGCAACCTGACTGAGCGCATCACCGTCAGCAGCAAGGACGAAATGGGCGCGCTCACGCAAGGCCTCATCGACATGCAGCACGGGCTGATCCGCACCATCGTGACGATGCGCGGCGGCAGCGAGTCCATCGCCAGCGCCACCAAGCAGATTGCGGCCGGCAACATGGACCTGTCGCAACGTACGGAAGAACAGGCTTCGTCGCTGGAAGAAACCGCGTCGAGCATGGAGGAGCTGACGAGCATCGTGCGCCAGAACGCCGACAACGCGCGCCAGGCCAGCCAGCTTGCGGGCAACGCATCGGACATCGCCGTGAAGGGTGGTGAGGTGGTGGGCCGCGTGATCGAGACGATGTCGGGCATCAACGACAGCAGCAAGAAGATCGCCGACATCATCGGCGTGATTGAAGGCATTGCGTTCCAGACCAACATCCTCGCGTTGAATGCCGCGGTAGAAGCTGCACGCGCAGGCGAGCAGGGCCGCGGCTTTGCCGTGGTGGCGGGGGAGGTGCGCAGCTTGGCGCAGCGCTCGGCAACGGCAGCCAAGGAGATCAAGGAACTCATCAGCGATTCAGTGGGCCGTGTTGAGAACGGCACCACGCTGGTGGCGGAAGCGGGCGACGTGATCGACGAAGTGGTGGTGGCAGTCAAGCGCGTGACCGACATCATGGGCGAGATCAGCTCCGCCTCGGACGAACAAAGCGCGGGTATCGAGCAAGTCAACCAGGCGGTCACGCAGATGGACGAGGTGACCCAGCAGAACGCTGCGCTGGTGGAAGAGGCAGCGGCTGCCGCGCAATCGTTGGAAGAGCAGGCCGGTGTGCTGCGCGAGGCGGTGGCGTCGTTCCGCCTGCCCGCGGCGGGTGTGCATGCGGAGCCCCCGGCATCCATTGCCGCGAAGGCGGTGAACGTTGCGAAGGCTGCGCCCGCTGCTTCGGCTGCATCTGCCGTGTCCAGCCCGGTTGCTAAACCGGCGGCACGCAAACCTGCCGTGGCGACGGCGCGTGCGGCACGCAAGCGTCTTGCTGCACCGGTCCAGAACGCGAAGGCAGCGACTGCCGTGGCAGCCGAGCCCAAGCCGCCCAAGCTTGCCTTGGCTGCGGTCTCCAACGATGCCGACGACTGGGAACAGTTCTGACGCGCAAGCCGACACGTTCGTCCCAACAAGCCGCGCCCTGAGCGCGGCTTTGTGTTTCAGCGTTGCAACCGATTTGCGGAATTGCTTGGGCCGATGTTGCCGGTCCTGCCGGCGATTCGCGCGGCAACGTCGCCGGCGTAGGGTCCAGGCTACGCGGCTGGCCGCATCTGACGCGTGCTTCGTCTGGCGGATCCTTTACGCACAAGGCTTTGCAATCCGCATCCCGTTGCGCGCCGCAGTGCATGCGACAACATGCGCGCCGTGCCGGCCCGGCGCGCTCCCGCTCGCCTAACCCAAACACCCTGCACTTGATCACTGAGCGCCTCCGTCATTCGTAGGGAGGCCCCGTCCACTGCCCGGAGGACTGTCCCACCCCATTAGACCGCGCGCGCCCCTCACTGCCCGCGTCTTGCGTTCACCCATGCAACAACCTGGCGTATCCGGCACGTGTCTGAAGGCCCATGTTGTGCGCTGCATCGCATAACCGCGCGCCTTGGCGGGGGTTGGTATGGTCCTCGCGTTCCTCCTCGCGGGAAGCAGGCTAGAGGGCGACGCATCAACCCGGTCGACAGCAGACGATGGGGTCGGATGCCACGGCGCAAAGCGGTTGCGTCGCACGTCGAAAAGACCTTGGGGGAAGCATGAGCGCCACAGCGCAAGGCGGGGGGTACGCCGGACACTGGCAACGCGCCCGTCGAGCGGGAGCAGGGGAGCAGCCGTGAGCGATCTGCCATGGGAGCTTTACCTGGCGTTGCTCAACACCTTGACGGTGGCGACCACGCTCGTCATCTTCATCAGCACTGCCGACGATTTCTTCCTGGACGCCTTCTACTGGGTGCGGGAGCTGTGGCTCTGGCCGCAGCGTGGCCGCACGCCGGTCACGATCTCGGCGCAATCGCTGCGCGAGCGCGAAGAGCAATGGCTCGCCATCATGGTGCCGGCGTGGAAGGAGTACGACGTCATCGCCAAGATGGTCGAAAACACCCTGGCGACGATGGAGTACACGCGCTTCATCATCTTTGCCGGCGCGTACCGCAACGATGCGGAGACCACCACCGAAGTCGAGCGCATGGTGCGCCGCTATCCCGGCCGCGTGGTGCGCGCCGCCGTCACCCACGATGGCCCGACGTGCAAGGCCGACTGCCTGAACACCATCATCCAGACCATCCTCCGGCATGAGGCAGGGCACGGCATCCGCTTTGCGGGCGTGATCATGCACGACTGTGAAGACGTGATCCATCCGCTGGAGCTGAAGTACTTCAACTACTTCATTCGCGATCAGGATCTGGTGCAATTGCCGGTGCTGTCGCTTGAGCGCAAGTGGTACGAGTGGGTGGCCGGCACGTACATGGATGACTTCTCCGAAACGCACCAGAAAGACCTGGTGGCGCGCCAGGCACTGACCGGCACCGTGCCCGGGGCGGGCGTCGCGCTGTGCTACAGCCGCCGTGCGATCGAAGCGGTGATGAAGGTGCGCGGCGACGCTCCCTTCAACACCAGCACGCTCACGGAAGACTACGATTTCAGCTTCCGCCTGCGCGAACTGGGCATGCGCGAAGCGTTCGTGCATTTCCCGATCTGCGAAAATGAAGAACCCACTGAGGACGCCGAGGGCAAGACGCGCACGCGCTGGCGCCTGGGGCGGCGCAAGGGTACGCGCCCGCAACTGCTGGCCACGCGCGAATACTTTCCGAGCACCTTCCGCACGGCCTACCGGCAGCGCGCGCGCTGGGTGCTTGGCATCGCGTTCCAGGGTTGGTTGCAGATGGGCTGGAACGGCAACCTCATCACGCGCTACATGTTCTTCCGGGACCGCAAGGGCGTGCTGACGGCACTGTTCTCGATCCTGGCCTATGTGCTGTCGCTCAACTATCTGGCGCTGGGCATGCTGATGGCCAAGGGCGCGGTCGCCATTCCGGATGGCACGTTCGCGGTCGGCAGCATCTGGATGCAGGATCTGCTGGCAGTCAACGCGGCGTTGCTCTTCAACCGGCTGGCGCAGCGTGTGTACTTTGTCGGGCGGCTCAACGGTCCGCTGCAAGGCGTGCTCTGTCTGCCCAGGCTCGTGGTGAACAACTTCATCAACTTCTTCTCGGTGTGCCGGGCGTGGAAGATCTTCCTGATCTACTGCCTGACCGGCAAGCCCATTGCCTGGGACAAGACGCAGCACACCTATCTGTCGAATGACGCGCTGGGCCGCACGCGCTGCAAGCTGGGCGAGACACTCATCAAGTGGGAAGTGCTCACCCTGGAGCAGTTGGATGCGGCACTCGCCGTCCAGAGGCAAACCGGACACCGGCTTGGGCAAGTGCTGGTCCAGCAGGGCCTCATCACGGCCGATACGCTGGCCGATGCGCTGGCGGAGCAGGTCGACCTGCCGCGTGTGAGCCTGACCAACGTCGTGCTCGGTGCGCTGGCCGATTGCCTGCCGCGTGACCTGGCGGTGCGGCATCACGTGGTGCCGTTCTCGATTGGCGAGGACGGCTCGCTCAACATCGCTGTGTCGGAGTTGCCCGACGGCGAAGTGCTGGAAGAGCTGGCCCGTGCGGCCGGCCGCAAGGTCGCGTGCTTCATGGCGTGCGACCACGAAATGTCGGCCGAGCTTGCGCAGATGGCCGACCCCAACCGCCGTACCACGGTCGTGTTCGGCCCGGCGGCGCATTCGGCCATGCTGGCCGTCGAATCCATGACGGGCGCCGGCCCAGGTGTTGCAGCCGGCACGGCACCCGCACCCGAGGCTTCCACCATCCCCCCCATTTCCGCGCCACCGGACCTGCCTGCCGGGCTGACTCCTGGACCGGATGCGCGACCCAATCCATCTGTTGTGGGAGGTGTGGCATGAAACCCGAGAGAGCCAACCGTTTAACCGTGCGCCGTTTGCGCTGGCCGATTGCTGCGGCAGTGTGGGCGCTGTGTCATGGTGTATCGCTGGCGCAGCAGCCTGCGCCGTTGCAGCCCGATGCCTACTTCCGCGCCGACCGCGCCTATCGCGCCATTGACGGCAACAAGCTTGACGATGCAGAAGCCGCCACGCGCGCGGCGTTGGCCGTGCAGCCTGACAGCCTCCAACTGAACCTGCTGCTGCTGGATGTGCTCACGCGCAAGGGGCAGTTGGGTGCGGCACGCGCGCAGGCCGACGCGCTGCTGCAGAAGTATCCCGACGAGCCGCGCGTGTACGCCCAGCACGGGTTTCTCGCGCAGAAAGCGAACGACCCCGCCGTCGCCGAACAAGACTTTGCGCACGCCGTGCAAGGCACCGACTGGACCGCACAGGAACAGCGCAACCTGCATCTGGCCTGGTCGGACAGCGCGTACTCCGCCAAGCATCCGCAGGCCGCGCTGGATGCGCTCAGCGGCTTGAAGGACGAACCCGATGCCGACGTGCAACTGCGCCTGGCGCAATCACGCCTGCAACTGGGCGACCGGGATGGCGCAACCCAGGCCGCCACGCTGGCAGCCGAGCACGCGACGGACCCGGCGCGCCAGCGCTACGCCAAGGCGCTGCTTGCCCAGGCGATGGCGCCCGAAGCGCAGGGCGAGGCCACGTCCGCCAATGACCCGCGGGTGATCGGCCAGCGTGAGTTGAACGAGGCCTACAGCCACCTGCGCGCGCGTGACGACCGCGCTGCGCTGGCGGCCTTCCAGCGCGGCTTTGCCACGGGGCAGGGCAACTGGACCCACTACGCGGATGCCGCCTATGCGGCCAAGCGCCTGGGTGACAACCCGACCGCCATCAAGCTCTTCCGGGAAAGCCTTGACTACGCCGATGCCGACGCCAAGAACGACAGCGGCGGCAATGGCAATGATCAGCTTCAGCCAGACCGCCGCTTCGGCTACCGGCGCGAAGTCGAACAGATGCAGCGCACCTTCGGCGTGGTGCTCTCGGGCGCGTATCAGACCTCGGCGTTCGGTTTGCCCAACACCGTGAGCGCAGGGCAGGCTGGCGCAGAGGTGTACTGGCAGCCACCAGGCATCGGCTACCGCGACGGCAGCATCTTCCAACTGTTTGTGCGCGGCTACGATAGCGTGTACGACCGCAACGGCAACACCGGCCTACCCACTGCGCAGGGCTCGGTGGGTGCGCGCTACAAGCCGATCAAGGACATCAACCTTGTGTTCACCGCCGAGCGCCTCTTCCGCATCGGGCAACTGACCACCAACGACACGCTGCTGCGCATCGGCTTCTCGACCGACCAGGGGCTCGACCTGCAGGTCACCAAGCCGCGCTGGCAGACCTGGCAGGTGTATGGCGAGGGCGCGTACTTCGTCAACCAGGGCCGCATGATCATCAGCACGGAAATGCGCTATGGACACACGTGGCGCGTGACCTCCGTGAGCGACCGCCTGACGATGTATCCGCACATCGTGCTGGCGGGCGACCATGACAACAAGGCAATCGGCCAGCAGCTTGCGCTGGGTGTCGGCCCAGGCATCAACTTCCGCTACTGGTTTCGTGAGTCGCAATACGCAGCGCCGGCCAGTTGGCTGGACTTGACCGTGCAATACCGCTTGCCATTGACGCACGCGGATCGAGCAAAGGGGGTGGTCGCGCGAGCCATTCTTTGGTTCTAAAGCAACCCTGGATTCAAGCAGACCCCAGTCAGAGGTGTCGCAGATGAAACGTTTTTGACCGCCGAGGGAAACGGGTAACAAAGAGAAGCGTCAGTGGCGTCCGCAGGATGGCGTCGCGGCGCCATGGCGAGTCAAAGCGGGACGCATGGCACGGCCTTCGCTCAGTGGTGAGGTCTGCCCGGCGTCAGAAGCGACACGCGCGCCCGCGCGCCTGCGTGCTTTGCAGGTGCGTCGGAGCAGATGACAGGGGAGTGCAGTGATGATGGGAAAAATATTGACCGTGTTCGGCACGCGCCCGGAGGCCATCAAGATGGCGCCGTTGGTGCAGGCATTGCAGGCCGAGGCAGGCTTCGCGTCGGCGGTGTGCGTGAGTGCGCAGCACCGGCAGATGCTGGATCAAGTGCTGGAACTCTTCGGCATCGTGCCGGAGTTTGACCTCAACCTGATGCGGCCTGGGCAGACGCTGTCCGACATCACGTCCAATGTGCTGGGCGGCATCGATGGCGTGCTCGACGCCTATCAGCCCGACGCCGTGCTCGTCCATGGCGACACGACGACCACGCTGGCGGCAAGCCTCGCAGCGTTCTACCGGCGCATTCCGGTCGGGCATGTGGAAGCGGGTTTGCGTACCGGCAACATCTGGTCGCCATGGCCGGAAGAGTTGAACCGGCGCGTTACCGATTCTGTGTCCACCTGGCACTTCGCGCCCACGGCCGAATCGCGCCAGAACCTGCTGGACGAGGGCGTCGACCCGGAGCAGGTCACGCTCACCGGGAATACCGTCATTGATGCGCTGCTGAGCGTGAAGCAACGGCTGGACGACGATGCCGCATTGTCGGCGCAGATGGCGGCGCGGTATCCGTTCCTGGAGGCCGGGCGTCGGATGATCCTGGTGACCGGCCATCGCCGCGAGAACTTCGGTGAGCCGTTCGAGAACTTCTGCGTGGCGCTGCGCCTGCTGGCGGCGCGTCATCCGGATGTGCAGGTCGTCTATCCGGTGCACCTGAACCCGAACGTGCAGCAGCCGGTCAACGCCATCCTTTCCGGCCACGACAACGTTCACCTGATTGCGCCGCAGGACTACCTCCCATTCGTCTACCTGATGGACCACGCTTACCTGATCGTCACCGATTCCGGCGGCATTCAGGAAGAGGCGCCCGCGCTTGGCAAGCCGGTACTTGTGACGCGCGACACCACCGAGCGGCCGGAGGCTGTGGCATCGGGCACCGCGCGCCTGGTCGGCACGGATACGCAGCGCATCGTCGACGAAGCTGAACGCCTGTTGCACGACGCCGCCGAATACCAGCGCATGGCCCAGGCACATAACCCCTACGGCGATGGGCAGGCCTGCCGGCGCATTGTCGAGGCGTTGAGGCAAGCTTTCACCACGCAGCCGCAGAAGGTGGCGCGCGGCCCGCAACTCATTCGCAAACCGGCCACCGAGGCCGAAATCATCGATCTGGAAGCGGCGCGCGCCACCACCGTGCAAGGATCGTCCACGCAGCACCGCCTGAACGGTTAGGAGGCTTTGATGAAAGCGAAAAAAATCGGGGGCGGCGTATTGGTTGCCGCCGCACTTGTTGCCGGGTGGTTGATCGTCGCGCCACCATGGGCCGGCAATGCGGGCGTGCCCGCTGTCGTGGCCGGTGGGACGGACCAGGGCAGCCCCGGCAGCGACACTGACAAAAAAGCCCCCGCGCCCGCATCTTCAAAAGCGACGGCGATGGCCACGGTTGCGCAACCCGTGCAGCCCACCCTCGTGGCGACAGCAACACCCAGGCCCGTGACCGGAGGCGCACGCGCCTATGGCTACGGCGTCATGGATGAGAACGGACAGGTCATCCCACCGCCGCGCCCGGCAGTCATGACCGAAGTCCGCCCCGGCACGCCGGAAAACGAGACGACAGGTACAGACCGTGGCCACGATCGTGGCCCCAACTTCAACCTCGGGCTCTACCGCCAAGCGGACGGCTCGTTCTATCGCCCATGATTGCCATGAGTCGGAGAGTCATCATGAAGACATTGCTACGTAAGTTCCTGTGCGCGCTCGTATTCGCGGGCGGCCTGCTTGGCATATCGCTGCCAGGGTCAGCGCAGGCGGCTACCTGCACGATCGGGCTCGGGCCCATCTGCGTGACGGTGGGTGGAACGACAACCAGCACGCCAGCCCCGATGCTGGTCCTGTACGACGCACCCGCCAACGACCAGTACACCAACCTGGGCAAGGCGTACGCGATCATGCTGTACAACCTGCTCGCACACTTCAACACCACCATCACCCTGCTGCCCATACAGAACTACACGGCCGGCATGACCGAGCAGTACACCGCCATCTTCTACATGGGGAGTTACTACAACAACCCCATACCGGCGGCGTTCCTGTCGGATGTGACCACGACGCAGAAGACCGTGGTCTGGTTCAAGTACAACCTGTGGGAACTCGCCTGGAACACGGCGTATCCGTTCACCTCGCGCTACGGCATCACGTTCACCAGCCTGGCGGGCATGAATGCGGCACCGTCGGCCAGCGCACCGAACCCGGGGTTCTTTGACACGGTCACGTACAAGGGTCAGACCATGACCAAGTACTACGCCTTCAACGCCACGACCGGGGTCGTTACTGCAGACCCCGACATCGGCGTGACGGCGGTGGCCGATGCCACCAAGGCGACGAGCCTGGTGACGATCACCAACTCGGTCACCAAGGCGACAGCACCGTATGTGATTCGCTCGGGCAACTTCTGGTACTTCGCCGACATGCCGTTCTCGTACATCGGACCGCGCGACCGCTACCTGGTGATGTGCGACATGCTGCATGACATCCTGGGCACCAATGCACCGACGTTGCACCGTGCGCTCGTGCGTCTGGAAGACGTCAACGCCACCAATACCGTGACGTCTATCAACACGCTGACGGACTACCTGTACAGCATGAAGGTTCCGTTCTCGATCGCAACCATTCCGCTGTACAAGGACCCGAACGGCGTCTACAACGGCGGCGTGTCGCAGACCATCCACCTGGTCAATGCGACGGGGCTCAAGTCGGCGCTGAACCATGCGTTGCCACGTGGCGGGAAGATCCTGATGCACGGCTACACGCACCAGTACAGCAACATCCCGAACCTCATCAACGCCGTCAGCGCGAACGACTTCGAGTTCTGGCTCGCCACGCAGAACCGCCCCGTCAACGAGGACTCAACGCAATGGGCAGCGGGGCGATTGTCTTCCGGGTTGCTGGAGCTGCAGCTCAATGGCTACGCGCCGTTCGCCTGGGAGGCACCGCACTATCAATCGTCTCCGCTAGCCATCAAGGCCGTGCCGCAGTACTTCAAGAACACGTACCAGCGCGTGGTGTACTACACGTCTGACAATCCGCAGACGCTGAACGCCACCACACCGGGTCACGATTTCTCGGTTGGCCAGTTCTTCCCCTACATCATTCAGAAGGACTACTACAACCAGCGCGTGATTCCGGAAAACCTCGGCAACGTGGAATACAACATCTGCAATATCGATCCGTCGTCATGCCTGACGTACACCGCACAGGACATCCTGACCAATGCGACGTATGCGCAGGTGGTGCGAGACGGTTTTGCCTCGTTCTTCTTCCATCCGTTCTGGCTGGAACCGGAGGTCGGCACGCCGGGCTATACGGATTTCCAAACCATCATCACCGGCATCACCGCACTGGGCTTTACCTGGGTGGATGCCAGCATGGCGCAGTAAGCCATGCTCCGGATGCGCTGGATACTGGCAGCGGCCATGCTGGTATACGGCGCATCCACCCAGGCCGCAGGGCCGGCGGGCGTCATGCCTTCCGGCCCTGTGCCGTTGTATGGCGTGACGGTCGATGCGGTGGACAACGTGCCCGCCGTGGTCGATGCGCTATCGCACCTGTCGCGCACGCCTACCGTGCGCGTCGTCTTTGATGAGGGCATGGACGCGCCGCACTACGTTGGGCCCGTGGCTGCCATCCGGCCCGTGGCTTACGTGATGGGCGAACTGGTGGATTCGTCCACGCTCAAGCAATACACCACACCGCAAGTGCGTGAGCGCGCCGCCGCGTATTTGCACACGCTCGGCAGCAACGTCGACGTCTGGGAAATCGGCAACGAGATCAACGGGGATTGGACCGGCCCCACGCGCGGCGTGGTTGACAAGACCATGGCCGCCTATGAGGTCATCAAAGCCGGCGGCGGCCGTACGGCACTCACGCTCTACTACAACGAAGGATGCGCCGAGCAGCCATCACGCGCGATGTTCGATTGGGCGCAACGCAACCTGCCGCTACGCCTGCGCGAGGGGCTCGACTACGTGTTCATCAGTTTCTATGAAGACGACTGCAAGATCGCTCCGCCCGATTGGAACGACGTGTTCAGTCGCCTGGGCCAACTGTTTCCGCACGCGGCACTGGGTTTTGGAGAGGTCGGGACGCGGCATGCCGCACGCAAGACGGCACTGGTCATGCACTACTACGGGCTCGCGATTACGCATCCTCGCTTCGTGGGCGGCTACTTCTGGTGGTACTTCCGGCAAGACATGGTGCCGCGCTCAAGGCCGCTGTGGCGCAGCCTCGATGCGGCGTTCCTCAGCATGCCTTCGGCGGTCAGCCGCTCGCCCGCGCGCTGACACGTTGGGTGGTTGCCGTTGATTTGCGGTCTGCCAGGTCTTCGGGTTCAACGGGCTCACCGTCACGACGCACCAGTTGGATCGTGCGCGTGGGCAGGGCGAACGAGGTACCGAGATTTTCCAGCCCTTCCAGGATCGTCAGGTTGATGCGCTGCTGGATGTCCATGTACAGGTTGAAGTCCGGATCGGTCACGAAGTACACGACCTCGAAGTTCAGCGCGTTCTCGCCAAACTCCTTGAAGTGGGCGCGATCGAAGCGCGTGTTGCCGGCGGCTTCCACCGCCCGGCGCACGATGTCCGGGATCTTCTGCAGTTGCGCGGCGCGCGCATCGTAGGTCACCCCAAAGGCGAAGACGATGCGTCGTTCTGACATCCGTTTGTAATTGTGAATCGTGCTCTTGAGCAGCGCCGTGTTGGAAGCGATGATCTCTTCGCCTGACAGGCTGCGGATGCGCGTGGTCTTGAGCCCCACGTGCTGCACCGTGCCGGCAATCGATTCGAAGACAATGAAGTCGCCAATCTCGAACGGCTTGTCCAGCCCGATCGCGAGTGAGGCAAACAAGTCGCTCAGGATGCTTTGCACCGCCAGCGCCACGGCCACGCCGCCGACGCCCAGGCTGGCGACGAAGGCCGTGATGTTCACGCCCACGTTGGCCAGGATGGCCAGCACCAGCATCGACCACAACGCAAACCGCAGCACCCAGGCGGTCATCGAGGTGATCACGGGGTTGCGTGTAGCGTGGGTCTGTGTCGACAGCCGATCGCGTGACCACAGCTTCACGCCGCGGTTGAGCCACAGGGCAATCTGGAAGCCGATGATGACGAACCAGATGTGGTCGAGTTTGTTGGCAATGCGCGTGGGCAGGTCGATGAAGTACGAACCCGCGAGCAATGCCGCCAGCGCAATGAAGAGCGGGTGCGTATCGCGCAGCACCGCGGTGACGAGAATGTCGAACCGATAACCGGTACGGCGGGCACGTGCTTCAAACCGGTTGCAGATCAGGTGCAATACGCTCGACAGCACCGCGTATGCAGCGATCAAAGTCAACGCGGCGGCGGCCCAATCGCGGGCCGGCACGCGCAGGAAGGTGTGGGCGTTGAGCCACTCCATGGGCATCTCCGTGCAGGAACACGGATGCTGCGCCGCACATAGCGTGCCAGCCTTACTGCCGCGGAGCTGTCGCCGGCTGCGCGTCGGTCGGCACGCACACGCGGTTGCGGCCCTGGCGCTTGGCCTCCATCAGGCCGAGATCGGCATCGGCCAGGAGGCGCGCCAGGTCTTGCCCGGGGCGCAGCGGTGCGGCGCCTACGCTCACGGTCAGCGGCCCCACGGGCGTTTGCGTGTCGGCCACCGCAGACTTGAGCCGGTCGACCACGGCAAGCGCGCTGGTCAGGCCGCAGCCCGGCAGCAGCACGGCAAACTCGTCGCCGCCCAGACGGCCGAACAGGTCGGCCGGGCGTAGCACGGCCGCCAGCGCATCGGACAGCGCGACGAGCGCTTCGTCACCGGCGGCATGTCCCCAGGCATCGTTGATGGATTTGAAGTGATCGACGTCGAGGTAGAGCGCGCACAGCGGCTCGGCATGATGCTGCGCGCGCTCTACCGCAAAGCTGCCCAACTCGAAGAAGCGCTGCCGCGCCAGCATGCCGGTCAGGTGGTCGGTGTTGGCGCGATCGGCCAGGCTACGTTCGGCAGCAAAGTGCCGCGCCATGGCGCGCAGCAGGTAGTGGTGAATGACCGCGGCTGCGGCAATGCAGATCGGCAGATAGAGCACCAGCCCCAGCCAGCCATGGCGGATTGCTGTGGCGGGTTCTGGCGCAATCAGCAGCGCGACGATGGGCCCGGCCGTGCACAGCGCCATGGCAATGCAGAAATCGCGCCGGGTGAGCCACGCGGGGCTGGTGGCGAGCGGCATCAGGTAGAACGCCGGCAAGACCCATTGAAGCCCCGCCTGATGACCGAAGGCGATGATGGCCACTTCTTCCGCCAGAAGGTGCGTGAGCGCAAGCGGCGCCCACCAGCCGGTATGCCGATACCGCTGCGCGGTCAGCACGATCGCCATCAGCAGCGCGAGCAGCGCAAGCAGCGGCTCGGGCCGATGCAGCAGCCCGACCGACCAGCCCAGCATGATCGCGAAGCCGTAACCGAGCACGCCGCATTTGCTCAGCGCGAGGATCATCGGCACGAAATGGCGCGCCTGGTAATCGCGCGAGGGCGTGTGTGCGTCGGGCAGGTCGGAGGCGGTAGGCAGGTTCGCGCTCAAGGCAGGGCAAGAGAGGCCTTTTGGCGCGACGGGATGCTGCGGGCGCGCGGGGCCGGATTGCGCAACAAAGCGCGCATTCTAATGGCGGTAGGCAACCCCGTGCGCGGATTTTTAGTGGGGGGAATCCTGCAGGGCGCTTCTCAGCCCGCCAGCACTTGCCAGACCAGCCACACATTGGCGACGCCGATGACGACGAACAGCCCCCACGCCAGCAGCGATGTTAATCGGCTGTTAACAAACACCCCCATCAGCGTGCGGTCGCCCGTCATGCGGATCAGCGGAAACATCGCAAACGGCAGTTGCAGGCCCAGCACCACCTGACTGATGACAAGCAGTTTGCCGATGGCGTGTTCGCCCAGCATTGCCACGCCAATGAAGGCGGGGATCAACGCCAGCGCCCGCGTGATCAACCGCCGCAGCCAGCAGGGGATGCGCAGGTCGAGGAAGCCCTCCATCAGGATCTGCCCGGCGATGGTGCCGGTAAAGGTTGAGCTTTGCCCCGCCGCTAGCAACGCGATGCCGAACAGCAGCCCTGCCAGCGCCGTTCCGACGATGGGCTCGAGCAGGTGATAGGCATCCTGGATGTCGGCCACGTCCTGATGGCCATGCGCGTTGAATGCCGCTGCCGCAAGGATCAGGATCGCGCCGTTTACCAGCAGCGCCAGACCCAGCGACGCGATGGTGTCGAGCCGCGACAGGCCGATGGCCTCGCGCTTGGCGGCTTCTGTGCTGGCCGTCATGCGCGTCTGCACGATGGACGAATGGAGGTACAGGTTGTGCGGCATCACCGTCGCCCCAAGGATGCCGATGGCCAGGTACAGCGGCTCGCGCTGGCTCACGGCCTGCCACGAGGGCATCAGCCCGGCCGCCACCGACGGCCAGTGCGGCTTGATGAGCACCAGTTCAACGAAGTAGCACAGCCCGATCGTAAGAATGAGCCCCAGCACGATGGCTTCCAGCTGGCGGAAGTTTTTGCCCTTCAGGCCCAGCACGATCAGCGTGTCCAGCGCGGTGAGCGCCACGCCCCAAAGGATCGGCACACCCAGCAACAGGTGGAAGGCCAGCGCGCAACCGAGCACCTCAGCCAAGTCGCACGCAATGATGGATAGCTCTGCCAGCAGCCACTGCACGCGTAACGCGCCGGGCTGATAGCGGTTGCGCGAGGCTCGCGCCAGGTCTGTGCCGGTGACGATGCCCAGCCGCGCCGACAGGCACTGCAACACCATCGCCGCCAGGCTAGAGAGCACGACCACGAACAGCAACGCATAGCCGTAGCGCGAACCGGCTTCGATGTCGGTCGCCCAGTTGCCCGGGTCCATGTAGCCGACCGACACCAGCAGCCCCGGCCCCGCAAAGCGCAGCAGCTTCTTCCACAGCGGCAGGCCGGGCGGCACGGCAACGGTGCCGCGCACCTCGGACGGGCAGAACGGGGCGGTGGCGGTGGTGGGCAGGCGGAACATGCGGATGTGATTAAGAAAAATACAATCGGAATTCCGAGATGATAGCCAAACACCGCGTTGCACGCCCGGAACCGCGCCCGGTACGTGTTCGAGGGGCGAATTCCTCGTCACATCTCTCCACACATTTAAGGCAAAGCTCAGTCCGTTGCGGTAGATTTCGACCTTCGCCGGCGCCTGTTTTCAAGGTGCCGGTTGTCCGTTTACCGTCATTACCGCCGCCGAGATTCCCGCGCATGAACGCCATCCTCCTTATCGAAGACGATTTGCCGTTGGGCACGGCGCTGGCCCGCGCGCTGCGTCAGGCCGGCTACAACGCGACCTGGGTGCGTCGCCTGGTCGACGCGCAAAAATGGATCACCACCAACACCTTCGAAGCCATCGTGCTGGATCTCGGGTTGCCCGATGGCGAGGGGCATACCTTCCTCGAAGAACTGCGTGCCGCGCACAGCGACGTGCCCGTCATCATTGCGAGCGCGCGCGACGCGCTGTCCGAACGTCTCAAGGGCCTGGATTCCGGCGCGGACGACTTTCTCGTCAAGCCGTTCCCCGTGGATGAACTCATCGCCCGCCTGCGCGCGGTGCTGCGTCGCCATGCGGGGCAGAGCACCAACCAGTGGAGCGTCGGCAACCTGGTGGTCGAGCCCTCGCAGAAGCGCGTGACGCAAGAGGGCCAGGTCATCGAACTCACGCCGCGCGAATACCAACTGCTGCTTGAGCTTGTGCGCCGCGCCCACCGCTGGGTGCCGCGCGAAACGCTCATGGACGCGCTCTATCGCGAGGGCGACAGCGTGAGCGCCAACGCGCTCGAAGTCGTCATCCACCACTTGCGCCGCAAGCTCGGCAACGAAACCATCCAGACCATTCGCGGTGTCGGCTACATGATCGGCGGCAACCGCGGGGCTGCCCAATGAAGCTGGCGGTCCCAGCCATCCTGCGGGTCCGCTCGCTGTCGTTCCGCCTGTACGTGCTGATCCTGCTGGCGCTGGTGTTGATGCTGCTGGTGCAGCTCGTCATCGCGCATCTGGAGATCTCACGCACCAACAGCCGCCAGGTGGTGAGCGATCTGCGCATGTCGGCGCAGGCCTATGCGGACCTCACCACGCTCAACATGGATGACGTGCCGCGCCGCGAAGAATTCCTGCGCCGTCTCACCGACATCAAGCTGGGCCTGTCGCTGCCAAACATCCTGCCGGGCGAATTCCGCTATGTGCTGTGCGATCGCGCCGGCCACGTCATCACCGCCTTCCCCGGCGCACCCACCATGCCGTGCGGCAAGGCGCACGACACCGTTGTTGAAATCATGCTGGAGGGCAAGCCGTGGCGCAGCTACACGGTCGACAGCGTCGACGGCAAGCTTTCCGCCACGGTGGCGCAGCCGCTGACTGCCTACGAGCGCGCGATTCGCGATCTCTTCCAGGAAGTGGCGGTGGCGCTGGCCATCCTGGCGAGCGCGCTGATGGTGATGGTCGGTTGGGCGGCGCACCAGGGCCTCAAGCCGCTGCGCACGCTCACGCGTCAGGTGGAGGCGCGCGACTCTGCCGACCTTGACCCCGTGCAGAGTGTCGAGCATGCCGAGCTGAAGCCGCTCGTCGAAGCCTTGAACGGACTGTTCGCGCGTGTGCGCCGTGGCATCGAGGCGGACCGCCGTTTCTTTGCCGATGCCGCGCACGAACTGCGCACGCCGCTGGCGGCTATTCAGGCGCAGGCGTACGTCGTGTCGCATTCCGATAGCGAAGACGACCGTTCTACCGCGCTGCGCGAATTCGATCGCGGCATTTCACGGGCAACGCAATCGCTGGCCAAGCTGCTCGCCATTGCGCGGCTCGATGCGCGCCGCGTGGAAGCGCAGCTCGCGCAGGGCGCGTTGTCCGATCTGGCCGGCTGCGCGCGCAGCGGCGTGATCCAGCAGGCCTCGCGCGCCGAGCGTCGCAACATCACGCTGTCGTACGACGGCGCCAATCAGGCGTGGGTATCGGTGTCGCATGAAGACGCCGCGACGCTGGTGGAAAACGTGCTCGACAATGCCGTGCGCGAAACGCCAAACGGCGGCGAGGTGCGCGTGGCCGTCAGGCGCATCGACCAGGCGGGCACGCCGATGGTCGAGCTGCGCATTGAAGATTCCGGGCCCGGTATCCCGCCCGACGAGCGCGATCGCGTATTCGAGCGTTTCTACCGCCCCCGCACCAGCCAGTCGCAGGGTAGCGGCCTTGGCCTGGCAATCGTGCGCCGTATCGTTGAACTGGGGAATGGCTCGGTGGCCATCGAAGACGGCCTGGCCCATGCTGACGGCAGAGGCTGCGCGATCGTGATCCGCCTGCCGGCACTGGATTCCGCGCCCGAACCGATCGAGCCAGATGATGCTCCTCCGGGCATGGCCGACACGCCTCGCCATTGATTGGCGCGGCTCGCGGTTGATTGTCCCGGCACTGGTGGTACTGGGGCACCTGGTGCTGCTGGCGTGGTGGCGCGATCGCCTGATGCCCGCCACGCCCCATGCCCCGCCGATGCTGCAAGGACGGCTACTCGGTGTCGAGATTCCGCAGGCGCCGACGCTGCCGCCTGAGCGCGGCGCCCGACCTGCACCCAAGGCGCCTAAACCAGGTTCCATTCCACATGCAATGGAACCGGCGCAGCAACCCAGGTTTGCCGCGCCGGTTGGGGCCGACGCGGTTGACACGGTTAGCGCGCGCACACTCGATCTGGCTGCCCCGCCGATGCCGAGCCAGCGTGGGCGGTCCCACGCCGAAAACAACATCGCCCAGAGCACGGCACACGGTACCGGCCACGCATTCGGGCCAGAGGCCGCTTCGACACCACGTGCCGCAAGATCGATTGAGGAGTCGCGTGGCGCTGCGGGCCGTTGGCAGGCCCGCGTGGAAGTAGGAGGCGGCGCTTACTGCCTCGGCGCGCAAGACCCGAGCTTGCGCCGCGACCCCTTTGAAAAGGCACTGGCCGTGCCTTCCACCTGCCGCTGATCAGTAGCCCACCGTGAAGCGCTGGCGCGGGTGTGCCGGCTTTTCCGTTTCGTCGAGGAAGGCGATGGCGTAGTCTTCCATCGAAATCCAGGGCTTGCCGTTGGCATCCACCAGCAGCGCATCTTTGCCGACGCGGAAGTGTCCCGTGCGCTCGCCCGGTTCGAAGATGGCCGACGGCGACACGAAGGTCCAGTTCAGCTCGGTTTCCTTGCGCAGCGCGTTGAGGAAATCACGGCCGGCCGAGGCTTCGTCAAAGTACTCCTTGGGGAACTGCGGCGTGTCGATCAGCGCCACGCCCGGGGCCACTTCCAGGCTACCGGCCCCACCCACTACCAGCAGGCGCGGCACGGCCGCCTTTTTCACTGCACCAACGATCTGTTCGGCATTGGTTTGCAGAAAGCGCACGGTGCTGTAGGCCACATCATTGCCTGCAAGCGCGGCAACGAGCCCAGCCTGGTCGGCCACGTCCACATCCTTGGTGGTCAGGCCGGCACGTGCCGGCAGCTTGGATGCCGTGCGCGCAATGGCCGTCACCTGGTGGCCGCGGCGCAGTGCTTCGTCGATCAGGCGGGTGCCCACGCGCCCCGTGGCGCCGATGATTGCGATCTTCATAGTCAACTCCCTATGGAATGGTCTGGGCGGTTGAAACGTTATATGTAATTAATACAGTTACATATAGGGGTAAAAAAATTCGCTGACGTGCCGGCCAGCTAAGCCCGGCGACGGCGGCGTTGGGCGTGTCCCACCTCGTTGAGGATGCTCGCGATGGTTTGCGCAGCAAGCTCGGCTTCCAGCGCGGCCTGCGCACGTTCAGTCACGCGCTCCAGCACGCCGGTGATCTCGCGGCCGACCTCGCACGCCGGGTTGGGCGCGTTGGGCGGCAGCGCAATCAGCACCGGAGATTCCACCACACGAAATACGTCGAGCAGCGTGATGCGGTCTGCCGGCCGTGCCAGCGTGGCGCCGCCCGTCGCGCCCATCTGCGAGGTGACGAAACCGGCGTCGGCCAGTTGAGCCACCAGCCGCCGGATGAGCGCCGGGTTGGTTCCCACGCTGCCTGCAATGAGCGACGACGGCACCGGCCCTTCCGCACTGGCAAGCAGGGTGAGGATATGCACGGCGACGGCGAAGCGGCTGCTGGTGGTCATGGTGATGAATGCAAAGTGTAACCATGATAGATACACTTTGGCGTGCGGTCAACCCCGTTGGCGGATGTGCGCTTCAGAAGGCGGCCGCCAGTGCCGTGGCCCGCGCTTTGGCATCTGCCTTGGCAGCCGCCAGCACATCGGGCGTGGCGAGCGTGGGTGCGGCGCTGATCTCCGTCACGTCTTCAATGCCCAGGAAGCGCAGCCAGCGGCGCAGATAGGGCTTCTGGAAATCGTCTGGCGATTCGCTGGCACCTTCGGTGTGTGCTGGGTACGCACCGGCGCTGGCGTAGACGAGCGCCGCCTTCTTGCCCGAGAGCAGCGCCTGATAGCCTGTGGGCGGCGACCAATTCCAGTTCTGCCCCGGCAGCGTCACCACATCAATGAAGTGCTTGAGCCGATAGGGCACACCAAAATTCCACATCGGTACGGAGAAGAGATAGCGATCTGCCGCGTTGAAGCGCTGCGACAGCGCCACGGCGCGCTGCCATTGCGCACGCTGTTCCGGCGTGGCGTTCTGGGTGCGCAGCACCGCAAACTTGGCGCCGATCATATCGGCGTCGAATTCGGGCAGGTCGATGTCCTTGCTCCACAAGTCGATTGTGTCGATCTCGTGGTCGGGGTGCGCGGTGCAGTAGGCATCGAGAAACTGCCTTGCCACGTCGATGGAGTGGGACAGCGCCTTCATGGGCGAGGCTTCAATATAGAGCAGGCGGGTCATGATGGCTCCTGATGCGGTCTTACGCTGCGTTGAAGAAGTTGAGGCCGACGGTGCCGGCAATCACCAGCCCGATGCAGGCCATGCGCGCGGGCTGAACGCTCTCGCCAAAGAGCACGATGCCGAGCACCGTTACGCCGACCGAGCCGATGCCCGTCCAGACGGCGTAGGCGGTGCCGGCGGGTAGGCCGCGCATGGCGTGCGTGAGCAGGAACACGCTGGCCAGCGCCGTCACGATGCCGAGCACGCTGGGGACGGGGCGCGTCCAACCCTGCGCAAACTTGAGCGAGATCGCCATGGCGATCTCCACGGCGCCGGCTGCCAGCAGCCAGAGCCAGGCGGTTTTGAGCATGGAACCTCCGGGAATGTCCGCTGCCGGGGCGGCAAGCGGATGCGTTGCGATGCACCCAGAGTAAGGACGGGGCGATGTGGCAACAAGTACGCACCTGGAGGTAACCACCATGGGCGGTGCGGGTATCGGCGCCCAGGGGCGGGCCGCCAAACGATCTGCGCGCCACGTTGGCAAAAACGCAATTCGCTGCCGTGCCGCGGCGCGCGAACGGTACCATCGTCGGTGCCGCTGCTCCTAAGCTAGACGCCATGCACGGTGGCTTGCCGCCACCTCGGATTCATTCTGGCGTTCAACCAATCAGGAGCGTTGTCATGGCCCTTCGGGATTTCAAAGTGCTGACTTTCGACGTCGTCGGAACGTTGATCGACTTCGAGGGCGGCATGCTCGCCTACCTGCGCCGTGCGGCACCCGACAGCAAGGTCACGGACGAGGACTTTCTGGGCGCCTACCGGGCGGCCCGCAAGCGCGGCCAGACCGAGTGGTATCCCGATGATCTCGTGCCGTGCTGGCACATCGTCGCGCAGCAGCTTGGCCTGCCCGATAGCGACGCGCTGGCACGCGGCTTTCGCGATTCCGTGGCCGAGTGGCCGGCGTTTCCCGATTCGGTCGAGGCGCTGCAGCGGCTGGGCAAGCGCTTCAAGCTCGTCACCATGACCAACGCGCAGTCCTGGGCGCTTGCGCATTTCCAGCGGACGCTGGGCGCGCCGTTCGATCTGCTGCTCAGCTGCGACGATGCGCTGTGCGAAAAGCCCGATGCGCAGTATTTCGCCTACGCACGCGGTCGCTATGAAGGCGCCTGGGGCTTCAAGCAAGCCGACAATCTGCACGTGGCGCAGAGCCAGTACCACGACATCGGCATCTCCAAGCGCCTGGGGCTCGCCACCTGCTGGATCGAGCGCCGGCACGGCATGAAGGACTCGGGCGGCACCATCGAATCCGAGCACACCGTGCCCGATTATCACTTCCACACGCTGGCCCAGTTGGCTGACGCAGTCGAGGCTGGCGAGTGAGGCGCGAGGCCATCGCGGAGCCGGTCGCCGATCTGCTGCCGGACCTCGTGGCGCTGCGCCGCGACCTGCACGCGAATCCGGAACTCGCCTACGAAGAACACCGTACAGCGGGCATCGTCGCGCAGTCGCTGCGGGTGTTGGGTCTGGCGGTGGAGGAGGGCATTGGCGGCACGGGCGTGGTGGGCACGCTGCGCGGCGGACAGGGCAGACGCAGTGTCGCGCTGCGCGCCGACATGGATGCCCTGCCGATGGTGGAACTGGGTCGATCACCGTACGCGAGCCGCATGCAGGGCAAGCACCACGGCTGCGGGCATGACGGGCACACGAGCATGCTGATTGGCGCAGCGCGCCAGCTCGCGCGAACGGGCGTCGACGGGACGGTCCACTTCATCTTCCAGCCTGCCGAAGAGGGCCAGGCCGGTGCGCGCCGGATGATTGAAGACGGCCTGTTCGAGCGCTTTCCGTGCGATAGCGTCTATGCGTTACACAACTGGCCCGATCTGCCGCTCGGACATGCGCAGACGCGGCCGGGCCCGATCATGGCCGCGGCGGACCGGTTCGACATCACCGTGCGCGGGCGTGGCGGGCATGCGGCCCAACCGCACCACACGCCCGATGCCATCCTGGCGGCCAGCCAGCTTGTGGCACAACTGCACACCATCGTGTCGCGCCGGATCGACCCGAGTGAGTCGGCGGTGTTGTCCGTTACGCGCATCGAAGGCGGGCACAGCCATAACGTGCTGCCGGCCGAAGTGCGGATTACCGGCACCGTGCGCAGCTTTGATGCCGTATCGCAGGATCGCATCGAGGCGGCGTTGCGCGACACGGCCAATGGCATCGCGCTGGGCAGCGGCACGCAGGTGGAGGTGGATTACCGCCGCTATTACCCGGCCACCATCAACACGCCCGCCGAAGCGATGCTCGCATTACACGCGGCGCAAGCGATTGGCCTGCAGGCCGTGGAGGCGCCACGCGCTGCCTTCACTTCAGAAGACTTCGCCTTCATGCTGCAGCGCAAGCCGGGCGCCTATCTCTGGCTTGGCCAGGGCCGCTCCGACGCCGGCCCCGATGGCGAATACCCCTTGCACCACCCCTGTTACGACTTCAACGATGACGCGCTGCCGCTGGGCGTGCGCTGGTTCTGCGAAGTCGCCCGCCGCGCGTTGGCGGCCGCTTCATACGGTTCTTGAACTGCGGCCATGCGTGTCACCCTCCCGGTATTGCTGCCTTAGAAATCCGCCACCTTGCCCCAGGCCGAGTGCTTGAAGCGCGCCGGGTCGTAGGGGGCAGGGTCGAAGATCGGCTTTTCACCTGTCACCAGATCGGCGATCAGATGGCCTGCGCCGGGGCCGATACCGAACCCGTGGCCCGAGAAGCCCGCAGCCAGGATGAATCCAGGGATCTCCGGCACTTCGCCGATACCGGGCACGCCGTCCGGTGTGTTATCGACGAAGCCGGCCCAGGCGTTGGCGATGCCCGCTTGGCCCAGCACCGGCAGCAGTTCGACGGCGCGGTTGTAGGTTTGTCTGACGGCCGCTGCATCCGGGCGTGGGTCGAGGATGCGCATGCGCTCCATGGGTGTAGGAGCATCGAGCCGCCACCGCGCGAGTGTTTCGTGCCCCGCGCGAATGCCTTCCAGCCCGCCGGGGAACACATTGCGCCAGCGCTTCGCGAACATCGGCAGAAACTGCGGTGCGAAGCGCAGCAACTGTGCCGTCGGGTCCACGCGTCCGCGCCCGCTGATGGCAAGGTTGTAGCTGCCATCGCTGCGGCGGGTGATGGACACGCGCGCGGTATGCAGCGCGTCAGGCACCGGCTCGGTCACCCCCGTCACACGCACGATGGATTGGCGAACGGTCGCCTGCGGAAAACGAATGCCCAATTGGCGACAGAACGACGAGGCCCAGGCGCCGCCAGCAAACACCACGGTGCGAGTCTTGATGGTTCCGGCTTCCGTGACGACGCCGCTGACGCGGCCGCCCTCAACTTCAATGCCCCTTGCGGCGCAGTTTTGGTGCACGGTGCCGCCGAGCTTCATGAGCGCAGCGGCCACAGACGGTGCCGCCTTGGCGGGGTCCGCCGTGCCGTCGCTGGGTGAGAATACGCCGCCCTTCCACGTGCGACCGGTGAGACGGGCCCGCTCGGAGGCTTCACGGCTGCTCAGCATGTGTGTGGTCACGCCGGCCGTTCTCGCGAAATCGCGCCACTTCGTCCAGCGGGCAAGCTCTTCTTCGTCGTTGCTGAGATAGAGCAGGCCGCAGCGGCGGAAACCTGTGTCTTCTCCCGTGTCGGCGGCAAACTGCTCCCACAGTTCGAGGCTCCGGGTGGCCATCGGCAGCTCTCGCGCATCGCGGTTTTGCTGTCGGCACCAGCCCCAATTGCGGCTCGACTGTTCGGCCCCGATGCGGCCCTTTTCGACCACGGCCACCGATACACCGCGCCTGGCCAGGTAGTAGGCAGCAAAGACGCCGATGATGCCGCCGCCGATCACAACGACGTCGGCCTGCGCTGGAAGGGAAGAGGCGCTCTCGATGAGGCGCAACGGCTGAGACATAAATCGTGTTCCTCGTTCGTTCAGGCCTGCGCGTTTTGCACCACGTAGAACTTGGCGACGCGCTCTGTGCTCTGCCATCCGATATCGGCGCCCTGCGGCACGAAGATGGCATCGCCGGTGGTCACGGACAGCACGCTGCCATCGGGGCCCGCGAATTGCACACCGCCATCGAGCACGTACATAAACTCGTTCACCGGATGTGCGCGAACGATGCGGTGGTAGGGCGTCGAGTCCCAGGTGCCTGCGCGGTACTGCGTTGGCTCGTCGGTGAAGACGTTGTCGCTGCGGCACTGAGGAACAGGTCCGATCAGCACTTCTTGCGCCGGGCCGCCCGAGGGTTTGAAGTCTGCATCCGCATGCAGCGGGATGAGCGCTGGCGTCGTGGGCGTGTTGCTGGCCGCAGCGCAGAAGACGAATCGAACGCCGGCAGCAGCCTCGATGCGCACAGCTGTGCCGGATGCGATGACCGCGCCGGCGCCCGGGCCGATCACGTGCGGCGTCGAGCCCGGTGCCGTGAGCGTCAGCTCGCCATCCACGACGGCGAGCGTTTCCGTATGGGGAAAGCTCGCGACATCCAGTTCGCCAACAAAGCTTGCCCGGCCGGCGCTCATCGCGTTTGGCCCTTCCCAGGCAATCTCCCGTTCTTGCGCGAATGGATCGTCAGGGCTCAGGGCGGCAGGCCGGAACGCGGTTGAGATTTGGGCGCCGTCGGCGCGATGCAGGATCAGGGCGGTTGTCATGCAGGTGGTTCCTTGCCGTATCGAAGCGCGGCCTTGGTTTCGCGCGGCGTCAGCGTTGATTGGGAAAGAGCCGTTCGATCGGGCAGTGCGTCTTGATGAACGGCGATTTGATGACGATGTAGCTGAAGTATTTGGCAATGCCGATGTTGCGCTCCAGCAAGTCTTCGATCACTTCCTGGTAGTGATTGACGCCCCGGGTGATGAAGCGCAGCAGGTAGTCGTAGCCGCCCGAAAGCAGGTGGCATTCGAGCACCTCGTCCACCTCGCGGATGGCGGCTTCGAAGCGCACGAAGGTTTCGCGGTGGTGGTCCGACAGCGTGACCTCGGTGAAGACGGTTAGCGTGTCACCAAGCTTTTCCAGGCGGATGTGTGCGCCATAGCCGGAGATGTAGCCGGCTTGCTCCAGGCGCTTGACGCGGATCAGGCACGGGCTGGGCGAGAGGCCCACGGCATCGGCCAGGTCCACGTTGGTCATGCGCCCGTTCTTCTGCAGCTGGGCGAGGATGCGCAGGTCTAGACGATCGATCTTGAGGGCTTCGGTCATGGCGGGACGCGTGCGTGGAAGATAGATCCGATTCTGCTGTAGCCAGTATCTTTTGTGTCAGCTTGTTGCGGCCTGTGGCTACGGGTGTTGCATCAGGCGAGCGCGGCGCGCACGGCCGGCATGGCCAGCACGTCGTCGAGCGTCTTCTTCAGGCGTGCGAAGAGTTGCGCGAACTCGTCTTCGGTGTAGGTCAGCGCCGGGGCAAAGCCCAGGATGTTGTCGCCAAACGCCCGGAACACGAGGCCGTGGCCATAGGCAGCCGAGGCAATCAAGTTGGGCAGGCCAAGTGCAGCGTCGAAGCCGCGCTTGGTGGCCTTGTCGCTCACGAGTTCCAGGGCGCCCAGCAGGCCACGATGGCGTGAGTCGCCCACCAGCGGGTGCGTGAGCAACCCGTCCAGCCCCGCCGCAAAACTTGCCGCGCCGCGCTGGCCGTTGGCGAGGATGCCGCCTTCTTCGTACAGGCGCAGCACCTCCAGTGCCACCGCCGCACTCACCGGGTGGGCCGAATACGTGGCGCCGTGGCCGATGGGCACCCCGGCGGGCGCGCCGTCGGCAATGCCCGCGTAGATCTGGTCGGAAATCAGCGTTGCGCCCATCGGCACGTAGCCCGCCGTGAGGCCCTTGGCCATCGTCATGATGTCGGGGTCGACGCCTTCGGCATCGCAGGCAAACATGGGCCCAGTGCGACCAAAACCGGTGATGACTTCATCCACCACGAACAGGATGCCCAGCTCGCGGGTAGCGTCGCGCATGGCCTTGAGCCAGCCCTTGGGCGGCACGATCACACCGCCGGAGCCCTGGATCGGCTCGCAGAAGAACGCGGCGACGTTGTCCGCGCCCAGCGCGGCCACCTTGGCACGCAATGCCGCCACCGAGGCCGCGATGATGCCCTGCGCATCCGCCGGCTTGGCCGCGCGGTAGGGGTTGGGCGAGGGGATGTAGTGTTGCGTCGGCAGCGGCAGGTCGAAGTCACGATGGAACGCCGGCAGCGCCGTCAGCCCCGCGCCCGTCGACGACGAACCGTGATACCCGCGCTCGAGTGAAATGAAATGCTTCTTCGCCGGCTTGCCGACGGCATTGAAGTACTGGACGATGAAACGTACCGCAGCATCCACCGCCTCAGACCCACCCAGCGTGAGATAGACGTGATTGAGCGAGCGCGGCGTGATCTGCACGAGCTTGTCGGCCAGGCGGATGGCGGGCTCGCTGCTGAAATGGAAGTAGCCCGTGGCGTAGGGTAGGCGGCGCATCTGCTCGGCGGCGGCCTGCACCACGCTCTCCTGGCCATAGCCGACGTTGACGCACCAGAGGCCCGCGAAGGCGTCGAGCAACTCGTTGCCGTGCGCATCGGTCAGCCATGAACCGCGTCCGGATGTCAGCACGGTCGGCCCGCGTTGCTCGTGGGTGCGCCAGGATGCGACCGGGTGGATCAGGTGTGCGCGGTCGATGGCGTCAAGCGAGGCAAGCTGGGGCAGATCGGTGAGCTGGGTCATGGCAGAGTCCGTTCGTGCAGTGAAGGCAATCAATGCACTCAAGAGTAGGCCGGGCGAGCCTGGCCTTGGTGCTGCTTTGCGCGGGCAGAACGCAGCAGGCTGCTGTTGTTCGGCGCGCAGCAGCAGATCGTGCGGCGTGCGGCGTTACCTGTGGTTTCAGTAGCCGCGCGAGCGGTCCACCAGCCCGACCATGGGCTCGCCCGCGGTGAAGCGGCGCAGGTTGTCGATCACCACCGCTGCGGCGGAAAGCGGCTGCGTCATGCTGGCAATGTGCGGCGTGATGTGGACGCGCGGGTGGCGCCACAGCGCATGGCCGGTGGGCAGCGGCTCGGGCTCGGTCACGTCCAGCATGGCTTCGCTGAGCTGCCCGCGATCCAGCGCCGCGATCAGGTCGTCGCTCACAAGCTGCGGGCCGCGCCCCACATGCACCAGCGCGGCGCCTTGCGGCAGTTGCTCGAACAGCGCTGCATTCAGCACGCCGCGCGTAGCATCGGTCAGCGGCATCAGACAGATCAGGATGTCCGTGCGCGCCAGGAACGCCGGCAGTTCCTCTTGCCCGGCAAAGCACTGCACGCCGTCGATGGCATGGCGCGATCGGCTCCAGCCCGCGCAATCGAAGCCGAAACCCTGCAACTGCGCAAGCACGGCCTGCCCGAGCGAACCCAGCCCCAGCACGCCAATGCGGCGCTCGCTGGCGGGCCGCACCGGCAACGCACGCCACTGCTCCGCCTGCTGCTGGCGCCGGTACGCGGGAATATCGCGGTGCAGGCTCAGCACGGCATGCGTGACGTACTCCACCATGCCCCGCACGATGCCCGGCTCCACCATGCGCACCACGGGCAGCGTGGGCGGCAGCGCCGCAAAATTGAATTGATCGACCCCCGCGCCCGAGGAGAACAGCACCTCCAGATGCGGGAACTGCGTCGCGATATCGGCGGGCGGCTCCCAAGCCGCAAGAAAGCGCACCCGCAGCGGATCGCCAATATCGGGCCAGATGCGGAAGTCGATGTCAGGCGCGTGTTGGCGAAAAACCTCGGCCCATTGCCGGCCGCGAACAGGGTCGGACTTGTAGAGGAAGGTGGTTGTCACGATGAGGTGTCGGCACAAGGTTCGAGGCTTAACCCATCGCCTGGGTCACGATGGCAAACAGCGCGGGCGCGCCGGGCGGTGTGGCCAGCGGCTCGCCCCGCACCATGGTGGTGGGGGCATCCACGCGCAGCAGGCCGATGCTCTCCAGCCACTCGGCCAGGCCGCTGTCGAAATCAATGTCGATGCGGGTGAAGTGGCCCGCGTTGATACCAGCCAGATGCGCGATCAGCGCTTTGGCGCTTTCGGCATCCGGGGCGACCACGGGGCCGATGGCGTGGCCGCGTCCGAATCGGCGCAGCATCGCGAAGCCGCGCGCTTCACCGTCGTCGTCCAGTACGACGCAGGCATCAGCGCTGGCAAGCAGGTCATCGATCAAGGCATCGCGCGGCATGCCCCGCGCCTGGGCGTCGAGCCGGCGCAAGACCTCCGATTCATTGAGCCCTGCGGGGCGCAGGCGCCAGCCGGCGGGCAGGGCAATCAGCGGCGTGGGCTGCGCAATGCCCTGGTGCTGGCGGATCTCGCCGGTGCGCACGAAGCCCAGGCGCTCGTATAAGCCACGCCCTTCGGCGGTGGCATGCAGCAGCACTGTATGGTCGTCCAGACCGTCGAGCAGCGCGCTCATGAGGCGATGGCCAATGCGCCTGCCCTGGCATGCCGGCGTCACGATCACCAGCCCGATGGTGGCGTGGCGCGGCCCCCAGCGCCAACGTTGTGCGGTGGCGATGATTTCGCCGTCACGCTCGGCGACGATGCCTTCAGCGTGCGCAAAACTCTGTGCCCAATCGGCCGGGCGGTGCGGCCAGCGCTGCTCTTCCGAGAGGGCATGCGCCTGGGGCAGATCGTCGGCAGTCATGGGGCGCAGCACCACACCGTCGTCGGCGGGCAGGTTTTGGGCAGATACGGACGAAGAAGACATGGGAGGTTCCTTCTGGCGAAGGATGGGGTTGGCACCGGTACTTATCTTGGACGACATCGCGGCCCGGAGCCAGATCGAATTCGGGTTTGCCCGCAATTTGCAAGCATCGTCTGTCGCGGGTGTCGGTTTCGCAATTCGATGCGGTAGCGCCCCTGGTTACGAACACAAATGCCGAGGCTTCCTGCCTAGCATCAATGACCTCATTTCGATATGGGTGCCGGGCTTCGGCGCCCCCCAAATTCGTGGCCAAATTCGACCCTCAGACCATCCGTGTGCCCTCCGGCCATTTCATCGGCGGCAGGCTTGTGCCCGATGCGGGCCGCATCACGGTGCGGCGCCCGTCCGACAACGCAGTGCATGCGGAGTTGCCGCTGGCTGACGCGTCCACTGTGGACGCTGCCGTGCAAGATGCGTGGCAGGCCTGGCGCACGACTGACTGGGCGCGCCGCGCCCCACGTGAGCGGGCGCGTGTGCTGCGCCGCTGGGCCGATCTGATCGACGCCGACGTGGCACACATGGCCCCGCTTGAAGCGGTGTGTTCCACCCGCCCGGTGCGCGATGCCGCCGCATGGGATGTGCCATTCACCGCCGAAGGCCTGCGCTTCTTCGCCGAATACGCCGACAAGCTCGGCGGCGACGTGGCGGCCACGCGGCACGACAACCTCGGTATGGTCGTGGCCGAGCCCTATGGGGTGGTCGGTGCAATCACGCCGTGGAATTTCCCATTGGTGATGGTTTCGTGGAAGGTCGGTGCGGCACTGGCAGCCGGCAACGCAGTCGTGCTCAAACCGTCCGAGCTGACGCCATATTCCGCCGTTCGACTGGCCGAACTGGCCATTGAGGCCGGTGTGCCACCGGGCCTGTTCAACGTGGTGCAGGGCGATGGCCGCACCACGGGCGACGCCCTCACGCGGCATCCGCTGATCTCCAAAATGACCTTTACCGGCTCGACCCGCACGGGCGCCGCCATCATGGCGACCTGCGCATCGCATGGCCCGAAGCCCGTCACGCTGGAACTGGGCGGCAAGAGCCCGCAACTCGTGTTTGACGACGCGCCGGACATCGACCGGCTGGCGGGCATTGTCGCGGGCGCCATCACCGGCAACGCGGGGCAGGTGTGCGTGGCCGGCTCGCGCCTGATCGTGCAACGGCGGATTGCCCCGGCATTGATCGAGCGCATCGCGGCACGCTTTGCGGCGCTTCGGCCCGGCGCTACCTGGGATGACACCGCCACGCTGCCGCCGATCATTTCGGCAGCGCAGGCAGGGCGCATCCTCGACATCGTGGAGCGTGCGCGCGATGCCGGCGCCCAAGTGCGTTGCGGCGGCGGCCTGTTCGGCGAGGGCCCGGGCGGTGCGTATTTCCAGCCCACGTTGCTCGAGGGCGTGCGCGCCGACAACCCGGCCGTGCAGGAGGAAATCTTCGGCCCCGTGCTGACGGTGCAGACCTTCGATGACGAAGCGGAAGGCCTGGCACTCGCTGCGCACGAACACTACGGCCTGGCCGCCGGCGTACACACCGCAGACATCGGACGCGCGCTGCGCGCCATGCGCGGCATCGCGGCGGGCACGGTCTGGATCAACCGCTATGGGCGCAGCGCAGATTTCGTCATCCCCACCGGCGGCTACCACCAATCGGGTATCGGCAAGGATCTGGGCCGGCAAGCGGTGGAAGCCAACCTGCGCTTCAAAAGTGTGCTGATCGATTTTGCTGCAACGCACTAGTGGGCCTTCGCGGTGCGTGCGGCACGCCAGCGGTGCAGACCGCATGGCATGCCGAGAGTGCCATCGGAAACAGCAGCTTTCTCACGTGAAACTGCGCATTTCCCTACAACCGTTGTGAGTCTGCGTGCTTCAATGATTTCGTCATAACCCTGTTGCAGAGAGTGCATAAGGGCCGCCACATCCCGGACCAGAGGACCTCAAACCATGATCTTCCGCCCCAAGTACATCACCTTTGATTGCTATGGCACGCTCACGCGCTTTCGCATGGGCGAGATGACGCGCGAGCTGTTTGCCGACCGCATTGCGGCCGAGCAGATGGAGCAGTTCATTGCCGACTTCACGGCTTACCGCTTCGACGAGGTGCTGGGAGACTGGCAACCGTACGAGGTGGTGCTGAAGAACGCCGTGCGCCGCCTGTGCAAGAAGTGGAAGATTCAGTACTTCGACACCGACGGCCAGGCCTACTACGATGCCGTTCCCACGTGGGACCCGCATGCCGACGTGCCGGCCGGTCTTGCCAAGGTGGCCAAGGAAATCCCGCTGGTGATCCTGTCCAACGCCGATGACTCGCAGATCCAGAAGAACGTGGCGATGCTCGGTGCGCCGTTCCACCGCGTGTACACCGCGCAGCAGGCACAGGCCTACAAGCCGCGTCTGAAGGCGTTTGAATACATGTTCGATTCGCTGGGCTGCAACCCGGAAGACGTGCTGCACGTGTCGTCCAGCCTGCGCTACGACCTGATGTCGGCCGATGACCTCGGCATCGTCAACAAGGTGTTCGTCAATCGCGGCCACGGCCCGGGCAACCCGGCGTACCGTTACACCGAGATCCAGGACATCGGCGGCTTGCCCGGTGTTGTTGGCCTCTAAGCCGCGTCTCGATCGCCACCACACATGACTTCCATGAAACTCGACTCCTACTGGAACGACTCGGTGCCCGCGCTGGCGCTGGACGCGCACGATCTGCCGGCGCAGGCAGACGTGGTCATCGTCGGCGGCGGTTTCACGGGGTTGTCGGCGGCGCTGGCGCTGGCCCGCCGCGGCGCCAGCGTGGTCGTGCTGGAAGCGGGCGAGATGGTGGCGCCCGAGGCGTCTGGGCGCAACGGCGGCCATGTGAACAACGGCCTGGCCGTCGACTACGCCGACTTGGCTGCCAAGGTTGGCGTAGACCGTGCCCGCGCCTGGTATCACGCCTACGACGCCGCCGTGGATACGGTGGAGCGCATCGTGCGCGACGAAGGCATCGCCTGCGACTTCCAGCGCAACGGTAAGCTCAAGCTCGCCACCAAGCTGTATCAGATGGACGCCCTGCAACGCAGCGCGGACCGGCTGATTGCGGATGGTGTGGATCGGGATGTCGAGATACTCGATGCCGCCCGCGTGCGCGCGGAGGTGCAGAGCGAGCGCTTCCAAGGCGGCTTGCTTTACAAGCGCAGCGGCCAGATGCATATGGGCCGTTTCGCGCAAGGCTTGGCCATGGCTGCGCAACGCCAGGGCGCCCAGATTCATACGCGCACTTGCGTGCAACGCGTCGAGCGTGTGCAGGGGCAGGTGCATCGTATCCACACCACGCGCGGCACTGTGCTGGCCAAGCAGGTGCTGCTTGCCACCGGCGCCTCGCGCCACGGCGGTTACGGCACGTTCGGCTGGCTGCGCCGGCGCATCGTGCCCATCGGCAGCTTCATCGTCACCACCGAACCGCTTGGTGCAGAGCGCGCGCACGCGTTGCTGGCAGCGCGCCGCACGTATGTGACGGTGGCAAATATTCACCACTACTTCCGGCTCACGCCAGACCACCGGCTGGTCTTCGGCGGCCGCGCACGCTTTGCGGTGTCGAGTCCGCAGCAGGATGCGATGAGCGGCGAGGTGCTCCGCGCCGGCCTGACGGAAACTTTCCCGCAGTTGCGCGACGTGCGTCTCGATTACTGCTGGGGCGGGCTCGTCGACATGACGCAAGACCGCCTGCCGCATGCGGGTGAACGTGACGGCCTGTTCTATTCCATGGGCTACAGCGGGCACGGCACGCAGATGTCCGTACACATGGGCGAACGCATGGCTGCGGTCATGGCCGGCGACGCCGCCGCCAACCCGTGGCGCGATCGCGCGTGGAGCGCCATTCCCGGTCACTTTGGCCCGCCTTGGTTTTTGCCGGCGGTTGGCATGTACTACCAGCTCAAGGACCGATTTGCCTGAGCTGAGCAGCAAACGCAGTCTTCCGCTGTTTCCAACGATCGCAACGCTTTCCAATTAGATCCATCAGGAGCCCCACCATGAGCGACAGCCGTAACGAGTTCGAGAACCTTGTCGGTCCCGCCGAAAGTCTGCGCGTGATGGAGTCACTCAAGCGCGGTGCCTCGCGGCGCGACGTGTTGAAGATGTTGATGGCAGGCGGCATGCAGGCCACGCTGGCCGGCAGCCTGGCGGGCACGGCCGTCGGCGCGTATGCGCAGACGCCGCGCCGTGGTGGGCGCATCCGCGTGGCGGCGGCCACGGCGGCAGCAACCGACACGCTCGACCCGGCCAAGCAGTCGAACCAGAACGACTACGTGCGCTGCAACATGGTCTACAACGGCCTGTTTGTGCTGGACGGCAGCCTGACGCCGCGCCCCGGGCTGGCCGAGTCGTACCACACGGCGGATGCCAAGACCTGGGTGCTGACATTGCGCCGCGGCGTGACGTTCCACGACGGCAAGGCCCTGTCCCCGGCGGACGTTGTGTATTCCGTGATGCGCCACAAGGACCCGGCCACCGCGTCGAAGGCCAAGGTGCTGGCCGACCAGATCGAGAGCGTGAAGGCGACCGGCCCGAATGAGGTCACGGTGGTGCTGACTGCCCCGAACGCCGACTTGCCGGTGATTCTGGGCACCTTCCACTTCCATATCGTCAAGGACGGCACGACCGATTTCAACGCCGGCATCGGCACCGGGCCTTACAAGATCAAGGAGTTCAAGCCGGGCGTGCGTACCGTCGTCGTGCGCAACGACGGCTACTGGAAACCGGGCAAGCCGTATCTGGACGAGATCGAGTTCGTTGGCATTGGCGACGAAAGCGCGCGCGTCAACGCGCTGCTGTCGGGCGGGATGGACCTGGTGGCGTCCGTCAACCCGCGCGCGGTGGCACGCGTGAAGAGCACGCCGGGCTATGCCATCTTCACCACGCAATCAGGCCAGTACTCCGACCTGATCATGCGCAAGGATACGGGCCCCGGTGCGAACCCCGATTTCGTCATGGCGATGAAGTACCTGTTCGACCGCGAGCAGATGAAGAAGACCATCGCGCTGGACTACGCCGTGCTTGGCAACGACCAGCCGATCGACCCGACCAACCGCTTCTATTTCAAGGAGCTGCCGCAGCGCGCGTTCGACATCGAGAAGGCGAAGTTCCACCTGCAGAAGTCGGGCGTGACGGGCAAGATTCCGGTGGTGGCATCGCCGGCGGCGCAGTATTCGGTGGAAATCGCTCTGGTGCTGCAACAGACCGGGCAGCGCATCGGCCTGGACCTTGACGTCAAGCGCATGCCGGCCGACGGTTACTGGTCCAACCATTGGCTCAGCAGCCCCGTGGGCTTCGGCAACGTCAACCCGCGCCCGAGTGCCGACACCATCCTCACGCAGTTCTTCAAGTCCGACGCGGCGTGGAACGAATCGCGCTGGAAGAGCCCGAAGTTCGACCAGCTGCTCATCGCTGCCCGCGCCGAGACAGACTTCGCGAAGCGCAAGCAGATGTATGCCGACATGCAGACGATGATTCACGGGGAGGCCGGTATCGGCATTCCGCTGTTCCTGGCCAGCATCGACGGGCACACGACCAAGCTCAAGGGCCTGGCACCGATCCCGCTGGGTGGCCTGATGGGCTATTCGTTTGCCGAGAACGTCTGGCTTGAAGCCTGACGGCGGGTTGGGGGCGTTCTTGCGAAAGGCGATGAAGGGGCTGTCATGAATCGAGTCATCCTTAAGCTGCTGGTGCGGCGCGTGGCGCTGGCGCTGCTGTCGTTGCTGGCGGTGTCGGTCATCGTGTTCTCGATCACCGCTGTACTGCCAGGTGACGCCGCGCAAGAGCAGTTGGGGCAGGACGCCACCCCCGAAGCCCTGGCGGCATTGCGCGCGCAGATGGGCCTGAACGTGCCGGCGCCGCAGCGCTATGTTCACTGGCTGGCCGGCATTGCGCGCGGTGACCTCGGGCAATCCACCACAACGCAGATGCCGGTGGCCGAACTCGTGGCAAGCCGCTTGCCCAACTCGCTCTTGCTGGCGGCGGTGACGGCGCTGTTCTCGGTGCCGATCGCGCTCAGCCTTGGCATAGCCTCGGCGGTATGGCGCGGCTCGTGGTTCGACAGGCTGGCCTCCACCACATCCGTGGCCGTCGTGTCGGTGCCGGAGTTTCTGGTGGCGACACTCGCGGTGCTGGTGTTTGCCGTCAAGCTGCACTGGCTGCCCGCGCTGTCGTACGTCAACGACATCGAATCGATCGGCCAGATGCTGCAGGCCTTTGCCATGCCTGTCCTGAGCCTGTGCTGCGTGATCGTCGCGCAGATGATGCGGATGAGCCGCGCCGCCGTTATTGATCAGCTCGAAGCGCCGTACATCGAAATGGTGCGCCTGAAAGGTGCTTCGCCGATGCGCGTGGTGCTCGCGCACGCCTTGCCCAATGCGGTTGGGCCGATCGCCAATGCGGTGGCGCTGTCGCTGTCGTACCTGCTGGGCGGCGTGATCATCATCGAGACGATCTTCAACTACCCTGGCATAGCCAAGTTGATGGTCGATGGCGTGTCGCAGCGCGACATGCCGCTGGTACAGGCCTGCGCCATGATCTTCTGCGCCGGCTACCTGCTGCTCGTGACCACCGCCGATGTGCTGGGCATTGTCGCCAACCCGCGGCTGCGCCACCGTTGATGCTGATCCTATGAACAAGAGCCTGACGATGGAAACCACGCCCACTTCCCCTACGTTGCCGGCCAGCACGCCCCCTGCGCCGCCCGCGCCGCGCCACCCCATACGGCGTGTGCTGAGCGGCTTCGGTGTCACGGGCCTCATCGGCTTGGCCGTGCTGGTGTTCTGGCTGCTGGCGGCGGCGGTCGGCCCCGCGCTGCTGCCCGCGCATCTGATCACCAGCGGCGACGGCAACGGCGACGTGTTCGGGCCCATGAGCGCGGCCCACTGGTTCGGCACCGATTACCTTGGCCGCGACATGTTCGTCCGTGTGGTGGAAGGCGCCCGTTACACGGTTGGGGTGGCGCTCGTGGCCACCGTGCTGGCCAGCGGCACGGGTACGTTGCTGGCGCTGTTTGCCGCGGCCATGGGTGGGCTGGTGGATGCCACATTGAGCCGCGTGCTCGATACGCTCACCGCCATCCCGAGCAAGATGTTCGCGCTGCTGATGGTGGCCGGCTTCGGTTCTTCGGTGACGATGCTCGTGCTGACAGCCGCCATCATCTACGTGCCGGGGGCGTACCGCATCGCGCGCTCGCTGGCGGTCAACATCAATGCGCTGGACTACGTGACCGTGGCGCGCACGCGCGGCGAGGGCACGCTTTACATCATGCTGCGCGAGATTCTGCCGAACATTTTCGGGCCGATGCTGGCCGATCTGGGTCTGCGCTTTGTGTACGTCGTGCTGCTGCTGGCCAGCTTGAGCTTCCTGGGGCTCGGCATTCAGCCACCCTCGGCCGACTGGGGCTCGCTCGTGCGCGAGAACATCGGCGCGCTGCCTGATGCGGGCGCTTCGGTCATCGTGCCGGCGCTGGCCATTGCGAGCCTGACCATCGCCGTGAACATCGTCATCGACAACCTGCCGGGCCGAGGTCGTTCTCGGGCCCGCGAACGCGGAGGGCGTTGAACATGGGAGCGTCCGTCATCGTAGAGGGCCTGCGCATTACCGCAGGCGAACAGACCCTCGTCGACAACCTCAGCTTTGCCATCCAGCCGGGCGAGGTGCTAGCGCTGATTGGCGAGTCCGGTTCCGGCAAGACCACGACCGCGCTGGCACTGATGGGCTATGCGCGCCATGGCTGCGAGATCGCATCAGGCAGCGTGCGCATTGGCGAAATCGACGTTCTGCACCTGCCGCCTGCCGAGCAACGCGCCCTGCGCGGGCGCACCGTGGCCTATATCGCGCAGAGTGCGGCGGCGTCGTTCAACCCGTCACGCACGATCCTGGATCAGGTGGTGGAACCCGCGCGCATTCACGGCACGATGTCGCGTGCGGAAGCCGAGGCCAAGGCCGTGGAGTTGTTCCGCGAACTTGCGCTGCCCAATCCCGAAACCATTGGCGAGCGCTATCCGCATCAGGTGTCGGGCGGGCAGTTGCAGCGGCTCATGGCTGCCATGGCGCTCATCATCGATCCAGACCTCGTGATCCTGGATGAGCCGACCACCGCGCTGGATGTGACCACGCAGATCGAAGTGCTGCGTGCGTTCCGCCGCGTGGTGCGCGAGCGCCGCGCCACGGCCGTCTACGTGAGCCATGACCTGGCCGTGGTGGCCCAGATGGCCGATCACATCCTGGTGCTGCGCGGCGGGCAGATGCAGGAGATCAACCCCACCGCGCACATCCTCGCCACGCCCGATCACGACTACACCAAGAGCCTGCTGGCGGCGGCGCGGCCCAAGGCGCGCCCGGCAGAGCACTGCCTGGGCGAGGGCGAACTGCTGCTCGACGTGCAGGGATTGGGTGCGGGCTACGGGGCGGTGGATGCCAAGGGTCAGCCTGCCACGCGCATTCTCGACGACATCAGTTTCAAGCTGTATCGCGGGCAGGCTATCGGCGTGATCGGTGAATCCGGCTCGGGCAAAACCACCTTGGCGCGTGCCATTGCCGGGTTGATTGCGCCGTGCGAAGGCAGCATGACATTCCGGGGGAAGGCGCTCGAGCCCTTGCTCGCAAAACGTGCGCCCGACGCGTTGCGCCGTATCCAGATCGTCTTCCAGATGGCCGACACGGCACTCAACCCTTCACACAGCATCGAGCGCATCCTGGCGCGGCCGCTGCAGTTCTACAAAGGCCTGAAGGGCGAGGCGTTGCAGCGGCGCATCCGCGAGCTTCTGGATCTCGTCCGTTTGCCGCACAGCGTGGCCCAACGGTTGCCGGGCGGGCTGTCGGGCGGGCAGAAGCAGCGCGTGAATCTTGCGCGTGCCCTGGCGGCCGAGCCGGATCTGATCCTCTGCGACGAGGTGACTTCCGCGCTCGATACCGTGGTGGGTGCAGCGGTGCTCAACCTCATGGCAGACCTGCGGCGCGATCTGGGCGTGTCGTACCTCTTCATCAGCCATGATCTGCACACGGTGCGCGCCGTGTGCGACGAGATCGTCGTCATGCAGCACGGCCGCAAGCTCACGCAGGTGGCGCGTGCCGATTTCGATCGCGGCCCACACCATCCGTACTACGAACAACTCGCCAACTCGGTGCCCGAACTGCGCCAGGGCTGGCTTGACGAGCGGGACCGCACGATGGCGCATGCCGTGGCGGTCTCTGTCTAACAGAAAAAAAGGAACGACATGATTCCCGCATTCCGCATCGCGATCATTCCCGGAGACGGCATCGGCAAGGAGGTCATGCCCGAGGGCTTGCGTGTCATCCAGGCGGCGGCCGAGCGCTTCGGCTTCGAGCTGGAGTGCCACCACATCGAATGGGCCAGTTGCGACTACTACCAGCAGCACGGCAAGATGATGCCCGACGACTGGAAAGCCCAACTCAAGGGCATGGACGCGATTTTCTTCGGCGCGGTGGGCTGGCCGGCCACAGTGCCCGATCACATCTCGCTATGGGGTTCGCTGCTCAAGTTCCGCCGCGAGTTCGACCAGTACATCAACCTGCGCCCTGTGCGCCTGTTTGAAGGCGTGCCGTGCCCGCTGGCCAATCGTAAGCCGGGCGACATCGACTACTACGTCGTGCGCGAAAACACCGAAGGCGAATACACGTCGCTGGGCGGCATCATGTACGAAGGCACCGACCGCGAAATCGTGATCCAGGAGTCGGTCTACTCGCGCAAGGGCGCAGAGCGCCTGCTCAAGTTCGCCTTCGATCTCGCTCAGAGCCGCCAGCGCAAGCACGTGACGCTCGCTACCAAAAGCAACGGCATCGCCATCAGCATGCCGTGGTGGGACAAGCGCGCGGACGAAGTTGCGCAAAGCTACCCCGATGTCACGCTCGACAAGCAACACATCGACATCCTGACCGCGCGCTTCGTGCTGCAGCCGGGGCGCTTCGACGTGGTGGCCGCCACCAACCTGTTTGGCGACATCCTGTCCGATCTTGGCCCGGCAACGACCGGCACGATCGGGCTGGCGCCGTCGGCCAACCTGAATCCGGAGCGCACATTCCCGTCGCTGTTTGAGCCGGTGCACGGGTCGGCACCGGACATCTACGGCAAGAACATCGCCAACCCGATCGCGATGATCTGGTCGGGCGCGTTGATGCTCGATTTCCTCACGCAGAGCCAAGGTGCGGGCCGCGCCGCGCACGACGCCATCGTCGCGGCCATCGAAGCCGTGCTCAAGGACGGCCCGCGCACGCCGGATTTGGGCGGCACCGCCAGCACCACGCAGGTGGGCGAGGCGATTGCCGCGCACGTTGCGGGTGCCTGATTTTCATTTGCTGTGGACCAAAAGACGATGTCTCTCTCACTCGATCGTGCGGACCTGATCCGCAGCGCCAACTGCATTTCCGGCGAATGGCTGAGCGCAACCGGCCCGCTGCTGGATGTGACAGACCCGGCCACTGGCGCCCTCATCACACGCGTGCCCGATTCCGGCGCGGATGAGGCACGCGCTGCCCTGGACGCCGCGCATGCCGCCTTCCCGGCGTGGCGCAAGGTGCCCGCCAAGCAGCGCGCGCAGATCATCAAACGCTGGAATGATCTCGTGCTGGCGCATCAGGATGATCTCGGCAAACTGATCTCGCTGGAGCAGGGCAAGCCGCTTGCGGAAGGCAAGGGCGAGGTCGCCTACGCCGCGAGCTACATCGAGTGGTTTGGGGAAGAAGCCACACGCATGAACGGCGAGGTCATTCCCGCGCCGGTGCCGGGCCGGCGCATGCTTGCCCTCAAGGAGCCGGTGGGCGTAGTAGCGGCCATCACGCCGTGGAACTTCCCGGCGGCGATGATCGCGCGCAAGATCGCCCCGGCGCTCGCAGTGGGCTGCACCGTCGTCTGCAAGCCCGCCGAAGACACGCCGCTGACCTCGCTCGCCCTCGTGCGTCTGGCGCAGGAAGCCGGCGTGCCGCCGGGTGTGCTCAACATCGTCACCGCTTCGCGCGAACGCACGCCCGAGGTGGTGGACGTCTGGCTGGACGATGCCCGCGTGCGCAAGATCACGTTCACGGGCTCGACGCCGGTCGGCAAGCATCTGGCGCGCCGCAGTGCCGACACGTTGAAGAAGCTCTCGCTCGAACTCGGCGGCAATGCGCCCTTTATCGTGTTCGAAGATGCTGACATCGACGCTGCCGTGGATGGCTTCATGGCAGCCAAGTTCCGCAACGGCGGGCAGACCTGCGTGTGCCCGAACCGCGTGTTCGTGCACGACGCGGTGCACGATGCGTTTGCCGCCAAGTTGGCGGCGCGCGTTGCCGCACTGAAGGTTGGGCCGGCAAGCGACCCCGCTTCGCAGATCGGTCCGATGATCAACGCGCGCGCGGTCGAGAAGATCGACCGGCATGTGCAGGACGCCATCGCAAAGGGCGCCAAGGTGTTGACCGGCGGCGCGCGCCTGACCCAGCTCGGCGCCAACTACTACGCACCCACCGTGCTGATCGACGCCGATGCCACCATGGCTTGCGCTTGCGAAGAAACCTTCGGCCCCGTCGCGCCGCTGACGCGTTTCACCACTGAAGACGAGGTGATTGCCGCCGCCAACGACACGCCGTTTGGCTTGGCCGCCTACTTCTACAGCCAGGACGTGCGCCGCATCTGGCGCGTGGCCGAAGCGCTGGAGAGCGGGATCGTCGGTATCAACGAAGGCGCGCTGGCTGCAGAGGCCGCGCCGTTTGGCGGCGTGAAGGAATCGGGCTACGGCCGGGAAGGCTCCGTCCACGGGCTGGACGACTACCTCCACACCAAGTACGTCTGCCAGGGCCAGCTCGACTGAGGGGGCGCGTTGCGGGGCGGCACGATTGGCGGTACGGTCACGCGTATCCCAATCATGCTCTGGAGGCACCATGGCGGACAACATGGCCTCATCCCCATCTCCGTCCTCATCCCCAACGGCCGATGGCCGCCCTGAAGGCACCGTCGGCGCCTGTCCCTCAACCCGCGCCCTTGAACTGGTGGCCGGTAAATGGGCGCTGCGCATCTTTCCGGCACTGGAAAACGGCCCCGTGCGTAACAACGAACTCCTGCGCCGCGTGGGCGACGGCATCTCGCAGAAAATGCTCACGCAAACGCTGCGCGAGTTGGAAGCCAACGGTCTCATCCTGCGCACCATCTACGACAGCGTGCCGCCGCACGTCGAATACCGGCTCAGCCCGCTGGGCGAATCGCTCAACCGCACGCTCGTCGGCCTGGACGACTGGGTGCATGCGCATTGGCCCGAAATGGAACGGATTCGCAAAACACAGGTCGATTCCGATTGACATCCGCGCGATCTGCCAGACGTTGTGTGCAGATGCAGCATTTTTCCGATAGTATTCGGGGCCCATGTCAGTGACGAATCTCTCCTCCGCCTTGCCGACGTTGTCTCGCGCCACCGCGCGGGGCGTGCTGTCGCGCGTGCGCGGCGTACGGTGGATCGTCACGATCTGGTGTCTGTTGTTCACGGTCTCGGTGTTCTCGGCCACGCATTTTCCCGATGGCCAGGCTGCCGATGACGCGCTGGAAGCCATCGAAGCCGTGGTCGACGACGTGCCGGGTGATGCGCTGCCCGCTGCCAAGCCCAGCAAGGGTTTCGAGCGTGCCATCAAGGTCGCGCTCGGCAAGTCGGTCAAGCAGCCCGGCCAGTGCTTCAGCGTTGAGCATTGGGTTGCGCATGCAACCGATGCGCCCGACGTGCCCACGACCAGCGCCGCCGCCCCCGATCATCCCAGCGACGCACCGGAACTCTGGCTGCCGCCGCCGCCCATGGTGTTGACGCCCGGCCTGCGTGTCGCGCGCGTCCGTGTCTCTCTTCCGCCGTTCCAGGCCGGCCCCACGCCAGCCCCCATGCTGCGTCCTCCCGCACGCGCCTGATCTCCGGCATTCGCCGGAAACCATCCCCTTGAGTTGCTAGTGCTGCGCCAACTGGTCTGTTGACCGGCCGGGCGTCCGCGCTTGCCTGTTCTTCTTTTTCAGGATGATTTCGGATGTTGTCCAATCAGGATGCGGCCACCCCGCACCCCGCAGCGCTCGCGCGCGCGTCGCGACGTGCTGTTCTCTCCGCTGTGCTGGCCGCCATGGCCGCAACGGCGGTCCACGCCAATGCCGCGCCCCCGGCGTCTTCGCCCCAGGGTGCCCAGGCTGCCCCTGTGCGGGCTCTTCAGCCGCAGCGTGACGAGGCGCTTCCGCAGCCGCGCTACACCTTGCCGCAGTTGCTGGAGCTGGCCCGCGCCAACCACCCGGCGCTGGCTGCTTCACAGGCCCAGGTGCAGGCAGCGCAGGCGGGCATTGCGACCGCCCGCGCCTGGCCCAACCCCGAGGTGGAAGCCATGGCGGGCCGCCAGCGTGCCCGCATGCCGGGTGCGGCGGAAGGCCGCACCAATAGCGTGTCGATCACGCAAAAACTCGACCTGCCGTGGCAGCGCGCCGCCCGTACCCAGGCCGCCGATGCTGCGTACGAAGCGTCGCAGGCGAGCGCCCGATCACAGGCACGCGACGTGGAGGCCGACCTCAAGCTGCGCTTCTACGACGTGGTGCGCCGCGAGGCCGAGCAACGCAACGCGCGCGAAGATGTGACGCTGGTCGAGCAGATCCGCCGTGGCGTGGCCGTGCGTGTGGAAACCGGCGAAGCCCCGCGCTATGAACTGATTCGTGGCGACGCCGAGCTGCTCAACGCGCAGCGCAACGAACAGGCCGCTGCACTGCGTGTGCAACAGGCGCTGGCTGAACTGCGCCGCGCCGTGGGCGCCGATCTGCCGCCGATGTTCGATGTCGATGCCGGCACGGAGACGCCCTCCGTGGCGCATCTGCCGCCCCTGGCCGACCTGGTCAGCACGGTCGTCGCCACGCATCCTGAGCTGGAAGCCGACCGCGCTGCCGTGCGCGAGGCCGATGCACGTCTGGCGCACGAGCGCAGCCAGCGTTGGCCGTCGCTCGCGCTGCGGGGGTCGGTCGATCGCCAACCCGATCTGCAGGACAGCCGCGTGGGCCTGGTGATGTCGATTCCGCTGTTCGACCGCCGCGATGGTCCGGTGGGCGAAGCGGTGGCCGCACGCGAACGCGCGCGCGCCCTGTTGCGCGACCGCGAGTTGCGCACGCGCCAGGCGGTGGAATCCGCCTATCGCCAATACGAAATTGCGGAGTCGCAAGTCAGCGCGCTCGAATCGGGCGTCATCAAGCAGGCTGAATCGGCGCTGCGCGTGGCCGAGGCTGCATACCGCCACGGCGAGCGCGGGATTCTCGATTACCTCGATGCCCAGCGCGTCTTTCGCCAGGCACGGAATGACCTGATTGCCGCACGCGCGGACCTGCGCACCGCTGCGGTTGAACTCGACCGCCTGCGCCCGGAGGCCCAATGACACGCCCGAGCCGCCGCGTTGCCTCCCGAACCCACGAATCCAGCCTGACCATGAACGCACCTTCTTCTTTCTCTTCTTCGATCCGGCTGGCCGGCGTTGCCCTGGCGGCGATGCTATTGCTGGGCGCCTGCGGCAAAGACGCCGCCGACGACGCCAAGGCCGCGCAACAGGCCGTCGACCCGAACCTCGTTGTTGCACAACCCACGCTGGTGCAGCGCCTGAAAGTGGCACCGGTCGGCAAGCAGCCGATTGCGGAGCGCCTGCGTGTGCCGGGGCAGATCGCGTTTGACGAACAACGCGTGGCGCGCATCGGCGCCACCGTCACGGGCCGTGTGACAGAACTGGTTGCCACGCCGGGCCAGAGCGTCAAGGCGGGCGACATCCTCGCGCAACTGCACAGCACGGAACTGGGGGCCGCGCAGCTCGCCTATCAGAAGGCCGCCGCGCAGCGCGACTTGCAGGCGCGTGCGCTGGAACGCGCCAAGCTCCTGCTGGCCGCCGACGTGATCGGCTCGGCCGAGCTGCAGAAGCGCCAGAGCGAACTGGCGATGGCCGATGCCGAAGTGCGCGCGGCCGTCGATCAATTGCGTGTGATGGGCGTGTCGCCGGGCACGCTGGCTAAGATGCGCACGGGCGGTATGTCGTCGATCTCGCCCGTCGTGGCGAGCATCAGCGGCACGGTGGTGGAGCGCAAGGTCACGCGCGGCCAGGTGGTGCAGCCGGCCGATGAGCTGTTCACCGTGGCCGATCTGTCGCGCGTGTGGGTGGTGGGGGAAGTGCCCGAAAACGCCGCCGCTGGCGTGCGTGCAGGCCAGGCCGTGGAGATCGACACCGGCGCGGGCGACCGCATTGTCGGCAAGCTGATCTGGGTGTCCGATATTGTTGACCCGCAAACGCGTACGGTCACGGTGCGCACCGAAGTGGACAACGCAGAGCGCACGCTCAAGCCGTCGATGCTGGCCACGCTGCTCATCCAATCGCGCCCGGAAGAACGTGTGGTAGTGCCGACTTCCGCCGTGGTGCGTGAAGACAACCGCGACTACGTGTTTGTGCGCGCCAGCGATACGAACTACCAGCTCACGCCGGTCAAGCTCGGCGATGAATCGAACGGCGTGCGCCCGGTCGTTTCGGGCGTGCAGGCCGGCCAGCCCATCGTGGTCGAAGGCGGTTTCCATCTGAACAATGAGCGCAAGCGCGCCGAGATGGAGGGCGCATGATCGACGCATTGATTCGCGGCGCGCTCAAGCAGCGGCTCGTGGTGGCCGTGATCGCTGCCGTGCTGCTGTTCTTCGGGTTTGACGCCGCACGCAAGTTGTCGCTCGATGCGTTCCCGGACGTGACCAACGTGCAGGTGCAGATCGCCACGGAAGCACCGGGGCGCTCGCCGGAAGAGGTGGAGCGCTTTGTGACCGTGCCGGTGGAAATGGCGATGACCGGCCTGCCGGCGCTCACCGAGATGCGCTCACTCAACAAGCCAGGCCTGTCGCTCATCACGCTCGTCTTTACCGACGAGACCGATGTGTACTTCGCGCGCCAGCTCGTGATGGAGCGGTTGATCGAGGTGCAGTCGCGCATGCCGACGGGCGTGACGCCGGTGCTCGGCCCCGTGTCCACGGGCCTGGGCGAGGTGTATCAGTACACGCTGGACAAACCGGATGACGGTGACAAGGAGCTTTCGGTCGAGGAACTCACGCAGCGCCGCATCGCGCAGGACTGGGTGGTACGTCCGCTGCTGCGCTCCATTCCGGGCGTGGCCGAGATCAATTCGCAGGGCGGCTACGAGAAGCAGTATCAGGTGCTGGTCAACCCGGAACGCCTGCGGCACCACAACGTGACCGTCAAGCAGGTGTTCGAGGCGCTGGCCGCCAACAATGCCAACTCGGGCGGTGGCGTGCTGCCGCATTTTGCGGAGCAGTACCTGATTCGCGGTGTGGGCCTGGTGCGTGACACCAACGACATCGGCGCGATCGTGCTCAAGGAGGTCAACGGCACGCCGCTGACGATCCGCGACGTGGCCGAGGTGAAGATCGGCACCGCGGTGCGCGCGGGGGCGGTGGTCAAGAACGGCGTGACGGAATCCGTCGGCGGGGTGGTGATGATGATGCGTGGCGGCAACGCGAAGGAAGTCGTCGCGCGCATCCAGGATCGCGTCAAGGCTATCAACAACGACGGCATGCTGCCCGACGGCCTGAAGATCGTGCCGTACTACGAGCGTTCGGAGCTGGTGGATTCGGCATTGCAAACCGTCATCAAGGTGCTGGCCGAAGGTGTGGTGCTGGTGGTGATCGTGCTGCTGCTGTTCCTGGGCGACATACGTTCGTCGCTCATCGTGGTCGGCACGCTGATCCTCACGCCGTTGCTGACCTTCATGGCGATGAACAAGATCGGCATTTCGGCCAACCTGATGTCACTGGGCGGGTTGGCCATCGCCATCGGCTTGATGGTGGACGGCTCCGTGGTGGTGGTGGAGAACGCCTTTGCGCACTTGGCCAAGCCGCGCGATCCGAACGAGAGCCGCGCGCGCGTCATCCTGCATGCCGTGACTGAGGTGGCGACGCCCGTGATCTTTGGCGTGGGCATCATCATCCTGGTGTTCCTGCCGCTGATGACGCTGGAGGGCATGGAGGGCAAGATGTTCGCGCCGCTGGCCTTCACGATTGCGATTGCGTTGTTCTTCTCGCTGGTGCTGTCGCTGACGCTCACGCCGGTGCTGTCGTCGTACCTGCTCAAGCCCAAGGTGCACAAGCACGTGGAAGGCGAGCACAGCGATGATCCGCACGCCGAGCACGATGCACACGATACGTGGCTGATCCGCAAGATGAAGAAGCCGTATCTGCGCTTGCTGGAGCTGAGCCTGAACAACGGCCGCAAGACCGTCATCGTGGCGGTGGCGGTGTTTCTTGCCACCGGCGCGCTGATGCCGTTCCTGGGCACGGCGTTCATTCCGGAGATGAAGGAGGGCTCGGTGGTGCCGGGCATCAACCGCGCACCGAACATCTCGCTGGAAGAGTCGATCCGCATGGAGATGGAAGCCATGCGCCTGGTGATGCAGGTTCCGGGTGTGAAGTCGGCGGTCTCTGGCGTGGGCCGCGGCGAATCACCGGCCGACCCGCAAGGCCAGAATGAATCGACCCCGATCGTGTCGCTGAAACCCCGCGACGAGTGGCCCAAGGGCTGGAACCAGGACGACATTGCCGAGGCGATGCGCCGCGCACTGCAGGTGCTGCCCGGCGTGCAGATCGTCATGGCGCAGCCGATTTCCGACCGCGTGGATGAGATGGTGACCGGCGTGCGTTCCGACGTGGCCATCAAGGTGTTTGGCGACGACCTCAACACGCTGCGCGAGAAGGCCGAAGCGATTGCCAAGGTGGCGCAGAGCATCCAGGGTGCGCAGGACATGCGCGTGGAGCGCATTACCGGGCAGCAATATCTGCAGATCGCGATTGACCGACAGGCCATCGCGCGTCACGGCCTGAACGCCGCGGACGTGCACAACGTGATCGAAACGGCCATCGGCGGCAAGGAAGCCACGGAAATCTTCGAAGGCGAGCGCCGCTTCAGCGCGGTGGTGCGTCTGCCGGAGGCGTATCGCGGCAGCGTGGAAGCCATCCGCAACCTGATCGTGGCTGCGCCCAACGGCGCACAAGTGCCGATGGAAAGCATCGCCCGCATCGATGTCACCGACGGCCCTGCGCAAATCAGCCGCGAACTGGGCAAGCGCCGCGTCGTGGTGGGTGTGAACGTGCGCGACCGTGACTTGGGTGGCTTCGTTGCCGAGTTGCAGGGCGCCGTGGCGCAGAAGGTCAAGCTGCCCGAGGGCTACTACCTGGAGTGGGGCGGCCAGTTCCAGAACATGGAGCGCGCCATGGGGCACCTGAAGGTGATTGTCCCGATTACGGTGGCCGCCATCTTCTTCCTGCTGTTCCTGCTGTTCAACTCGGTGCGTTACGCCACGCTGATCATTCTGGTGCTGCCGTTCGCCTCGGTGGGCGGGATCATCGGTCTGTTCGTCACGGGTGAATACCTGTCGGTGCCGGCATCGGTCGGCTTCGTTGCGCTATGGGGCATCGCGGTGCTCAACGGTGTGGTGCTGGTCAGCACGATCCGCAGTTTGCGGGAGCAGGGCATGTCGGTGGAGGAATCCGTGCGACTGGGCTCGCGCATGCGCTTCCGCCCCGTGATGATGACGGCCACGGTGGCCATGCTGGGTTTGATCCCGTTCCTGTTTGCCACGGGACCGGGTTCGGAAGTGCAACGGCCGCTGGCCATCGTGGTGATCGGCGGTCTGCTGACCTGCACGCTGCTCACGCTGGTGATGCTGCCCACGCTGTACAAATGGTTTGATGAGGAGTCGAAGGCATGAAGGAAATCCGCATCGTAGTACGCCCGCAACTGCTCGAACGCATGCATGAAGCGCTGCGTAGTTGCCCCGGTTTTCCGGGCATGACGGTGGGCGAGGTGAATGCCTACCCGCCAGCGGCTTCACAGGTTGGCGCCCATTCCATCAAGGAAGACCTGACGGAGTTCGTGCCGCGCTTGCGCATCGAGATCGTGGCGTCAGACGCGCTGGCCAGCGTGCTGTTCGAGAGCGCCGTCAAGGTGCTGGAGCACGGCCAGACTGGCGACAGCGCCATCTGGATGACCGACGTGATTCAGGCCACCTTCCTGCATCGAACCGGTTGAGGATCGTGTGATGCGCAGATGAAAAACGGCGGACCATGTCCGCCGGAAATCAGGAGCCAACGTTGCAGCGGGCTGCTTCCCAACACACGGGAAGCGGCCCGTTTGCTTGGGTGCCTACCGCTTGATGTCGGTCAGATGCTTCATAAGACCTTCGTAGCGGAACTTGTGGATCGGGCGATCCATCGACTGCATTTCCTGCAGCTGCACCGCTTGCGGACGCAGCGAGCCGGTCGGCGTGACGCCCTGGGCACGCAGCGTTGCGATGGTGGGCTGGAAGTTCTGGATGCCGACGATCTGGTCATACAGCGCCTTGTCGATGATCTGCGCGTTGTACAACTGCGTCGCGTCGCCCGCGATGTTGGTCGTCGCCGCCTTGTTGGTGATGGCACCCGCCTGCGCCAGCAAGGCGCTCCACAGTGTCGGGCTGTAGTTGGTCACGTAGTAGTCCAGGCCCGAGGGGTTGGCCAGCACGGCCGAGCACGTCGGCAGCGTGACCTGGGCGGTCTGCTGGTCCAGCACCACCGTCTGCGTTTGCGCCAGGCCATCGCCGTAGGCGATCGTGAGCGGAATGTTCCACTGATAGCCGGAATAGACGTTCTTGTTCGGGAAGGCCTTCTGCGTGATCGTCAGCACGTTCTGGTTGGTGGCCGGGTTGCACTGCGCGTCGATGCTGACGAGCGGCACACCGGTCTGGCGCACGAAGCTGTCACCCACCTTGCCGACCGGCTTGCCGCTGGCGGCTTCCAGCTCGGCCCACAGGCGCGGCGGCGTGCCATTGCCGAACTTGTACTTGTTCAGGTAGCTCTGCAGGCCACGGCGCATGGCGTCCTTGCCGACGTAGTTCTCGATCATCTGCAGGACATGGCCGCCCTTGTTGTAGGCAAAGCGGTCCAGGAAGTCCATCGAGCCGGCATCGCTCAGGTTGTGCTGCACCGGCACCGAGGTGGGTTGCAGGTCGAGCGTGTAGACGCGCTGTTTGACTGCTGCGTAGCCGTCCCAGGTGTTGCCCGGGAACTCGGGGTGCAGCGTGATCTTGGTGACGTTCTCGAACCAGTTGGCGAAGGATTCGTTGAGCCAGATGTCGTCCCACCAGTCGAGGGTCACGAGGTCGCCAAACCATTGGTGTGCCAGTTCATGCGACACCACCACGAACGAGCGCGCTTTGCCCATCGTGTGCACGGAAGTGGGCACGCCATCGGGCGGCACCAGCACCTGGTCGGCAAACTCAAAGATGGCGCCCCAGTTCTCCATGCCGCCAAATCCGGCGTTCTTGTTGTCGTAGCTGTCGTTGGCGGCGATGGTGTCCATCTTGTCGAACGGCAGCGGGATCTGGAAGTAGTTGTAATAGTGGTTCAGCGCTTCCTTCGTGAACTGCATGCCGGCGGTTGCCGAGTGCGCCTCGCCAGGCGGCACCCACCAGCGCAGACGCATGCTGCTCCCGTCGAGCGGGCTGGTGAAGGTGTCTTCGGCAATGTCGAACTTGCCGGCGCCGAAGAACAGCAGGTACGCGGGCATCGACGGCGTCTTGGCAAACGACACTTGCTGATAGCCGTCCGGCAGCTTGGTCGCGCTGGTCTGCTTGCCGTTGGCGACGGCCTTCCAGTCACCCGGAATCTCCGCCGTCACCTCGAAGGTGTTGCGGAAGGCCGGTTCATCCCAGCTCGGGAACCACTCCCGCGCGAAGTTCGATTCGCCCTGCGTGACGATGGCGTCGGAGCTTTCGCCGGTGGCCGCCTGCAGGCCCAGCTTGAAGATGCCCTCGGCCTTTGTGAAGTTGATGGTGCCCGTCCATTCCATATGGAGCACGTAGTTGCCGGGCTTGATGTCTCCGGTGGGGTCGCGCAGGTCGTAGAAGGCCCCTTGCGATTGCGGAATCGGCACCAGCACGCGCGATGCGCCGTTACCCGAGGTGGGCGTGAGCGTCAGGCGCGAGGCGTCGAACTTCAGGTCGCGCACGGCCAGCGTCACGGCGCCGGTCTGCTTGGTGACCTTGATCTCCACGTCAGCGCGGCCAGAGAAGCTGTTCAGGTCTGCGCTCGGCCGGAACCACAGCTTGTAGTTGAAGGGTTTGATGTAGTCCGGCAGTTCAACCGGGGGTACCGAGGCGTCGACGGCCGGCGCCGGTGCGTTGGTGTTGCCGGTATTGGTATTGCCCTGCTGCTGCGATCCGTTTGCGTCCAGCTTGCCGCCGGCCGGGGTGAGCGCGTCGTCTCCGCCGCCGCCGCACGCGGCCAGAATCAGCGCGGCCGCAGCCTGGGCCACGAGGGCCAGCTTGAACGAGCGACGTGTCCGGGCGTTGTGCGCGCGCCCGGTGCGTGTCGTGGCCGTACGACGGAAGGTTGTCGAATCCCGCATTGCATTTCTCCTGAGATGGAAACGAATCGGCGGCCCAAAGCTCAAAGAGAAAATTGGGGGGCAGGCCGCAGAATCGGGACAAGGAATTACCCGCTTCTTGCGCGGTGCAAATCACAGCCCGCGCACGGGATGCACGGATTCTGGAGGAAACGGCCTGCGAATCGAGACGAAGTTTTTTAAATCACGTCCGAGGGAATGCGCCCCGAAATTTGCAGTTTTTGGTGTGTGTCTGCCCAAAGCTGCGGGCGCTCTTGTGGGTGGTGGGTGACTTCTGCAAAGCGCGTTGAAAAAACGAAATGCATGTCCCGCTTCATTAAAATCTCTTAAAAATCGAGGCGGCGATTTTTACAACGGCAGATAAAGCAAAACTAAATGCGGGGCGGAGATGGAAAATCCCGCCCGGGAACTTTCTAGGTATTCGGCAAGGTATTGCGCTGCAGCAGCGGAATGCGGGTCGCCTGCCTGGGGGTAATCCTTCCGGATGAGGCTGGCGCTGTGCGCGGCTTTACACAAAACCGGTACGCTCGCAAGGTTTGCGAAGTGTTTTCTGTTTCCGGTAGAGCAATTCATGCAATCCGCATCCGATAGCGTCAACAGCCCAGCGGCTGTGGGTGTCAACCTGATCGACTTCTTCGATGTCACCCCCACGTCATTGTGGCTGGAGGACTACAGCGATCTGCACCGCCTGTTTGCCCAATGGCGCGCCGCCGGCGTGACTGACCTGCAGCGCTTTCTGGAAGAGGACGTATCACGCGTGGCGGCGTGTTCTGCCTGCATCAAGGTGCTGCGCGTGAACCGGCGCACGCTATCCATGTATGCCGCCCCGGATGCCGAAACCCTCACCGCGCGCCTGGCCGACGTGCTGCGCGACGACATGCTCGAAGCCCACGTGGGCGAACTCGTCCAGCTCTGGTCTGGCGAGCCGTCGTTCGAGAGCCGCAGCGTCAATTACACGCTCAACGGCCGCCGCCTCGACATCCTGCTCAAGGGTGTTGTTCTGCCCGACCACGATCAGCCGTGGGACCGCGTGCTTGTGGCCGTGGACGATATCACCGAACTCGAAGACGCCCGCCGCCGTGCCGCGGCCAGCCAGCTCTACGCGCGGGGCGTGTTCGAGCACGCGCCGGTGTCGCTGTGGGTAGAGAATTTCAGCACCATCAAGATGCTGCTGGATGAAGTGCGCATGCAGGGCATCACCGATTTCCGCACGTTTACCGACGTGCATCCCGAGTTTGTCGAGCGCTGCATGCAGGAGATTCAGGTGCTCGACGTCAACGGCTTCACGCTGGAGATGTTCAAGGCGCGCAACCGCAATGACTTGCTTGGCCGCTTGCCGGAAGTCTTTCGCGACGACATGCGCTCGCACTTCCGCGAGCAGTTGATCGACCTTTGGGATGGCCGGCTCTTCCAGCAACGCGAGGTGGTCAACTATGGGCTCGATGGCAACGCGCTGAACATCCACCTGCAGTTCTCCGTCTTCCCGGGGCGCGAGCAGGATTGGGACATGGTGCTGCTGGCGCTGACCGATATCACTGCGCGCAAGAAGGCCGAGTCGTACCTCGAATATCTCGGCAAGCATGACGTGCTGACCAAGCTGAAGAACCGCTCGTTCTACGTGGACGAAATCAACCGGCTGGAGCGCAAGGGCCCGTTCCCGGTGACGGTCATCATGATCGACCTGAACGACTTGAAGAGCGTGAACGATCAGCTCGGCCACGCCGCAGGCGACGCGCTGCTGCGCCGCGCCGGCGAGGTGCTCGGCAAGGCCATCGACAAGCCTGCGCACGCTGCGCGCATTGGCGGCGACGAGTTTGCGGTGCTGCTGCCCGGCGCTGACGCACAGGCCGGTGCGGCGCTCGTGGAAAGCCTGCGCAAGCTGGTCGAACTCAACAACCAGTTTTATCCGGGCGCGATGCTCGGGTTTTCGATGGGCTGCGCCACCTGCCACGAAGGCGGGCGCCTGGAAGACGCATTGCGTGAGGCGGATGTCGCGATGTATGAGGACAAGCGCATCCAGCACGAAGGCAGACGCTCGGCATAATCGCGGCGATCTGTGCGCGCCGTGCACAGACCCTGAGGCCCGAGCGATCTGGCGCCGGCGCGGTGGCCTCGCCCCGCAAGTGCGTTAAGCCGGCGCAAAGAACCGCTCGTGCAGTTCCCCCAGCCCCAGCGTGCTGATCACCTCGTTCAGCCGCTCGGTCGGGCGGCGGCGCGGCAGGTCTTTGTACTGCGCGATGATCAGCTCGTTTTTCATCGAGTGTTCCCACCCGACGAGTTCCGTCACGCTGACCTGATAGCCGTGCGCTTCAAGCTGCAGACAGCGCAGCACGTTGGTGACCTGGCTGCCGAATTCGCGCGTGTGCAGCGGGTGGCGCCAGATTTCCGTGAGCGCATTGCCGAGCGACTTGCCCTTGTTCTTGCGCAGCACGCCGGCCACCTCCGCCTGGCAACACGGCACGAGCACGATGTACTGCGCATGCTTTTCGAGCGCAAAGCGGATCGCATCGTCCGTGGCGGTATTGCACGCATGCAGTGCGGTCACCACGTCGATGGTGGCCGGCAGGCGGTCTGACGTGATCGATTCGGCCACCGACAGGTTCAGGAACGACATCCCCTTGAAGCCCAACCGCGCGGCAAGCTCGGTCGACTTGGCGACCAGCTCTTCGCGCGTCTCAATGCCGTAAATATGCGAGGTGCCGTCGCCGGGTTGCTCCTTGCAGAACAGGTCGTACAGGATGAAGCCCAGGTACGACTTGCCCGCGCCGTGGTCGACCAGCGTGACATGCCCCTTGGCTTGCTGCACGTCGGCCATCAGGGGTTCGATGAACTGGTACAGGTGATAGACCTGCTTGAGCTTACGGCGGCTGTCCTGGTTCATCTTGCCGTCGCGCGTCAGGATGTGCAGTTCCTTGAGCAGCTCGATCGACTGGTTGGGGCGGATTTCGTGGGTCTTGTTGGACATCGTCAGGACAGCCTGGGCGACATGTCGCACGGAATGGGATCGGTGCGGCAGCGCGGAGAAAAAGCGGAAAGAGGGCGTCAGTTTACCGAAAAGCGGAGTGGGCGACGGCAAGCGCACCCCACCGGGCGCCATGCGGCTCTGCCGTTTGCCCGCGCTCAGTCAGGATGTGACAATAGCGCCCCGCCTGTCCGCCCCGCGTGAGCCGTCCATCCCCGCATGCCTGAAACACCCAATGCCCCCCTCGTTGCCGTCATCGGCGCCGGCCCCGCCGGGCTGATGGCCGCTGAAGTTCTGTCCCGCAACGGTGTGCGCGTCGAGGTGTTCGATGCCATGCCTTCGGCCGGGCGCAAGTTTCTGCTGGCGGGCATTGGCGGGATGAACATCACGCATTCGGAGCCGATCGACGCGTTTCTCGGGCGCTATCGCACGCGGCGCGACGCGCTGGCGCCGCTCATTGGCCGCTTCAGCCCAGATGCGCTGCGCGCGTGGATTCATGGGCTTGGCATCGACACGTTTGTCGGCAGCTCGGGCCGTGTGTTTCCGACCGAGATGAAGGCCGCGCCGTTGCTGCGCGCTTGGCTGCACCGCCTGCGCGAGGCGGGCGTGCAGTTGCACATGCGGCATCGCTGGGTGGGGTGGGCGGAACCGTCGGGCCGCGCGCAGGTGCTGCGCTTTGAAACCGCCGATGTTGAACGGCTCGTGCAAGCCGATGCCGTGGTGCTGGCCATGGGCGGCGGCAGTTGGCCGCGCCTGGGTTCGGACGGCGCCTGGATACCTTTGCTGGAGGCGCGGGGCGTGCAGGTGCAGCCTTTGCAGCCCGCCAACTGCGGGTTTGATGCCGATTGGAGCGCGCATTTTCAGGAGCGCTTTGCGGGGCAACCGGTCAAGTCGGTCGCCATCGGTTTGCCCTCGGGCGATCACGGCGCACTGCAGTTCCGCCAAGGCGAGTTCGTTGTCACGCAGACGGGCGTTGAGGGCAGCCTCGTTTATGCGTTGTCAGCGCCCATCCGCGATGCGGTGGCTGCAGAAGGTGGAGCGACGATCTGGCTTGACCTGGCGCCGGGCTGGAGCGCGCAACGTGTGAGCGATGAACTGATGCGCCCGCGCGGCGCGCGCTCGATGTCGAGCCATCTGCAGAGCAAGCTAAATATCACGGGCGTGAAGCTTGGTTTGCTTCGCGAGTGCCTGAGCAAGGAAGCGTTTGCCGACCTCGCACAGTTGGCCAAGGCCATCAAGGCATTGCCGTTGCGGCTGACACGCACCCGCCCCATCGACGAGGCGATCAGCACCGCAGGCGGCGTTGCGTTCGAGGCGTTGGATGCGAAGCTGATGATCGAGCGTTTGCCGGGCGTGTTCTGCGCAGGCGAGATGCTCGATTGGGAAGCGCCGACGGGCGGCTATCTGCTGACGGCGTGCTTTGCGAGCGGCGCCGCAGCAGGGCAGGGCGCGCTCGACTACTTGGCGAATATGTCGACGATAGCGCGCTGAATCACTGGCGCGCCTTCAGGCGCCACAACGACGTCACCTCTGCAACACGGGCGCGATAGAGCGGGTCGTTTTCATCGGACGCCTTCGGGTGCTTTGGCTTGATGTCTTCACGGCCGACCACTTGCAGGCCGGCTGCGTCGATCATCGCCAACAGGGCATCGCGCGTGCGCAAGCCCAGATGCTCGGCAAAATCGGACAGGATCAACCAGCCTTCGCCATTGGGCTCCAGGTGTGCGGCGAGCCCATCCAGAAAGCCCCGCAGCATGCGGTTGTCCGGGTCGTAGACGGCGCGCTCGATGGGCGAGCTGGGCCGTGCCGGCAGCCACGGCGGGTTGCACACAATCAGCGGCGCACGGCCTTCGGGAAACAGATCGGCATCAACAATGTCGACCTGGGTTTGCAGCCCGAGACGCGCCAGATTCTCACGGGCGCAGGCCAGGGCGCGCGGGTCCTGATCGGTACCGACTACGCGTTTCACGCCGCGTTTGGCCAGCACCGCCGCCAGCACACCCGTGCCTGTGCCGATGTCGAAGGCCAGCGCTTTTGAAGGCAACGGCGCATTCGCCACCAGTTCGATGTATTCACCGCGCACGGGCGAGAACACGCCGTAGTGCGGGTGAATGCGCTGACCGCCGAGCGCGGGAATCTCCACACCTTTCTTGCGCCATTCATGTGCGCCGATCAGGCCAAGCAACTCACGCAGCGAGACGACGGAAGCGACGTCGCTGGTGCCGTAGGCCTCGGTGCAGGCTTCGCGCATGTCAGGTGCGCGGCGCAGCGGGATCGCGTAATCCGCATCCAGCGGAATCAGCAGCATGCCGAGCGTGCGGGCGCGCTGTGATTGCGCCTGGCGGTGCAGGTTGAACGCATCGATGGGCGAGGCGGCTTCCTTGCGCGGCTTGCGATCGGTGCGGCGGGACATCGCCTGGAGCAGTTGGCGCGCGTTCTGGAAATCGCCTTGCCAGAGCAGGGCCGTGCCTTCGCAGGCGAGGCGGTAGGCCGTGTCGGCGCTGGTGCGATCGTCTGCAATGACCACGCGCTTGGGCGGCGGATTGCCGGCTTCCGAGCGCCAGAAGGTGGTATGGACGGCGCCGCTGCCCACTTCAGGGCGGTCGTCGGTCCAGGTGAGGGTGGGGTGATCGGTCACGGGGGACATGGCAGGAAAGCGGGGGGAGGGTGCGGTAGTGGGCGACACGATACCGCTTTTTCGGCGGGAGCCGGGGGTTAAGCGGCGATTCCGTACCCACGGTGTTGGGCCGCTTGCAGCAAGACTTCTTGCAATAAGTGATTTTCAATACACCCAAAGACGGCTGTCCAGCCGAGCAGGCAGTGTAAACTCCAGCCTTTTTTCGGCACTCGTAGCATGGCGCACGCCCAGCAACGCAGGGCGCTCAGCGGCCCTGCGCTGATCCGCATTCTTGCTCGCCTGACGGACGTCGACGTTTCCGCATCCGCGCAGCCGCTTTCTGACCGGTTGAGCCAATGGCTCAGCTGGACGGATGCCATCACGCTTTCCTCGGCATTGAGCGCGGCTGCGCCGGCTATTGCGTCCAGCACGCGGTCCGTGGGCCCGGACGCCGAAACCATCGGTGGCCGTGTCCGTGCCGCGCTGACGAAGTCCATCGCGTCCAGTTGCGCGCCTGATGCCAGGCCTGGGCCTCGCGCGCCGATCCAGAACCCGTCGGTGCCGGTGGTGGTCGACTATGCCGATTTCCGGCAGCGCTACGTGCTGATGCAGCAGACGATGGAGCTGGAGATCGGAGACCTGCGTGCCCGCCTGCGACGCCTGCTGGCCGCGAAGACGCCCGACCTTGCGCGGCTTGCTGTGCTGGATGCCAGCATGGAGCAGGCGCTCAGCGGGCGCGAACGTTCGTTGCTGGGCACCATTCCGCAGATGCTCGGGGCGTACTTCGAGCGTTTGCGCGCGGCCGAGCAACAGCGGCAGGCCGATCTGCCCGCAGAGGGCCAAGCCACCCAATCCACATCCCGCGCCTGGCTGGATGCGTTCCGCAAGGATATGCAGAGCGTGCTCCTGGCCGAGCTTGATGTTCGTTTTCAACCGGTCGACGGGTTGCTTGCAGCTCTTCGCCCCCGCTAAGCGGGACAGACACCATTCATGTCCAGACATCACCTGAATCTCATCGTTTTTTCTGTCGGGCTGGCAGCCTTGGGATGGATTGCCGTCGGCTACCTTGCCGGCGGGAACCTGCTGGCGCTGGCCGTCACGCTTGTGATTGGTGCCGCCTACGCGGCGGGCGCGCTGGAACTGCGCCGCTATCGGCAGGCCACGGGCACGGTCACGCAGGCCGTGGAGGGGCTGTCCGAGCCACCGCCCCAGCTCGGCGCGTGGCTGGAGCAATTGCACCCCAGCCTGCGCAATGCCGTGCGCCTGCGTGTGGAAGGCGAGCGCGTTGCGCTGCCCGCCCCCGCGTTGGCGCCGTATCTGGTGGGCCTGCTGGTGCTGCTTGGCATGCTGGGCACGCTGCTCGGCATGGTGGTGACGCTCAAGGGGACGGGCGCGGCGCTGGAGAGTGCGACGGACTTGCAGGCGATCCGCGCATCGCTGGCCGCCCCGATCAAGGGGCTGGGGTTCTCGTTCGGTACGTCGATTGCCGGTGTGGCGACGTCCGCCATGCTGGGGTTGCTCTCGGCGTTGTGCCGGCGCGAGCGGCTGCAGGCAGTCCAGGCGCTCGACGCCAAGATCGCCACCACGCTGCGCATCTATTCGCACGCGCATCAACGTGAAGAGGCGTTCAAGCTCTTGCAACGGCAATCCGATGTGATGCCAGCGCTGGTTGACCGACTGCAGGCGATGATGGTGTCGCTGGAACAGCAGGGCGCAGCCAGCAGCGAGCGGCAGATCGCCGCCCAGCAAGCATTTCTCGACAAGACGGAAGCTGCCTACAGTCAGCTCGCTTCCTCGGTTGGCCAATCGTTGAAAGACAGCGCCGCCGAAAGCGCGCGCGTTGCCAGCGCGGCGCTGCAACCCGTGGTGGAAACGACGATGGCCGGGCTCGCGCGTGAATCGGCCGCGCTGCAGGAGACGGTCACGCACGCGGTGCAGCGCCAGTTGGATGGCTTGTCGACGCGCTTTGAGACCACGGCCGAGGCGGTTTCCAGCATCTGGAACAACGCCTTGTCGGCGCATCAACGTTCCAGCGAAGCGCTGGTTGGGCAGGTCGGCACCTCGCTCGACCGGTTTGCTGAAACATTCGAGCAACGCTCGGCTCGATTGCTCGACGGCGTGACCGAGCGCTTGGACGCCACGGCGGGCGGCTTGTCCGGCGCCTGGAACGATGCGCTTGCCCGGCAAGCACACGCCCATGTAGAGCTGGCGGGCCAGAACCAGCGCGCGTTGGAGGCTGCTGCCGCGACGTTCGAACAGCACGCCGTGTCGCTGCAAGACGCGGCGCGCCAATCGCACACCGCGTTGCAAGCCGCGCTGGAAGCGCGAGACGAGCAACGCTTGGCCGCTTGGACGGATGCCCTCGGTGCGACGGGCGCCAAGCTGAGCCAGGCGTGGGAGCAGGCGGGCACCGACACGGCGAGCCGTCAGCAGGAAATCTGCAATGCGCTGGCGCAGACCGCGCGCGATATCGCATCGCAGCAGGACGCGGCGCGCCAATCGCATAGCGCGCTGCAAGCCGCGCTGGAAGCGCGAGACGAGCAACGCTTGGCTGCCTGGACCGATGCCCTCGGTGCGATGGGCGCCAAGCTGAGCCAGGCATGGGAGCAGGCGGGCGCCGACACGGCGAGCCGCCAGCAAGAGATTTGCGACGCACTGGCGCAGACCGCGCGCGATATCTCTGCGCAAACGCAGGCGCACGCCAACGCCACGATTGGCGAGATTTCTCGCCTGGTACAGGCCGCATCGGAAGCGCCCAAGGCGGCCGCCGAAGTGGTGGCCGAGCTGCGCCAGAAGCTGTCCGACAGCATGGTGCGCGATACCGCGATGCTGGACGAGCGCGCGCGCCTGCTGGGCACGCTGGAAACGCTGCTCGACGCGGTCAACCATGCATCGACCGAGCAACGCACAGCGGTGGATGCGCTGGTGGTCACGTCGGCGGATCTGCTGGAGCGCGTGGGCGTGCGATTCACCGATCGGGTGGAGGCCGAGACCGGCAAGCTCGGCGCGGTGGCGGCGCAGGTGACCGGCAGCGCAGTCGAGGTGGCGAGCTTGGGTGAGACGTTTGGCGCGGCTGTGCAGCTGTTTGGCGAGTCGAACGACAAGCTTGCGGCACAGTTGCAGCGCATCGAAGCCGCGCTCGACAAGTCGCTCACGCGCAGCGACGAACAGCTTGCCTACTACGTGGCGCAGGCGCGTGAGGTGATCGATCTGAGCATGCTGTCTCAGAAGCAGATCCTGGAAGACCTGCAACGGCTGGGTGACCAGCGCGCGCTGGCCGGGACCGAAGCGGCATGAGCGACGAGATTGACGGCGGTGTGGACGGCGGCGGTGGCATTGAGGCCACAGCACCGGTCTGGGCCGCGTTTGGCGACCTGATGTCGGTGCTGTTGGGCGCCTTCGTGCTGATTCTGGTGGGCGTGATTGGCGTGCAGCTGGAGCTGTCGTCCAAACTGGAAAACGAGGTCAAGCAGCGCGAGGTCGAGGCGCAGCGCCGCAAGACGCTGGAGCAGGCGCTTGCCGGGCCGCTGGCGGCCGGGCGCGTGACGCTGGTCAACGGGCGCATCGGCATCAACGGCAACGTGCTGTTTGCGATCAACTCCGATCAGCTGCAGCCCGAGGGCCGCGCGCTAATGAAGAGCCTCGCGGGGCCGCTGGCTGCGTATCTCACGTCGCGTGAAGAGCTTCTGATGGTGAGCGGGTTTTCTGACGACCAGCAGGTGCGTGCCGGCAATCGCCAGTTTGCGGATAACTGGGAGTTGTCTGCCAAGCGCGCCTTGACTGTGACGCGCGCGTTGATTGACGAAGGCGTTCCCGCATCCAGCGTGTTTGCGGCAGCGTTTGGCTCGCAGCAACCCGTCAGTTCCAATGCAGACGATGTGGGCCGCGCCAAGAACCGGCGCGTGGAGATTGCGCCTGTGCCCAGGCAAGCCGCTTCCAACGGTGGACGTCGTGAGCCGCACTGACGTGCCCACGCAGGTCACGCTCGACCGCTGGCGCGCAAGCGGCGCGGATCGGCTGGACCGCGTGCGCTTTCGCTTCATCGAGGCGCTGCATCGACGTACGGCCAGTCAAACCGGCGAGGCGCGGCGCATTCTCGATGCGCGGCTGGACGAACTGGTCGCGGCCTACGCCGAAGACGTCGATCGCGCAACAGCGACGTCCGATGCGAGCGACTCGAGTGCGCCTGCCGGCAGCGCGTTGGCCGAACTGCTGCGTGACATTGCCAGCCGTACACGCATGGACGTCGGCGGCGCTGCAGACGGCGGTTCTGCGCGTCATCTACACGCATCACCGGAGCTGAAGATTCTGGAAGACGTGCGGGACACCTGGTCCCGCGTCAGCGCCGAGAAACAGTTGCGTGACGCCCTGGACAAGGTGCCCGTGAATGCCGGTCCGCTGAATTCGAGCAGTCTTGTGCATCGGTCGCTGCGATTGATGCGCGAGGTGTCCCCCGATTATCTGCGGCAGTTTTTGTCGTACGTGGATGCGCTTTCGTGGCTGGAACGCATGAGCGGCGACGGCACCGCTGGTGGTCTGGATGCCGCTCGCGGTGGCGGGAAGGCGGCGCGGGGCAAGGTGCGCTAGGGCCCACGGCGGTACATCGTGCGTTGAGGTGGCATAAGCCCACCCGCCCGGTTTTTCCAACCGACATGGACGCAAAAAAGGGAGCCGAAGCTCCCTTTTTTTCCTTTGCGGCGGTGATTAGCTGTTGACCGCTGCGTCCTTGACCTTTTTCAGTGCGCGGACCTTGACGCGCACGGTTGCCGGTTTGGCTTCGAACCACTGGTCCACGCCGGTAAAGGGGTTCTTGCCGAAGCGGCGCTTGGTTGCCGGCACCTTGACCGACGTCACCTTGAACAGGCCCGGCAGCGTGAATTCGCCGGCGCCTTTCTTGTGCAGCGAAGCCACGATGGTGTTCTCCAGATGGAGCAGCACCGCCTTCACCGCCTTGGCGTCGACGGCAGCTTGTTCAGCCAGATGGCTCACCAGGCTCGCCTTGGTGAACGTGTCCTTCAAAGGCTTGATGGTCGGCGTCGTTGCGGCAGGCTTCTTTGCCGGCGAGGCCTTCTTTGCAGCGGTCTTGGCAGCAGTCTTGGTTTTGGTGGCCATAGTGGAAATAGATGGTTGGGTAAAGTTGACCATTCAATGGAAGCAACGCCTGTGCAGCGCGCTTCGAGCAAGCATAGCAAAGGTTCGGTGCCGTTGAGGCGATATCTCCGCTGTTTCGTGGCCAGGGAACGCTTATTGCAAGGGGTTTGGGGCGCCTATCAATCAGCGCAAGCGTCCCAAGGTGAGCGCCAACATGGCCCAACGAAAATCGTCGCAGGGAGCGGTGAGCCCCAAAAACCGCGCCCCCGTGCTTGCCCGGCTGCGTCAATCCAAGATGACGCGCTCGACCCATGCGTACGTTCGCGGCAGCACCGTGAAGTTCTACGAGTGGCTGAGCGAGGTACAGCCGAACACGTTCCCCGAAGGGCCCGTCATCTGGATTTGCGGCGATTGCCATGTCGGTAACCTGGGTCCGGTTGGCGATGCGTCCGGCGCCACGCGCATACAAATCCGGGATCTCGACCAGACGGTGCTTGGCAACCCCGCGCACGACTTGATTCGGCTTGGCGTGTCGCTGGCAACGGCCGCTCGCGGCTCGGACCTTCCCGGCATCGTGACCGCACGCATGGTGGAAGCGCTGATGGCGGGCTACCTGCACGGCATCGATCCGGATGCCGCGGTGCACCTGCCGCCACGCCCCGCATCGGTGCGCACTGCCATGAAGGCGGCGACAGCGCGTACGTGGAAACAGTTGGCCAGGGAGCGGCTTGACGACACCTCTCCATCCATTCCTTTGGGGCGCCGCTTCTGGCCCCTCTCAGGAGAGGAAAAGCGCGAACTGAAACACCTGGTGAGCCAGCACGAGGTGCTTGCCCTGGCGGCGCGCCTGTACGAGATGCCCGGCGAAGCCTCTGCGAGCATTGTGGATGCGGCTTACTGGGTCAAAGGGTGCAGCTCGCTCGGGCAGCGGCGCTACGCGGTTTTGCTTGCGGTCGATCAGGATCGCGGGCCGCGGTATCGGCTCATTGACATCAAGGAGGCGTCGAAGGCTGCGGCGCCCAGCGCCTCTGCAGGCGAGATGCCGTGGATGAATGCCGAGCGCGTGGTCACGGGCGCGCGCCGTCTGTCTCCCGGCCTGGGTGATCGAATGGCATGGGGATGCATGCTGGGCAGCAGCTTTTTCATGCGCGAGCTGCAACCGCAAGATCTGAAGTTGTCTGTCGACAAGCTGGAGCACAAAGACGCCACGGTACTGGCCGCCTATCTGGGCAACGTCGTCGGCTTCGCACATGGCAGCCAGATGCCGCGGGATGTGGCCATGGCGTGGCACCGCGAGCTGAAGACGCGCCCCGGACGTTCCATCAACGCGCCGCTCTGGCTCTGGTCTTCGATTGTGAATCTGCTAGGGCTGCACGAGCGCCAGTATCTGGAGCACTGTCGTGCCTGGGCCGGCTGATCCGCTGCGCCGCATCCATCTGCGCTCAGGCCCGGGTGTAGCGTCATTCGGGCCTGAGGCGCTCATGCCACTCGCGCGCGGTGTGTCCGATAGCGCGTTCGGCGCGGGGGCGCAACAACTCGCGCCGATGCACTCGGGCTTCAAGCCGTTGCGTCTAGCTGAGCAGCGGCCAGACCCGGCCGTCAGCCACCGCATAGAGTGCTTCCCCCGGCGCAACGGGTGCGGCCCACAAGCCTGTGAATTCGCCGAATGCGGGTAGCAGCCCGCCGCTCGGCCCAAAGCGGAAGCACGGCAGCCGGAGCCGATCCTTTCCACGGCCGCTGATGACGACGCCCGGGTGCACGTGACCGGCGATAACGTAGCGGCCGGGTACCGCTTGCGGTGCGTGGCATAGCGCAAGCGGACCAATTGCCCACGGTTCTTCCACCACGTTGAAGTGCAGGCCCGCAGGCGGGTCGCCCGCATGGCGGTCGTGATTGCCGCGGACCAGCGTGCACGCTAGGTCGGCGTATCGTGCGCGCCAGGCGATGAGTGCGTCTATGGCTGCGTGCGCCTCGCGCGCGTGGAGCAGGTCGCCCAACCACGCGATCTGTGCGACGGGCAGCCGTGCCAACATGGCATCCAACCGGGCGATAGCCTGGACAGTGCTTCCGGCGGGCACCGGCACGCCGCGTGCGCGGAACGTTGCAGCCTTGCCGAAGTGGGCGTCAGCCACCATCAGCATGCGTTGCGCGGGCCACCATAGTGTGCGCTCGGGCAGGAGCCATACGGTCTCGCCCGCGCACTGGATGACGAGGTCCTGGGGAGCGGTCATAGCAAGGGAAGCGGCTTCGATGTCTTGCGCGGCCGGCGCGTGCGGCGGCTGGTCTTGCCCGCTGCGTCGGGCGATTCGGTCAGGCGCAACGCGGCCTGTACGTCGGCGTCAATCTCCGGGCGCGCTGCGGCATCCGGATCGGTGGGCTCGGGGCCGGCGGCGCGCTCCGCTTCGGCCAGCATGCGTGCGATCCGGTCGGCCAGCTTTTCTGTCGAGAGCTGTTCGCGAAAACGCTCCACCATCAACGGAAAGCCGAAGGGCGAGGGCCGCTTCAGCGCGCAAAGTTCGAGCTGCAAGCCGCGCATGCGGATCAGGGCGGCTTCGATGCGATCGAGATCCAGCTCTTGGCGCAGCACTTCGGTTTCTGCCTGCGAGAGCAGCAGGTTGCCCGGGTCGTGGCGCCGGAAGACTTCATAGAACAGGCCGGACGATGCCTGCAACTGGCGCGTGCTCTTGTGTGCGCCCGGGTAGCCCTGAAACACCAGCCCCGATACGCGTGCGATCTCACGAAAGCGACGTTGGGCCAGTTCTCCGGCGTTGAGGCTGGCAAGCACATCTTCCATGAGCGTGTGCGTGGCAAAGAGTTCGCCGCTGGAAAGCAGCGCGGGCCAGTCGATCGGCGTGGCCGACAGCAGTTCGAGGCCGTAGTCGTTGACGGCCAGGGAGAAGGTGGCCGGTGTGCGATTGGCGGCGCGCCAGCCCAGCAGGCTTGCCAGCCCAAGGTGCGCATGGCGCCCGGCAAACGGGTAGAGAAAGAGATGCCAGCCCTCGCGTGAGTGCAGGGTCTCAGCCACCAGCGTTGCCGTGGTGGGCAGCGCAGACCAGCGCGCCTGCAGCTCCAGCAGTGGGCGCGCGGCTTCCATTTCGGGGCTATCGAAGCGGGCATGCGCCGCCGCATCGAGCTGCGCCACTACCGCGTGCGCCAGCTCGGTGGAAAGCGGCATGCGACCGCCGTTCCAGCGGGGCACGGCAGCGCGTTTGCCGGTGGCGCGCCGCACATAGGCCGTCATGTCCTGCACGCGCACCAGCTCCAGCAAGCGGCCTGCAAACAGGAAGTTGTCACCGGGGCGCAGCCGCGCAATGAAGCCTTCTTCAATCGACCCCAGCGCGCCGCCACCGGAAGCGTGCCACCAGCGCACGGACATCGTTGCATCGCTGACGATAGTGCCGATGCTCATGCGGTGCCGCCGCGCGAGCCGTGCATCAGGCACGCGCCAGATGCCGTGTTCATCGGGCGTAACGCGGTGGTAGTCGGGATACGCCGTGAGCGAGTGGCCGCCCTGCCGCACAAAGTCGAGCGCCCATTGCCACTCGTCGTCGCGCAAATCTCGGTAGGCCCATGCCCGGCGCACTTCCTGCAACAGCGCGTCAGGCACGAAGCCGCCGCCCAGCGCCACTGTTACCAGATGCTGGACCAGCACATCGAGCGGCTTGTGCGGCGAGGTGCGGGCTTCCACCTGGCCCGACATGGCGGCTGCGCGTGCGGCAGCGCCTTCCACGAGTTCAAGGCTATGCGTGGGTACCACCGTCACGCGAGAAGGCCGGCCCGGCGCATGGCCAGATCGCCCTGCGCGCTGCAGCAGCCGCGCCACGCCTTTTGGCGAGCCGATCTGCAGCACGCGCTCCACCGGCAGAAAGTCCACGCCCAGGTCCAGGCTCGACGTGCAGAACACTGCCTTGATCGTGCCTTGCTTGAGCCCGGTCTCGACCCAGTCGCGCGTTGAGCGGTCCAGCGAGCCATGATGCAGCGCAATCAGCCCCGCCCATTCCGGCCGCGCATTGATCACGGCCTGGTACCACAGCTCCGCCTGCGAACGTGTGTTGAGAAACACCAGTGCTGTGCGTGCGCTCTCCAACTCATCCAACACGTGGGGCAGCATCGCCATGCCCAGGTGTCCGGCCCACGGAAACCGGCCCACACCGTCGGGCAGGAGCGTATCGATCTCCATGCGCTTGGGCAGGTGGCCTTGCACCAGGGTGCCGGTGGCCGGCGCGCCCGCATCACCCAGGGCGTCCATGGCTTCCGCTAGGTTGCCCAGCGTGGCCGAGAGCCCCCACACGACCAGCCCCGGCGACCACGTGCGCAGCCGCGCCAGCGCCAACTGCACCTGCACGCCGCGTTTGTTGCCCACCAGCTCGTGCCATTCATCCACCACCACCACGCGCACCGAGCCCAGGGCCTCGCGGGCATCGGCACGCGCAAGCAGCAACGACAGGCTTTCGGGCGTCGTCACCAGGGCCGTGGGCAAACGCCGTGATTGCGCGGCGCGCTCGGCGCTGCCGGTGTCGCCGGTGCGCAAGCCGAGGGTCCAGTGTGGCGCCAATGCCTGGGCGGCCTCGGTCAATGCGCGCGTGGTGTCGGCAGCCAACGCGCGCATGGGCGTGAGCCACAGTACCGACAAGGGCGGAGCGCCGCTGCGCCCGCGCACTTGCGCCAACCGTTGAAGTGCACCGAGCCAGACCGCATAGGTTTTTCCCGCCCCCGTGGTGGCGTGCAGCAGGCCCGATTCACCGTGCGCCATGGCCGACCACACCGTGCGCTGGAACGGCATTGGCGTCCAGCCACGCGCGGCGAACCATGCATCAAGATCATCGGATAGTGCGGTTTCGTTCATGTTGGCGGCAGCAGGCTTTCCAGCGTCTGTAGCGTATCGGCTTCGGCAACGGGCTTATCGTGGCGCCAGCGCAGCATGCGCGGAAACCGCACGGCAATGCCGCTCTTGTGGCGCGCGCTGCGCGCAATGCCTTCAAATCCGAGTTCGAACACCAGCGTCGGGGCCACGCTGCGCACGGGGCCGAAGCTCTCGACCGTGGTCTTGCGGATGAGCGCGTCGACCTGTCGGATCTCTGCGTCGCTCAGGCCGGAGTAGGCCTTGGCAAAGGGTACAAGCTTGCGCTCGGGCACCTCGGGCGGTGCATCCCACACGGCGAAGGTGTAGTCGGTGTACAGGCTCGCGCGTCGGCCGTGGCCACGCTGCGCATAGATGAGGACGGCATCTACCGAGAACGGATCGATCTTCCACTTCCACCACACGCCCACGTCTTTGGTACGGCCCACGCCGTAGCGGGCATCGCGCCGCTTGAGCATTAGCCCTTCCACGCCCTGCTCACGCGAAGCTTCACGCTGGTGCGCAAGATGCTGCCAGTCGTCGCCTTGAAGCAGCGGAGACAGTTCCAGCGCCGGATGGATGCATTCTGCGATCACGCGTTCAAGCTGCGCACGCCGCTCGCTTTGCGTGCGCTCGCGCAGATCCTGCCCCTGCCATTCGAGCAGGTCGTACGCCAGCAGCACGGCCGGCGCATCGCGCAGCACGCGTGCGTTGAGCGTCTTGCGGCCAATGCGTTGCTGGAGCAGCGCAAACGGCTGCACGCGGCCCGCATGCCACACCACGATCTCGCCATCGAGCACGGTGCCGGGCGGCAAGACTTCCGCCATGGCGGACAGTTCGGGAAAACGATCGGTGATGAGTTCCTCGCCGCGCGACCACAGCCATGCGCTGTCGGCTCGGCGCACGAGCTGGGCGCGGATGCCATCCCACTTCCATTCGATTTGCCATTCAGCGGTGGTGCCGAGCAGTGTGTCGAAGGCTTCCACGTCGGCCTGCAGCGGGTGCGCGAGAAAGAACGGATACGGATGCCCGGTATCGAGCGCGTGACCATCGACACTGGCATCGACCAGCAGCGCGCGATAGTGCGCGGCGGTGGGCGCCTGGCCGATGTCGGTATAGCCCATCAGCCGCTGCGCCACGTGCTTGGGGTCGGTGCCGCCCACTTCGGCCAGCGCGCGCGTGACCAGCAGTTTCGACACCCCCACGCGAAATGCCCCCGTGATCAGCTTCATCAATACCAGCCGGGCATGCAGCGGAAGGCCGCGGCACAGCTCGGCAAGGCGGGGCAGTACCAGTTCGGGCGGCTGGCCACGCAAGGGCAGCAGGCGGGCTTCCATCCACTCGGCCAGGCTGGTGTCGTCCGCATGATCCGCATCGGGCAGGACGAGGGCGATGGTCTCGGCCAGGTCACCTACGGCTTGGTAGCACTCGTCAAACAGCCATTCGGGCAGGCCGGATGTGGTCTGCGCAAAGCTCGCCAGTACGCGCACGGGCACCAACTGGCGGGGCTTGCCGCCCGCCAGGAAGTAGACCGCCCACGCGGCGTCGGCATCGGGCGCGGTGCGCAGATAGGCCACCAGTGCGGCCAACTTTCCGTTGCTTGATGTGGTGGCGTCGAGCTGCGCGTACAGATCGGCAAAGGCTTTCATGGCGGGGGCGTGTCGCTTGCTTCGGTTGCATCGCCTTCTGCGCCTTCTTCGCCCTCGTCGCCGTACTCGGTGGCGAAGGCGCGTGCATCCAGGCCACGCTCGCACAGCCAGCGCACCATCGGCGCGACCTGCCCATGCGTGACATAGATCCGTGAGGCGCCCGTGGCATCAATGGCTTGCAGCAGCCCCGGCCAGTCGGCATGATCGGACAGCACGATGCCGCGATCGACACCGCGCCGGCGCCGCGCCCCGCGAAGCTGCATCCAGCCGCTGGCAAAGGCATCGGCATAGTCGCCAAACCGGCGCATCCACGGCGTGCGTTGTGCGGAGGGCGGGGCCAGCACGAGCGCGTGTCGCAATTCCGCGCGCGGCACGTCGGTCGCGAGCTGCGTGCTTGGCAGCGCAACGCCCGCGTGCCGATATGCGGCGTCCAACTGCAGCATGGCGCCGTGCGAAACGATCGGCCCAATGTCGGTATCAAGCCCCGAGAGAATGCGCTGCGCCTTGCCGAACGCGTAGCAGAACACGACGCTCGTGCGCCCGGCGTCGGCATTGCCGCGCCACCATGCATTGAGTTGCGCAAAGATCTCGGTCTGCGGCCGCCAGCGATAGATCGGCAGCCCGAAGGTGGATTCGGTGATGAAGGTATCGCAGCGCACCGGCTCGAACGGGGTGCAGGTGCTGTCGGCCTCGACCTTGTAGTCGCCGGACACGACCCACACGTCACCGCCGTATTCCAGTCGCACCTGCGCGGACCCCAGCACATGCCCCGCCGGATGAAAGCTCAACCGGACCCCGTGGTGGACGATGGATTCGCCGTACTGCAGCGTTTGCAGGGGGATGTCGTCACCCAGGCGTGCGCGCAGCACGCCGGCCCCAGCGGCAGCCGCGAGGTAATGCTGGTGTCCGATGCGGGCGTGGTCACTGTGGGCGTGCGTGATGACGGCACGGTCGACCGGCCGCCATGGGTCAACGTAGAAGTCGCCTGTCGGGCAGTACAGGCCGCTGGGCGTTGTCACGATCAAGTCCGCTGCGCTGGTCATCGCTCGCTCTCATTGGATGCCCCTATCCGACTCCCGCGACGCCGTTGACGCAATGGCTGCTTGCGGACAGGTTCGCCACGCATCTCAGCCGGGCCCCCCCGGGGCCTCCAGCGGCATCGGTGCCGACGAATCATTGCGGCTGCCTGGCGCGTGCGGTCCTGCGGAAGTGCCCGTAGCCCGCGGAGTGGACGCGTTCGGCGCGGAGGCTGGCAGGGTGTCAGGATACCGCGACAAAGAATGCTTCGCCGTCTTCGGCTGAACCGCCTGAGCGGTGTCTGGTGGTGCGGGGTGCGGCTCAGTGGGTTGCGCCAACGTAAGCCCGCTGCCGGCCGTCGATACCAGGAAGAACAGCCGACCTGCGGCTGTTTGACCTGTCACTCGTAACGCATGATGCATGGGTGGCCTTCGTTGCTCCCGTGGCGCAAGCAGCCGGCATGCCAGGCTTCTTGGTGGTTGGTTACGGTGCAGTCGGCCTTGACAGTCGGCCCCGAGACAGCGGAGCCGGTTCGCTATTTCTTCAATGGTGATGAAAAAAATGGGGCGGCCGACGTGGACGAATAGCGACACCATCGGCGCTCAAACATTCGCGGGCCGTGAGCGCCACTTCTCAGGCGCTGCGCGACCGATTCAGAAGTTGATCTGCATCAGCCAGCGAAGGCCAGCATCGACGTACCGTGGGTCCGATTAGAAAGAGCCATCCAATAGGCTAAAAACGGGGGAACGTCATGCTTGAACACCAACCAGACGAGGTGGTCGCCGCCGCTCTTTGGGAACTGGAGTCCTCAGTGTCCCGTGCATTACCCAGAGGAACGCTCGTCAGCTCGGCTCGTGCCAACTGCGGCGGCTACGACGTGGCAGCGAGGTGGACGATGTCGACAGCGCGTGGCAATCGGCAGGAATGCACGATGGCTGTGCATTTCAGCTTGGTCGACGCTAAAGCGTACTGCCGATTGAACCACCCAAAACGGGAAGAGGTTTGTCGGCGTTTGAGCGAATGGCTGTGCATTCAATTGGAAGTGCGGGCCGGAGAGCTGTGCGCGGACACAGGCTACGACTTGGTGCTCACGGCGCCAAACGCCTTCTTTCTCGATGAGAGAGGCGCCATTCACGTGGGCCGGGAAGACCGGGAGCACGATTTTTCGCTCTATCGTGGCGCACCGCCCCCGCCGTTGACGTGAGCGCAAGGTCCGGTCCGCGGCCATTGGCCCCTGGCCTCTGCGCCGCCTGGGTCTCTAAACACCTGTTTGTTGTGCGCCGTCAACGCGTGGGGTTACGCAGCAGCTACCTTCGAATGGCGGCCTGTCAATGTGGGCACGCGGAGATGCGGAGGTCTTATGCGCGAGCGGATCAACGAAGCCGAGAGGACGTGTCTACGTGAACTCCAAGATGCGCTAACCGAGACGCTGCCCCGTCGGGCTGTCTTGCGACTTGAAGGGGATGAACTGGACGGAATCGACGTACACGCTTGGTGGATAGTGGAAGGCCAGCACGGCGACAAGCAGGTCAATTCGTTTTCATTCCACCTGACGGAGTGGATGCTGCAAGCCTACTTTCACCAGTCCAGCGACGCTCGTGCACGCACATGCGGACGACTGAAGGACTGGGCGAACTGGGCGCTCGATGGAGCAGAAGAGCCTGGCGACAGCGAGACGGGCTTCGATATCTGCGCGTGCGTACCGGGAGGCATTTTTCATCCAGCCGGCGATCCGCAACGGCCTTGACTGCTCGATCGCAGTGTTCGGTCCAACGATGGGCGACACCGGCTTTGCATCGTTGTTCGGCGGCCTGGGCGTTGTATGACTCTGTTGTGCAGCTCGCCTCCCAGGCTGACCTAGGGGTAGGCACCGCTCGACAGACGCTTCTCTCTCTCATCGATCCGGTATTTGAGGCGCCACCATTTGCCACCGGAGGGCGAAGCCTTTTGAGAGTGGGATTCTTGAGTTTTGTTGTCCCTCAATAAATCGTCAGATGGTGGGACGTACAGGATTTGAACCTGCCTGCCTGCGTCGGTAAACCGTCGCCGCTCGACCCATGAGCTACCGTCCCGCCTTCACTATATCGACCCTTCCTGAGGAAACCCGAGTCGGGACATCCCCCTAGCCGGATCGGCCAGTGCGCCTCGTTGGCGAAGGCATCCGGATGCTCTACCCCGGAATGATCTTGCGTTGGCGCAAGTCGTCGAAGATGCGCATGAACATCGCCTCCGTCTCTACATAGTCGTGAAAACCGAAGCGGCGTGCCTTTGAGCCGTCGCCGAACATGTCGTAGTCCCACGAGAAGACGAAGTCTGCAAAGCGCCATGAAGACACGTCGCGGTAGGGTGTGTTCGCCAAACCATGCTTGGCGATCATGCGTTGCCACAGCGGCGCCTTGTCGGCCATGACGGTGTCGAGCGACAAGGGCAGCGGCGGGGCGACTTCCAGGTCAAAGTCCCGCGCGATCTTGGGCCACATGTCGCTCCAGCGGAAGAGGTCGCCGTTGTTGATGTTGAAGGCCTGGTTGGCGCAGCGCGGCTCGGTGGCGGCCCACACGGTGGCGCGGGCGAGCAGGCCGGCGTCGGTCATCTCCAGCAGATGGTCGTACGCGCCAGGTTTGCCGGGAAAGCGCAGCGGCAGGCCCAGTTCTTTCGAGATCGACGCGTATATGGCAATCGCCACGGCCAGGTTCATCGGGTTGCCCAGCGCAAAGCCGCCCACCACCGACGGGCGGATTGCCGACCATGTCCACGTCTTGCCTTGCTGGCGCGCTTCCAGAAAGGTCTGCTGGTCGAACATGAACTCGGGCGGCATGAAATGCGCATCGGTTTCGCGCGCCGGGGTTTTGAACGGCCCGAGATGACCGCCATAGACCTTGTAGCCCTGCATCAGGCTGATGTGCGTGAGGTGGGGCGACGCCGCTTCCATGGCGTCGACCACGTTGGTCAGCATGGCGAGGTTGGGCGGCACAAGTTCAGCCCAGGTCGGACGGTCCTGATATGCGGCGTAGAAGAGGTGGGTAACGTTGCCGAGCGCATGGAGCCGGGCGCGCGTGTCCGCCGCGTCGAGCAGGTCGACGGCGATGTGCCGGATGCGCTCCGTCGATTCACCGCCGCGGCGCGACAGGCCCACGATGCGCCAGTCGTCCAATGTGGCGAGGTGGTCGATCAGGTTGCGGCCGATCACGCCCTGTGCGCCCACGACGAGCGCGACCTTGTTCTGTGCAGTCATGTTGGTGTTGGGTGGGACCCCGATGCAGCAATGGCGACCAGTATGAGAAGGTCTGGATCTGTGCGATAGACTGCCTGTAAGAACAACATTTATGAATTGAAATCACAATGTCGCGGCTCGATGTCAATCGCTTTGGCGAGATGGAAGTCTTCGTGCGGGTGGTCGAACTGGGCGGTTTCTCCGCTGCCGCGCGTGCTTGCCGGATGACCCCGTCGGCGGTGAGCAAGCTGGTGGCGCGGCTGGAAGCCCGGTTGGGCGCGCGGCTGGTGAACCGCTCCACGCGGCGTTTTCAGCTCACGCCCGAGGGCACAGCGTTCTATGAGCGCAGCGTGACGGTGCTGGCCGATCTCGATGAGGCGGAACGCGAGGCTTCTGCCGGGGCGCAGCCCTCAGGGCGATTGCGTGTCAATTCCAATGTGCCGGTCGGCACGCATTTGCTGCTGCCGATTGTGCCGGCGTTTCTGGCGTGCCATCCGGAGGTGTCGCTCGACATTGCGCTCACGGATCGCGTGGTCGATCTGCTGGAAGACCGCACCGATGTTGCGCTGCGCAGCGGCCCGCTGAAGAGTTCAAGGCTGGTGGCGCGCAAGCTGGGGCAGACGCGCTTGATGGTGGTGGCGTCGCCCGCTTATTTGGCGCGCGCCGGCACGCCGCGCACGCCGGCCGATTTGGCGAATCACAACTGCCTGGCGTTCAGCTACGTGCGGGCCACAAACGCCTGGCCCTTTATCAAGCGCGGTCGCCGCACGGAGTTTACGCCGCTAGGCAACACGCAGATCAGCGATGGCGAGGCGTTGCGCGCCGTGGCTGTCGCCGGCCTGGGTTTGGCGCGCCTGGCCGAGTTTCAGGTGCGCGCCGATCTGGATGCAGGCCGTCTCGTCCCCGTCCTGGAAGATTGCAACCCCGGCGATACCGAAGACATCCATGCCGTCTATGTCGGCCAGGGCGCGCATCTGCCGGCGCGCGTGCGGGCGTTTCTGGATTTCCTGGTCGCGCATGTAAAGGTTGCCTAGGCTTGCGTTCCCCCCCCACGCTGAAAGGGCGCAGCCTTCACATTCGCAAAACCTCTTCAAGTTGCCCAACGCTGTGCCGTTTACCGCCACATAACGTGTGCTTGAACGGGGGAAGACGCGATGTCACAGCATTCGCAGCACGAAGTCGATGAACGGACCAATCTGACGAACAACAACCGCTTTGAGCTGCTGCTGTTCCGCTTGGGAGAATCTGCGCGCTCCAATCAGCGCGAGATGTTCGGCATTAACGTGTTCAAGGTGCGCGAGATCATGGTCATGCCGCCTGTGACGCATGTGGCGGATGCCGGCGCCCATATCCTGGGTGCGGTCAATGTGCGCGGCCAGATCATTCCGGTGATCGACCTCGCCAGCGTGATCGGCACCAAGAACGGCAATGCCAACATCCTGCTGATTACCGAATACGCGCGCTCCACCCAAGGCTTTGCGGTGGAAGAAGTGGACGAGATCGTGCGCTTGGAATGGAGCCAGATCTTCCCGGCCGAGGCGAGCGTGGGCAGCAGCAATATCACCAGCCTGGCGCGCCTGGATGGCAACGCCGACAACTCGCGTCTGGCGCAGGTGATCGACGTCGAACAGATCCTGGTGGATGTGTTCCCAACCCGCCGCACCGATCTGGCGCCCGACAATGGCGAGCGTCCGATCAAGCTGCCGCCGGGTGCCAAGCTGCTGGTGGCGGATGATTCGGGCCTCGCGCGCTCGCTGATCGCCAACGGCCTGGAGGCGATGGGCACGCCCTACGTGATGACCAAGAGCGGCCAGGAAGCGTGGGATACGCTGCAGAACATCGCACGCGATGCCGCCCGCGAAGGCAAGACCGTGCGCGACAAGATTGCGCTGGTGCTGACCGATCTGGAGATGCCTGAGATGGACGGGTTTACGCTCACGCGCAAGATCAAGACCGAGCCGGCGTTCCAGTCGATTCCGGTGGTGATCCACTCGTCGCTGTCGGGCTCGGCCAACGAAGACCACGTGCGCCGCGTTGGCGCCAACGGCTACGTCGCCAAGTTCGAAGCCAACGAACTCGCGCAGGCCATCGCCTCTGCGCTGGGTTAAGCGCTGCGCTCATCATTGAGCCCCTGGCGGCGTGCAATGCGCCGCTGGGCTCAGTATTACTTCCGGCTGTGGTGGTCGCCGCCAAGCGGGTCGACGACGATCATGGTGCGATCGAGCACGCCGTTGTCGTCGAACAGGGCATTGAAGTGCGCCTGCTGATACCCGAGGACGTACATCCGGTATGACCACGCCTCTCGCTTCATCAGCGGGTAGTACTGCGTCGGCTCGCGCGGCATGCCAAAGCGTTCGGCCACATCACGCTTGGTCCAGACGCCGGGCCGGGCTTCGTAGATTTCCTTTTCAGTCAGCATCTGCCGGAAGTTGGTGAGCTTGCCGCTGGCGTCAAAGTCGGCGGCATAGACTTCGTGCCCCATCGGCTGCTTGGAATAGATCCAGCGGTGCGTGCCGTTTGCCAGCGGGTAAGTCTCGGTGGGCGCGCCAAAGGTCTCGCGCACGGCACTTTCGGGCTGGCCGATCATCTTTTGCGCCGTCTGGACTGGTGCGAGCGATGCGCACGCGCTCAGCACGAGCGCGGCGGCACTGATCCATCTGCCTGGTCGCATCTGCATGGTGGTTCTCCTGAATGGCTTGTCCTGATGGTAAACACTTCAGGCGCGAGCAATATTCCATCGGTCCGCAAGTATCTACAGGCCGTTCTCCACCATTTCGACCACACGCAATGCAATGGCGCCAGTTTGCTCGGGCGGACGCCTGCGCAATGGCCCATCGATGATGAGCAGGGCCAGCCCATGCACCGCCGACCATGCGAGGTATTCGGCGCCCGGACGGCGTTCGGCCGGTAGTACGCCGGCGGCGGTCATGCGGTCCAGTGCCAGGCCCAGCAACTGGAACGGGTTCAGGCCGCTATTGCCGGCTTTGGCGGGGTCCGCATCGTTTTCCACTTCATCGGGCACTGCAAAGGCTGTGCGGAAGAGGCCGGTCTCCATCTGCGCAAACCGCAGATAACCCACGCCGATGGCGCGCAGCGACGCACGTGCGCGCGCATCGTCGGGCCACGTCGGGTCGATGGCATCCAACTCAGCTTCCATGGCGCGCGCCAACGCGGCCAATGCCTCGGCCCGCACGCCTTGCAGCAGGTCCTGTCGCCCCGCAAAGTGCCGGTATGCGGCATTCGGCACCACGCCAGCGCGGCGTGTGGCTTCGCGCAGCACGATGGCCTCGGGGCCGCCGGCGCGCGCCAGTTCAATGCCGGCATCGAGCAGCGCACGCCGCAAGTCGCCATGGCGATATGTGGTGCGTACGGGTGGTCGAGGCGGTTCCTGGGTCATGCGATGCATCTCCGCAAGTTCTATGTGGACGCCGTCCATTATGTCTGCTATCTTTTGTGGACAGTGTTCACAATTCAACCCTAGGCGCTGTTGCGCGAATTTCCAAGCCCTGATTCCAAGCCCTGATTGGCGCAGATTCTTTGGAGGCCAACATGACGATTGCCACAACTGCAGCGGACGATGAAGCGCAACTGCGCACGTTGATCGACGAATGGGCTGCCGCCGTCCGCGCCAAGGACATCGATGCCGTCATGCGCCATTACGCGCCCGATGTGGTGGTGTTCGATGTGATGCCGCCGCTGTTTGTCAAAGGTGTCGACGCATACCGCCGCAACTGGCAGGGCTGGTTCGATGCGCTGGAAGGGCAGGCCGATTTTCAGTTCGCCGAGCTGCACCTTGAGGTGGGTGGCGAACTGGCCTATTGCTTTAGCGTGAATCGCCTGCGCGCGCGCTATCGCGACGGTACCAGGCACGATGCGCAGACGCGCGCCACCGTGTGCTTTCGCAAGCGCGATGGCCATTGGCAAGTCGTGCACGAGCATGCCTCGGTGCCGATGCCGGTGCCTGAACCGGCGTGTGCCTGAGCGAGGTTTTTCCCCGACCGCGTGGAGCAGTGCGCGGCTTTTGCAGTCCCCCAAGTCCACCCCAAGGAGTTGTGATGCAAGTTCAACCGTACCTGTTCTTCGAAGGCCGTTGTGAAGAAGCACTGGAGTTCTACAAGAAGACGCTGGGCGCCAAGGTCGATGTGGTGATGCACTACAAGGATGCGCCCAAGGACGCCCAGCCCACCGCCGAGCAATGTGGCGGTATGGCGCCCCCGCTTGACAAGGTGATGCACGCCGCCTTCCGAGTTGGGGAAACCCAGATCCTGGCATCCGACGGCATGGCCGCTGGCAAGACCGATTTCAAGGGGTTCGGGTTGTCTGTGAGCGTGCAAGACAACGCCACTGCCGAACGCACATTCCAGTCGCTCGGCGAGGGCGGCCACGTCACGATGCCGATGTCCGAAACGTTTTTCGCCAACGCGTTCGGCATGGTGACCGACCGCTTTGGCATCACGTGGATGGTGATCGCACCCAAGCCGATGTAAGTGCAGTGCGTGTGTGAAAACGGCCGCCGAGCGGTGGCCGTTCTACGCAAAATCGTAGGCCCCTGCCTGGGCGCAGGGCGGTGGTCCGGTGCTAGACTGCCCGGTCACCGGGGCCTTACCAATATCAACGAAATCCCCCCGTGGGTGACGCCCGGCTGTGCTGGCCGCGACCCTTTGCACGGCCTGCGCAAAGGCGTGCATTCACCCGCTGCCCCCATTTTGTCGGAGCGCACTCCATGCTGAAGGTCATTGCGATCGTCATCGTCGTCGCGATTGTTGCTGTGCTGGGTTTTGCTGCCACGCGTCCGGACACCTTCCGCGTGCAGCGCGAAATCGACATCAAGACGCCGCCTGAAAAGGTGTTCGCCCTGATCGACGATTTCCACCAATGGACGGCTTGGTCTCCGTGGGAAAAGCGTGACCCGGCGATGCGGCGCACCTATGCCGGCCCCGCCAGTGGCAATGGCGCGAACTATGCGTGGGATGGCTCGCGGGAGGTTGGGGCGGGGCGCATGGAGATCGTCGATTCAACGTCGCCCAGCCGCATCCAGATTCAGTTGGATTTCCTGAAACCCTTCGAAGCGCACAACACGGCGGAATTCACGCTGAAGCCTGCGGGTGACGTGACTCACGTGACCTGGGCCATGTACGGCCCGAGCCCATTCGTCTCCAAGGTGATGGGCCTGTTCTTCAGTATGGACGCGATGATCGGCAAGGATTTTGAAGCGGGTCTTGCCAACCTCAAATCGGCTGCGGAATCTTGAGCGACGTTCAGGCGCAGCAAATCATAGGAGTGGTTCCATGACGCATGGCATCGAAGAACGCAAGCGCTGGCTTGCCCTCATCGTGCTCTGCCTGGGCGTGCTGATGATCGTGCTGGATACGACCATCGTGAATGTGGCACTGCCGTCCATCCAGGCTGACTTGGCTTTTACCGAAACCTCGCTCGTGTGGGTCGTCAACGCCTACATGCTGACCTTCGGCGGCTGCCTGTTGCTGGGTGGCCGGCTGGGGGACCTCTTCGGACATCGCAAGCTGTTCCTGCTGGGGCTGACGCTGTTTACGCTGGCTTCGGCCGCATGCGGGCTGGCGAACTCGCAGGGGCTGCTGATCGCGGCGCGCGCCGTGCAAGGGCTGGGCGGGGCAGTAGTGTCGGCGGTGTCGCTGTCGCTCATCATGAACCTGTTCACTTCGCCGGCGGATCGCGCCAAGGCGATGGGCATTTACGGCTTTGTATGTGCGGGCGGCGGCAGCATCGGCGTATTGCTCGGCGGCTTGCTGACGAGCACGCTGAGCTGGCACTGGATCTTTCTGGTCAACCTGCCGATTGGCGTGGCGGTGTATGCCGCGTGCGTGGCGTTGTTGCCTGCGGGCAAACCGCTGGCCGATCGCACGAAGCTGGACGTGGCGGGAGCGATTGCCGTGACCGCATCGCTGATGCTGGCGGTGTACGCCGTCGTGCACGGCAACGAAGCCGGTTGGACGTCCACGCAAACGCTCTCGCAGCTGGGCATTGCCATTGCCCTGATGATCGCGTTCCTGACCGTCGAATCGCGCGTGTCGCATCCGTTGATGCCGCTGCATATGTTCGCGCTGCGCAACGTGGCCACGGCCAACGTGGTGGGCGTGTTGTGGGCGGCTGCGATGTTCGCGTGGTTTTTCATCTCGGCGCTGTATATGCAGCGCGTGCTCGACTACGGCGCCATGCAGGTGGGACTGGCCTTTCTGCCGGCCAACATCATCATGGCGGTGTTCTCGCTGGGCTTGTCGGCCAAGCTGGTGATGCGCTTTGGCATTCGCGTGCCGCTGTCAGTGGGTTTGCTGGTGGCAGGCGTTGGGCTGGCGCTGTTTGCGCGCGCGCCGGCCGGCGGCAGCTTTGTGCTGGACGTGCTGCCCGGCATGCTGTTGCTGGGCCTGGGTGCCGGTGTGGCATTCAACCCGGTGCTGCTGGCCGCCATGAGCGATGTGGCGCCGGATGAATCGGGCCTGGCGTCGGGCGTGGTCAACACGTCGTTCATGATGGGCGGTGCGTTGGGCCTGGCCATCCTGGCAAGTCTGGCCGCCGCGCGCACGGAAGGTCTGGCCGCGGCAGGCGCCGATGCCACAACCGCGCTCAATGGCGGTTACCACCTCGCGTTCCTGCTGGGCGCGGTCGCAGCCCTGCTCGGGTCGGTGCTGGCGGGGGTGTTTGTGCGCACTCGCGCGCACGCAGCGGCGCACGGCGAGGCATCGTCGGCAGCGCCCATCTAAGTCGGCGACGAAGAGAGCGAAGAAAGAGGGCGCACCGCATGTCTCAAGCAAGGCATGCGGTGAAACCCGTGATTGACCGACCGGTCGGACGGTTTATAATCGATCTGTCCAGAACACGGTGCGCATGACGTGCCGTGCACATGCCGCGAAAGCGGCCGGAGGATCGCATGTACACCCAAAGCCTCGACCAGCCCGGTGGCCTGCCTACGGAGCAGGAGCTGGCGGCCGCCTCGCTCGGCGAAGCCGATTTGCAGGCGCGCTTTGATGCGCGCATTGGCGCCGACCACAAGATCGAGCCGCAAGACTGGATGCCCGCGCCATACCGCAAGACGCTGCTGCGGCAGATTTCACAGCACGCGCATTCCGAGGTGGTGGGCATGCTGCCCGAGGGCAACTGGATCAGCCGCGCGCCGTCGCTCAAGCGCAAGGCTATCCTCCTGGCCAAGGTGCAGGACGAAGCGGGCCACGGCCTCTATCTCTATTCCGCCGCTGAAACGCTCGGCAGCTCGCGCGACGAGATGATCGACGCGCTGCATGAAGGGCGTGCGAAGTATTCGTCGATCTTCAACTACCCGACGCTCTCCTGGGCAGACGTGGGCGTGATCGGCTGGTTGGTCGATGGCGCGGCGATCATGAATCAGGTGCCGCTGTGCCGATGCTCGTATGGCCCGTATGCGCGCGCCATGATCCGCATCTGCAAGGAGGAGTCGTTTCACCAGCGTCAGGGCTATGAATCGTTGCTGACGATGATGGGCGGCACGCAGGCACAGCGCGATATGGTGCAGGAGGCCGTCAACCGCTGGTGGTTTCCGGTGCTGATGATGTTCGGTCCACCCGATACCGCATCGCCCAACAGCGCGCAGACCATGGCCTGGGGCATCAAGCGCATCTCCAATGACGATCTGCGCCAGCGTTTTGTGGATGCCACCGTCGAGCAGGCGCGCGTGCTGGGCGTGACGCTGCCCGACCCCGGCCTCACGTGGAACGAGGCGCGCGGCCACTACGATTTCTCGCCGCTCGACTGGTCCGAATTCAAGCGCGTGCTCGACGGCCACGGCCCATGCAACCGCGAGCGTCTTGCCACCCGCAAGCGCGCACACGAAGAAGGCGAATGGGTGCGCGAAGCCGCGCTCGCCTACGCACGCAAGCAGGCCGAACGCGCCGCCGTCAACCAACAAGCCGCCTGAAATGGAAGGAGCCCGCCATGCCTCAACATGAATGGCCGCTATGGGAAGTGTTCATCCGCAGCAAGCAGGGTCTGGAGCACAAGCATTGCGGCAGCCTGCACGCGGTGGATGCCAAGCAGGCGCTGCAGATGGCACGCGATGTGTACACGCGCCGTCAGGAAGGCGTTTCGATCTGGGTGGTGCCTTCCGCTGCCATCACCGCCAGCGAACCGGATGACAAGCCCATGTTGTTCGACCCGATGGCCGACAAGATCTATCGGCACCCGACGTTCTATCGGCTGCCCGATGAAGTCAACCACATGTGAGTCGCGGTGATGACTTCCGACGCGCATCTGCAATACATCCTTCGTCTGGCCGACAATGCGCTCATCCTCGGCCAGCGCAACGCTGAATGGACTGGCCACGGCCCCGTGCTGGAAGAAGACATCGCGCTGTCCAACCTGAGCCTTGACCTGATCGGCCAGGCGCGGCTGCTCTACACGCACGCGGGGCAGATCGAAGGCACGCTCACCGGTACGCCGCGCACGGAGGACGACTACGCCTACTGGCGCGCCGAGCCCGCTTTCCGCAACTACACGCTGCTCGAGCTGCCGCATGCGGGGCCATTGGTCGCGACATCGGCAGCCGCGCGCGACTACGCCGTCACCATCGTCCGCCACTTCCTGTACGCCGCCTTGATGGTGCCGCTGTGGGAAGCGTTGACGCGTTCGATCGATACCGAACTGGCCGCGATTGCCGCCAAGTCGCTGAAGGAGGTGCGTTACCACCTCGCTCATACGCGCGACTGGCTTGTGCGCTTCGGTGACGGCACCGAAGCGTCGCATGCGCGTGCCCAGGCCGCGCTCGATTGGTTGATGCCGTACACCAACGAATACTTTGCCGCGGACGACGTTGAAGCGGCCGTGGCCGAGGCCGGCATTGGCGTGCGCGCGGCAGACCTGCGCAGCGCATGGGACGCCACGGTGCGTGACGCACTTGACGAGGCCACCCTGCGCTGGCCGGAACCCGGTCCCTTTGTCAGCACAGGCAAGCACGGCGTGCATTCCGAGCATATGGGCTATCTGCTGGCCGAGATGCAGGGGCTGGCGCGTCAGTTTCCGGGGGCATCGTGGTAAGCGAGCGGTTGAACCGCGCCCGTATTGCGCTGGAGGCCGTGACCGATCCGGAGATCCCGGTGGTCACGATTGCCGAACTGGGCATCCTGCGCGATGTGGAACTCGACGAGGCCGGCACCCTGGTGGCAACGATCACGCCAACATACTCCGGCTGCCCGGCAATGGAACAGATTGCCGATGACGTGAGCCGCGCGTTGCGGGCGGCGGACGTGGGTGTGTATCGCGTGCGCTCGGTGCTGTCGCCGGCATGGACGACGGATTGGATCACCGCCGAAGGGCGCCGCAAGCTGCGAGACTTTGGCATTGCACCGCCGGCGCACATGGCGGAAGCGGGTGGCGCTCGCCCCATTCACCCCATTCGTCTAACGCGTCCTGCGCAGGCCGAGCACATCGCCTGCCCGCAATGCGGATCGCACGATACGGTGCTCATCTCTGCCTTCGGGTCGACAGCTTGCAAAGCGTTGTACCGCTGCCGCGCGTGCCGCGAGCCGTTCGACTACTTCAAGCCCTACTAAACGCCACTGAGCACGACCGTCATGACTCCGCAATTCCACCCTTTGCGCGTTGCCGAAGTGCGCGGCGAGACGGCCGATACGATTTCTGTGCGCTTCGACGTGCCGAACGATCTGCGCGATGCGTACCGCTTTACGCAAGGCCAGTTCCTGACGCTGCGCGTGCCGTCGGGTCAACTTCCCGGACAGGAAGAACTGCGGCGCTCGTATTCCATTTGCTGTGCCGTGCAGGACTACGACGCGCACGGAGAGTTGCGTGTGGCGGTCAAGCGTGTCGATGCCGGTGTCTTCTCCAACCACCTGCATGACCGCATCCGCGTGGGCCAGACGCTTGATGTGCTACCGCCCGATGGCCGCTTCTACGTGCCGCTGGCAGCCGAAAGCGCGCGCCACTACGTCGCCTTTGCAGCCGGCAGCGGTATCACGCCCATCCTGTCGCTCATCAAGACGACGCTGGCAGCCGAGCCGCAGAGCCGCTTCACGCTGGTCTACGGTAACCGCAGCGTCGACAGCATCATCTTTGGCGAAGCACTCGAAGATTTGAAAGACCGCTACCTCGATCGCTTCGCGCTGTATCACGTGTTGTCGCGCCAGGCGCAGGAGATCGCGTTGTTCAACGGGCGGCTCGATGGTCCGAAGGCGCATGCTTTTTTGGATGCGCTGATCCCGCCCGACGATATTGATGCCGCGTTCATCTGTGGCCCGTCGACGATGATCGATGCTGTGGAAGCTGCGCTGCTTGCGCGCGGTGTGCCGCGCGAGCGCGTGCATGCGGAGCGCTTTGGCGTGCCGGTGGGCGATGCGTCAGCAGCGGCCAAGCCGCGCAGGCACGCCGCCGTGGCGGGCGACGTGGCACTGACTGTCGTGCTCGACGGCAAATCGCACGAGGTGCCGATGGCGGGCGAAGCCAAGGTGCTCGACAGTGCGTTGAGGGCGGGGCTGGATCTGCCCTATGCGTGCAAGGGCGGCGTGTGCTGCACGTGCCGGGCCAAGGTGCTGGAAGGCCGTGTGGAGATGGAGAAGAACTTCACGCTGGAAGACTGGGAAATCCAGCAGGGGTTTGTGTTGACCTGCCAGGCACGGCCGCTCACGCAGCGCGTGGTGGTCAGCTACGACGAGCGTTGAACGTCAACCCTTTCGACCATCCGGGCTGCCCAGCCCGTTCTCCAGCATGTCGATCACCATCTCCGCATAGCCTTCATACGAAAGCGGCCCGTCGGGTTTGAGCCAAGTGAATGTCCAGTTCATCATGCCGAACAGCATCATCGTGATGGGCGTGCGGTTGGCTTCGTCCACCTTGTCGGGGTAAGCCGCGCCAAGCTGCCGACCCACCGCGGCCACCACGTCCCGCTCGCGCGCGAGCACGATGTCGCGCTGTTCCGGCGCCAGGTATTTCACATCGTTGAGCAAGGCCACATGCCGTGTGCGTGAAGTGGCGTATTCGGCCAAAAACGTGCGGATCAGCAGATGCAGCGTGGCGCGCGCCGAAAGCCTGGCGTGGCGCGCGTCGCTCTCGGCGCGTTCAACCAGATCGGCCAGCCGGCGCGTGTAGCGGTCGAGCAGGTCGAACAGGATAGCTTCCTTGCCTTCGTAGTAGTGATACAGGCGCGATTTGGAGCCGCCGCACGCAGCGGCAAGCTGATTCATCGACACGCTCGGGTAGCTGTCTGCCGCAAAGGCTTCGGCGGCGGTGTCGAGCACACTTTCGCGGCGCAACTCGAATTCGTCTTCGTTCTTGACGCGGGACATGGCTGGCGGCACATCGGTTGGATGGCCGCCATGTTAACCGGCGGGGTTGCCGCGTGTCGATGCCGCATGGGGCCATCAAGCGGTTTCGTGCACGGCGAGGAAATCCAGCACAGCTTCAAGGAACGCGTCCGGCAGCTCCACGTTGGCAAGGTGCACGGTGTCCAGCATGCGCAGCTGTGCGCCCGGAATGGCTGCGGCCATTTCCTCACCATGGCGGGCAGACGTCACGGTGTCGTGCCGGCCGGCAATGACGAGCGTCGGATGCATGATCAGCGTGATCGTGCGGCGCAGGTCGGCATCGCGCACCGCCGTCCAACCGCCGATGATGCCCTCGCGCGGTGTTGCCAGCAGCGTGCGGCGGAAGGGTTCTACGGCAGGGTCGTTTGTCTCCAGCATGCGTGCCGGAAACCAGTTGCGCAGGAACGTTTCGGTCGTGGCCTGCATGTCGGGCGCTTGCTGAAGCTCTGCAATGGCCTGATCGAAATACGCGGTCGGGCCGATGTGCGCGGCGGTGTTGGAGAGCACCAGCCGGTTGATGCGTTCGGGCACATGAATCGCCAGCCACTGCGCCACGATGCCACCGAGCGACAGCCCCAGCATATGCACGCGCCGGATGCCCAGCGCATCCAGCAGCTCCACCACGTCACGCCCGAGGCGGTCCATCGAATAGGCGCCAGAGGGGGCATCCGAAGCGCCGTGGCCGCGCGCGTCGTAGCGCAGCACATGAAAGTGCTCGGCCAGGCGTGGCACGGTCACGTCCCACATGTGCAGGTCGGTGCCGATGGAATTCGACAGCAGCAGGACGGGCTTGTCCGCCGAGCCGTCAAAGCGATAAGCGATGCGCGTGCCGTCACCGGTGGTGATGAAGGCGAGGTCGTTGCGGGTAGTCATCATGAGCTCCTGAGAAAGACGGTTGAAACGATTGGGATGTCGTCATCCTAGAAGCCGAGGTGTTTCATGGATACTATGAAGTTTTGACGGACTTTGTAGGTTTTGCCGACAATGCAGAACTTCACGCTTCACGAGCTTCAGTGTTTCGATGCGGTGGTGACCAGCGGCAGCTTTCAGGCGGCGGCCGATCGGCTGCATCGCTCGCACCCCTCCGTGTTTGCGGCGGTCGCCAAGCTGGAAGGGCAGTTGGGTTTGAGCCTGCTCGACCGTAGCGGCTATCGCGTTCGCTTGACGGAAGCGGGGCAATCGTTTCACCGCAAGATGCAGTCCTTGTTGCGTGAGAGCGATGAACTGCGAACCCACGCAAAGCAGTTGGCGATGGGCGAGGAAGCCGATCTGCGCGTGGTGCTGGGTGACCTGTGCCCGCTGCAGCCCGTGCTGGCGTTGCTCAGCGAATTCTTCAGCCAGTGTCCGCAGACGCGGTTGCAATTGCAGTTCGAAGCCGTCACCGGACCGTGGGAGCGCTTGCTGGACGATGACACCGACCTGATCGTCCACCGCGTGCCCAAAGGCGACATGCGCATGGAGTGGATCGACCTGGGCAAGATCGCCATGGTGCCGGTGGTGGCGCCGGGCTTTCTACCGTTTCCCGTTACCTCGACGATGACGCCGCAACAGATGCAGCGCTTCATGCAGTGCGTCATCAACGATTCCGCGCGGAATCCGCCGGAGCAATCCCACTACGTCATTGAAGGCGCGCCGCAGTGCGCCGTGCCTGATCAACTGATGAAGAAAGAGTTGATCGTCCACGGCATGGCGTGGGGGCATCTGCCGCGTTTTCTGATCGATGCAGAACTGCGCGAAGGGACACTGCTGTCGATTGCGGGGCGGCATTTTCCCGGCATGGTGCAGGAACTGGCGGTGGCACGCCGGCGGGATCAGCCGCATGGGCCGGTTGCCAATCGGCTGTGGGACTTTCTCGGCGACCACGCACCGGTGCTCAAGCCGGCGTTGGGCCGCATGCCCCGTCTGGCGGGGGCGGCCATCCGAAGGCGGGCGTAGTCCGCGCCTTGTCGACACTCCATGCCTGGGCAGGCGTGCCATCTAGTCGACTTGGCGGAGTGCCCGCGGCGCGGTTCCGGACTATAACCATGCATGCCCAACCCTTCTTCGGGCAAAGGTGGTGAACGATGGACGCGCATAGCACCGATCAGGTCTTCTCCGGCTCCATTCCCGAGCTGTATGACACGCTGCTGGTTCCCTTGATCTTCGCGCCCTATGCGGTGGACATGGCCGCGCGGGCGGCGGCCTGTCAGCCGCAGCGCGTGCTGGAGGTCGCGGCTGGTACCGGAGCGGTAACGCGCGCACTGGCGCGTGCACTGCCGGCAACCTCGGAGATTGTCGCGACCGACCTGAACCCGCCGATGCTCGATCGCGCGGCCGCCGTGGGCACATGCCGGCCCGTGACATGGCAACAGGCCGATGCCCAGCAACTTCCGTTTGCCGACGGCAGTTTCGATTTGGTGATTTGCCAGTTTGGCGCGATGTTCTTCCCTGATCGGCCCAAGGCCTTTGCCGAAGCGCGACGTGTGTTGACGCCGGGCGGCAAGCTGCTCTTCAGCGTGTGGGGCCGGATTGAAGACAATGACTTTGCGAATGTGGTGACGAACGCGCTGGCGAAACGCTTTCCTGAGAAGCCGCCGATGTTTCTGGCGCGTACGCCGCATGGCCATTACGATCCGGCGCCGATTCAAGCCGACGCCCGCGCAGGCGGCTTCACTGCGGCGTTTACGTGCGACGTTGTCACGGCACGCAGCCGGGCAGACACGGCGCGCGTGGTGGCCGTCGCCTACTGCCAGGGCACACCGGTGCGCGGCGAGCTGGAGGCCCTGGGCCCCGACGCACTCACCGACGCCACCGATGTGTGCACCGATGCATTGGCCGCGCGCTTCGGCGCGGGCCCCGTCGACGGAAAGATCCAGGCGCTGATGTTCAGCGTGACAGCGTGAGGAGCAGTAGCGGCTGGCGGTATCCGCATCGCGTCATGCGTGCCACAGGCGGTGGATAGGCGCCGAGCGAAAGCACTGCCGCCAGCGTATTCCTGCTGCCTGCGGGTTTTGCGCTGCTCAGGACTTTTGTTGACCCAGCCGCGTATGCGAGGCGTGCCGACGGTTGCGCATCCAATCGACGGCGCGACGGCCCAGGGCGATCGATGGTCGCTCGACATAGCGATGCAGCATCACAGCCAGCACCAGCGTGAGCGCAAGGTTGACGGAAAACAGCATCAATTGCGTGCAGATCCATTCCGGCGCGAGCCTGCCCACCAGGCGGTGCGTGGCTTCAATCACGCTCGGGTGCACAAGGTATAGCGCATACGACAACTCACCCAGCCAGACGCCGGTGCGCGGCACGCGAAGCTCGCCGCAGTGCTCCATGGCCACCATGCCGATCAACAACGCGCCCGCGGGCAGCCCGCGCGCGAGCAGATCGAACTTGGGAACCGGACCAACGACCGACATCACGAACGTCGCCACGCCAACCGCCATCAGTACACGCGCAAAGGCGGGTGTCAGACGATGCCGATGCGCCGCATACAGCCACGCCAGCCCCGCGCCCAACAGGAATTCCAGCACCAGCGGGCTGGCTGCCATGGCCTGCAGCGGTGTGGCCCAGACGTACAACGCTTCGGGGCTGCGCTGCACGACACCGCTGTGCCAGAACGGCACAATGATCGTCATTGTGAACAGCGCCAGTGCTACCAGCGCCAGCGCGCGCCGGCCGAACAGCGCCAGCCCCACCGCGCACAGCGCATAGAAGAACACCTCGTAGTTGAGCGACCAGCCGACATACAAGGCCGGATATCCGAAGTACGGCGCATCCACATTGGCCTGCGGCACAAACGCGAGCGAAGTGAGCAGTACGCCCGCCGAGACAGGATTGAGCCAGGTGGAATGCAGCACCGACATCAGCCAGTAAGGCGGCGCCAGGCGGAACGCCCGCTTGACGAGAAACTCTCCGGCCGGCTCAGGCCCCCTGGGGCCAAGAATGGCGACCCACGCAATGATGAAGCCGCTGATGACGAAGAACACATCCACACCGACATGCCCACGCTTGATCACATGCGTGGTCAGCCACGCAAGGGCAGGGATGTCGGCATGAGCCAGAGCGAGCCCCGAGTGGAACACCACTACATACAGCGCGGCGAAGCCCCGCAGTGCCTGGATACCCAGGAGGGAAGACGAAGAACGGTTCACGCAGGATGGACGACCGCAGCGCAATCAAGGTTCCGCCGCCGTCTCGTTATCGACAATTCGCCTTGCCTAGCAAGTGGCGTGCCGCGTGACTATTCTCCGGCAGCGCATTTGGCTGCGCGCTCCAGCAACAGCGCGCGCTCCTGCCGATTGTGCGCGAGCGCCGCTGCACGTTCGTACTCCACACGGGCTTCTTCGATGCGGTTGAGGCGCGCAAGAAAATCGGCGCGCACGCTGGGCAACAGGTGATAGCTGCGCAGCGCCGGTTCGGCCAGCAGCGTATCGACAATCTCGAGCCCCGCTTGCGGGCCATACGCCATCGCCACAGCCACGGCACGGTTCAGCTCGACGACGGGCGAGGGCGTGAGCTGCGCCAGCGCGTCGTACAGCGCGGCAATACGCACCCAGTCGGTTTGCTCGGCGGTGCGTGCGCTTGCATGGCATGCCGCGATGGCCGCCTGCAGCCCATAGGGGCCCAGGCCGCGCCCGCGCGCTTCAGCCTGTGCCAACGCCGCAAAGCCGCGCTGGATGAGCAGGGAGTCCCAACGGCTGCGGTCCTGGTCCATCAGCAGGATAGGGCGTCCGCCGGGGCCCACGCGTGCACGCAGGCGCGAGGCCTGCAGTTCCATCAGGGCGAGCAGACCATGCACCTCCGGCTCGCCCGGCATGAGCCCGGCGAGGATGCGCCCCAGGCGCTGCGCTTCTTCGCATAGCGTGGGGCGCGTCCAGTCGTCACCGGCGGTGGCGGCATAGCCTTCGTTGAAGACGAGATAGATCACCTGCAGCACGGCTGAAAGCCGCTCGGGCAACGCATCCGGCTCGGGCAGCTCGAACGGCACGCGCGCCGCGGAAAGCGTCTTCTTCGCGCGCACGATGCGCTGCGCCACCGTCGGCTCCGGCACCAGAAAGGCGCGGGCGATCTCGTCCGTAGTCAGCCCGCCGAGCAGCCGCAGCGTCAACGCGACGCGGCCCTCGTGCGGCAACACCGGGTGGCACGAGATGAAGACCAGCCGCAGCAGATCGTCGCCGATGGCCTCGTCGCGCGCTGTTTCAGCATCGGCCTGGGCAAGCTCTTGTTCGATCTCCAGCTCGATGGCCAGTCGCGCGTGTTTTTGCTCCGCCAGCGTGTGATGGCGCAGGCGGTCGATGGCGCGGTGCTTGGCGGTGGCCGTGAGCCACGCTGCCGGGTTGTCGGGGATGCCCGATGCGGGCCATTGCTCCAGTGCCGCGACCAGCGCATCCTGCGCCAGGTCTTCCGCCAGGCCCACGTCGCGCAGCAGGCGGGCAAGGCCGGCAATGATCCTGGCCGACTCGATGCGCCACACCGCGTCGATGGTGCGGTGGATGGCGAGCGCATCCTGCGTCGAATCGGCCATGACGGCGCCGCTTACTGCTGCTTGGCTGCCAGTTCAGCGCGCAGGCGCTCTTCACGCTCACGGGCTTCGGGTGTGAACTCCGCACCAAAATCTTCCGCCTCAAACACGCGGCGGATTTCCAGGCGCACATTGCCGCCGGCATCCAGTGCGGGCCAGCGCTTGACCCACTCCAGTGCTTCTTCTTCCGACTTGACCTGCAGCATGGTGTAGCCGGCGATCAGTTCCTTGGCTTCGGCAAACGGGCCATCGATCACCGTCGGCTTGCCATTCTTGAATTCCACGCGTGCGCCGCGCGAGCTGGGGTGCAGCCCTTCGCCGCCCAGCAGCACGCCCGCCTTGGCCAGGTCTTCCATGTACTTGCCCATGGCGGTGAGCAGCTCTTCGCTGGGCATCACCGAGGCTTCAGTGTCTTTGTCGGCCAGTCGCAGGATCATGAATCGCATGGTGTTTCTCCTTGGGTTCGGTTGGGTGAGAGGCTTTGCAAGATGTGTGCGCCTCTACTTGCACGTCGAATGAAGAACTAGGAAATCGACACGCTCCGACTCTCAAAGTGTAACCAGGTGTAACTGCGAGGTGGCGGCGGCAAGGCCGGCCGTTTGACGGCCTCATTTTTTTCGAAGCCCTTGCGCTCCTTCAACGCGCCATGGCTTCGTCACGCGCGCATTCCGGAGCTTCGGCCGGCTCGCGGGACATCTCGCTCACGCGATAGGACTCGCCCCATTCGCGCAGGCTGATGAGTACCGGCGCGAGCGATTCGCCAAGCGGGGTGAGCGCATATTCGACCTTGGGTGGCACCTGCGGATAGACGTGCCGCGCGATGACGCCGTCTGCCTCAAGTTCGCGCAATTGCAACGTCAGCATGCGCTGCGTGGCATTCGGAATCAGGCGCGTCAGTTCCATGAAGCGCTTCTTTCCCGGCAGCAGGTGGAACAGGATCACGGGCTTCCAGACGCCGCCGATCACGGAAAGCGTCACTTCGACTGCGCAGCCGCTCTTGCCGTCCTGACGTTTCAGACGCATGGTTTTATACCTACAAAATTGATAGTACTGGTGAAAATTGTACGTTCTTGCGAGTAAAGAGGTACGCCGTGACAATGCCTGCAATGCGGCCTCGCTGCAAGTTTTGCAGAGCTGCCCTTTCGCAACCCGTTGACTAAGGATGTCGTGCTCATGAAAGCCATTACCCTGCGCCAGCCCGCTGGCCTGGACAAACTTCATTTCGTCGATCTACCAGACCCCGGCCAGCCGGGCGCCGGAGAAATCCGCGTGCGCGTGCATGCCAGCTCGTTGAACTTTCACGACTTGGGTGTTGTGACCGGCCGGATGCCCAGCGCCGACGGCCGCATCCCGATGTCCGATGGCGCCGGCGTGGTGGAGGCGATTGGCGAAGGCGTGGACGAGTTTGCCGTGGGCGATTCGGTCGTGTCGACGTTCTTCCCGACATGGCTGGATGGCGGCCCGACCATCGCCGACTTTTCGACCGTGCCCGGCGACGGTGTGGACGGCTATGCACGGGAATACGTCGTTCGCCCGGCGCATTGGTTCACGCATGCACCGAGCGGCTACAGCCATGCCGAAGCCGCAACGCTGACGACGGCGGGGCTCACCGCATGGCGGGCGCTGGTGGTCGACGCGCGCCTGAAGGCGGGGGACACCGTGCTGGTGCTCGGGACAGGCGGCGTATCGATCTTTGCGCTGCAATTTGCCAAGAGCATGGGCGCAACCGTGATCGCAACCTCATCCTCCGACGAGAAGCTGGCGCGGGCGCAGGCACTCGGCGCCGATTGCACGATCAACTACCGGCGCGACACCGACTGGGCGGCCAAGGTGCTCGACTACACGAATGGCCGCGGTGTCGACCACGTGATTGAAGTGGGCGGGCCCGACACGCTGGGCCAATCCATCCAGGCGTGCCGCACCGGCGGGCACATCGCCCTGATCGGGGTGCTGACCGGTGTTGCCGGCCCGGTACCGACGGTTGAGCTGATGCGGCGCCACCAGACCTTGCAGGGTTTGATTGTCGGCAGCCGAAACCACCAGCGCGACATGGTGCGCGCCCTCGACGCAACCGGCATCAAGCCGGTGATCGATCGGACTTTCGCGCTGGAAGACATTGCCGATGCGTTTGCGCATCAGGCGGCGGGCAAGCACTTCGGCAAGCTGTGCCTGTCGATTTGAGTTGCGCGGGGCGGCGCAAGGCACCGTCGGCTGCTGCGGTACCGCCCCGGCGTGAAGTTCGCTCTTACACCGTGAAGTATTCGGGCCGCAGCCGGCGCGTGATTTCCAGCACCGGCAGCACGTGATCCAGGTGTTCGCGCATGGCGCGCACGGCGCGTTTCGGGTTGTTGGAAGCGAGGGCGTCGATCACGGCACGGTGCTCGGCCAGCACCTCGGTCATGCGCCCCTCCAGCGGGAGGGTCAGCAGCCGGTAGCGGTCGATCTGCGTTTTGACTTCCAGGATGATCTGCCAGACGCCGGGGTAGCCCGATAGCTCGGCCAGCGTGGCGTGAAAGGCTTCGTCGGTGCGGAAGAAGCCGCGCCGGTTGCTCTCGCGCACGCATTGCGCCTGCCGCTCCAGCACGACGTTGAGCTTGTGGATGCCTTCCGGCGTCATGCGCTCGGCGGCCTTTTCGATGATGGCGACTTCCAGCGCGCCGCGCACGAGCATGGCTTCTTCCAGCGTATTGAGCGGAATGCGCGATACGAACGTCCCGACGCGTGCCTGGACGTCGATCAGCCCTTCCTCGGCCAGCCGCTGGACGGCCTCGTGAACGGGGGTGCGGCTGGTACCGAATTCTTCTGCGAGATCCTTCTCGACGATGCGCGTTCCAGGCAGCAGTTCCATCTCGACAATCCGCTCGCGCAGGCTCCGATACACGCGTCGGGCGGCGGTCATGGTGGCCTCGTCCTCAGGAGGCGAGGGGAAAGGGCGCGAAGTCATACAGCTCGCAACGAGTTCGGGTGGTAGTGGAAGGGATCGCAACGGCGCAGCCTGAGATTGTCGATGCGGTCAGAGACCAAGGACAGCGCGGGCACCATGATAGCGGCAAACTCCGCGCACTTGAACAGAGGTGAACCCGGGCGCGGCGTCCAAGCGAAAGCCGTGCCCGGTGCTCACACCGGTCAGAAGCGGTGAATCATGCCGACAGCCACGGCCAGTTGCGACCCGGTTGCCGACGGTGCGCCGTTCTGACCATCGCCGATGGACGCCGTGGCATCGATGATGCTGCCCGTGGGCGAGATCGTCTTACCCTTTGCTTTCTGATAGGCCTCCAGCACGTACAGGCCCGTGCGCTTGGAGAGGCTGTAGTACTGCGACAGGTTGAACTGATGGTACGTAGCCGCATCGGCAATGCCGTTGGCCTTGGTGGCACGCGTGTACGAATAGCCGGCTGCCAGGTCAAGCGTCGGGGTGGCCTTGTAGTGCAGGACGGCGCCGCCGGTATTGAAGATCGCCTGGCTGGCGAACTTGGAGTTCACGCCCGGGATGTACTGCACGTTGGAGTACGACACCGACACGTCCCATGCCGGCGAGAACGTGTACGAACCCAGCACGGCAAAGCGCTGTTGCGCAGCCGCGAGTTGGTAGCCGGCATTGATGGCGGACACGGCAGGTTCGCTGCCGCCGTTGGACAGCGACGAGTTCGCGCCCCACGCACCGCCACCCACCGTCGAGTTGTTCACGCGCATGAAGCCCGCGCCCACGCCGACCGGGCCATTGGCATAACGCGCGGCAAAACTCCAGGTGGAACCGTTGCCGGCGCTGCCCGGCGTTTCGCCCAAGCCGTAGGAGCCGCTGAACGTCACGCCGCCCAGCGTCGGCGAGGTGTAGACCACGGAATTGTTGACGCGGTAGTTGGTGTCGAGCGAGTCGATATCGCCCGGGTGCGCGCCGTAGAAGCCCGTCAGCCAGTTGATCGGGCTGTACGGGGCGAGGATCGAGAAGTATGCCGTGTACTGACGACCCAGCGTGACGGTGCCCAGGTCGCGGTTGGCGAGACCCACGAAGGCCTGACGATTGAACATCAACCCCGAGACCGATTGCGAGCCCGTGTCGCCGTTAAAGCCTTCCTCGAGCACGAACTGCGCGCTGTTGCCGCCGCCCAGGTCTTCGTTGCCCTTGAAGCCGAAGCGGCTGCCCGACCAGATGCCGCTGTTCTGCTTGACGACCGAATGGCCGTTCGACGTGGAGCCGACCGAGGTCTGGTTGCTCTGATACCCGATCGACACGTCGATGTTGCCGTACAGCGTGACGCTGCTCTGCGCGTACGCCGATCCGGCGATGCCCCCCGCGAGCGCGATCGCTGCCGCGATTGCTATTTGGCTTTTCATGATGACTCCTTCCTTGATGTCGCAGCCGTGGCTGCATGTTGGTTATTGGTTGGGGCGGCCTCAGTACACGGGGTGCCCGTTGATCACGCTGGGCAGCCAGGTCGAGAAGAACGGCATGTAGGTCACCACGTTGATGGCGGTGAAGATGGCGAGGTAGTAAGGCCAGGCGATCTTTGTGGTCTCGCCGATGGAGACCTCGCCGATGGCGCAGCCGACAAACTGCACCGAGCCGATGGGCGGATGCACCAGACCCAGCGAGCAGTTGAGCAGCAGCATGATCCCGAACTGCACCGGGCCGACGCCGCAATGCATGGCCATGGGCAGGAACAGCGGCGTGGTGATCAGGATGTGCGCCGCCATGTCGACGAACGTCCCAAGGAACACCTGCAGGATGTTGATGTAGAGCAGCATCAGCCACGGTGCCGCGCTGGTCTGCGTGAGCATCTGCTCGATGGCATCCGGAATCTCCAGGTAGGCCATCTGGAAGCGCAGCATGTTCGACACGGCAATCAGCAGCAGCACCACGCCCGTGGTCTTGGCGGCGTGGGCCAGCGCGCGGCGGAACTTGGTCCACGTCATGGAACGATAGACGAGCACCGTCAGGCACAGCGAATACGCGACCGCGATGGCGGCGGCTTCGGTGGCGGTGGCAATGCCCATGGCCACGCACACCAGGATCAGCGCGATCACCATCAGGCCCGGTACCGCACCAACAAAGGCGCGTGCCACGGCAAACCAGCCGGGGAAGGGCGGCAGCTCCGTCGAGCCATCGGCGCGGCGCGGAAAGCCGTAGCGCTTGGCCTGCCAGTAGGCGGCGATCAGCACGAAACCCATCACCCACAGCACCGGCAGCAGTCCGGAGAACAGCAGGTCGCCGATCGACACGCCGCTCACCTGCTGCCCGTTGAGCGAGCCCACGATGCCCTGCGCCGCAAAGGCGTAGATGATCATATTGGTGGAGGTCGGCATGAGCGCGCCGGCAAGCGAGGCATGCGTGGTCACGTTCACGGCGTAGGCCGCGCTGTAGCCTTCGCGCTTCATCAGCGGAATCACCACGCCGCCCATGGCCGACGTGTCAGCGGTGGGCGAGCCTGAGACCCCGCCGAACAGCGTGCAAGCCACCACGTTGGCCATGCCCAGGCCACCGCGGAAGTGCCCCACCAGGGATTGCGCGAAGCGCAGGATGCGGTCTGCGATGCCGCCGTGCAGCATCAATTCGCCGGACAGAATGAAGAACGGCACGGCCAGGAACGAAAACGCGTTCATGCCCGAGATCATCGACTGCATGGCGGTGGCCGCTGGCAGACCCTCGTGCAGATACGTCAGCACGCACGACAGGCCGAGCGCGAACGAAACCGGTACGCCCAGCAGAAGAAACGCCAGAAAACTGACGGAGAGAATGGCGAGATCCATGGTGACTTAACTTGCGTCTTGCGCGAACAGCCCGATCAGGCGTTCGAGAGCGAATAGGGCGATGGCGACACTGGCCACGATGGGAATCCAATAGCGAACGGCTTCGGGCAGACCGAGGATGGGGATGCGGTCACCGAACGTGGTTTCGGCCATGTCGAAGCAGCCGACGAAGATCACCACTGCAAAGGCGATCAGGCACAGCTTCTGCAGCACATGCGCGGCGCGCTTGCCGCCTGCGGGCAGGCGTTCAACAAAGGAATCCAGGCCGATATGGCCGCCTTCGCGCACCTTGAGCGCGGCCCCGAACATGGCAATGGCTACAACCATGAGCAGGGCGATGGGTTCAACAAAATCGGGCGCGTTGTTGAAGACGTAGCGCATGACCACGCCGTAGAAGACAAGCACGGTCAGCGTGGCCAGGCATGACGCCGCCACAAGCGTGAGCACGAGCGCAAACGCATCGTTGATGCGCTTGAGTAAAGACATCGATTGCATGCTGAACCTGGAGGGGAACGCGGTATCGGAGGTGGGCAGGCGGGGCCGGTGTACCAACGACGTACATCGGCAGCCTGCCCGGCGCAGGGCCTGCGGGAAAGGCGCGGGCCCTGCGCTTGAGCGGTGATGCAGGCTTACTTGGTGGCCACGATCGCGTTGACGATGTCCTTCATCTGCGGCGTGGTCTCGTACTTTGTCCAGATCGGCTGCATGGCCTTGACGAAGGCGGCGCGGTCAACCTGCGAAGCCGGCACGATGGTGGCGTTGCCCTTGGTTACGGTTGCCGTGGCGGCCTGCTCGCGTGCGGTCCAGAGCTTGACGTAGTACGGCACGGAATCGGCAGCCGCCTTGCGGATGGCGGCTTGCTCCTGCGGCGTGAGCGTGTCCCAGATCTTCTTGGAGAACACCAGCACTTCCGGCGTCATTGCGTGCTGCGTTTCGGAGTAGATCTGCGCAACTTCAAAGTGCTTGGTTTCTTCATACGACGGGATGTTGTTTTCCGCCGCATCCACCAAGCCCGTCTTCAGGCCCGTGTAGACCTCGCTGAAAGGCATCGGCGTGGGCGTGCCGCCCATGGCCTTGATCTCGTCGACCATCAGGTCCGACGGCTGCACACGGATCTTCACGCCCTTCATGTCGGCCGGCGTGTGGATTGCCTTCTTGGCGTAGATCGAGCGGGCGCCGCTCTCGTAAAACGTGAGTGCGACGAAGCCCTTGGCGGCAAACGAATCGAGGATCTTCTGGCCGACGGGGCCGTACATCACCTTGCGGAAGTGCTCGATATCGCGGAACAGGAAGGGCAGCGAAGGGATGACCGATTCCGGAACGATCTCATTAAAGGCCGCGCCGTTGGCACGCACCATGTCGATCGCCCCGATGCGCACCTGGTCGATGGTGTCTTTCTCGGAACCCAGCGCGCTGTTGCCGAACACCTTGACGGAGTCCTTACCGTCGGTGGCCTTTTTGATTTCCTCCCCCATGAACTTGACGGCCATGTTGGTGGGGTAGGTGTCGCCGTGCACGTCGGCAACACGGAAGGTGCGCGCTTGCGCTGCGCCGCTTGCAAAGGCGGCCAGCAGGGCGGCGAGCAGCAGGGAGGTACGAACGATTGCGGCAGGGCGTCTCATGATGGATGTATTGGCTGCAGGGTCGGAATAAAAAGGCGCTGGCCAGCGGAACCGGCCAAGCGCGAAGGAGGCGGGTTGCTCAGCGGGCGTCGGTCACGGTGGTGTTGAAGGTCTGTCCTCCGATCACCACGTTCTGCAGCGTGATGTCGTGCACGTTGTAGGCGTAGATTGGCCCCGGCGTGGTGGCGCTTGCCGGGCTCGCCGCCGTGGGCGTGCCGAAGTTGCAGTTCGAGATCGTCACGCCGGTGATGGGGGGTACGGTGGGCGCGGGCAGCGTGCCGTTGTAGTCGAACGCTACGGGGCCCTGCGCAACGATGGCCTGGAAGCAGGAGCCCGTCAGGCCGCCGGTCGTGACGTTGCCGGCGGTCACGTTGGAGATGTTCACGTTCTGCACCAGGGCCGGCCGCGTGCGGATGGCATCCGCTGCAGGCTGGTAATCGCAGTCGAACGTGATTAGGCCGCCCTGGGAAGCCGAGGGGTTTGCGGCGGCCGCGGTCACCACGCCCAGCGGCACCGTGCTGTTGATCGGGCTGCCTGCCAGCATCTTGCTGCCGTAACCGGCGCCTGTGAGGTTCACGCCGTTGGGCAGGCTGACGTTGGTCACATAGAAGTTCTTCACGAACCCGCCCCGGTTCATGTTCGTCTTGATGCGGATCGCGATGTTCAGCGAGTTCGTTGCCCAGAACTGGTTGAGCATCGCCAGGTTGCGCGCGTAGATGTTCTGCACGCCGCCGCCCATTTCGCTACCCAGCGTGATGCCGCCGTGGCCGCTGTTCATCGTGCAGTTCTGGATGACGTGGTCTTGCGCCGGACCGTAGCCGGTGTCGAGGTTCTTGCCCGATTTGATCGCAATGCAATCGTCGCCCGTGTTGAACGTAACGTTCTCGCACAGCACGTTGCTGCAGGCGTCGGGGTCGAAGCCGTCGTTGTTGGGGCCGATGCTGTCCACCGTCACGCCACGGATGACCACGTTCGTGCAGTGCACCGGGTGGTGCTGCCAGAACGGCGTGTTGACCGTGCGGTAGTTTTCCATCAGCACGTTGGTGCAGCCGATGAACTCCACCATGCACGGGCGCAGGTAGTGGCCGAGCCCGAAGATGCGCTTCTCGACCGGCACGCCGGCTTCGGACAGCGCGGGCAGGTAGTTCTGGTCTTGCTGCCAGGGCGTCGCCGGATTGGTAAGCAGTGTGTACAGCGCGCTTGGGATGCCCGGCACCGCGGTCTGCAGGTCGACGTTGTTGGGGTTGCTGTAAGCCTGCGACGGCGTGCTCGAGCCGGCACACCCATAGGCGCCGTTGGTGCCCTTGAAGGTCCACCAGCACGTGCTGGTGTTGCCCGTGCCGGCAAACGGGGTCATGGCCTGGCCGTTGAGCACCGAGGTTGCCCCTTCGCCCGTCAGTGCGATGTTGCTGGCGTTGCGTGCGTAGATGGGCGAGCCGTAGTTCAGGCAGTCGTCGGCTTGCCAGCGGCTGTAATACAGCTTGCCGTTGGCGCCGCAATCGATCGGGCCATCCTTGGCGTAATCCGCCGGATTGGCGCTGAAGTAGATCGTGCAGTTTGCACTCAGGTGGAAGTTGACGTTGCTCTGGAGCACGATCGGCCCGGCGCAATACCACGTGCCAGAAGGCACCACCACGCGCCCGCCGCCTGCTGCATTGCATGCCGCAATGGCAGCCAGGAACGCGGGGCGCGAGTCGAATGCGCCTGCCGCCTGCGTTGCCCCGGCGCCCGAACTCACGGGCGATTTGGTCGGATCGGTGTAGGGGCTTGTCTGCGCGACAACGCTGCACGGCTGTGCGCCAAACGCCTCGACCTGGAAATCAACGGCCGGGAACGCGCTCTGTGCAACGCCCTTCAGCGAAGAAATGATGGTGGTGGCCGCGCCGTTGGCGCCCCAGATCGGATCGGCCTGCACGGGCGCCGTCGGCGTCGTGGCAACCGGCGCGACGTCGTCGGAACTGCCGCCGCAGGCGCTCACCAGCGCCCCGCCGACCACGGCACCGCCATAGCTCAGAAAGGCGCGTCGCGACGGATTGTGCGGGGTGCGGGCATCAGATGCCTGCCGCCGCCGGTTACGGAAGGGCGCTGTCATGGGTCTCCTCGTCTGGTTTTGTCTGACGTGTCGACTCGGCCGGAAGCTGCCGAATCGGGGCATGTCTTTTGATATATCAGAATTTATGGATTGATATATTAGTGGTCAAGGCCGGGTTTTCCCGATCCCCACCACGGGAGTACGCGAGGCGACGAGGGCCATGTGCACGCTCGGCGGGTGCCGTGTCGGGCCCGATGACGCCACTTGCAAACCTGGTTTAGGCACACCAAGGGTCGGCCGTTTGTCACCGCTGCAGAGGCCCCCGCGCGACGGCGCAGGGCATGGTGGCTCGGCATCGAGCCGTCGCACAGCACCCTCAAATAGACGGTGTGTTCCTATCTATTGAGTTGCGATTCAAACCAATCGCGATTGAATGCGCATGACTTAAATAAACGCCACTGTCATACAGCATTCCTACCATGCGGATGCCAATCGATGTGACCGATTCATTTTATGAATCGCAGGCAATAAAAAGAGCATCGAACGCATTCGCAGTCTGAGTTTTTTTGAGAATGTTTCGTCTCGGATGCTCAGTGCGGTTGATCTGTGTCGATGAGAATTGCAGCGTTTCAGGCTTCACTTTCATTTCCCTTCGAGCGTTGGACCAGCCCTGCGAATTGCGACGGCAATTGTTTGCCTTTTGGGTAGCCTAAAACGTAACGGAGAGAACCATGTCAATGAAAAGTCGGGCTGAGCAACAGCGGTTGACGCTGGATGATCTGGCCGCTGTTCCTGAACTGAAACGCAGGCAATTGCTGCGCATGATGCTGGCTTCGACGGCGGTCGGCCTATCGGGCGCGCTGAGCGGGTGCGGTGGCGGAGATTCGGCGGATGCCTCCACGGGCTCCACGTCAACGGGCACGAATACTTCGCCAGGGTCGGGGGACCCGGGCACCGGTACGGCTACGCCGAAGCTGGTGTCGTCATTTACGCTGGCGGCCTTGCCGGATACGCAATTTTATCCGCGCTATGCATCCGCAAAAATGGGCGAGTTGTATCAAAAGAATTATCCGACCATCAATCCGCAATTTGACAATCCATTCAAGGCGCAGACGCAATGGATTGCCCAAAATGCAAAGGCGCTGAAACTGGCATTCACCACCCACCTTGGCGATATTGTCGATCAGTCCTGGTATTACACCTCCGAAGGCTCGGCACCGTGGAGCGCGAGCACCGATCTGCTCAGCAACAGCCAGCTCAGCAACGGCACGGTCACCAAAGAGTGGGAACTGGCGAGCCAGGCAATGCAGGTGCTGGAAAAGGCCAACTGCAATTATTCGATTTGCGCTGGCAACCACGATGTCGGCGCGATCGGCTCGTCGATGCAATGGGGACCGGACTGGGGCGTTGGCGTCTCCGGTTTCGATAACACGGACGGATACCAGGACGGCGGAAGCCACCGGCAGGGCCTGGTGGAACCGTATCTGAAGGTGTTCCCAACCGCGCGGGCGCAGCAGCAGTCCACCTTCGGCGGCCGTCATGGCTCGGGCTTTCACGAGTACCACGTCTTCAAGGCGGAGGGGAATCAGTTCCTGGTGCTGTCGATGTCGTGGCGCGCTTCGGACGATGCGATTGCGTGGGCCAATTGGGTCATCGCAAAGAACCCTGGCATTCCGGTCATCCTGATTTGCCACCAGCTTGCGGGCATTGGTCCGGATGCGGTGACGGCGGCCGATACGGCGTATTCGAATTACCTGTGGGACAAGCTGATCAAGAATAACGACCAGATTTTCATGGCCGTTTCCGGTCACTATCACGGCTCCTGCAAGATGACGAAGAAGAACGCCGCCGGCAACGACGTCATCTTCATGGTTGTCGATTATCAGATGGCCTATATGGGCGGCAATGGCCTGATGCGCTTGTACGAATTCGATCTGACGAACAACAAGATCATCGCCAGTTCGTTCTCGCCGTGGGTGCCGGTCAAGCCGGAGGCGAGCCTGAATCAGTTCGACTCGGCGTGGCTGACGGCGGATAACCAGAACTTCTCGATCGACATCGATTTTGCGAAGCGCTTTGCCGGCTTCAGTTCCACCTTCAAGGCGGCGACGGGCTCGGTGTCGGGCAGCCTGACGGACGTCGCCAAGGGGCTGATCCTGGCGAACTTTCACAACCCGCCGCAGGATGCGGGCAAACCGGCGTCCGGCCCGAGTGACTACCCGGTGGTGCCTAACACGCTGGCGCACTGGCGCTTCTACAACACGGCCGCCGCTGAAGGCGAGGCACTGTCTCCGTATCAGCCGGGCTTCCAGATCAAGGATGCGTCTGTTCCGGGCGATACCACGGGGGGCGCGAATCCCATCTCGCTGAACACGTGGATGGGTGGGCAACCCGGCGACCTGGTCTGGTCGAAGGACCATCATCCGTTGTCGTCTGCACCGGGCAGCCTGCAGTTCAAGAACGCCAACCAGACGAGGGCCTCGTATTTCACAACTGCCTCGACGTCGCCGCTGAACGTGCAAACGTTTGCCGATGGCTACACCATCGAGGCATTCGTGAAGATCGATTCGGCCTGGACTGCGCAGAACAACGCGTGGATGGGCATCCTCTATCGGCTGGGTGCACGCAGCGCAGCCACCGGCGTGTCGTGGCCGGGCGATGTCGACCAGGGCGACACGATGGCGATGTTCGCGTTTTCCAACCTGATGGAGTTCCAGTGGGAGGTCATCCCCACCGACAACACCGAGAACCTGGCGTGCTGGTCGGGCGGTGTCTCGGCGGGGCAGTGGCTGCACGTTGCCATCGTCAACGACGGAAAGGGCAGCACGACGATGTACGTAGAGGGCGCGCCCATCCTGCGCAATAGCAGCGGGATGGACGGCATCCGCTACGTGGCGAGCACGCAGCAGATGGCGATCGGCTGCGCGCAGTATGGCGGCAGCATGGGCAATGGCTTCTTCGGCAGCCTTGGGGAGATGCGGATTGTCGGCGCGCCGCTGCCACCGAGCCAGTGGTTGACGGCACGCGCTTCGTAACGTCGGGACGGCTCCCGCCGTTGCGGTTTGGCGGGAGTACGGCCTGAACGCGCCGATGTGGCGGCTTTCGCACAACAGCGGTGGTTCTGCCCGGAAATGGCGACTCAATTCCGACTCATTACCGGGCTGACGCGTGTTTTGCGCTTCATTTCATTGACGATGTCGGCGGCACAGCGTTTCATGTCAGCAAAGCAGCTCTTGCATGGAGACGCACGTGCCACATGAAGACAACGCGGCGCCGATGTACCGAAGCGGAACGGCCGCCCGCATGGCCAAGATGCCTGTATCCACCCTCCGTGTGTGGGAGCAGCGCTATGGCGTGATTTCGCCGACCAAATCGGAGTCCGGCCAGCGGTTGTATTCGAGCGAAGACGTCAGGCGCCTCGTGCTGCTGCGCTCGCTCGTCAATCAGGGGCACGCGATCGGCGCGATTGCGCATGCGGACAGCGCCGAACTCGAGCAGTTGCTGGAAACCTCCCTGGCTGCCGAGGCACCGGGGCCGATACCGTCCAACGCGGCAATTTCGCTTGCGGTGTGTGGCGCGTTGCTGGCAGAGCGCGTCCGGCGCAGAAAAAGCACGCTCGCGTCGCTGGGGATCGAGCCGGTCATCGAGCTGCCCGCAATTGATGGCGAGACACGCCTTGAGCCACTGCCGCGCACAGACGCATTGATCGTGGAAGCCTCATCCCTGCATCCGGAGACGGCGGAAGCCCTATTGGCGGCAGCGCGCCGCTGCGGCGCCAGTGCTGTCGGCGTGATCTACAGCTTTGGCACGGTTCGCGCCACCGACATGCTGCGCGCGGCCGGCGTGCGGTTGTATCGGGAGCCCAATGCGCAGGGTGAACTCGACCAGGTCCTGCAGGAGCTGTCGCAGCTCGTGCGCGTAGACGCCGTGTACGGAAAGCTCGAACCGCTGCGGCGCAACGCGCGCCGATTTACGGACCGCCAGCTGGAGATCTTCGCCAACGCATCGCAGACGCTTGCCTGCGAGTGTCCACGGCATCTTGTTGGGCTGATCCGCCAGCTTGACGCGTTCGAGCGTTTCAGCGATGGCTGCGCGGTGCGGTCCTCGCTCGATGAACAACTCCACCGCCATCTCGGCGATGTTGCCAACCGTGCCCGTCTGATGCTCGAAGACGCAATGGAATTCGCTATTCGGGCGGAGACGCTGCATCCACCTGCGGGTTAGCCACGTATATGTCGCATCGCGTCGCATCCGCCTCGCTCGGGATGCCCGCCTGAGCCGGTATCTGCGGTGCGTGCACCGCCGGCTTGCGACGACAACTTCATGAAACGCATTTGGGTCCGCCCGGACTTGCCGGCGCGGTGGGTAGCGTGCCGTCTTCTTTTTTTGACCGTCCAACGATCCAACGGGGCCTTGCCTTGAACATGCATTCCTCTCCTGCGCAGCGCATCGCGGTGGTCGGCTCCGGCATTTCGGGGCTGGCGGCGGCGCATTTCCTCGCCAAGCGGCACGCCGTGACGCTGTTCGAGGCTTCGCCCCGGTTGGGTGGGCATACCAATACGGTGGATATCGAAGAGGGCGGACAGGTCTTCGGCGTCGATACTGGGTTTCTCGTCTTCAATCAGCGCACGTACCCGAATCTGATTGCGCTGTTTGACGAGCTTGGCGTGGCGCATTGCGAAAGCGACATGTCGTTCAGTGTGTCGGTCGACGGCGGTGCGCTGGAGTGGGCCGGCACCAGCCTGCGCACCGTCTTTGCGCAGCCGCGCAACGTGGTGTCGGCACGGTTTCTGTCGATGCTGAGCGACATCCTGCGATTCAACCGCCAAGCGCACGCCAACCTGGCGCTGGCTCGCAATGAGCGCCACAGCCTTGGCACGCTGCTGGCTGCCGGCCGCTATGGTGAGCCGTTCTGTGCGCACTATCTGCTGCCGATGGCGGCGGCAATCTGGTCCACGCCCAGCCGCGACATTCTGGCGTTCCCGGCCGAAACATTCCTGCGGTTTTGTCTGAACCACGGCTTGCTGCAGGTCTTCAACCGGCCGCGTTGGCGCACCGTCAAAGGCGGTGCGCGCAGCTATGTGCACGCGATTGCCCGCCGGTTGGCCGATGTGCGTGTGGGCACGCCGGTACGCGGCATCCGCCGTGCCGCTGGGCATGTCGACGTGCGGACCGAGTCCGGCAGCGAGCGCTACGACGCCGTGGTGCTCGCCACGCACGCACCCCAGACGCTGCATCTGCTTGACGATGCAACGGACGAAGAGCGTGCCGTGCTGGGCGCATTCCGCTACCAGCCCAACACTGCCTTCCTGCATCGCGATCCCCGTCTGCTGCCGCGTCGGCGTCGTGTGTGGTCGGCGTGGAACTATCTCGACGCCTCGCGGGCGGGCGCAACGGGCACGGCGCCGTGCGTCAGTTATCTGCTGAACCAGCTGCAACCGCTGCCCGTGTCGACGCCCGTGGTCGTCACGCTCAACCCGCCGGCTCCGCCGGCGCCCGAGCTGGAGTATCAGCGCTTTGCATATGAGCACCCGGTATTCGATCAGCCGGCCATCGATGCGCAGGCCCGCCTGCCTGCATTGCAAGGCCGTGGCAGCACGTGGTTCGCGGGCGCCTGGACGGGATACGGGTTCCACGAAGACGGGTTGAAGTCCGCCCTGCGCGTGGCGGCGGATTTCGGCTGCGCTCCTGCGTGGGCACAGGTGACGCCATGAACGGCGACGCACAGCTTCTCGTCGGCCAGGTCATGCATCGCCGCCTGCGGCCGGTGGCCCATCGCTTTGTCTACCCGGTGTTTGCGGTGCGCGTAAAGCTCTCGGCGCTGGGGCGCCTGACGGGCACCTGGTTTGGCGTGGACTGCTTCCGGCCGCTGTCTTTGCGCGTGCGTGACTACGGACCGCGAGACGGCACAGACCTGCTCGCCTGGATACGTGGCGTGCTGCGCGGCGCGGGTTTGCCTGCCGATGGCGAGGTCTGGTTGCAGACCTTTCCGCGCATTGCCGGCTGGATGTTCAACCCTGTCTCGTTCTGGTATTGCCACGACGCGGCCGGCAAGCTGCGCGCGGTGCTGGCCGAGGTCAACAACACCTTCGGCCAGGACCACCGCTACCTGCTGTGCGCGCAGGACGGCGGGGCCATCGGCGCGCACACCGTACTGACGTGCCGCAAGCAGTTGCATGTCTCGCCCTTCTGCAGGGTCGAGGGCGGTTATCAGTTCCGCTTTACCGAGACCGCTGCAACAGCGCTGGTGCGCATCGATTATCACGACCGAGACGGCCTCTTGCTGCAGACCGCCATCGGCGGACGGCTGCGGCCCTTTGATGCCGTTCACCTGCGCCGTGCGGTGCTGCGGCAGCCGTTGCTTGCGCTGCAGGTTATCGGCCGCATCCATTGGCAGGCCCTTCGCTTGTGGCTCAAGGGCGTGCCGTTCGTTGGCCGTGATGCCCACGACAGATCTTCTCCGGAGAACTCCCGATGACCGCTTTGCACTCCCTCGCCTGGGTGCCGCCCCATGTTCCTGCTGCCGGGCGCCTGTTCGTGGCGTTGGCCGGTCGACTGCGACACGGTTTCCTCCACCTTGTCACGCCCGATGGCGATGTGCAGATCGGCGATGCCGCCTCGCCGCTGGTGGCGGATCTGCGCATTCTCGACTGGCGTGCGTGTGGGCGCATCCTGCGCAGCGGCGATGTGGGCTTTGCCGAGGCGTATCGCGACGGATGGATCGACACGGGCAACCTCCCGAATCTGCTGCGCCTGGCTATCGTCAACGCCGCCACGCTGGACCAGGCGATCTTCGGACATGCGCTTGCGCGCTCTGTGCTTCGCCTGCGCCACTTGCTGCGCCGGAACAGCCGTCGCGGCAGCCGCCGCAATATCCACCTGCATTACGACCTCGGCAACGATTTCTATCGGCTGTGGCTGGACGAGGGCATGGCCTATTCGTCCGCGTGGTTCAACGGCAGCCTGCGGCACGGGCTTGCAGACGCGCAGGCCGCCAAGTATCGGCGCGTGTGCGATCTGCTCGGGGTGGGGCCCGGCATGGATGTGTTGGAGATCGGCTGCGGATGGGGCGGCCTGATGGAGATGGCCTGCGCGCGCGGTGCGCACGTGCACGGCATCACGCTCTCGGAAGAACAGCGCCGCTACACCGCAGAGCGCCTGGCCGGCGAGCCCCGGGCACGCGTTGAACTGCGCGACTACCGGGACGTGGATGGCGCGTACGACGCCATCGCGTCCATCGAGATGTTCGAGGCCGTGGGCGAGGCTTACTGGCCGACCTACTTCCAGACGCTGGCGCGCTGCCTGCGGCATGGCGGCCGAGCCCTGGTGCAAAGCATCACCATCGACGAAGCACACTTCGAGCGCTACCGCGCCGGCACCGATTTCATCCAGCAGTTCATCTTCCCGGGCGGCATGTTGCCCAGTCGTGAGCGCTTTACCAAGCTCGCGCAGCAGTACGGCTTGCGTGTGGTCGACCGCCTGGACTTCGGCCGCGACTACGCAGAGACACTGCGCCGCTGGAGCCAGCGTTTCGAGGCCCGGCTGGAGGCCGTGCGCGCACTCGGATTCGACGAGCCCTTCATCCGCATCTGGCGGCTGTACTTCGCTTACTGCGAGGCCGGCTTTGACGAGGGCCGGATCGGCGTGTCGCAGTTTCTGCTGCAGCGGGGATGACCATGTCGGCGATCGGCGTCGCGCTCGTAGCGCTCGTGTTTCTGGTGTTGGTGTTCAGTGCCGTGTGGGCGTGGCAATTGACCAGCGAGAACGCCGGCATGGTCGACCCGGTCTGGGCGTTCTCACTCGGCGCGGTGGCATTGCTTTACGCGTGGTTGGGCACGGGTTCGTTGCCTGCACGCGTGTTGGTCGGAGTGGGCGGAGCGGTCTGGGGCGCGCGCCTTGGCCGGCACCTGTGGCAGCGTAACGCCGGCAAGCCGGAAGACGCGCGCTACCGCAAGCTGCGCCAGGAGTGGGGTGCAGCGGCAACGCGAAACATGTTTGGATTTTTCCAGTTGCAGGCGGCGGTATCGATGCTCCTGTCGATTGCGTTCGCGGTGCCGAGCTACCGGCAGGATTCACCGGGCGCCTTCGCCATGGCGACTGCGGTCGCGCTGTGGGTGATTGCGGTGGCCGGCGAGGCACTGGCCGACAGGCAACTGCGCAAGTTTGCGGCGGACCCGGCGAACCGGGGCAAGACCTGCCGGGCGGGGCTGTGGCGCTATTCGCGACATCCCAACTATTTCTTTGAATGCGTGCACTGGCTGGCCTACGTGCCGCTGGCGATCGGCACGCCGTGGGCATGGCTCACGCTGCTGCCACCGGTGGTCATGGCGTGGCTGCTCGTGAAGGTCTCGGGCGTTCCCATGCTCGAAGCCCACATGCGTGCCACGCGTGACGACTATGCCGAATACGCTCGCACAACGAGCGTGCTGATCCCCTGGCCACCGCGCCGCTGATATGCAGACCGAAGGAGACCTCACATGACTGCGCTGTTCACGCCGACCATACCGCCGCAGGCCGCGCCCGACGCCGGTGACAGCTGGCTTATCCAGTGCTGCGAGCGCGGATGGCTGCCGGATGCCCTGGTGCGCGCCGGCATGCGCACCCTCATGCGCCGTCGTTTGCAAGACGAAGGCATTCATGATGGCGAGCTGCGCTCACGGCGCTTCAATGCGTTGCTGGATGAACTGCACGCCAGCCCCATTGCAATTGAGACAGACGCGGCCAACACGCAGCACTATGAGTTGCCGCCCGCATTCTTCGAGGCCCACCTGGGGCCGCAGTTGAAGTATTCCTGCGCGCTGTACCCGAGCGGCAATGAAACGCTGGCCGAGGCGGAAGAGGCGATGTTCTCGTGCTACGCCAACCGGGCCGGCCTGGCTGACGGCCAGTGCATTCTGGACCTCGGCTGTGGCTGGGGCTCGCTGTCGCTCTGGATGGCCAAGCGCTATCCCAATGCGCGCATCGTGGCGCTGTCCAACTCGCAGGGCCAGCGTAGCTGGATCGAGGCACGTGCCGCCGAGCGGGGGTTGTCCAACCTTACCGTGCACACCGGCAACATCGTCGACTTCGAGTTTGCACAGATGCCCGAAGGCGGCCGCTTCGACCGCGTCGTGTCGATCGAGATGTTCGAGCACATGAAGAACTACGGTCTGTTGCTCGCCAAGATTGCACGCTGGATGCGCCCAGATGCAGTGTTGTTCGTGCACATCTTTGCGCACCGCACGCTGGCGTATCACTTCCAGGTGCAGGACGGTACCGACTGGATGTCGAAGTATTTCTTCACGGGCGGGACCATGCCATCGGAGGCGCTGCTGCTGCACTTCCAGGACGACCTGCGCGTGACGAGGCAATGGTGGGTCAGCGGCACGCACTACGCGCGCACGGCCGACCACTGGCTGGCCAACCTTGATGCCGCCCGGAGCCGCCTGATGCCGGTGTTTGCCCAGACCTACGGTGAACGCGAAGCGGCAGTGTGGTTCCAGCGGTGGCGCATGTTCTACCTGGCGGTGTCCACGTTGTTCGGCTATGCCGGCGGTAACGAATGGGGCGTGGCGCACTACCGATTCGTCAAGCGATAGGGGGCGGCGGCAGTCAGGGGACAGTCAGCGGACAGTCAGGGCAGGGTGCCGATTCCGTCGCTGCGCTCACCCATCCACACCAGTAGCGGCATCCATATTGCCCAGCCGACAGCCAGCACGCTGAGCGTGGTAGCCATATCGGGAATGTGCGCAGCCCCCAGCGCCGCGCCCGCGCGAAACGACAGCGGGCCAGCAATGGCACCCAGCAGCATTGCCAGCCACCACCTGCCGCGCAGCCAACGAAAGAGGACATTCACTTGGATCGCGAACAGCACCCACAGCGCCAGCAGCCAGGGCGGCACGAGCCCGACCCACAGGGCGCCATGCGGATAGGCGATGAGCCCGGTGCGGATCAGGAGCGTCTCCCATGGCGCCGCGATCGCAACGACCCACAGTACCAGCCGCAATTCCAGGTACGGGTGGCGGGCTTGCCGCAGATGAAGCACCAGCAGTACCGCGACGAAGACGATGCCCAGCCACGCGGCATCCCACGCGGCACTCAGCACGCAGACAAACCAGCCGGCCTGTCCGGCGACCGCATAGAGGAGGGCACGATGAGAACGTATCGAAGAGGCCACAGTAGGCTCACCCTGTCAGGTTGGGCACGTTGGCTGGCGGTGGTCGCGCTGGCCCTTGCCAGCGCTGCCTGCTCCGGCCCACCGCCGAATCCCAACCCGCGGGCTGCTGTGCCGCTGCAGACGGTGCCGGTTGATCTGCCGCGCTACATGGGGCGCTGGTATGTCATCGCCAACATTCCGTACTTTGGAGAGCGCGGCAATGTCGGCAGCTATGCCGAATGGGCGCTGCGGCCCGATGGCCGTATCGACGATGCCTACGTCTATCGGCCAGGCAGTTTCGATGCGCCGTTCAAACGTATGCAGTTCGTCGATTCGGTGGTTCCGGGCAGTGGCGGCGGCGAGTGGCGCGTGCGATTGTTCTGGCCCATCTACGTCTCGCAGCTGACGCTGTATGTCGACCCCGAATACCGTGTGACCCTGCTGGGCTATCCAGACAAAAGCCTCGGCTGGGTGTTCTCGCGCGACCCCGATATGAGCGATGCCGACTATCGTGCGGCACTGAGTCGTTTCGAAGCCATGGGTTACGACACTTCGCGCTTCCGGCGTGTGCCGCAGCTCCCAAGTCAGTTGGGGCAACCGGGCTTCCAGTCGCCGGGAGATGCCGACTAGCTGGGTGTGCATCAGCGTGACTTGCCCAGGAGCTGGCGGCGCAGGGACGGAGCGCGCGTGCCGGGTGCCAGCCAGATATCGAAGAATGCGCGCGCGAAGACGGGATCGTCCACCTCGGTCGTCAGTTGCCCATTGGCGTAAAAGCGTGCGCCGCGGCCGGGCAGATACACGCCGCACAAGGTATCGCCCGGCTTGACGTCGGGGAAGGCCGGCGTCATTGCGCGCTGCCATTGCGCCAGGGTGTCGTCGGACGGGGCAGGTGCCTGGAGCCGCCGGATTTCGTCGACGGCGGTTTCGATGAGTCGGTTCCGCTCGATTGCCCGCCGATACGTCACCTCGAGGGCAAATGGCGCGTCATAGCTGGCCGGGAGTTCAGCGCTCCATAGCTGCGCATCGTAGAGGCAGAACCCGAACAGGCACAGCGCACCTTTGCCGGACAGTTGCGGCGCGTGCAGCGTGTCGCGACAATCGGGCAACGCCTGTGCGCTCACGAGCATGCACAGGACAAGGACCACGGTTCGAACGACCTGAGTGCATTTGGCAGGCATATTGCAAGGTGCACGCGCACAAGTGGGGCAAGCGATGAACAGTCAGCTTCTGGAGTCTACTGACGCAGCGCTTCGCGCGGGAACACTGGCACGATATTTTCTTGACGCAAATCCTGCACACGACATGCACCGCGCGGGGCAGCCGGCATCTGCGGTGCAGCGGAACCATGCTGATGCAATGCCGTTTCATTGGCGGAAATGCGCGGTGTGTTCCGCCATATCCTGTAGACGCGATGCGTTGTGCTGCAGTTCATGTCGCAATGGGCGACACCACGATAGGGGTGCTGTATGGCAGATGCGTTGACACAAGCGTTTGAACTTGCGAAGCGCGTAGCGCTGCATGGCGCACGCACACTGGGGCGCCTGCAATGGCTGGCACCGTTGCTCGCCGGTGCGGCGTTCCTGGCGGCGTGCGCACCGACGAGCCCGCCCGAAGGCATCGCCGCCGTCACGCCGTTCGATCTACAGCGCTATCAAGGGCGCTGGTACGAACTGGCACGGCTCGATCATGCATTCGAGCGCGGCTTGACCGATGTCTCCGCCACGTATGAGCCCGGGCCCGATGGCAGCGTCCGCGTGGTCAACCGCGGTTTCGATCCTGCCAAGGGTGAGTGGCGCGAGGCGGTCGGCAAAGCGGTGTTCGTGGGCGACCACCATGTCGGCTCGTTGAAGGTCTCGTTCTTCGGGCCGTTCTATGGCGGCTATCACGTGGCCGCGCTCGACGTCGATTACCGCTGGGCGCTCGTGGTGGGGCCTGACCGCGGTTACTGCTGGGTGTTGGCACGCGACAAACATCTGGGCTCTGCACAGCGCGAGGCCATTGTCGCGCGAGCGAGGTCGCTGGGCATTGATACCGCCGCGCTGATCTGGGTCACGCACGATCGGCAGGATCCTCATGCGCCTGCTTAACGTTTGCCACGCCGGATACCTTGAGACTTAGCGGCAAGCCGCCATGCCAAGTGCAGGCGCGCATAGCACGCGCCTGCTTCCAGGGCAGAGCCACTGCGGGCGATCCGCTCAGCCGACGTGGACCTCGATACGCCGGGGTTTGGCTTCATCCCGGCGTGGGATCGTCAGCTTTAGCACCCCGTCGCGCAGCTGAGCATCGATGCGCGAGGCGTCAAAGTCGGGGCTGAGGACGAAGGTGCGCGAGAAATGCGGGTGCCGGACTTCGCCGTGCTGCAGACGCAGGCCGGGCGGCGTAGGCACCATCAATTCTGCGTCGACGGTCAGCGTGCCGTCCTGCACCCTGACATCGAGCTTCTCGCGCGGCACGCCCGGCAGATCGGCATACAGCGTGATGCCCTGGCGGTTCTCGAAGATGTCGACTGGCGGTGCCAGCGTGGTCTGACGTTGAGCCGACTGTTCGGCCTGCTGCTTTGCAACAGATGCATTGCCTGTCTGGGCGGGGTTAGCCAATTGGGTGGTCTCGTTCATGATGTGCTCCGTCATTCATGTGCAAGGCGTGGCTCAGCCTTGCACGGTGATCTGCCGAGGCTTTGAAGCCTCCGACTTGCCGACACTGATGGTCAAGCAGCCGTTGACATAACGTGCGCTGACTTTCTCCGGGTCGACGTCCTGTGGCAGTTCAATCACGCGGCGGAATGCGCCCACGAAGCGCTCGTCCGCATAGACGCGCGTATCGTCGGTCAACTCGAAATCGGGGCGCTTGCGCTCGCCGCTGATGGTCAGCAACCCCTTGTCGATCGAGACATCGATCTGCGTGGGGTCGAGCCCCGGAGCGAAGGCGACGATCTCGACGGAGTCGTCTGTGCTGCCGATGTTGATGGGAGGGAAGGTGCCGATGCGCGTTGCGCGCAGGCTTGCGGGCGCCCCCGCAAAAAGGCTGGCCATCTGCCGGTGCAGGCGGTCGAATTCGCCCAGCAGATCGGTGCCAAAAAACAAATCGCTCATGGCTGGCTCCTGAAAGGGGGCCCGCACGGAGACTGAACCGAACTACGCGCTCCAGGTCATCCGTCCGTGGCAAGCCCACTGACAAACAAATCGAAACACGCAGCGCGTGAACTGCGACTGCATTGACGACACCTAAAATAGGGAAGCAAGCGGAAATTTCAAGAGGCCATTCGATACATCATTCGGAGGTTTCATGGACCTTTTCAACGCGGTGCACGAACAGATGGATGCGGTGCGTCTGCCGTTGGTCGCGGTGACCGTGACGGCGGCCAGGCGGTTGAATACGCCGCTCGTGGCGATCCTGCATTGGCACGGATTCCGCCGCGCCAGTCCGCTCGTGTTACCGGGCATCGACATTCCACCTCGCTCCGTGCCGGGCTCAGCCATTCAAGTCCGGCACGCGTGGCATTGCATCGAAGCTGTCGATGAAGTGCTACTCGATGCGGCTTGGCGACTCGGCGCATGGGATCTGGAGCGCGTCGAGCGACGCGGTTGCAACGTGGTGGGCGCGTCGGCTGGTGAAGCGCTGGCGTGCCGTCAGGCATTCGGTGATTACGACGGCGCATCGGCGGATGACGCGCTGATCGATGGCGCGCCCGATCGCGGCGAGCTGATGCAGCTTGCCGCAAACGAGGGCTACCTGCGCTGGCTGTTCCGTCCGGTCAAGGGTGGCCTGTGGCGGGCGCTTGACGAGCGGGACGACACGCTGGGCCCCGATGGCGGGCGGCCGCCACCCTGTCCGATTCTTCCAGTACCGCGCCAACGGCAGGGACGCAGCCGTACGGTCTACCGGCTTGGCGCCGTCCGGCGCATCCTTTTGCCTTGAAACATTTGGTTACATACTCACGGTTTGCGAGCCTCTTGAAGTCGCTGCGGTGCGCTTCTATTTTGGTTTCCGCCAAGCGTTGGCACGGCTTGCCGGCCCGTCGGGCTCCACGCTAGAACGGTGCGCAAGTCGGATTCCTTTTTTGGTGATCTATCGCTCAGGAGATGGAAATGAAGATTCGTCCCCTCTACGACCGGGTTATCGTCAAACGAATCGAACAGCAGCGGACGACGGCCTCGGGCATTGTGATTCCTGATTCCGCCGCAGAGAAACCCGAGCAGGGTGAAGTCATTGCGGTCGGCACCGGCCGCCTGCTCCAGGACGGCACGCAGCGCGAACTCCAATTGAAAGTCGGCGACCAGGTGCTGTTCGGCAAGTACGCCGGGCAGACCGTCAAGGTTGATGGCGAGGAGCTGCTCGTCATGCGCGAAGAAGACGTCATGGGCGTTCTCGAAACCCATGCCGAAGCGGTAGCCAAAGCTGCCTGAAGCCTCTAGCCGGTCGCGGACACCGCGAGTGGACCGGTCGTTCGCGACGCGTTGAGTCAACGACTTTACCCGGAACAACAAACATGAGTGCAAAAGACGTCAAGTTTCACGACAGCGCGCGCGTCCGTATCGTCAAGGGCGTGAACGTTCTTGCCGACGCCGTGAAGGTGACGCTCGGGCCCAAAGGCCGCAATGTCGTCATCGAGCGCAGCTTTGGCGCCCCGACCATCACCAAGGACGGCGTGTCTGTCGCCAAGGAAATCGAGCTGAAGGACCGCTTCGAGAACATGGGCGCCCAGATGGTCAAGCAGGTCGCATCCAAGACCGCAGACATTGCGGGGGACGGCACCACCACGGCCACAGTACTGGCCCAGGCCATCGTGCAGGAAGGCATGAAGCATGTGGCCGCCGGCATGAACCCGATGGATCTCAAGCGTGGCATCGATAAGGCCGTGGGCGCCGTGCTCGACGAGCTTCGGAATCTGTCGAAGCCGATTTCGACCAACCGCGAAATCGCCCAGGTGGGTTCCATCTCGGCCAACTCGGACGAGGCCATCGGCAAGATCATCGCCGACGCCATGGAGAAGGTCGGCAAGGAGGGCGTGATTACGGTCGAGGATGGCAAGTCGCTCGACAATGAGCTGGACGTCGTCGAAGGGATGCAGTTCGACCGTGGTTATGTCAGCCCGTACTTCATCAACGATCCGGAGAAGCAGGCGGCATATCTGGACGACGCGCTCATCCTGCTGCACGACAAGAAGATCTCGAATATCCGGGACCTTCTGCCGATCCTCGAAGCCGCGTCCAAGGCCGGCAAGCCGTTGCTGATCGTCGCCGAGGATGTCGAGAGCGAAGCGCTGGCCACGCTCGTTGTCAACGCAATGCGCGGCATCCTGAAGGTCGCAGCCGTCAAGGCGCCGGGATTTGGTGACCGCCGCAAAGCCATGCTCGAAGACATCGCTGTGCTCACGGGCGCAACCGTCATCTCGGAGGAAACAGGCAAGCAGCTTCAAAAGGCGACGTTGGAGGATCTTGGCCGAGCCAAGCGCGTGGAAGTCCGCAAGGACGACACCATCATCATCGACGGGGCCGGAGACCAGGCCAGCATCGACGCCCGCGTCAAGTCGATCCGTGTACAGATCGACGAAGCGACGAGCGACTACGACCGCGAGAAGCTGCAAGAGCGCGTGGCGAAACTCGCTGGAGGCGTTGCCGTCATCAAGGTGGGCGCCGCCACCGAAGTCGAAATGAAAGAGAAGAAGGACCGGGTTGACGATGCCTTGCACGCAACGCGTGCGGCCGTGGAAGAAGGCATCGTGCCCGGCGGTGGCGTAGCGTTGCTGCGAGCCCGCTCTGCGGTGCTGAACCTCAAGGGTGCGAATAGCGATCAGGATGCCGGCATTCGGATCGTGCAGCATGCCCTGGAGGCGCCGCTGCGCGCCATCGTCGCCAATGCCGGTGAAGAGCCCTCCGTCGTGATCGCGAAGGTGTCCGAAGGCACGGGCAACTACGGCTACAACGCGGCCACGGGCGAATACGGCGACCTCGTGGAAGCGGGCGTCGTTGACCCAACCAAGGTCACGCGCACCGCGCTGCAGAACGCCGCGTCTGTCGCCGGGCTGATCCTGACCACGGATGCGACCATTGCAGATGCGCCGAAGGAAGAGAAGCCCGCGCAAGCGGCGGCTCCTGAACTGGACTACTGAACCACGCAGTTGCGCTGCCATCGACTGGCCGGTCCGCCGGCCGGTGCAACTGCATTCCGGCGCCGCACGCTCTTGTTGCGGTGCCGGCTTTTTCAGGTTCAACCGCCACGATGAAACTACAGCTCACCATTGACGCGAAGGCCCTCGACGTTGAAATCGATGACGTCGTTGCCGGTCTGCTCGCGGCGCGCCTGGGTCTTCCGGAAGGTGCCGACCATCACGATGCGATCTCGCGCCATCTGAGCGAGGTCAGCGCACCGTGGGTGCTGGATGAAGAACACATGCGCAAACGCGTGCTACGTCGTCTCATTCTGGAGATCGCGGATCCCGCGCTCTTGATGCGCCATCTCATGATTGATTAGTGCCGCTACGTGCTGGGCGACGGGCACCTCGTCAGTGGCATGGGCGTTGCGGGGTGTTCTTGACCCCCGAGGCCAGCGCGGCGCGGGTGACAAACTGATCGCCAGGAACGCTGGGATCGGTGCAATAAAAGAACCCGCGTCCGTCATTCGCGAATGACCGTCACCCCTCGGCTAGTTTCGAGTGATTGTTCTGATTGGCCCCTGCCGGTTCAGCACATCGACCACCACACGCTCGCCGGAGCGGCGCACCGCCACATCCGCACTGCCTTCACCGACTGCCAGGTTGCGGAAGACCACTTCGTCAAGGAAGGGCGGCAGCGACGGAGACTCGAAGGTGATTGCCGGCTCGCGCGTGTCGAAGTCGAGCCCCAGGCAGGCCTGCAAAAGCAGCAGCGGAGCGGCCGCCGCCCAGGCCTGCGGAGAGCACGCCACCGGATAGAACGTCGGGCCTTGGCTACGCTGGCGTGAAAAGCCGCAGAACAGCTCGGGCAGCCGGCGCAGCTCAATGTAGCTGGCGGCCGCGAACAGGCCCTCAAAGATGCGGCTGGCTTCGGGATGGTAGCCGTAGCGTGCCATGCCCGCGGCGATCAGAGCGTTGTCGTGCGGCCAAACCGAGCCGTTGTGGTAGCTCATCGGATTGAAGCGTGCTGCATCGGTGCATACGGTACGGACGCCCCAGCCGCAGAATGCGTTGCTGTCCATCAGCGCAGCCACCACCGAAGGCGCGCGCTCGGGCAGCGCGATGCCAGTAAACAAGGCGTGGCCCGCATTGGATGCACGTACACGGCATGGGCGCTTCTCGCCGTCCAGCGCCAACACGTAGGTGCCCAATGCCGCGTCGTAGAAACGCGCGTCGAAAGCCTCACGCAGCATGTCCGCCCTGGCCGCATAGACCGCTGCGCTCTCGTGATCGCCCAGCGCTGCACTGATCGACGCTGCAGCCTGCCAGGCACCATAGGTGTAGGCCTGCACCTCGGCCAACGCAATCGGGCCCGGGGCGAGTTGCCCGTCTTCATGAAAGACCGAATCGCGGCTGTCTTTCCAGCCCTGGTTGATCAGGCCTTCCGGCGACTGTCGGCCATATTCGACAAACAGGTCGCCATCGCGGTCGCCATAGTCGTTGATCCAGTCCAGCGCGGCCCGGATGTGCGGCCACAGCGTGCGCATGGTTTCGACATCGCCGGTGCGCCGCAGGTAGGCGCCGGCCAGCAGCACGAACAACGGCGTGGCATCCACGCTGCCGTAGTAGAGTCCGAACGGCACTTCCCCCAGCCTCGCCATTTCGCCATGGCGCATTTCATGCAGGATCTTGCCCGGCTCGGCATCGGCCTGTGGGTCAACCGTTTTCGCCTGCATCGCGGCAAGGTATTGCAGGACGCCGCGGGCAATTTCGGGGTCGAGCCAAAGCGTCTGCAGCGCTGTAATCAGGGCATCGCGCCCGAACACTGTGCTGAACCATGGAATGCCGGCATACGGATACGGTCCGTATTCGGTGTTGGTCAGCAACATGTACAGGTCCGATACGCTGCGCCGGGCCATTTCATTGAAGAGTTCATTGGAGGTCGTGATGGATGCCGCGCGGCGGGTCGCACGCCGCAACTCGCGCCGCGACTGCAGCAGTGCGCTGAGGAAGGATTGGGGCTCCACGGGCTCGGGCTGCATCGCTTCGCAGCGGATCTCCATGCGAAGTACCTGCGAGCACGACGGCTCGAGCGTCAGGTTGAAGCTCGCGCTGCCACCGCCCAGCTCGGCCGGCGCCGGATCAAAGGCGAGCCGGGTCTCGCGCCGCACCTCGTCCAGACCGGTATAGCTCAGTGTGACCGTAGCACCCGCGACATCCGGCGTGTGCACCGTGCCGCGCCGCAGCCGCCGCGTACCACGCACTTCGAAAAGGTCGGCAAAGTCGGCATCGAAGGCAATATCCACGCGCACGCTTCGTGACACGTCGTCATAGTTGCGCACGCTCAGCCGCTCATAGCAGGCGCCGTTCCAAAGGAAGCGCGACCTGCGCAGGTGGATCAGATCGTGCTCCAGCCACAAGCGGCCGTCCTCGTCGAACAGGTCAGGATTGGTCAGGTCGCAGGTCAACGAGGCGTTGTCGTCGCGCAATGTGGAGGACAGCAGCATCGGCCGCGCCCCATCGATGGTCAGGCGCAGATAGGAGAGGTGCCGGGTATCGAAATGGAACAGCCCTTCCGGACTGCCCAGCACACCGAGGGCATCGCCGTTGTGGTCGAACAGCGCGAAGGTGTCTCCGTGTTTGAGCGTGCGAGGCCGGCGCTCCTGCAGCGAGGCCGCCGCCGGGATATAGAACTGCGCAACATGGGCTGCCCCGGCGGCCAGTGTTGCGCTGCCCGGTAGTTCGTTCGACGGCTCGAATTGCATAGGTAAGGTTCCTCCACTCACGCGAGCGCCGGTGCGCCGGGCTGGTCTGCCGGCGACGCCGCGGCGCTGGGTTCTGTCAGGCTCCGGTAGATGCGCACGTAGTCACGTGTCATCCGATCTGCCGTAAAGCGCGCCTCGAAGGCCGCACGAACCGCGGCGCGCGGCAAGGTGCCAATGCGATGCACTGCCGCCACTGCTTCATCGATGCTGCGCACGATATAGCCGCTGACGCCGGACTCGATCACTTCAGGCACCGAGCCGCACGCAAACGCGATCACGGGCGTGCCACACGCCATCGCCTCGATCATCACCAGCCCGAACGGTTCTGGCCAGTCGATGGGGAACAGCAGCGCGAGCGCATTGCCGAGGAAGGCGGATTTTTCATGCTCGTCGATCTCGCCGAGGTATTCGACATTCGGGTGCGCCGCCACCAGTGGGCGGATGGTGCTTTCCCAGTAGGCGCGGTCGACTTCGTCGATCTTGGCGGCGATCTTTAGCGGCAGCCCGGCGCGTGCTGCAATCTCGATGGCATCGTCGGGGCCCTTCTCCGGAGAAATCCGGCCGAGAAATGCCAGGTAGTCGCCGCGTGGATTTGCACAGCAGGTGAGTAGGTTCGCAGGCAGGCCATGGTGCACGGTGCCGGCCCAGTTCACCGGCGGCATCGGCGCGCGCTGCGCAGTGGAGACCGAAACGAGCGGGAATTGCGGGAAGCGCGTGTAGAACGGCAACAGGTCCGGCAGGTCCAGGCGGCCATGCAAGGTGGTCACAGCTGGCACCGGCACCGGCATGCGGCGCAGCAGCGGGAACTGCATCATGTCGATATGGAAATGCAGCACATCGAAGCTGCTGGCGCGCGCCATGACCCGGTCCAGCATCATCAAGTAATACGGCAACGGATCGCGCACGCGCGTGCCGAGGCGCAGCGCTACATCGCAGCACGGCACCAGTTCGGCAAGTGTGACCGAGTCCCCGCTTGCGAACAGCGTGACTTCGTGGCCCTGCCGCACCAGTTCTTCGGTCAGGTAGGAGACGATGCGCTCCGTGCCGCCATACAGGCTGGGCGGGCAGCGCTCCGCAAGTGGTGCAATCTGTGCAATCTTCATCGGTACTCCAGGTCTTGCGGCAATACTGGAGGCGGGATGACCGCGACAGAGCTTGGGCTGATGAAAGGCAAGACGGAAAGGACTGCCTGCAATTTCAAGCTGTCGTGCCCAGGAGTGAAGTGCGCGGTAAGGCCCTGCTCGCGCCGCGCGCGGAAGTCCTGCCTTTACAGTAGATCAAAGCATCATGAAATTCGTCTTCAATTTGACGCCACTCGGTCAGATGCACTGAACGTGCAGCAGGCAGCGTCGCCTCGCAGTCCTGTGCGCGGGCCAATGCTTCGCCCACAGGCGCATGATGGGGTGTCTCTCGCGTGTCGTCCGTACGCTACCGTTCAAACGGAACTTTGCGGCGGACCAGATCAGGCGGGGTGGGATATCAATGATTCCTGATGTGCAGGAGTCAGATCGCCTGAAGCGCGGGCAGGAGACGGTCGAACTCCCGTTTGACCACGGCATAGCATTCACAGACGCGGCGTTCGAGGGCCGGCCGGTCCAGCACTTCGATATTCCCGTGGCTATAGCGGATCAATCCGGCGGTCTGCAGCTTCAACGCGGCCTCGGTGACGCCGGATCTGCGCACACCCAGCATGTTGGCGATCAGTTCCTGCGTCATGCGCAGCTCGTTGGACGGCAGGCGGTCGAGGCTCAGCAGCAGCCAACGACACAACTGCTGGTCGATCGAGTGGTGGCGATTGCACACGGCTGTTTGCGCCATCTGCGTAATGAGTGCCTGGGTGTAGCGCAACAGCAGACGCTGCATGGCACCGGCGCGGCTGAATTCCTGTTTGAGCATGCGGGAACTCAGGCGGTAAGCGGTTCCCGCACTTTGGACCACGGCGCGGCTGGGCGTGGTTTCCCCGCCCATGAAGATGGCAATGCCGATCAGCCCCTCGTTGCCGACGATCGCGATTTCTCCCGACGAGCCATTCTCCATGACGTAGAGCAGGGAAACGATGGCCGTGATGGGAAAGTAGACGTACTCAGGTCGATCGCCTGATTCGTAAACGACATGCCCCAGTGGCATGTCGACCAGGACAAGCTCCGGCGCGATTCTCGACCACTCGTCAGGAGGAAGCACGGACAACAGATGATTCAGCTTCGGATTGGGTTGGGCTTTCATGGCCGCCTCCTTTCAGAGCGGATCAGACTCAAGCCTCGACCATTCACCGCGGCGTAAATCCGGGAACAGCCGGGTTCGTGCGCCAGCATGCGTCGTTGCTTAAGCCCTGTGATAAAGCTACATCTGCTTCTCCCGACACTCAAGCACGCCAGAATCCAGCTTGCGCGAAAGCTGCTGTGTCAATCGGTTCGCGGCTCAGGCCAACGCCTCCGTCATTGGATCACTTCATGTGCAGCCGAGCTAGTAGGCCGCTTGGCCTATATATCCATGCCGGTGGACTTTTTAGTCGGATCCGTGCTTTGGTCGAGTGGGTAAAAAGTGAGTTGCAAAAGCCCGAAAACGATTTCGTTGGCGAGGATAAGGCGAAGGGACCTTTTGCCATCCGACGACGAGAGTTGGCGCAATCGAGCAAAACAGTCGACAACCGGGGTGCTCAACTACTGCGGTAGGATGGCTGGCCACCTCCATCCACTCTGCCACTCTCACCGACGTCGCATATGCGCATTCCTCCCATGAAGGCGATCATCGCGTTCGAGTCCGTCGCCCGGACAAAGAGCGTGAATCGGGCATCGGAAGAACTTGGCCTCACTGCCTCTGCAGTCAGCCACCAGATCAGCAACCTGGAGACGGCGATTGGCCAACCCTTGTTCTTCCGGCAAGGGCGCGGCCTGGTACTGACGCCGGTGGGTGAGCAGTACCTGCGCGACGTGACGGGCGCGCTGGCCGACTTGGGACGCGCCACCGAGCGTGCTGCCAGCCGCGCCGATGTGGAGATCCTGCGCGTGCATTCCAGCCCGAGTTTTGGTCTGATGTGGCTGCTGCCCAGGTTGGCTGCGTTCCAGCAAGACCATAGCGATATCCGTCTCAACGTGTCGTGCTCGTACGAGGACGTGTCTTTCACGAGCGGCTTCTACGACATCGATATCCGTTATGGACACGCACATTGGCGCGACGTCCAGATCAAGACGCTGCAAGGCGAGCGCATCGTTCCGCTAGCCTCGCCCGCGTATCTCGAAAACCATCCGGTGCCTTCTCCAGAAGATTTGCTCGCACATCGGTTGATACGCTCGGAGACGCCGCTTGTGCAGTGGCAACAGTGGTTCGCGCGTGTTGGCGTCGAGCACATGCACGTGTCGTTCGACTTTGCGTTCGACCGCTCGTACATGTCGCTCGAGACCGCTGCGCTTGGGCTCGGCGTGGCGTTGGAGAGCACGCTGCTCGCGTCGGTCCTGGTTGGTCAGGGACGGCTGGTGCCGGTGTTTGGCGATGAGCACGCGCTCGAGGTTGCCGGGCATCACATCGTGTTCCCGCCGCAGAATGCGGATTTGCCGCGCGTGGCCCGTTTCCTTGCCTGGGTTGATCGGCAACTGAAGATGCCAAGGGCGAATTAGTCCGCCACGGCGGCGTGGTGCGTTGCACCAAAGCCCTCCCGCCCTTATCTGAAAATTTCTCAGCCATAGTTGAATCCAACTGCGTTGATCGAATTGCCTGCAGGAACAACACTGCAATCAACAAGATTCCAACAGGCAGGAGACAACGATGTTGCTCGAGAACAAGGTGGTGATCGTGACCGGGGCGGCCTCGCCGCGCGGTATTGGCAAGGCGACAGCAAAAACGCTTGCCGCGCACGGTGCACTGGTGGTGGTGCTGGATCTGCGGCTGGAAGATGCAGAGCAGGCCGCACGCGATCTGGGTGAAGGCCACCTCGGCCTTGCTTGCGATGTAACCGATCGCAACGCTTGCGATGCGGCTGTCCAAGCCGTACTCGCCAAATACGACCGCCTTGACGGTCTCATCAACAACGCGGGCATCACGCAGCCGCTGCGCACACTCGACATTCAAGCAGGCAACTTCGATGCCGTGCTCGACGTGAACTTGCGCGGCACGCTCTACATGTCACAGGCCGTGTTGCCGCACATGAAGGCACAAAAGCGCGGCAGCATCGTGTGCATGTCGTCCGTGTCCGCACAGCGCGGTGGTGGCATCTTCGGCGGCCCGCACTACAGCGCCGCAAAGGCGGGCGTGCTGGGCCTGGCCAAGGCCATGGCGCGGGAATTCGGTGGTGACAATGTCCGCGTCAATTCCATCACGCCGGGGCTCATCCAGACCGACATTACCGGCGACAAGCTCACGCCCGAGATGCGCACCGAGATCATCAAGGGCATCCCGCTCGGCCGGCTTGGCGATGCGGCCGACGTTGCCAACGCGTGCCTGTTCCTCATCAGTGATCTGTCTGCCTACATGACTGGCATCACGCTCGACGTGAACGGCGGCATGCTGATTCACTGAACGACACGACCTTTACCGCCACGGCTCGCATATCGGCCGTGGACCTCTTCGAGACACACGCACCCGGGCCCACCCGGGGCACATGGTAGGAGACACCATGACCACGAAGCTTGCTTCGCCCCTGCCGGGCGATGAGACGGCGCGCGCTGGCGCGGCCACGTTCGAGTCCCGCACCTACGCCAAGGTTGCGCGCCGGCTCATTCCATTCCTGATGATCTGCTATCTGGGCGCCTATCTGGACCGCGTGAACGTAGGGTTCGCCAAGCTGCAGATGCTCAATGATCTGCGGTTCAGCGAGACGGTGTATGGCCTGGGTGCCGGCATCTTCTTTCTCGGCTACTTTCTGTTCGAGGTGCCGAGCAATGTGATCCTGCATAAGGTCGGCGCCCGCAACTGGCTCGCCCGCATCATGTTGACGTGGGCTGTCATCTCAGCGGGCTTTGCCTTCGTGAACACGCCGACTTCGTTCTATGTGTTGCGCTTCCTGCTCGGTGTGGCTGAAGCCGGCTTCGCGCCGGGTGTCATCCTGTACATGACGTATTGGTTTCCGTCCCAGCGCAGAGCCAAGGCACTGTCGATGTTCTTCATGGCCATCCCGCTGGCCGGCATCGTCGGCGGGCCGCTGTCGGGCTACATCCTGCACACGTTCCACGGCGCGGCGGGGCTGGCTGGGTGGAAGTGGCTGTTCCTGATCGAGGCCTTGCCGTCGCTGCTGCTGGGCGTGGCCATCCTGTTCTATCTGGACAACGGGATCGCACACGCCAAATGGCTGACCGATGCGGAAAAGGCGCTGCTCGAGCGCAACGTTGCCGGAGACAACGCGCAAAAGACCGCACATGGCTCCGTGGGCGCCTTCATTGCAGACCGCCGCCTGTGGCTGTTGGCCGCCATCTATTTCTGCGTGGTGCTCGGGCAATACGGGCTGACGTTCTGGCTGCCGACGCTGATCCGCAAGGCCGGTGTGGCCGATCCGCTGTGGGTGGGTGTGTTCACTGCGGTGCCGTACGTGTGCGCCATCGTCGCGCTGCCGCTGATCGGTATGAGCGCAGACCGCCGCCGCGAGCGCCGCGTGCATCTCGCAGTGCCGATGCTGGTGGCTGCCGCCGGGTTCGCTGCATTGCCGCTGATTGGCAACGTGGGCGCAGCGCTGGTGTGTCTGAGCGTTGCCGCAGCTGGGATCCTGTCTTCGTCATCGCAGTTCTGGTCGTTGCCCACCGCCATGCTGGGCGGCATGTCGGCCGCTGCAGGCATCGCTGCCGTCAACTGCTTCGCCAATCTTGCAGGGTTCTTCTCGCCGGCCATCGTCGGGTGGCTCAATGACCTCACGGGCAAATCCACTGCGGGGCTGATCTTCATCTCCTCGGCCATCGTGCTTGGCGCCGTGCTGGTGTTCTTCGTTCCCGCCAAGGTCGTCAACCGCTGAGTCGGCCGCTGTCTCTGTCCATGATTCCCGCTTCATACCAGGAACAACCATGACTTCCACATCATTGCCCTCAACTGACGCTGTGCCTCTGGCCGAGCGCGCCTACCGTATCCGCCGCAACGCCTTGCTGATGGGCGAAGTCCAGGGCCAGGGCTACATCGGGCAGGCGCTCGACATTGCCGACGTGCTGGCCGTCGCCTACTTCGGTGCGATGCGCTACCGGCCCGAAGACCCCCAGTGGGAGGGCCGCGACCGGTTCCTGCTCTCCAACGGCCACTACGCGATCGCGCTCTATGCCGCGCTGCTCGAAGCCGGCATCCTGCCAGCCGAAGAGCTTGAGACGTACGGCAGCGACGACAGCCGCCTGCCCATGTCCGGCATGGCCAGCTACACGCCCGGCATGGAGATGTCCGGCGGCTCGCTTGGACAGGGGCTCACGATTGCCGTGGGCCGCTGCCTTGGCCTCAAGCGTAAGGGCTCAGACGCCTTCGTCTACACGCTGTTCTCGGATGGCGAGCTGGATGAGGGCGCCGTGTGGGAGGGGCTGCTTTCCGCCGCGCACTGGAAGCTTGACAACCTGATCGCGGTGGTGGACGTGAACAACCAACAAGCCGACGGCCCATCAACGCAGATCATGGCGTTCGAGCCGCTGCTACCGAAACTGGAAGCGTTTGGCTGGTTCACGCAGCGTGTGGACGGCAACGACATCGATGCGGTCAAGGCCGCGTTCGATGCTGCGCGTACGCACAAGGGCGCGCAGCCGCGCATGATCATCTGCGATACCCGCATGGGTTGCGGTGTTCCGTTCCTGGAGCAGCGCGAAAAGAATCACTTCATCCGCGTCGACGCACACGAATGGCAGCTCGCGCTGCAAGCACTGGAAGCCGGGAGGACCGCATGAGCAGCACCGTTATCAACAAGCCCAAGCTGAAGACCTCGGCAATGATTGCGTCGATTGCCGGGGAGGGGCAGGCAACCCGCCCGGCGCCGTTCGGCCACGCATTGGCAGAGTTGGCGCGCGTCAAGCCTAACGTGGTCGGCATGACCGCAGATCTCGGCAAATACACCGACCTGCACATCTTTGCGAAGGAGTTTCCGGACCGCTACTACCAGATGGGCATGGCCGAGCAGTTGCTCATGGGCGCAGCCGCCGGCCTGGCCAACGAAGGTGCCCAGCCGTTCGTGACGACCTACGCTGTCTTCGCGACGCGCCGCGCGTATGACTTCATGCACCAGACGATTGCCGAGGACAACCTCGATGTGAAAATCGTCTGCGCGCTGCCCGGTCTGACGACCGGTTATGGGCCGAGCCACCAGGCCGCCGAAGATTTGGCGCTCATGCGCGCCATGCCCAACATGACCGTCATTGACCCGTGCGACGCGCTGGAGATCGAGCAGATGGTGCCCGCCATCGCCGCGCACGCAGGGCCTGTGTATGCGCGGTTGCTGCGCGGCAACGTGCCTGTGGTGCTCGACGAATACGGCTATCAGTTCGAGCTTGGCAAGGCCAAGCTGCTGCGAGACGGCGCCGAAGTGCTCGTCATCTCGTCGGGCATCATGACGATGCGTGCCCTGGAAGTCGCCAAGGCGTTGCAGGGCGATGGCATTGGCGTGGGCGTGCTGCACGTGCCGACGATCAAGCCGCTGGATACCGAAACCATCCTGCGTGAGGCGCAGCGTTCGGGGCGGCTTGTGGTGGTGGCGGAAAACCACACCGTGATCGGCGGCCTTGGCGAGGCCGTTGCCGGCACCCTGATGCGTGCCGGGGTGAGCGTGCCGTTCCGTCAGGTGGGCCTGCCGGATGCCTTCCTGGATGCCGGCGCACTCCCGACGCTGCATGACCGCTACGGGATCTCCACAAACGTCATGGCATCGGCCATTCGTGGTTGGCTGGGCTGACGGCCGGGGTAGCTTGCGCTTTCCGTGAACGCGAGGCATCGGGGGAACGGCATGGTGGATGAGATATCGCCATGCCGTTCCCCGGTCGTCAAACCGTTAGAACTTGTGCCGCAGGCCCACCGTGGCCTCGAACACCGAGTTACGTCCACTGATCGGCAGCGTGAATCCCGACGTGCCGGCTAGCGTTGTCCATGCGCCGGTCAGTCTGGTGTAGTCCACGCCCGCGTAGACGTCCGTACGCTTGCTCAGGTTGTAGTCGAGCAGCGGGCCGCCGGTGATGCGCGTGCCGCTTTGGCCGGCATGTTTGAGACGGTCCACGTAGACGGGCAGCTTCAGGTCCAGCGCAGCCGTGAGCGGATAGCTCACCGCAACGGAGAACGAGTCATTGCGGTAGTTTGCAGGGTAGACATTGCTGTAGATAAAGGTAGCTTCCTTGTGCCCGTAGGACCGGTAGTCAGCACAGGCCAGTGACGACCGTTTGGAAGCGCGGCGCAGCTGATACGCTGGAAAGCGCGTATGCCGATTCAAAAAAAAATGAGCGTCGATGTGCATCGACGCCCCAATCCAATGCGCTCGCAGAGAGACGAGCGCCTGGAGACACAGCGGAATCTTCGCGATGGCCGGCCAGCGCGCATCGGCGCTACCGGTGTTTGCTGGTCGGCCCCTTATGCCTCTTGTCGATTCGGAAGCATGAGCCGCGGCTTGCCCAGCACGTAAGTTGATAGACGTGAGGCGAACCGTCGGGTCACGAAACGCATGCCAAAGCACGACAGCTTATTGAACAGACCGGGCACGACCGTGCGCTGGCGGCGCAGCATCGCTCGGATCGAGGCGTGGGCCACGAACTCTGCGCTTTTCGTCGATGCATCGGCAATCCATGAGTAGCTGCCGCCGCCCGAGGCAGCGTGGAAGGCCGTGTCGGTGCCTCCCGGGCAGATGCACGTTACCGACAGCGGCGTGCCGTGGTGCTCGTCATGAAGCGCCTCGCTGAAGTTGCGCACGAAAGCCTTCGATGCGGCGTACAGCGCCATGTTCGGTACTGACTGGTATGCGCCGGTCGACGCAATGTTCACCACGTAGGCAGGTCTTGTACTGGCCTTGTGCGCGTCTACGAAGCACCGAGCGAGCGCCACAAGGGACGTCATGTTGAGTTGAACGAGTTCTGCATCGCGCGCCCAGTCAACCTCGTCGAAGCGGCGGAAGTAACCGAAACCCGCGTTGTTGATCAGGATGTCGATCGGGCCGTTTGCGGTCGCTTTGTCCCAAAGCATGCGTGCGGCATCCGGCTTGCCAAGATCGGCGGTCACGATCTCGACGTTCACGCCCTGACACATCGCGGCCACCTCGTCGAGTGCAGCTCGGCGCCGCGCTGTCAGCACGAGATCAAAACCGAGCGTCGCTAGCTCGCGCGCGATTGCTGCGCCAATGCCGCTCGATGCCCCTGTAACCAGGGCACGCGTTCTAGAGTTGCCCCCGGTGTATGTATTCAAGTTGCTCTCCTGTGAGCGGCCAAGGCTGGCCTCGGCCTACGACCTATGTCTAGTTGAGTGGGGCGCAATCAAGCGAACGGGTACTCCACCCATGAACCGCCAATCGCCGGTAAAGCGCCTTAGCCTTCCGCGGCGCGGCGGGTCTTCAGCTTCTTGCGTGCCAGGGTGCACCGGGACCGATCACGATGGGTGTCGGACGCCTGGGTAATTGGCCTAGGAAAATTCGATCTAGCATGCGGGCGCAGATGATCGTCTGCGCTCTGGAGCGCCTGGCGCCGAGCCGTTTACGACGAGTTCACGGATCACCATCAACGTCCCAAGATCGAGTTCCCTGGCGTCAACCGCTCCGAAATGCTTGACCCATTCGCTGAACAGGTCGGTTTGCTCCTCGGAGTACGTTGCATCGCTATTTGCAATCGGCTTGGACAAGATTGCCTCCTTTCTTCAGTCTTTGCCAAAACCAGAGCTTTTGTTATCGCTATGGCATGGGTGGTTAAATTGAGGTTATGCGTGCTTTGCGGGCTTCAGGTACTCGGTCAAGCCCTGAAACCACATCACTTCAATAAAATCCCCACTGATACTGAGATCTTGCTGATGTAGCGCCGTCAGAAAGGCTTCCTTCGAATCTTTTGCCGACAGAATTGAAAACCCCTTGGCGGCATCTCTGAAGGTCATGGTGAACTTTGGGTTGCTAGCGAGCCCTGAGGTGGAGTCAATTTTTCCGCTTCTTATCGTGAAATACCGCCCAATCCCGCCACGCGTCCTGATTTGAAACGTCAGATCCTTGCCGTCAATGTATTTGGCACATTCCGGGTTGTTTTTTGTGGCTCTTTTCAGGAGTTTTGATAGAGCCCACAGAAGGAATTTGAATTGAATCATGATGATGTGATCGCTTATTTTTGAAGCAAAGCGCGTTGAAGTAACCTTCGCGCGCGCTTCCTTGCGTCATTCGTCCAGAAACTGGATGGCGTGCTTCAAGAATCTCTGGGGATACTGGAATTGCGCTGCATGGCCCGCGTCTGGATAAATCAACAACTGTGCGTTCGGAATGTTCTGAGCCATGTGCCAGGAATTGATGGTCGGGATCATCACGTCGTTCACACCGTTCAGAATGAACGTCGGCTGCTTGATCTCCCGCAAGTGGGCGAAGGGCGCCTTGGGATCGAGTTTTGGCAGGTAGTACATGTTTGCCTCGACTTGGGCCTGAGTGGCTGCCGGCGAGCTGGGCGGATCCTGGTCCAGGCGCTGATGACGGCGCTCCCAGAACTCACGTCCTGCCTGTCGTGCGGCTTCCGACCGGCCGAAGAACAGGAACAGGAAGTCGTCCACTGTTGGCACCGGACGTGGGGCGACTTCCAGCACACCGGGATCAGAATCCGGATTTCCGCCGCGCGGCCCGGTGCCCAGCAACATGAGCTTGCGGACCAGATCTGGATGGCGTCGCGTCAAGTCCTGAGCCTGAAAACCGCCAAGCGAGAAACCCAGAACATCGACCTTGGCGAGACCCAGCGCGCGTAGCACTGCGGCCGCGTCGTCGGCCATGTGTTCAATGCGAGTGCGTGGCGCACCTGAGGAGGATGCAACGCCGCGACCGTTGTAGAGGATCACTTCGCGCCCGGATGTCAGGCCATCGGTCATGAGCGGGTCCCAGTGGTCCATGCCGCCACGGAAGTGTTGGAGAAAGAGCAACGGCGGCTGGCCTGTCGTTGGGTTGCCCCAACGGCGGTAGGCGAAGCGGTCGCCTTCGATTTCCACGAAGCGGGTCGGGGCGGTGAAGTGGGTGTCAGTCATGTTGGGTATCTCCGCGTTGAAGTCGGCAGGCCGGTTGTTCGGCGCAGCCGATCGTGGCGATTGGGCGCCAGAACGCGCGTTGCCTTCAGCGCCTATCGAGCAAGAAATTCGAGTGCCTTGGGTACGAACTCGGTGTAGTACTGGAACACTCCGCCATGGCCAGCATCGGGGTAGATGACGAGGCTGCTGTTGGGCAGGCGCTGTGCAAGGTCTTGCGAGTTCTTGCTGGGCACCATCCGGTCACTGTCGCCATTGGCAACGAACACCGGGATCTTCACGACCGACAGATCCGCCGGCGCTTTGAGCCCCCAGACGCGCAGTGCCTCCAACTGCGCCAAAAACGCGGTGACGCTGATTTCCTTGTCGCGATTCTCCGTGCGCTCCTTCAAGCGCCCCAGGAATGCCTTGCCGGCCTCGATGCCGTTTGGGGTGCGGGTGAAGAACAGGAACTGCTTGGGGTCCTGGCCGGTGAAGAGGCCTCGCGCCATGTCGTAAAACGTCACGCCCGAGACGGTGCTGATGCCTTCACCGCCAGCCGGCCCCGTGCCCGCGAGAATCATCTTGCGGACGAGTTGCGGCTCCTTCAGCACGATTTCCTGAGCGATCATCCCGCCCATCGAGAAGCCGAAGAGGTCCACTTGCTTAAACCCCATGGCTTTGATGAAGGTAATGGCGTCATCAGCCATCTCCTCAATCGATTTCGACGGTGTGCCACTGGAGGCTCCTACCCCGCGGTTGTCGAACGTGACAACGTGATGTACAGCCGCAAAGCCGTCTACGACGCGAGGGTCCCAGTTGTCCAGCACGGCAGCCAGGTGGGTAAGAAACACGACCGGTGTGCCGCCATGCTGCTTGCCGAGTTCCCGGTATGCGAAATCCACTCCGCCTGCCGTGATGGTTTGCGTTGGCACGGTCTTCCAGTTGACCTCCTGTGCCTGCATTGCTGGCGGCGGGCTCATCTGCGCCCCGTCTGCGGGAGTGTCTGCGGCCGCCGCTGTCGATGAAATGAATGTTGCTGCCAGAGCGAGTCCGACCAGGCTTGTTTTGAGTAGATGACGCATTGCGTTGATCTCCAGGAGTTGGGTGCGCGGCACAGGTTGGTTGGCGAAATGAAAGGGCGGGGTGACGAACATCAGGCCCGCATCCGCTTGGTGCGGTAGTTGCCCCAGGTGCTGTTCACCAGGCTCTTGAGAAAGGCCACCAGGCCGCTTTCGTTGGGCCGCGGGTTACCGCCTTTGGCAATGCGCTTGAGTTGGCGGGTGTACCAGAGGACTTCCATGATTCCCATGCGATCCACCGGTTTGATCCCGGTGGTAATCGGCCGTACGCGTTGCGTGCTGTCACGACCTTGCAGCAACGCAGCGGGCGCATCAGGATCGATCGCCAATAACCGTGCAAGACCAACGATGTCGAGTGCACCTGAGCGCAGTGCGGCGTTCATCCCCTCGGCAGTGCGGAAGCCGCCGGTGACCATCAGTGGCACCTGGACCTCCGCACGCACCTTCTCCGCAAACTCCAGGAAGTACGCTTCGCGCGCTGCCGTCGAGGCTTTTTTCGGTTGCTGGAAGGCACCGCTCATGGCGGGTGCCTCGTAGGTGCCCCCGGAAATTTCGATCAGGTCGATGCCCGCCTCGACCAGCGCCCGGATCGTGGCCATCGACTCCTCTTCGGTGAAGCCACCGCGCTGGAAGTCGGCCGAGTTGAGCTTGATGCCCACCGGGAAATCCGTGCCAACTTGACGACGAATCTCCGCATAGACAGCCATCACAAAGCGGCGCCGGTTCTCTGGGCTTCCGCCCCATTCGTCATTGCGATGGTTGTGATGGGGCGACAGGAACTGGCTGATCAGATAGCCGTGGGCGCCATGGATCTGCACGCCGCTGAAACCGGCCTTCTTGCAGATGCCGGCGCTGCGCCCGAAGCGCTGGATGAGGTCTTGGATCTCTGCGGTGGTGGCTTCCCGCGGTGTCTCAAAGAACGCCGCCATATCCTCCCGGAACGGGATGGCCGATGGCGAGAGATTGCTGGCGTTCAGGCCTTTGGGCGATTGCTTTCCCGGGTGGTTCAGTTGTACCCACAGGGACGCACCTTGATCAGTGGCCGCACGAGCCCATTGCTGCAGGATGGGCAGGTCGGACTCGTCTTCGATCACGACGTTGCCGGGCTCGCCTAGCGCCCGACGATCGATCATGACGTTGCCGGTCAGGAGCAGTCCGATGCCAGAAGCGGCCCAGCGCCGATACAGCTCGACGAGCTTGGGCGTCGCATGGTTGTCGTAAGTGCCCAGCGTTTCGCTCATGGACGACTTGGCGAGACGGTTACGAATCATGCTGCCATTAGGCAGGCGCAGGGGCTGATTCAGCAGGCTGACGTTAGATGCAGGCGGATTGCGCATGACGAATACTCGAAAGGGTGCGTGCGTGTAGAAGATGATTTCGGGGGAATGACCGCCTCCGAACCGACCCGCCGCTCACTTGATCTTGATGACGACTTTTCCTTTCGCCCGCCCTGTTTCGACGTAGGCCATGGCTTCGTTGGTCGACTCGAAAGGAAAGACCCGATCCAACACAGGGCGGATATTCCCGGCATCAATAAGGTGCGTGATCTCGCGCAACTGATTTCCTGCCGCCTTCATGAAGAGGAACGAGAAGTTGACGCCGCGGCGTTTCGCTTCTCGCCGGATGCCGGCACTGAGCACCCGCATGACCAGCTTGACGAACCAGGGCGCCCCAATCTCGCTGCCGAACTCAGGGTCGGGCGGTCCGGAGATGGAGATGAGCTTTCCGCCTCCCTTGAGGACACCAAGGGACTTGTTGAGTGTCTTGCCGTCCTGGCTGTTCAGGACCACGTCGTAGTCCCGCAAGAGATGTTCGAAGTCCTGCTGCTTGTAGTCGATCACGACATCGGCACGAAGGCTCTTCACCAGCCCAACATTGGCCGTGCTTGTGGTCGTGGCAACAGTCGCGCCAAGATGCTTGGCCAACTGGATGGCGAATGTCCCGACGCCTCCCGAGCCCGCCTGAATGAAGACCCGTTGCCCTTTCTTGAGCTTCGCCCTTTCGACCAGTGCCTGCCATGCGGTCAGCCCCACCAGCGGAATGGAGGCGGCTTCCTCCATGGTGAGTGCCTTGGGCTTGATCGCCAGTGAACTTTCCCGAATCGCGATGTACTCGGCGAAGGCGCCAATTCGGAAGTCATCTGGCCGGGAGTAAACCTCGTCGCCTACTTTGAATTGCCGCACCCGCGCCCCGACTTTGATCACCACGCCAGCAACGTCGTGCCCCATGACGAGCGGAAGGCGGTAGGGCAGGATGAGCTTGAACTCTCCGCTTTTGACCTTGGAGTCGATCAGGTTCACGCCGGCAGCATGAATTTGGACCAGCACCTCGTCTTCGCGCGGTTCTGGAATCGGCACCTCGCCGAGTCGCAAGCCGTTCTTGCTTCCATATCGATCGACGATAAATGCCTTCATCATGTTTCGGGGGTGATGCTGCGGGGGCGTTTGCTTGAGGAAAGGCGCGGTGAGCGGTTCAAAAAGCATGATGAGCCTTTGTTTCGATTGAGGGGCAGGGGGCTTAGGAGGCCTGGGGAAGGTAGACGGGGCGCGGGGCGCCCAAGCCTTGCCTGACCTGCTGAGTCAGGGCATCGGCCAGAACTTCGTCAAGGCCGGCTTCGAGACCGTCAAGCGCGCGCTGGACGATGTCTTCGGGGCTGCTCTTCGGGCTGTCGATGCCGCGCGTGAGGTCGGTGTCCACGTAGGCCATGTGCAAGCCCAGGACCTGCGTTTTTTGCGCGGCCAACTCGTTGCGCAGCGCATTGGTGAGCGACCACGCTGCCGACTTGCTGGCTGAGTAGGCCGCCAGCTCGCCGCCATTCACCCAGGAGGCCACGGACAGCACGTTGAGCAGCGCACCTCCACCGTTCGCCTTGAGTACTGGCGCGAAGGCCTTGCTCATCTGCAACATGCCGAAGAAGTTGGTCTCGAACAGTCGGCGCGAAACCTCTTCACTGTCGTGTGTGAGGAAGCCACCTGGCTGGGCGATGCCGGCGTTGTTGATGACCAGCGTCACGTCCCTGGCACGCGCAGCGGCGGCTTCAATCTCTGCTGGCTTGGTGACGTCGAGTTGCAGGGGTTCCACGCCCGCTTGCGTGATCGTCGATGGATCACGTGCACCGGCGTATACCTTGCTGGCACCACGGGCCAGCAACGCACGTGCGAACGCGAGGCCAATGCCGCGATTGGCACCGGTGATGAGAACAACAGCGTTTTCAATTTTCACGAGAGGTTCCTTTGGGTCGGCTGGGTTGGTATAAATATGATAAGCATCATATTTGCGGGCGAGCAAAAGCGTTGGCGCAAGGGTGGCCGAGCATTTCAGTGAGCAGGTTCGGGCATGTCGAAGAGCTGAATGAGCGATTCGCGAGCGGTCGAGAGCACCTCACGCCCCTTGGGGTTGTCGCCGAGCGCACGCGCAAGTTGCAACGTACCGACCAGCGCGCCAGTGATCACACTTGCCATCGCCCGGCGCGATTCAGGAAGTGCTGAACGCACCGCCGCGACGAGTTGGTGCACCTTCGCTATGGATGCCTCGCGCACAGCCCGCGATTGACGCGGCATTTCGGCGGCAAGCGCAGCGATCGGACAGCCGTTCTCCAATGCGCCCAGGTATTGATCTGCAAGATACGCTTCGACAAGGCAGCGAAATTCGCTGGCGCCCGTGCCAGCGCGCAGGCGGGTCACACGTGCGGCCTCGGCAGCAATGTCTCGGCTGGCGCAGTCGAGTGCCTCCACAAGCAGCGCATCGCGCGATTCGAAGTGTGCGTAGAAGCCGCCATGCGTAAATCCTGCTTTCTTCATCACCTCTGCCACGCTCACGCCAGCGTAGCCGCGGCTGCGGATGGCATGTGCAGCCACATCCACGATGCGCTCGTGCGTCTCTCTCTTGCGGCTGTTGAACGTGGGCTTCATTGATGGATGCCTAAAATATGATGAGCATCATATGAAGAGGGTCATCAACTGTCAAGCCGAGTTTGTGTCGCGATGTGGTGCGCAACCTATGTACTTGGTGCGCCAGTGATACTTAGACGAGCCGAACTTCCTACCTCCGCCTCTTCATTATCAGTGGCAGGTGCGGCAGGTTGGTTTGACGGCAATGCGTCAGCGCCATTGCGCTAGACTCGCAGCGCGGTCGCACACCCGGTTACGGAGGCTCCGTTGGCCGATCGATGCGCGCTGTCAAAGTCCCTGCTTGCATCGGGCAGGGCATTCGAATATGCTGGATATCATATGAAAAGAGTTGCCCCAAGTCCCAAAGAAATCACGCATGAGCGCATCGTCGGAGCTGCCGCGCGCGCAATTAGGCGAAGCGGCTACAACGGCACGAGCGTGTCCGACATCATGAAGGATGCCGGATTGACGCACGGAGGCTTCTACGCGCACTTCGAATCGCGTGAGGCAATGCTTGCCGAGGCTGCGGATCGTGCTGGGGCTGAAGGCGTGGCGCTCATGGAGCACATCGCTGCCACCGCACCGCCTCAGGAGGCGCTGCTGGCGATGGCGCAGGCTTATCTTTCGAAAGAGCACGTTGAGGGTGTAGAGACCGGCTGTGGAACCGCCGCGCTCGCCTCGGAAATGCCGCGTCAAGCCCCAGAGGTCAGGCGTGCCGCAACGCGTCGCATCAAGGAGATGATCGATCTCGTTGCGCGCCAGTTGCCAGACTGGGGTCAACCGAGCGCACACGAACACGCATTGGTCACTGTCGCCTTGATGGTTGGCACATTGACGCTCGCACGCGCGGTCGACGATCCAAAACTTTCTGACGCGCTACGCGCGGCTGCGCTCAATCACGTGACTTCTGCTGCGGGTTGACGATGTGCGCGGACAGGAAATCGGCTGCGTTTTTTCGTGCGCAAATATGATATTCATCATATTCTGGTTCTGGTAGAGGAATGCTGCGTTCCATCACAACCCTGTCGCGCGTGCGTGAGCGCTCGGATCAAGTTCCACAAACGAAAAAGACATCCTCATGAAGGCATTCATCATCGATCGTTATGGAAGCAACGACAGCGTGCGTGCCGGCGAAATGCCAGAGCCAGTGCTCCGGGACGATGACGTACTGGTCCAGATCTATGCGGCCAGCGTTAACCCGTTAGATCTAAAGATCCGAGATGGGCAGCTCAAGCTGGTTCTACCGTATCGATTACCGCTCATCCTAGGCAACGACTTTGCCGGTGTGGTGGTTGCGGTTGGCCCTCGTGTGCGGCGGTTCAAACCGGGCGATGAGGTGTATGCGCGCCCGGACCAGGATCGGATCGGCACGTTCGCGCAGAGCATTGCGGTACGAGAAGACGACCTGGCACTCAAGCCGCGAACGCTCTCAATGGAAGATGCCGCATCCATTCCCCTGGTTGGCCTGACTGCATGGCAGGCGTTCGAGCGGTCGAACTTGAAGCCCGGCCAGAAGGTGCTCATCCACGCAGGCTCGGGCGGCGTGGGTACATTCGCGATCCAACTGGCGAAGCACTTGGGCGCGACAGTGGCAACGACCACGAGCATGGCCAACCTCGACTGGGTGAAAGCCCTGGGTGCCGACATCGTCATCGATTACAAGAAGACTGCCTTCGAAACCACGCTGCGAGATTACGATTTGGTCTTGGACACACAGGGTGGCGACGTACTCGAAAAATCCTTGCAGGTACTGAAACCCGGCGGAAAAGTCGTCACCCTTGCGGGGCCGCCTGATCCGGACTTTGCGAAAGCCATTTCAGCGAACTGGGTCGTGAAGCTGGCAATGCGACTCTTGAGCTATCGCATCAGGCAACGGGCAAAGCGCGCACAGGTCGGTTACTCATTTCTTTTCATGCGCGCCAGCGGACACCAATTGCGTGAAATTGCCTCGCTCATCGATTCTCGAGTGATCAAGCCGGTGGTGGATCGGGTGTTTCCGTTCGAGGCCACAAAAGAAGCGCTGGCCTACGTCGAGAACGGCCGCGCGAAAGGCAAGGTCGTCATCAAGATGCGATGACGATCAGGGGCGGACGGCCGCGTCGCCCCGCGGGCGGTGGGAACCCCACCCGGCGACGCGGCTCACGGCACGATGACGATAGGCTCGTCCGGGTGGATCAGCCCGACATTGCGATGCGCGAACTGCGGGTTGATCTGCACCAACTGCGCCAGGGCTGCTTCGATCTGCTGCTCGTCCGACATGGCCTGGCGCTGCGCATCGGAGACGTGCGCCTCGTGCAACAGCGGAGTGCGATACCGGTCGGCAATGCCGTTGAGCGTATCGCCCGGCTGCACCACGTATTCGGAATGCGTGGGCGCGGGTTGCGGGGTGGCCGGTGTGCTGGGCGGCTGGCTGGTTGACGGCGCAGTCGGACTGGCCGATGGCGAAGGCGAGGTGGACGGTGAGACCGACGCGGACGGCGAGACCGATGGCGACACCGACGGCGACGGCGACGGCGACACCGAAGGCGATGCCGATGCACTGGGCGACGGCGTGACAGCCGATGTGCCGGGCGGGCGCTTGTTCTTGTCGTCCTGCATGAACAACGGCTTGATCAGGTTGAATGCATACGCCGACAGCGGCAGCAGCGCGATGGCGATCTTGTGCTTGCTGACAAACTCCGCCGCATTCGGAAAGTGCGAGCTGAAGCGTGAGAGGCCGAGCGCGCTCGACGACAGCAGCATCGGCACGCCCTTGATGTAGTCGCCACCCGCCATCTGCGCGGCGCCCAGCAGCATGCCGCCGGTGGCGGCCAGCGTGTCCGCCGAGATATCGAGCCCGCGCACCGTGCGGCTGCGCTGCTCAATGTCGATGTTGCGCCCGCGCCCGAGCAGCACGCCGGTGGTGTAGGCGATCGACGCCACTGTGCCGCCCGTGGGCAGCACATACCAGACGGCCGAATCGTGCGCCAGTGTCCACGCCTTGGTCGCCATCGCATGCGCATACGAGGCCAGCCCCGCGCTGTAACCGCCGATGGCGATCTGCCGGCCCCAATAGCCGAGCTTGGTGCGCGGGTGGCCCAGGTGTACCTGCTGCAGCCCGGTGCCGCTGAAGATGGCCTGGATCTGTTTGACCAGATCGGCCGACACGGCCTGCGTGGCCTCACTGGCCTGCGTGCGCGTGATTTCCCGATTGCCCAGGCGCTGGTAGATGTTGTGCACGCTCCAGTTGGCTTCGGCAACGAACGTGCGCAGGCGACCCTCGATCTCTGCCAGGTTGGCCGGCACGGTCTTCTCCGACGTGTGGTCTGGCAGTGCCTTGACCAGCCGGTCGACCATCGTCTGCGTGGCCTCGCTGAAGACGCGCGGGTCTGCCCGCTCGATGGTCGCCATCGATGCCTGATGCAGCACCTGCGCCGAGCGTCCGAGCCGCAGCAGCAGCATGGAGGGGTTGCTGGCCAGCGAAATGGTATTGGCGCCGGTGCCCGGTATGCCGATCAGCACCGCACCCGCGCCCCCTGCCACGGAGGCACCCACGGTCACCACTTCGCGCGCACGCGTGCCAAGCTTGGGCTTGGCGCCCTCCACACCAAGCGCATTGAGTTCCGCAGATGCCTGTTCGGGTTTGAGCAGCACCTTGCGTGCGGTCTGTGTGGTTTCCACGCGCCCGGCGCTCTGCGGCTCGCCGGACGTGTCCACCGACAGGGCGTTCTCGTTTTCCACCATCTGCCTCCAGGTGGGCAGGGGTGCGGCCGGGTTGCTGGCCGATGCCGGCAGCGCCTTGGCGCCCGCAGGGCGCGCAGCCACGCCCATCTCGGTCGTCCATTGGTCGGCAAACTGGCTGGCGCGTTTTTCTGTCGGACTCAGGCGCCGCTTGGCTTCCCAAAGCGGTTTGGCAAAGGTGATCTCGGTGGCGCGGGCGCGATTGACGAGCGCGCTCGTGTTGCCGTTGAAGACGCGGTCGATGATCGCGTTGACCTGGCTGTCCGACAGGCTGTACTTCTGCTTGCCCAGCCGCGCGATCTCGGCCAGCAGCACCTGGTTCTGGGCGTCGTACTGGCCCTTGGACGGACGCTCGAACACACGCGTGAGGGCATCGTCGCCGTGCAGCCGACCTTGGGTGGGCGCGCCGTCGCGCTCGAAGCGCAGCACCATGTCGGCGACGGCGGTGTTCAGCCGCTCGTTGGCGATGGCGTCGGCGCCATTGGTGGCGTACGACACGCCCATATGCACCCAGGGCAGCGTCGGGCGCTCCAGCACCTGTTCGACGAGCTTGGCGTTGCCTCCGCCCGGCACCGGCTCGAGCACCGTATCCCAGCCGTGGAAGCTGACCATCACGTGGGGCGGCGGCGCATCGGCGTGGGTGCTACCCCATTTCTCGAGCATCGAGAACAGCCGCACGTGGTTGTCGTACGCGTCATTGGTGCGCGCGGTGAAGTGGCCGTTGGTGCCGATCAGCGGCCGCGACGGCGCAAACTCCAGGCGGATGACCACGCCGGTCTGCGAGGACAGGTCGAGCCATTTGTCGAGACGCGACTGGTGCAGATCGTCAAGGAACAGCTTCTTCTGATCGGCGCCGTCGCCGGATTTGATCTGCGCATTCGCATGATCGATGGTGGCGTTGTTCACGTCGATCTGCTTGGCGGCTTGCACAAAGCTCGGATCCTGGCGCTTGCCGACGGCGGCGCGCAGCGAATACGGGTCGACCACGAGCGAGATCACCGGCATGGCGCCGCCCGTTTTCTTGATGAACGCCAGTGCGCGGGCAGGGTCGTCGCGCAGGCGGTATGCCCGGCCCATCGGCGCCAGCCGCGCCTGGAGCGGGAATTCCGAACGCAGGAACGTGTTGACCATGTGCCGGTCAGCCGTGGCCGCCGCCGAGAACTGCTGTGCGATGCGCTTGCCCGCGAATGGCACGCGGCGCGACACGGTGTTGGCGGCCACGTCGCGGGCCACGCGCAGCTTGAGCTTGAGCTTGCGCCAGAGCTGCGCGTCGGCCATCACCACCTCGGGCGCGCGGTCCTTGACGGGTTTGAATTCGACATTGCTGGCATAGGGGTCGGTCTTCTTGCCGGCCAGCAGTTCGACCGCGTCCAGCGGGCGGGTGAGGTTGCCTAGCTTGGGTGCGTCGGGTGGCAGCGCCGCCGTGGTGGTGCTGGAGAGCACCGGCTGGAACACGCCGATCTCCAGGCCGGTGCCGCTGCGCTGCCATGCCTCGAATTGGTCGGGTGGCAGACGCGTGAGCAGGAAGTGGGTATCCGCGCCAAAGCTGTCGTGTCCGATTGCCAATTCGTTGGCCGGGGTGCCGTTGTGCCGCGTGGCTGCCTTGTTCCAGGCGTCATACCACGTGAGGGTGCTGCCCTTGGGCTCCAGGCGGCCGGTGGGCGTATGGCCGCCCAGATTGCCGGCGTTGTCGGCCGTCTCGTAGACGTAGATGTAGTGCGTGCCGGCTTCGAGCCAGCCTTGTTTCACCAGGTCGCGCAGGTGGGCGATGTTCGCCCCGCTGTAGTCGAGCGCATGGGCGTCGGATTCGGGCAGCATGCGCCTGCCGGCGTAGGCGTGAGCCGAGGCTTGCAGCGGCGTGCCGGTCGTCACGGGTGTTTCCAGCGTGCGCTGCCGCCATTGCAGAAGCTGCGCGGCGCGCCCGCGCAGGAAGCCGCCGTTGACCTGTCGGCTCAGTGTGGTGGCGGCCTGTGCGACTTCGCCCGGCTTGAAGGCCGGCATGCCGTATTCGGCCTGCTTCCAGAGCGTGCGCGGTTCAAGGAAGCCGCCCAGTTCCTTGACCGTCTCGGGCTGCACCGAGCTGACCACGAAGCGCACGCCGCGCGGCGCGCTGCGCAGGGTGCGTGCGCCGTGCGTCTGCTGCTTGGCAAAGGCGGCTTCGAGGCTGCGCTCGGGCACGGTGGCACCGTCCATGGGCGCATCCACCTGGTATGTCCATGTGCCGTCGGTGCCGCGCTTGGCATGGCCCTTCGGGGCACCGCCCTTCTTGTCGATCACGTAGATGACGTCGCTGTCCTGCGCGGCGCCGGTGGCCTCTTGCACGTTCTTGTAGCGCTTGGCCGCGCCGAGCTGCTGGATGTCGGCCACGACCTTGGCGTCGATCTGGTCGGCCGTGGGCGACAGCACGTGCGAGGTGTCGCCGCTGTTGATGCGCGACGGGCCGCCAAACGCCTGCAACCGCTCGTATGGCACAGGGCTGATGTAGAAGTCGACGTCCTTGCGGGCCTTGCGCATGGGCGCGTTATCGCCGCGCACAGCCCGCTTGATGAGGGTGTCCACCTTACCCCCGCCCACCGCCTGGGGCGGGGCGAAGGTGCCGTCGTCGCGCAGTTGCGTGGTGGCGACGATGATGGGCGTGCCGTCTGGCTGGCTGCTGCCTTTGAGCGCGATCAACACCGGTTTGCTGCCGGCCTTGCCGGCCAGATCGCTCAGCCTGGGCACCTCGGCGCCGGGCACGTGCCGCAGCGTGCGCAAGTCTTTCACGTCGAGCCATTCGGCGGCCTGCGCGGCGGCTTTCTGGGCGCTGGACGCCGATGCCGACGCCGGAGCCGGCATGTGTGGTGTGCCGGGCGCCGCGCCGTTCCAGCGCGAGGCGTAGTACTGCGCGTAGGTCTGGTCCGGCGCGATGGACGTGCGCATGCTGCCCATGGTCTGCGCCAGGCGCAGGTAGGCCTCGGGGTTGCCGGCATCCCACTGCGCATAGGCCTGTTCCAGGGGCTGCGGCATCTGCGCGCGGGCGCCGATGTCCACACCGGTTGCGGCCAGCACCTCGTCGCGTACGTTGAACGCATTGCCCTGCGCGCTGGCCTCGGCGGCGAGCGAGGTCTGCACGAAGCTGCCCTCGCTGTGGCCTTGCAGGCCCAGCAGATCGAGTTCGACTTTCACGGCGTGGTCGGCCTCATGGCCCAGCGTGTAGACCAGCGCCCCGACGTCGGGCGCGTTGGCGTCGAGCGTGATGGTCTTGCGCTCGGCATCCACGGCAGAGCCCCGGTTGCTGCGTCCGAAGCGCACCGTCCAGCCGGCGTCGTGCAGCAGGCGCAATTGGCGCGTGAGCGTGTCGGAGGCGCCAATCAGTGCGCGGGCGCTGGGCGGCAGCGGTGCGCCGCCAAACGACATCGTCACGCGGTCGGCCGGCGTGGTCTGGTAGGTGCCGTCGTCCGGGCGGTATTGCGTGCCGGTGCCACTGTAGTCGGGCGAGCCGGCCGGGCGTGCCACGGGGCCGCCAAGGTTGCGCGCCGGGTTGGCGGGGTCGATGCCGATCTCGGCAAAGCGCCGGCTGGTGGCTTTCTGCAGCGCGGCGCTGTAATCGAACGGTACGCCGTATTGCGCGGCGGCCTGCTGCGCCAGCACGGTGTCGTGCTGGGCCAAGGAGATCGCGTAGGCGCGGATGCTGCCAAAGCTCTGTTCCGCGCTGGGCGTGCGGCCGATGTCGGTGGCGCCAAATTGCGTGTTGCCGGCTGCAAACCTGTCGATGGCGCTGAGTAGCCGGTCGACCATCGCGGGGGTCGGTTCCGCTGCGGTGGACACCCCGCGCATCTGCGCCTCGGTCATCGACGGCACGGTGTCGTGGAAGTGGTCAGGATGCTGCTGCTGGTAATGCCGCAGCGCCTCTACCACGCGGTCGACGGCCGCGCGGTCGGTGGCATACACGACGATGTTGTCGGCGCGCGGGCCGGCGGCGTCGGGGCCGGCCGCCTTGGCGGCATAGACGCCCGGGAAGCGACCGGGCTGGTCCACCACGCCGCGCACAAGGAAGTCGAGCACATCGAGCACATGCGGCGTCTTTGCGTTGACATAGACGCGCTCGGTGACGGCATCCGGGTCGACCAGGCCGTCCTCGCGCATGAAGTGATAGAACGTGGTGCGCGCGCGGCCTTCCGTTGGGATTGTGCTGTCAATAAAGGCGCCGTCGGCTTGCGACACGCTGTAGGCCCCTTCGGGGCGCTGCTCTGCCAGTGCGATCAGGCGGGGGAAATAGAAGTCGCCCGGCATGGCGTCTTCCGGGCCCGTGACGCCGCCCGTGCGGGCGTACATGCGATACACCGCGTCGTTGCTCAATGCACCACCTGCACCGTCTGCACCATCTGCCTGCACCCTGGCAAGCAACGCCTGCTGCGACTCGAGTGCCGATTCGGCACCACGCGGCCCCAGCTCGGGCACCACGCGCTGTACCGGCGTGCTGCCCGGGTCGGGCGCCACGCCCGGCATGCGCATGCCGGAAGCCGCCAGGTTGGCTGCCGCCGCCTCGTAGGCCTGCCGTTGCGATGCGCCATGCTGGCGCGCCACGCCCATGCCGGCACCCATGAGCCCGGCCGAGGTGAAGAACTGCACCCAGTCCTCGCCCGTGGCTTGGCCGTCGGACGCCGCCAGCGATTGCCCCTGATGCAGCATGGCCGCGAGGTTGGTGTTGAGCGCGCCGGTGCCCATCAGTCGATAGGCGAGGGCGCCGCCGCCCAGGAACTGCAGCCCCGCCAGCCGGCGCAGGCGTGCGGGCAGCCTGGCGAGCACGTCCGCCCGGTTGAGCAACGGGATGGCTTCATTCAGCCGCTGCAGGCGCATCGTGCCTAGTGTGAGATCGGCGGCGACACCCGGGTTGCGCGTGACGCCGAACACGGCATTCAGCCGTTGCGCCGCGTTGGTGGTTGCCGCGGGCGAGCCGTACAGCGCGCGGCTGAGCACGGCGTTGGTGAGGTTGTTCTGGAACGGGCGCAACGCCCAGCGATTGCCATTGAGCAGGCTGATGCGCGCAGCATCCTCCGCGCTGGCGCCGCGCGCAATGCGCACTGCGTTGATCGCCTCCATGAAGTCGGCGTTGTAGGCGCCCACGCGCGCGGCGGCCACGGCCGTGCGGTTGACGAGTCCGCCTACGCCTGCTGCGCCACCCAGCACGTTGGCACCCAGGCCCACCCAGTTCCACGGGTCTTCACGACCCTTGGCGGTGGAGAGCGCATTGATCGAGTGTGCCGCCCCTGCCACGGCGGTCACCGCAAAGTACGCATCGGCCAGGTTCGACAGCACCACGGCCCACAGCGCAGCGGTCTCGGGTTGCACGACGGTGGTGATGATGCCGGCCGCCACCGTTAGGCCGATCTCCAGGTCGGTCTTCAGGTGCTCCCAGTTGTACCAGTGGTCGTCGGGCTTGTAGGTCTTCCAGTAACCGTCGTCGGTCATCAGGTTGCCGTTGGCATCGACCACCCAGTGCGGCTGGGCGATCAGCAGGCCGCGATCCAGTCCGCTGTGCGACTGCCAGTCGCCATAGCCGTTGCGCACGGTGGTATCGGCCGGGCCCACGTCGACATAGCGCCCGTCCGTGCCGATGCCCTCCATGATGGCCAGACGCATTGCGTCGCCCTTGCCCTCGCGGTTGTCCCACCACTGCATCGACAGCGAGGTGAGCGCCACGGGCGTGGCGCCGCTGGGCGTGTTCACGCCTTCGCCGTGCATGAGCTGGCTGGCCACCTGGGCCAGTGTGGTCTTGTGGCCCTTGTGGTCGTAGACGACTTCGTTGCCGCTGTATTCCGCGAACTGGCCGTCGGCCATGGCTTGCTGCTCGTCCAGCGAGCGTGCCGTGTACGTCGGGTCCAGCCCGTATGCCTGGCCCACGGCGTTGTACACCTGGGCCTGGCTGGTGACGGTGTGCATGCCGTCCTGCCAGGGCAACCCGATGGTGTTGCCGCTGGCCGTGACACCGGCGGTGGTGCCCGAGCTGACGCCTGCGGTGTCGGGCATCCAGTGCAGGTCGTTCTGCAGCCGTGGGCTCGCGTTCGGGGCGGTGCTGACCGGCGCCGGCGGTTTGGGGGAATCTTTGAAGCCGGTCTCGCGCCGGATCTCCTTGCTCACGTCGTCGCCGATGTTGTCACCGAGGATGTCCTGCGTGAGCTGCATCGGGACGTTCTCGTCCTTCACATCCTTCAGCCCGAAATCCTGCCCGGTGACCACGGCCATGCCATCGCCGCCGACAAAGTACGTCGTGTTCAGCCGCGAATCCACCGATTCGGTGCCCAGCCCGCCCTTGTCGATGGGCTTGAGCATCAGGCCCTCGATCTGCTTGCGCAGGTCGGTCATGTCCTGGTTGCGCGCGCCGCCCGCGGCCGCGTAGATGCGCGACATGGCTTTCAGGTCAGTCACGTCCAGCTTGCCTTGGAACTGGCTGTGGTACAGCGCAGCGGCCAGGTCCGGCGCGACGCCGTTCATCTGATCGGCCGCGGCGTTGGCCTGGTCTGCCTTGTCCTTGCCGAATACCTGGGCGCCGCTCTGCTGAAACAGCGACTGGGTCTGCGGTGCCTGGATTGTGTCGTCCAGCAGTTGCGCGTAGAAAATCGTGCCCTTGTAGACATCGAGCGACGTGCCCATGGCGGTGAGCCGGCCCTGGGGCGAATCACTGCCGTTGTTGGCGGCGATGCACATCATGGGCGCATGGTCGAGGATGGATTGCAGCGCGCGCTGCTGCAAGCCGGAGATGCTCGCGTCTCCCATGACCTGATCGAACACCGGGTCACCGGACTGCATGCCGGCGAGCAGGCCCGTAAGCCGTTTGGCCGCCGCCGCGTCGCCCTTGCCCGGGCCGCCGTTGGTTTGCAGGGCATGCGCGGCGATGTGCAGCACCTGTTGCGCGCCAAGCCCCGTCTGCCATTGCTGGAAGCTCGTCAGCAGCTGCTTGAACTCGGGCGAGTCCTTGCCGGTGCCGCGCGCCGCCTCCATCTCGGGCGCGATGCCGGCCATGGTGACGGCGTTCTGCGCTTTCCACAGGGTATCGACGTTGTCGGGGTTGAGCTGCCAATCGCCATCTTCGGGCTTGCGGCCGGCGGCTACGTTCAGCGCCTGGTCGAGATCGTTGTGATACGACTGCAGGGCGCGTGCGGCAGCGGCTTTGAGGTCCGCGTTGTCGGGCGCCTTGTCAGATTTGGCCTTGGCGTCTTGCCACGCTGCGTAGTCGGTGCGGGCCTGCGTGACCGCGCCGTCCAGTGCCTTCTGGTCGGGCTTGATGTCCTGCTTCATGATGCCGGCCGTCACGCGCAACACGTCCGGGTCCAGCACGTTCAGCTTGGCGAGGTCCTGGGCCCCGGCATCGACAGGGTCCTGGGTCGGGTCTTGGTAGTAGTCCTCCAGATGCTGCTGCGCAGCCACCGTCAGTGCGGATTGCGTCAGCATCGCCTCGTTCTGTTCGTTGCCGCCGAGCCAAGCTCGCGTGGCGGCAATGGCCTCGGGCAGCGTCATGCCGCTGGCCACCAGTTGGCCCAGATGGGCGGTGGTGTCGGGCTGGGCGCCGTCGCGCTGCGTGTCGGGCGTTTTGGCATCCGGCGTAGCCGCCAAGTCGCCCTTGCGCAGGGCGTTCACGCCGTCCTGCAGGTCCTGTTCGGTAAAAAGCTGGGCGGCGTCGACGTCCTTGGTGGCCTGGTCGATGGGGTCGCTGGGCGGCTGCCCGGCCTTGTCGCCTGTCTTGTCGCCGGTGTTGTCCTGTTGCTGCGCCACGGTCACCGCCTGGGCACGTGCCAGCACCGCTGCCTGGGCCCATGTCCGGTTACTGATGTCGGCGTTGGCCTTGTCGTTGCGCGCGGCATCGAGCGCCTTCTGCAGGCCGGCCGCATCGGCCGTGCCGCCGCCCAGTGCCTTGTTCAGCGCCGCCTGGGCCTTGGATAGGTGGGCCGCATCGTCCGGCCCGACCTGCACCGTAGGCGGCGATGGCTTCAGGCCGGTGTGCTTCTGCAGCGTTTTCGACAGCGCGCCGTTCGGGTCGTCATCGATGATCGTCTGGTACGGCGCCATCGATGCATTGTTGGCCTTGGCCAGGCCCAGCGTGTCGAAGGGCGTGCTGGGCGGCGTGTAGCCGTTTTCCTTGTAGCGGTCCTGGTCGGCCTGCGCGTTGTAGAGGAAGGCCCGCAGGCTGCCCATGACATGTGCTGCGCCGTCGCTCTTCGGGCCGCCCAGCGCATTGACGATGCGGCTGATGGGGCCGTAGTAGTCGTCGCGCTTGTCCAGCGTCTGCGTGGACGGGGCGTAGACCTCGGGGTCGCCCGCTTTGATCTTGCTGTCGATCTTGCCCTGCAGGTTTTGCGTGTAGAGCGTCTGCGCCAGTTCTGGTGAGGCGCGCTGCACGTCTTCGAGCAGCGCCGCGATGTCGCGCAGTTCGCCGGGCGTGCCCACCTTGGTGATGTTGTCGTGTGTGATGCCGGCATTCAGCACCGATTGGACGAGGCCTTTGTACAGCACCGTGTCCTTGTAGCGCGATAGCGCGTTGCCTTCGGCCACCAGCGTGTCGCGCGGGTTCTTGCCGCTGGCGTGAGTGATGTCCTGCAGCGCGCCAGACTGGATGTCCTGCGTGCGTGCGTCGTCCATGACGCTGGCATAAAGCGGGTCGGTGTTGGCCACGCCGCGCAACTGCTGGGTGAGCGCCTGCGCTGCCTTGAGGTTGCCATCGGCACCGCCCGACGCGCGGGCGGCCTGAGCGGCGTCGACGATCTCGGCGGCGTGCAGGTCGTTCAGCACGCTGGCCGCCGAAGGTGCGCCTTGCGTGCCACTTGCGGCGCTATTGCATTGCGCGACAAGGCGCTCGGCAAGCAGGCGCCGCTCGGTCTGGAGCGGATCGGCACGCCACTCGCTGTCGGGCTGGCCGGCAGCGGCGTTCAGCTCCTCGGAAAGGGCGGTGTGGTAGGCCTGCTTGTCGCGGGCCAGTGTGGCCGCGTCGGCATTGGCGGCCTTGTCTTTCTGCCAGGTCTCGAAGGCGGTCTGGTTCGCCTTGACAGTGTCGTCCAGGTTGGCGGCCGGCTTGAGTTCGACGTGCAGCGCCTTCACCACGTTGTCGATGGTGGGTTTGGAGAAAATGCCGAGCCAGACGTCCTGCTTGGCGGCACTCTGGATGGGGTCGGCATCGGCCGGGACCTTGCCGTCTGCCACGGCTTTTTCGGCCGCGATGGTCAGGGCGGCTTCGCTCAGGACCGTCTCGTTTTGCTCGCTGCCGCCAAGCTGGGCACGCGCCGCATTGACGGCTTCGGCCTCGGTCATGCCGCCGTCGAGCCCGGCCTGAATGGCGGCCCGTGCGTCTTGCAGCGTCACGGCTTGCGTTGGCGGGGCCTTGTCGGTTGCCAGCGGTTTGGCGGATAGCGACTGCGTGGCGCTGTCCAGCGTGGTGTTGTCGAACACGTGCGTGAGGCCGACCTGGCTGGCGGCCTGCTCGAGCGCGTCGACCTTGGGTTGCGCCGTGGTATGCGCCGGCCCGTTGTGCGCGGCCTGCAGCAGGATGGCGGCCCGCGCAAGCGCCTCTCGGCTGACCGAGGGCTGCGTCTGCTGGATTTTCTCAATGGCAGCCTTCAGCGCCGCGGTATCGTCGGGTGCCTTGCCCTGGAGCGCATTCTTCAGCGCCGTCTCGGCATCGGACACATCGCGCGCACTGGGCGCCGGCGGCGGTTGGACGGGCTTGGGCAGCGTCGGGACGCCACCGCCGCCGTCGATGGCTCTGAGCATAACGGTTCTCCTGGGCAGACTACGAGCACTCGCCCATGATTGCCGCGCTTGCCAAACAAGCCTATCCGGAAAATTCGTAGAAAAGCGCGCGAGACCGGCCGCCTCCATGCTGCGGACTACGCGATCCCGTAGCGGCTTTTTCCTTGGAATCGCCAGCACCAGCAAGCCATCCCAGATCCCGCTACAATAATTGACGCATCAATCGTTGATGTATCATTTGTCTTGCCGCCCCTCCACGATGGCTGTCCATACCGCGCTTCCGCACTCCCATACCCAGGTTCTGCCGTTCAAGGAATCGCTCTTGGCGATGATCGGCATTTGCTTTGTCGTTGTTCTGGTGGCGTTCGACCAGACGGTGGTTGGCACCGCGTTGCCGACGGTGGTGGCCGAACTCAAAGGCTTTGAGCTGTATGCGTGGGTGGCGACGTCGTATCTGCTGACGTCGGTGGTGACGGTGCCGATCTTTGGCCGCCTGGGGGATTTTTACGGGCGCAAGCCGTTCGTGATTGCCTCCATCGTGGTGTTCACGCTGGCGTCGGTCATGTGCGGCATGGCGGGCAGCATGACGTTTCTGGTGTGGTCGCGGGCGCTGCAGGGCATTGGTGGTGGCATGCTGGTCGGCACGGCTTACGCGTGCATTCCGGATCTCTTTCCCGATGCGCGTGTACGTTTGCGCTGGCAGGTCATGCTGAGCGCCTCATTTGGTATCGCCAACGCCATCGGCCCGACGCTGGGCGGGTGGATGACGCAGGCGTTCGGCTGGCGCTCGGTGTTCTACGTGAACATTCCGTTTGGCGTGCTGGGGCTGTGGTTTGCCTGGCGCTTCCTGCCGCATTTGCGCCAGAACGTGCACACCGGGCGCATCCGGCTGGACTGGCAGGGCGCGGTGCTGATCACGGTGGCGCTTGGCGCGCTGCAGTTGTTTGTTGAATGGCTGCCGCGGCATGGCCTGACGCTGGCGCTGCTTGGTTGGCTGGTGCTGTCGGCCGCAGCGTTTGTGGCGCTGTGGTGGTGGGAGCAGCGTGCCGAACAGCCGCTGCTGCCGTTCGACATGCTGCGCAATCCGTCGCTGGCCGCGCTGTTCATGCTGGCGTTGCTGTCGGGTTTCTCGATGTTTGCGGTGCTGTTCTATGCGCCGTTGCTGTTTCAGGGCGGCTTTGGCATGTCGCCGCAGGAAGCCGGCCTGGTGATCACGCCGCTGGTGGTGTGCATCACGCTGGGCAGCATCATCAACGGGCGCATCGTCACGCGCATTCCCAAGCCCAACGCCATGCTGTATGCCGGCTTTGCGCTGCTGACGGTGGCGGTGGCCGGCATGTCGGTGTCGTCCAAGGACATGCCACATACGGTGCTGACGTTGCTGATGCTGCTGGCCGGTCTGGGCCTCGGTTTCGTGCTGCCCAATCTGACCGTGTTTGCGCAGCAGACGGTCGGACGCGCGCATCTGGGCATTGCCACGGCGCTGCTGCAATCGCTGCGCATGGTGGGCGGCATGGTGGGCACGGCGCTGGTCGGCACGCTGGTGAGCGAGCGCTATGCCTCGGGCGTTGCCAATGCGCTGCGCGCCGACAGCGCGACGCAGTGGCTGCACCAGCTTGCCGATCCCGAAATTCTCATCGATCATGACGCGCAAGCCGCCTTGCTTTCACAGTTGCATACTGCCGGCCACGACGGCGCGGGGTTGCTCGAAGCCGCGCGCCATGTGCTGGTGAGCGCCATCCATATCGGCCTGATCGTGGCGACGGTGGTGGCGCTGGTCGGGCTCTGGTATGTGCGCCGGGTGCCGCCCGTGGTGCTGCACCATGTCGAGCCTGTGCAACATACGGAATAGGCGATAACACGCCGGAGCGGTTAGGATGCGCGGTTTCCCAGCAATCTCAGCCCCTGATCGATGACTTCTGAACGCGAACGCTTCGCCGTCATGCACCAGTTTGGCCGCACCTATCGTGCGTTCATGGCCGCATTCGAGGCGCATGTCGGCCAGCCGATGCCGCGCTGGCGCATCCTCCTGGCGCTGCATGACAACACGGGCGGCGGGATGGCCCAGAAGCAGCTCGCCGAGCGCCTGCAGATGGACCCTGGCGCGCTCACCCGTCAGCTCAAGGTGCTCGACCAGCTCGGCTGGATTGAACGCACAACGGACGCGCGCGACAACCGCCTGACCAACGTGTCGCTGTCCGACGCTGGCCTGGCCATCGTGCTCGAATGCATGCCGCGCCGTATCGCTTTCATCAATGCCACGCTCGATGGGCTGCCGGACGATCTCGTCCACGCGCTGTCCGAAGCGCTGGCACAAATCGAAACACGCTTGGCCGAAGTGCCGGCGCTGGCCGCCGCGGCCTCCCCCTCATCCGATACCAAGACCGCAGATCAGCACGCAGACCGCTAATGCGCGATGAATGCGTTCCGGAGACAGCCATGTCCATGGTGATCAACAGCGCGCTGTACCGCAACGGCAAGCGCGAGCGTGACCTTTCCGTCGAGGCCATCAGCGACGTGCTGCACACGCCGGGCTCGTTTGTCTGGCTAGGCTTGCATGAGCCCGACAACGCCATGCTCGACCGCGTGCAGGAGGAGTTCGGCCTGCACGATCTCGCCATTGAAGACGCGCGCAATGCGCACCAGCGGCCCAAGCTTGAGCTTTACGGCGACGTGCTCTTCATCGTGCTGAACACCGCGCAGATGGAAAACGGCAACGTCGTCTTTGGCGAGACGCACCTGTTTGTCGGCAGGGACTTTCTCGTCTCGGTGCGGCATGGGCCGTCGGCGTCGTATTCGCCGGTGCGCGAGCGCTGTGAGCGCACACCGCAACTGTTGGCCAAGGGTGCACCGTTTGCGTTGTACGCGGTGATGGACTTTGTCGTCGACAACTATCAGCCCGTGCTTGAGCGCATGCAGGAAGAGTTCGAGCAGATCGAAAGCCAGATCTTTGGCGACACGTTCGATCGCGTGGCCATCGAGCGGCTCTATACGCTCAAGCGCCAGCTTCTGCGCCTGCGCAACGCCGCGCTGCCAGTCGAAGACATCGCCGGCCAGCTCGTGCGCCTGCATGAAGACGTGGTGCCCAAAGAGCTGCGTGCGTATTTCCGTGATATTGCCGACCATGCGCACCGCGCGGTAGGCGCACTCGACGTGATTCGAGAAATGCTGACCACGGCCATCTCCGTGAACGTGGCGCTGGTGTCGGTCACGCAGAACGACATTGTGAAGCGCCTGGCAGGGTGGGGCGCTATTCTGGCCATTCCGACCGTGGTATTCAGCAACTACGGCATGAACTTCAAGGGCATGCCGGAGCTGGAGCATCCGGCGGGGTATCCCATCGTGCTGGCGTGCACGGCCACCGCTTGCGTGTGGCTGTATCGCAAGCTGCGCAAGTCGGGCTGGATCTAGGAGACAAGAGATGGCGCGTTGCTGCTGGGCGGGCGAAGACCCGCAGATGATTGCGTATCACGACACGGAATGGGGCGTGCCCTCGCACGATGATCGCCATCTCTACGAGATGCTGATCCTGGAAGGTGCGCAGGCCGGGTTGTCGTGGCAAACCATCCTGCGCAAGCGGGCGCGCTACCAGGAGGTGTTCGAGGGGTTTGATGCGGCACGCGTGGCGCGCTTCACGCCGGCGCGCATCGAAAAGCTGCTCGCTGACCCGGGTATCGTGCGCAACCGCGCCAAGGTCGAAGGCGCCGTCATCAACGCGCGCAAGGTGCTGGAGCTGCAGGAAGAAGTGGGTTCGCTCGACGCATTCCTGTGGGCGTTTGTCGATGGCAAGACCATCGTCAACCGTTGGGAAAGTTACCGCGACGCGCCCGCCGCCACCGATGCGTCCAAGGCCATGAGCAAGGCGCTGGTCAAGCGCGGCTTCAAGTTCGTCGGCCCCACCATCTGCTACGCCTTCATGCAGGCCACCGGCATGGTCGATGACCATGAAGCCGGATGCTTTCGCGCTGGGAAGGCTTAGCGTATGAGGCCTCTTCTTGATTGGCCGAATGTCCGTTATTCTCGCCAGTCCCAACATTGACGGAGTCGTTGTTCATGTCCCTGAATTTTCTCGGCATTGCCGGTAGCCTGCGCCGCAAGTCAACCAACCAGGGCCTGCTGCGTGCGGCGTCCACCCGCCTGCCCGCGGGCGTTGAAATGGATCTGGCCGACTTGACGGATATTCCGTTCTACAACGCCGACATTACGGCCAAGCCCGCTTCGGTGGTGCGCGTGCTCGAACAGATCGGGCGCGCCGATGCGCTGGTGCTGGCCTGCCCTGAGTACAACTACTCGCTGGCGCCGGCGCTGAAGAACATTCTGGACTGGGCTTCCCGCGAGCCCAACAATGCATTGCTGGCAGGCAAGCCCGTTGCGATCCTGGGCGCGGGCGGCGGCATGGGTACGTCGCGTGCGCAGTACCACCTGCGTCAGGTGTGCGTGTATCTGGACCTGCATCCGCTGAACAAGCCAGAAGTGTTTGCCAACGCGTTTGCCGGCGGTTTCACTGCCGATGGCGATCTGACCGACGAGCGCATTGCCGGCTTGATCACCGAACAGATGCAGGCGCTGGCCAATTGGACGTTGAGGCACAAGGCTTGAGCGAAACCTTGCGGTAGGTCACTCACTCGTCGGCGTGCAGCGTGCGGTCGCGCCCGGCGAGTGAGCCCGCCACGAGCGATGCCAGCGCAATCGCGCTGAACAGCCAGCCCATCACGGCCCAGCTGCCGGTCAGATCGTGCAGCACACCCATCAGATACGGTCCTGCGGCGGCCATGGTGTAGCCAATGCCCTGCGTCATGGCCGACAGGCTTGCCGCCACGCGCGCATCGGCCGAACGCAGCACGATCAGCGACAGCGCCACGCTGAAATTGCCGCCCTGGCCGAGCCCCAGCAACACCGCCCACCACCACAGCGTTGACAGCGGCGCATACAGGCAGCCGATCAGGCCGGCCCAGCACATCAGCATCATCAGAAACACGGCGGGGCGTTGATCGCGCCCGAGCCGGGCCACAAACGGCCCGCCCAGCGCCGTGATGAGCTGCACGAGAATCGACACCGCCACCACCACGCCCGACTGCACGGCAGACAGCCCACGGTCTTGCAGGATCACGGGGAGCCAGCCGAACACGCAATACGCCAGCGACGATTGCAGCCCCATATGCAGCGTCACCTGCCAGGCGATCGGCTTGTTCCACAGCGACACGCGCTGGAGCCGAGTGGCTGCGCCCTTGCCGTGCGCATGCCGCATATGCGGCCACCAGCCGACAAACGCCAGCAGAGCGGGCAGGGCCCAGAACGCCAGCGCCGGCTGCCAGCCGCCCAGCCATGCCGAAAGCGGCGCGCTTGCACCGGCCGCCACCGCCGCACCAAAGCACAGCGCCATGGTGTAGACGCCGGTCATCAGGTCAGCTTGGCGGCCGAAATCACGCTTGACGATGCCCGGCAGCAGAATGCCCGTCACGCCGATGCAGGCGCCCGCTGCCAGCGTGCCGATGAAGAGCGGTGCGACACCGCCCGCGCTGCGCAAGGCGATGCCTGCCGCCAAAGCAATCAGCAAACCGCCCACGGCGCGTTCTGCACCAAAACGCCGGGCCAGCACCGCTGCGGCCGGCGCAAACAAGCCCAGGCACAGCACCGGCAAGGTCGTCAGCAAGCCCGCCGTGGCACCCGACAACCCCGTGCCCGCCGTCACCTGTTTGAGCACGGGCGACAGGCTCGACAGCGCCGGCCGCAGGTTCACGCCCACCAGCACCAGGCCGACCACGAGCAGGATCAGCGCGCCGGACGAGGGGCGGTCAACGGCGTCATGCGTGGCAGGAGATGGCGAGGCGTGCGGTGTTTGGGACATGGCGGAACAGGCTTGCGGGCAAGCTGCCGATTGTAGGGCGGGCGCCGGATTGGTGCATGCGCGCCTTCCAATCCCAATGATGATGGTTGCGCTATTGCGTCCGGTCGAGCCGCCTGGCGAGGTCGGCCAGCACGTCGGCGGAGGGGGCGCCGCGTTCGGCTGCCAATGCCAGGGCGCGGCGTGTGAGTGCGGTGTACAGGGCGGCGTGATCGGCGTCGAGTGCATCGAGCGCTTGCAGATGTTTGTCGATCACGCCGCCGTCTCCGCGCGAGACCGGGCCGGCCAGTGCGCCAGCCAAACCACGTGCGCGGGCCGCGGCCAGTGTGCCGTCCACCAGCGGCCACATGGCAGCGACAGCGGCATCACGGTCGATGCCTGCGGCCTCCCACAACGTGGCGGCTTCATGGAGTGCGCACAGCAGGAAGCTGGCCGCGTAGTTGGCTCCGGCGTGATACAGGGCGCGTTGCCCGGCACGCACCTTCAGCGGCGTGCAGCCGAGCCGCAGTGCAAAGCTCGCCAGCGCTGCGTCGTGCGGCGCATCGGCGTCAATGGCAATGGAGGCGCCCCTCAGACGTTCGGCGTCGTCCGGCAAGCCGGCAAAGAGAAACAGCGGGTGAAAGCTGGCGGTATCCGCGCCGGCCTGGCGGGCCGCATCCAGCAAGCCGCGTTCGCCGGCGCCGCTGCAATGGAGCACGAGTTGACCCGGGCGCCAGCGGATGTTATCGACCACGCCCGGGATGGCGTCATCCGGCACGGTCACGAACACCCAGTCGGCGGCGTCCGCCACGCCTTGTGCATCGACGGTCTTGGCACCGGTGGCTTGCGCCAGCCACGCCGCGGGCGCGGGCGAGCGACTGGCCACCGCCACGGTGCGTACGCCTGCGCCGTGCGCCCTCGTGGCCAATGCCCGCGCCAGCCGCCCCGCGCCAATCCAGCCCACCGAAACTGGCGCTTCGATTGCAAAAGACGTCATAGCAAGTCTCGATTTTTCATCGCCAGCATCTTATAGCGAAGCGAAGTCCGGGGACGGAGATGCGCACATCAGGCGATCAGGCGGCGCGGCCGGTAAACTGCACGCCTTCACCGGCCGCGTTGGGGCGGGCGTGAGCAAACGGTTTTTCTCAGGCGGACATGTCAGTGCACGCAGGCGTTATGCAAAGCAAAAGTAGGGCAACCCTCATCGGGCTCATCGCGGTGCTGCTGTGGAGTTCGATCGTCGGCTTGATCCGGGGTGTGAGCCAACACCTGGGGGCCGTGGGTGGCGCTGCCATGATCTATACCGTCGCGTCGGTGCTGCTGGTGTTCACGGTTGGCTTCAATAATCTGAAGACGTTTCCGCGGCGCTACCTGGTGTGGGGCAGCCTGCTGTTCGTGTCGTACGAGTTGTGTTTGTCTCTGTCGATCGGCTATGCCAGCAGCGGGCGGCAGGCGATCGAAGTCGGGATGGTCAACTACCTGTGGCCGACGTTCACGATGCTGTCGGCCATTGCCTTCAACCAGCAGCGTGCGAATGCCCTGATCGTGCCCGGCGTCCTGGTTTCCATCCTGGGAATCTGTCTTGTGCTGGGCGGGGATCAAGGGCTGGATATCGCCGGCATGGCCGAGAACGTCAAAGACAACCCGCTCAGTTACGGATTGGCCTTTACGGGCGCGGTGATCTGGGCGGCGTACTGCACGGTCACCAGCCGGATTGCCGAGGGCAAGAACGGCGCAACGCTGTTCTTCATCCTGACCGCGCTGGCCCTGTGGATCAAGTTTTTTGCCACCGGCGGCGGGGCGATGCACTTCAGCGTGTCGGCGCTGGTCTACCTTGCGTTGGCCGCGTCAGCAATGGGCTTCGGCTACGCAGCCTGGAACGTCGGCATCCTGCACGGCAATGTCACGGTGCTGGCAGGCGCGTCATATTTCATCCCCGTGTTTTCTGCTGCCTTGGCCGCTGCGCTGTTGCACGCTCCGCTTTCGTTCGCGTTCTGGAAGGGCGCATTGATGGTGGTTGCCGGATCGATCCTGTGCTGGCTTGCGACGCGTGGTGGTCGTGCAAAGACGTTGTCTTCGCCCAAGTCTTCCGCCTGACATAAGAACGGCCGCACGCGGGCATCCGCAGTGTTTAATATTCGCAATTAACTGCCAAGATTTTAGAAAAACCGCAGATATAGCCACCACGGGAACGGGGCGTGCTAGATGCCGGGTAAGCCGCTGCGCCACGACGGAACGGCGGCATCCCAACACAGAAACAGGAGGCATCATGTTGAGCACCATTCTCATCGTCGTTCTCATCTTGCTGCTGATCGGCGCGCTGCCGTCGTGGCCGTACAGCCGGGGTTGGGGCTACGGGCCGACGGGCGGGCTCGGGCTGATCGTGGTGATCGTCATCATTCTTGTGTTGTTGGGCTATATCTGACGCCACGGCCGGCGCGGATGTGCGCGTGGTTCTGAGCATCGCCTGACCGGTTGTCGAGGGTTGGCTGAGTGCCGTGGCGGGGCGGGTGTCTTGCAGACGCTTGACTGGGCATAATCCCAGCTGCGTTCCCGAAGGACACTTCCCATGAAGACAGGTCGACACGCCGGCAGCCGTGCGCCCGGCGGTTGCGCCCGAATCGCGCCGCTGGTGCTGGCCTTGCTGCTGGCCGGCTGCGCGGTCGGGCCCGATTACCGCACGCCGTCACTGAGCGGTACCGAAGCACCCCAAGGCTGGCACGCCACGCTCCCGCACCACGGCAGCCGCATGGCGTTGGCGCGCTGGTGGGAGCAGTTCCACGACCCCGTACTGACCCAGTTGGTGGAGCAGGCGGACGCCACCAGCCCCACGATCGCGCAGGCCGTCGGGCGCGTGCGCGAGGCACGTGCGAACGTTTCCACCAGCCAGGCGGCGCTCTTCCCGCAACTGAAAGGTTCCGGCTCCGCCATGCGGCAGGGCGGGTTTGGCGGCAGCCAGTTTGCCGGCGGCACGGGCGGGCTGTCTGCTGGTGGGCTCAGCCCAACGCTGGGGCTGGGCACGATCACGACCTTGGCGGCGCAGGCCGACGCGTCGTGGGAGATCGATCTCTTCGGGGGCAAACGCCGCAGCCTGGAAGGCGCCGATGCGCGCCTGACCGCCAGCGAAGCCGATTGGCACGACGCGCGCGTATCGCTTGCCGCCGAGGTTGCCAACACCTATTTGCAGCAACGCGAGTGCGAGGCGCTGGTCAACATCGGCGCGGCCACGCTGTCGTCGCGGCAAGAAACGCTGCAACTGACTGAACGCAAATTCCGCGCGGGTTTTGTTGCGCCGGCCGATTTTGCGCAAGCGCAAGCTACCGTGAGCGACGCTGTCAATGCGTTGGAAGGCCAGCGTGCGCAATGTGCACAAGGGGTCGACAAGCTCGTCACACTCACCGGCATGGATCACGATGCGCTGAACGCGTTGCTGTCCAGCGCTAGCGCGCAGATTCCGGCGCCCCCCCAGGCCGGCGTGCCCGATGTGCCGGCGCACGTGCTGTCGCAACGGCCGGATGTGTCGTCGGCCGAGCGTGCGGTGGCGGGCGCAAGCGCCGATATCGGTGTGGCGGTCGCGAGCCGCTTGCCATCGATCACGCTGGCGGGCTCCATCGGCATCAACTCGTATCGCCTGGGCGGTCAATCGTTGACGAGCAAATCGTGGTCGTTCGGGCCGTCGGTGTCGTTGCCGATCTTTGATGGCGGCACGGGCGCGGCGCGCGTGGAAACGGCGCGTGCCCGTTACGACCAGGCGCTGGCCAGCTATCGGGGCAAGGTGCGCCAAGCCGTGCAGGAAGTGGAAGACGCGCTGGTGCGCCTGGACGCTTCCGAGCGCCGTGTCGACGCAGCCACGATGGCCGATAGCCAATACGCCAAGGTGTTGGAAGCGTCCAACGCGCGCTACCGCCTGGGTGCCGGCAGCCTGCTGCAGCTGGAAGACGTGCGGCGTACGGCGTTGCAGGCTTCGCAATCCCTGGCGGCCGTCAAGCTTGAACGCGCACAGGCCTGGGTGGCGCTGTACAAGGCTGTCGGTGGCGGCTGGCGCGACGATGCACCCAACCCTCATCCCGATACCAAGATCACTGCGCCGACCGCACAGGGCGTGGCGCATACCGGAAGCGCTTCATGACAGGACAACGAGTTTGGACGGCCGCGCTGGCGGTGTTGCTGGCCAGCGCGCTGGCGGCGTGCGGCAAATCTGCGCCCGAGAACAAGAACAAGGAACAGCCGCCTGCCAAGCCGGCGCTGGCCGTCAACGTCGTGCACCTGGCGCAGCATGCGTGGCCGCGCATCGCCACGGCCAGCGGTGCTGTACAGCCGTGGCAGGAAGCCAGCATCGGTGCCGAGGTGAACGGGTTGAGGCTGGCGGAAGTGCTTGTCAACGTGGGCGATGTGGTCAAGCAAGGCCAATTGCTTGCGCGCCTGTCGGATGAAACCGTGCGCGCCGATGTGGCCGCCCAACGCGCCAGCCTGGCCGAAGCCGAGGCCTCGGCCGCGCAAGCTGCAGGCGAAGCCCACCGTGCGCACGAACTCGACAGGAGCGGCGCCATCAGCCAGCAGGATCTGATCCAGTACGACACGCAGGCCAAGACCGCTGCTGCCAAGCTGGCCGCTGCCCGCGCACAGTTTGATAGCCAGCAACTGCGTTTGCGCTACACGCGTGTGGTGGCGCCCGACGACGGCGTGATCAGCGCACGCACGGCAACCGTGGGCGCGGTGGTGTCCTCCGGCACCGAACTCTTCAAGCTCATCCGCAAGAACCGCCTGGAATGGCGTGCCGAGATGCACGGCGATGTCCTGCCCCGCATCCAACCCGGCCAGGCCGCCCAGCTGCGCCGCATGGATGGCGGCATGGTGAACGGCCGCGTGCGCCAGATCGCCCCCACGGTCGACGCCAACACGCGCAATGGTCTCGTCTATGTCGATCTGCCGCCGGAAGCTGCGGCATCTGGCGTAAAGGCGGGGATGTATCTCTCTGGCGATGTGCTGCTGGGCGACGCGCCGGCCGCGACGTTGCCGGAGACGGCCGTATTCTCACGCGACGGTTACGACTACGTGATGGTGATCGGCCAGCAAGGCCGCGTGCGCCAGACCAAGGTCGCGGTCGGCCGCCGCCAGGACCGGCAAGTCGAAATCGTGCAGGGTATCGGCGCGAACGATGGCGTGGTCGCTGCGGGCGCCGCCTTCCTGAACGATGGTGATGTGGTGCGCGTGGCTGCCGCCGGTGCAGCCCCCGCACCCGTCGCATCGGCGCCGGCAGCGGGAGCCAAGCCATGAACTTTTCTGCGTGGGCGATCCGCAAGCCGATCCCGTCGATCCTGTTGTTCATCCTGATCACAGTGGCAGGGTTGGTGTCGTTCAAGATGCTGTCGATCCAGAACTTTCCGGACATCGACTTTCCTGCGGTATCCGTGACTGCCAGCCTGCCGGGCGCCACGCCCACGCAGATGGAAACCGAAGTCACGCGCAAGATCGAAGACAGCATTGCCAGCATCGGCGCGATCAAGCACATCACCTCCACCATCAACGACGGCAGTTCGACCACGATGGTCGAGTTCCAGCTTGAGAAGGATGTGCAGGAAGCCGTCAACGACGTGCGCGATGCGGTCAGCCGTATCCGTGCGCAGTTGCCCTCTGACGTGCAGGAGCCGGTCATCTCGCGCGTGACGTTCGCCAGCATGCCGGTGCTGACATACGCCGTGGAATCGACGGACATGGATGCGGAGGATCTCTCCTGGTTCGTCGACAACACGGTCAACAAGCGGCTGCTGTCGGTGCATGGCGTGGCCAAGATGACGCGCCAGGGCGGCGTGGATCGTGAAGTGCGCGTGCAGCTCGACCCCGTGCGCCTGCAGGCGTTGAACGTCTCGGCGGCGGACATCAGCGCGCAAGTGCGCGGCATGCAGCAGGAGGCGCCGGGTGGGCGCGGCAACGTCGGCGGCCAGGAGCAGGCGGTGCGCACGCTCGGTACGGTGAAGAGCGCGCGCGAACTCGCGCAGATGGACATCCCGTTGTCCGATGGCCGGCGCATCCGCTTGTCGGATGTGGCCGACGTGCGCGACACCGCGGCCGAGCCGCGCCAGATGGCATTGTTCGACGGCAAGCCGGTCGTGAGCTTCCAGGTATTCCGCTCGCGCGGCGCGAGCGAAATCTCGGTGGCCAAGGGCGTGCGCGAAGCGCTGGCCGCGCTGCAGGCCGAACGGCCCAACGTGCGTGTGACCGAGGTCTACAACATGGTCAAGCCGGTGTCGGATGCGTACACCGCGTCCATGCACGCGCTGTACGAAGGCGCCATCCTTGCGGTGATTGTGGTGTGGCTGTTCCTGCGCGATTGGCGGGCCACATTTGTGTCGGCCGTGGCGCTGCCGCTGTCGATCATCCCGACATTCGCTGCCATGCAGTTGCTCGACTTCACGCTCAACGGGATCACGCTGCTGGCGCTCACGCTGGTGGTCGGGATTCTCGTCGACGATGCCATCGTGGAGGTCGAGAACATCGTGCGCCACCTGCGCAATGGCAAGAAGCCGCTGGAGGCGGCCCTGGAAGCGGCGCAGGAGATTGGCCTGGCCGTCGTGGCGACCTCGCTCACGCTAGTGGCAGTGTTTCTGCCGACGGCCTTCATGGGCGGCATCTCGGGCAAGTTCTTCAAGCAGTTCGGGTGGACGGCCTCGCTGGCGGTGCTGGCCTCGCTGCTGGTGGCGCGGTTGCTCACGCCCATGATGGCCGCTTACATGCTCAAGCCGCAGGACGAGCCCAACCGCGACGGCTGGATCATGACGCGCTACCTGCAGGCTGCGCGCTGGTGCCTCCTGCACCCGTGGAAGACGGGCGGCATGGCGGCGGCGTTCTTCGTTGTGTCGATCGCCATCATCGGGCTGATTCCCGCAACGTTCCTGCCGCCCGAAGACTGGGCGCAGTTGCAGATGACGGTGGAAAGCCCGCCTGGCAGCACCATCGCCCAAACACGCGAGAACACCGAGCGCGTGCGCAAGATCGTGATGCAGCACAAGGAAGTCCGTCACGTCTATACGGCCATTGGCTCGGGCGTGATGGCGGGTGTGCCGGGCTCCAGCGGCGGTGAGGTGCGCAACGGCACGCTCACGATCTCGCTGACCGACCGGCATGATCGGCACATCAAGCAGCAGGGCGTCCAGCGCCAGTTGCGCGAAATGCTGGAAGGCGTGCCGGGCGTGCGGATCTCGTTTGGCGCCGTGGGCTCCGGTGAGCAACTGCAGGTGGTACTGACCGGCGACGACCCTGCCACGCTTCAGCAAGCCGCACGCGATGTGATGCGCGATCTGCGTACCGTGCCAGGGCTCGGTGCGGTCACTTCGTCGGCGAGTCTGCTGCGGCCCGAAATCGTCATCCGCCCGGACTTTGCGCGTGCTGCACAGCAAGGGGTGACAGCCGCCGCCATCGGCCAGGCCGTGCGCGTGGCAACCGCCGGCGACTACGACGTCAACCTGCCGAAACTGAACCTGCCCGAGCGGCAGGTGTACATCCGCGTTGAACTCGATCCGAAGGCACGCAACCAGATCGATACGATCCGTCAGTTGCGCGTACCGGGCCGCAACGGTGCGGTGCCGCTAGAAAACATCGCCGACATTTCCATCGGGAGCGGCCCCGCGCAGATCGACCGCTATGACCGCAGCCGCAACGTCACCATCAGCGTGGGGCTGGAGGGCCGCGCGCTGGGCGATACCAACATGGCGGTGGAGGCGCTGCCGTCCATCAAGAACCTGCCGCAAGGTGTGCGCCGCATTGCCTCGGGCGACGTGGAGGGCATGCAGGAACTGTTCAGCAGTTTCTTCCTCGCCATGTTCGCGGGGGTGCTGTGCGTGTATGCGGTGCTCGTGCTGCTGTTCCACGACTTCACGCAGCCGGTGACGATCCTGGCGGCGCTGCCGTTGTCGGTGGGCGGAGCGTTCGGGCTGCTGGCGTTGTTCGGTTTCAGTCTGTCGCTGCCCGCGTTGATCGGCTTGCTCATGCTGATGGGCATCGTGACCAAGAACTCGATCCTGCTGGTCGAATACGCCATTGTTGCGCGGCGCGATCTGGGCATGTCGCGCACCGAGGCCATCATCGATGCCTGCCACAAGCGCGCCCGCCCCATCGTCATGACCACGGTGGCCATGACCGCCGGCATGGTGCCGATGGCGCTCGGCCTGGAAGGCGATGCGGGTTTCCGCGCGCCGATGGCGGTGGCAGTGATCGGCGGCTTGTTGACGTCCACGCTGCTGAGCCTGCTGGTGGTGCCGGTGGTGTTCGAGAAGGTGGATGACGTTAAAGAATGGGCGCTGCGCAAGTTCCGCGGAGCGCGCCATCACGGGCTCGAGCCGGAGCCTGCATCACGGCATGAGCCGCGTTAGCGGCGCCGCCGCCCGTTACCCGGTGGAGAGCGCAGAAGCGACCCCTCCTGGATCCCTACGCGGAAGCGTCTCCGTCTTCGGCAATCGATTCCATCGGACGGCGCCCCCGACGCGCCACGGCGGGCAGCGTTGCAGAGGTCAGCACCGGACCTTGTTGCCGAGACCAGCGCGGCGCGCGCACGGAATCGAATGCAGGGTTGTCCAGGACTGCATTCTCGTGATCGACCGAAAAGCGCGAGAGCGCGGCCGCAAATTGGCGTGCGTCTGCGTGATAGCCGAGTCCGGGCGGGCCGCTGGTTTGCGGGCGTTTGCCGTTGTACCCGTCGGTGTCGGCCAAGCCAAGTTTGAGCTGTACGAGTCCTGGATACCGGTAACCGCCCGGGCCCTTCATGATGCCCATCAGCCCGCGATGCGGCGCCTTGGCGTAGTCCAGGGTGAGCGCCACGCCGCGGGGCTTGCCGTAATCGACATCCAGCGGGCCGCCCTTGGTGGCGCGACGGCCCTGGTTATTGTTCAGGAGTTGCGGGTCGAGCAGGATCATGGACGGCTGCTTTGGCAGCAGAACACGGCTCTCGACCGTCGCGCGAAAGCTCTGCGCCATGGCGCCACCCATCGAAGCCCCGGCGATGAAATCAAGTTCGACATGGTTTGGCCGGGACAGAATTTTCGCGAACAATTCACCCGCCCGCTTGGTCGCGCGATCCACATCGCCAATCCGGCCGAATGCGCTGCTGATGTCCTGGCGCACATCTCTGAGGTTCTGGGTGCCGCCAAAGAACATGCGCAGGCGCTGCGGCCCTTCGGTGGCGTTGGTGGGCGCGGGTTCCAACGCAACACCGATGTGGGCGATCTTCATGGCGTTGATCAGTTCGGCATGCTCGCCCTCTGTCAGTGCCTCCGACAGGGCGGGATGTTGCAGCGCTGAAAGACCGTAATTCCTGAAGTTGCCGTCAATTTCCTTGGCAAATTTCGAAAACGTCTCGCGAATGGCGACCCGCTGCTGGGCGCGTACGTCCACGTCTTCCGCTGACAGGGCACCGAACCCTAATGCCTCGGAAAGCGCACTGGCATCCCGTTCAGGCAATTCGTCAAACGTGCGCAGCGCGTCGTGCACGAGGTTGATCTTGCGGCCCGATTTCAGATCGTTGATGGCCGGCTTGGCCGTGTGCGCTCTCGCCGGCGACAACCGGAGTTCGGGCTCCACCCGCAACTCAGCCAGCGGAGTCGCAGGGCGTCCTGCGCGCCGTGTGTGGGTGGCTGCAGCGTCGGTGGGCAGGGGTTTTTTGTCACGAAGGTTTCCGATCAAGGTCTCGCGTTTGGCAAGTTCCAGAAATGCCTTTGCCGCAATGCCCGTGTTGGGGATGGTGTCTGGCGATCCGCCAAATCGCATCGTCAGAACGCGCGCGAATGTGCGGCCTGCGCTGTTTGGTGTGCGCAGATCCGGGTTATGCGCCAGCATCGCAAGCACCGTGTCTTTGTTCGCAGCCTGAGCCAGCCGCATGACCGCCGTATTGCCGCGTGCGTCGCGGGCATCGATTGGGGCGCCCGCTCGGACGAGTAGATCGACGGCTTCTGCGGAGCGCGCGTTAAAGAGCGGCGTTGCGCCCTGATTGTTGGTTGCATGCACATCGGCGCCGGCTTCGAGCAACTGCTCCATGAGCGCCGTGTCGCGCCCCGCAGCGGTATGTAATGGCGTATTGCCAAGGCTGTCCTGCGCGTTGACATTCGCACCGTGCGCGACCAAGGCCTTGGCCAGCCGGAAGTTGTCACAGCCCAGGGCGCTCATGAGCAGCGGGTCGCCATGGTGGTCAACAGCATTCACGAGGTCGGGATGCTTCGCGAGAATGTCATCGAGCCGCGCAGATGAAAAATCGTGCTGCCAGACCATGTCGAGCACCTCTGCGCGATTCTCGGCCTGATGCAGGAAGGTCATCCCCCAGCCGTCGCCTGGTGGAATAGCCGGTGCCGTGCCCTTGTTCTCTGGCGATGTCGCGGACGACGCTTCTCGGCGGCTCGTGCTTGGCGACCACTGCGCACCCGCACGAATCGCTTTGATGGCGTCGTGGAGTTCGGGGTCGGCGGACGCGCGCCCGGCAGCCTTCGGGCTGGCTGCAGAGGAAGCGCTAATGGCTGGCGGTGTTCCAGTTTGCCTGCGTGCGGGCAGTCGGCTGAGTTGAGGCGCAGCTTTGCGAGGACTGCGCCCTGTGCTGTTGGTCTGCTCCGGCGTCTGCCGGGTATCGGCCACACGGTTTGTGGGCGCGGGCGCACCGAGCCAACTGCGAACAAGGAAGACCGGGCTTTTCATGGGATCGTCCCATCGATATTAGAAAACACGAATCACTGGGTTCAATGGTGTTTTCTTCGCGTGTCAGCCACGTGCAGCGCTGCGAAATGGTGAGCGCGTGCGCGAAGCGACGGTGCCTTGCCGGTTGACAATGGCACTGCGGTGTCGGGCCTGCGGCGCTTGGCGCACGCTGCCGCGCAAGCCTGAGGCCGATACGCCGAATGCGCGTGCGGCCCATTCCGGGTAGCCGGGCACGTTGGAAGCGCGCAGCGGCAGGCCTTCGCGGAAGGCGGCTTCGTCGATCTGGATGGCGGCAATGCTGGCGGCTTCCAGGTCGCGCAGCAACTTGCCCGGAGCACTGCCGCGTTTCCACAGCAATGCATTTTCCGTGTTTAAAAAGTCAACCCGAAATCCGAGGGGGTCGCGAGTTGACCGATTACTATCTTCATCGGCCCTGTCAGTCGGTACAATTCGCGCTTTGCTGAAAATAATGGACGCAATGACGTCCAGATAATGCAGGTTGCAAGGGTGGTGTGGGAGTGTTTCGTCACGGCGTACAGCGTTGCGAACGTTGTCGGCGCGCGCATCCGCGAGGGGTTTTGTTGGCCCTGTCGCGCGGAGCATTGCGGGCCAATCCAAATTTCCTCTGTTTTCGATCGAACACGGGTTGTCCCGTGCTGATAGCGCCTGCGCGCTTCGTGTGAGTGCTCGGATTAATATTTCTGAAAATCAGATTTAAGTGTTTTTAAGGGAGAAGTCGAATGAAGCAAACCTCGAAATTGATGGTTGCCGGCGCCGCCGCGCTGGCACTCGGCATGCTCGGCGGCTGCGCGACCGAATCGTCGCAAGCATTGCCGGTTGCCAAGGTGGAAAGCGCGAGCCGCCCCTACGCCGGCGTGCGCGCTCCGATTGCCGTGGGCAAATTCGATAACCGCTCGGCCTACATGCGTGGCGTGTTCTCGGATGGCGTGGACCGCCTGGGCGGCCAAGCCAAGACGATCCTGATCACGCACCTGCAGCAGACGAACCGCTTCTCGGTGCTGGACCGCGACAACATGGCGGAGATCAAGCAGGAGGCCGCCATCAAGAACACCGCGCAGAAACTCAAGGGCGCTGACTACGTCATCACCGGCGACGTGACCGAGTTCGGCCGCAAGGAAACCGGCGACCAGCAACTGTTCGGCATCCTCGGCCGCGGCAAGGAGCAAGTCGCTTACGCCAAGGTCGCGCTGAACGTGGTCAACATCTCGACCTCGGAAGTCGTGTATTCGGTGGGCGGCGCGGGTGAATACAAGCTGTCGAACCGCGAAGTGATCGGTTTTGGCGGTACGGCCAGCTACGACTCGACGCTCAACGGCAAGGTGCTGGACCTGGCCATGCGCGAGGCGGTGAACAACCTGGTCAACGGCATCGAGAGCGGTGCCTGGAAGCCGGGCGCGCAGTAAGCGCGCACGCAGTCAAAAACAAAAAACGGGAAATAAGGGGTAACAACAGTCATGAGCAAGGTGTTTGCGATGTGGCGCGTGGCGGCCGGTGCGGCCGTCGGGAGTGCAATGCTGGCCGGTTGCGCCGGTCCGAAGCCGCTGTACCAGTGGGAGGGCTACCAACCGCAGGTGTATCAGTACTTCAAGGGCGAAGCGAAGGAAGCCCAGGTGACGGAACTCGAACGTGGCCTGGAGAAGATCAAGGCCACCAATGGCGCCGTGCCGCCGGGCTATCACGCCCAACTGGGCATGCTGTATTCGGGGCTCGGCAAGGATGACCAGATGGTCCAGGAGTTCAATACCGAGAAGGCACTGTTTCCGGAATCGACGGTGTACATCGATTTCCTGATGAAGAACGTGAAGAAGGGGACCAACTGATGGCCAAGCGCTTTCTGAAACTGTGTGCCGCAGCCAGCGTGGTCGCCCTGATGGCCGGCTGCGCCGCGCCGACCAAGAACATCGATTACTCGGCGTTCAAGTCCAGCAAGCCGCGTTCGATCGTGGTGCTGCCGCCGCTGAATGAATCGCCGGACGTGGGTGCCACCTACGGCATGCTCTCGCAAGTGACGGTGCCGCTGGCCGAGGCGGGTTACTACGTGCTGCCGGTGGCGCTGGTTGACGAGACCTTCCGCCAGAACGGTCTGACCACGGCAGGCGACATCCACGGTGTGCCGGTGGCCAAGCTGCATGACATCTTTGGTGCCGATGCTGCGCTGTACATCACGGTCACGCAGTACGGCAGCAAGTACATGGTGGTCAGCAGCGCCACCGTGGTGTCGGCCGACGCGAAGCTGGTGGACCTGAAGAGCGGGCAGACGCTGTGGACCGGCCATGCCAGCGCATCGAACAACGAAGGCGGCAATAACTCCGGCGGCGGCCTGATCGGCATGCTGGTGTCGGCGGCGGTCAACCAGATCATCGCCAACGTGACCGACCAGGGCTACAAGGTGGCGGGTACGACCAGCGCGCGTCTGCTGTCGGCCGGGCAACCGGGCGGGCTGTTGTATGGTCCGCGTTCGCCGAAGTACGGCACCGACTAAGCTGTTGTTTCCTGCAAGAAAAAACGCCAACCGAAACAAACCGGTTGGCGTTTTTCTTTGGGCGTTACGGTTGCTTATGCCGTTGCGCTTTCACCCTGCGTGGCCTTGCTGCCCGCATGCTCCGCGTTCGCATGCTTGGCACGCAAGCGGCGCGTGGCTTGCACCATGCCTTGCAGTGCCGCTTCCACTTCCGGCCAGCCGCGCGTCTTGAGCCCGCAGTCGGGGTTCACCCACAGGCGTTGCACGGGCACAACCTGCGCGGCCTTGTCGAGCAGCGCTTCCATCTCTTCCACACGCGGCACGCGTGGCGAATGGATGTCGTACACGCCCGGGCCGATTTCGTTGGGGTAGGCAAACTCGCCAAACGCATCGAGCAGTTCCATGTTCGAGCGCGACGTTTCGATGGTGATCACGTCGGCATCCATCGACGCAATGGCGGGCAGGATGTCGTTGAACTCCGAATAGCACATATGCGTGTGGATCTGCGTGTCGTTGCGCACGCCGGAGGCCGACACACGGAACGCACGCGCGGCCCATTCGAGATAGCCCGGCACGTCGGACGCGCGCAGTGGCAGGCCTTCGCGGAAGGCAGGCTCGTCGATCTGGATGGCGGCAATGCCGGCGGTTTCCAGGTCGCACACTTCGTCACGCAGCGCCAGGGCGATCTGCAGTGCGGTCTGCTCGCGCGGCTGATCGTCGCGCACGAAGGACCACTGCAGCATCGTTACCGGGCCGGTCAGCATGCCCTTCATCGGCTTGGAGGTCAGGCTTTGCGCGTACTTGGACCACTCGACCGTCATCGCTTCGGGGCGATACACGTCGCCGTAGATGACAGGGGGTTTCACGCAGCGCGAGCCGTAGCTCTGCACCCAGCCGTTGGCGGTGAAGGCGTAGCCCCACAGCAGTTCGCCAAAGTATTCGACCATGTCGTTGCGCTCGGCTTCTCCGTGCACGAGCATGTCGAGGCCCAGGGCTTCCTGACGACGCACGACGTCGGTAATTTCGGCGCGCATGCGTTGCAGATAATCCAGCGCGGGCAGTTCGCCGCGCTTGTGTTGCGCGCGTGCCTGGCGAATCTCGGCCGTCTGCGGGAATGAGCCGATGGTGGTGGTCGGCAGCAGCGGCAGGTTCAGGCGGGCTTGCTGCGCTTCTGCGCGGGCAGCGTAGGGCGCGGCGCGCTCGGCATCCTCTGCGCGGATCGCGGCCACGCGCTTCTTGACGCTGGCGTTGTGCACGCGGCGCGATTCGGCGCGCGAGGCGATGGCGGCGCGGTTGTCATCGAGCGCCGTTTGCACGGCAGCGGGCCCTTCGACCAGTGCGAGCTTGAGGATTGCCAGTTCGTCGAGTTTCTGGCGCGCGAAGGCCAGCCAACCCTTGAGTTCGTCGTCGAGCTTGGTTTCGGCAGACAGGTCCACCGGCACATGCAGCAGCGAGCAGCTCGGCGCCACCCACAGGCGATCGCCAAAAGCCTCGGCCAGCGGGGCCAGGCGTGCCAGCACGCGCGCGAGATCCGAGCGCCAGATGTTGCGGCCATCCACCACACCAACGGAGAGGACCTTGTCTGCGGGCCACGGCGCGAAGGCGCCAAGCTGCTCCGGTGCACGCACGAGATCGAGGTGCACGCCATCGACCGGCAGGGATTTGATCAATGCAGCGTGGTGGGACGCAGCCTCAAAGTACGTGGCAAGCAGCAGCTTCGGACCCTTGGCGGCGGCCAGGGCCTGGTAAGCGGGGCCGAATGCATCCTTCCAGGCTTGCGGCAGATCAAGCACCAGCGCGGGTTCGTCAATCTGCACCCATTCCACATTCAGTGCGGCCAGACGCTGGAGCACGGCCGTGTAGGCCTGGAGTACTTGCGGCAGCAGCGCGAGCTTGTCGGTCAGGCCGTTACGGGCCTTGGCCAGATGCAGGAACGTGACCGGCCCGACCAGCGCGACCTTCACGCGGTGTCCTGCGGCCTGGGCTTCGCGCACTTCGTCGAACAGCCATTCGGTGCCGGGGCCCCATTGCCGATCGAGCAGGTCCGGCGTGAGTTCGGGCACGAGATAGTGGTAATTGGTATCGAACCACTTCGTCATTTCCATGGCCGCGTGGTCGGCATTGCCGCGCGCGAGCACGAACGATTGCGCTAGCGTCAGCTGTGCGGCATCAAAGCCATAGCGCGTGGGAATGGCGCCCAGCAGGGCGGCCGTCTGCAGCACCTGGTCGTACCAGGCGAAATCACCCACGGTGACAAAGTCGAGGCCGGCGTCGCGCTGGGCATTCCAGTGGCGCTCGCGCAAAGCGCGGCCGGTGGCGCGCAGGTCGTCTTCGGACGAGGCGCCCTTCCAGAACGATTCGAGGGCGAACTTCAGCTCGCGTTGCGCGCCGATGCGCGGGTAGCCGAGGGTATGGATGGTCGTCATAGTGGTCGCAGGAGAGGCGATTTGTTTTTCAGTCCTGCGATGATGGGCGACCCTGTGTCATGAATCAAATGATATTATTTTCGATAACATTGAATGAGATTCATACATTGGACGTCGCACGAACATGCTTGAAATCCGCCATCTACGCACGCTGATCGCCCTGGCCGACGGGGGCTCCGTCTCGCGCGCCGCCGAGCGGCTGCACTTGACGCAATCGGCGTTGTCGCATCAGTTGCGCGCGCTGGAGTCGCACTATGGGCTGGCCGTCGTGCGCCGCAAGGGCCAGACGGTCGAGTTGACCGAAGCGGGTGAGCGCATGCTTGAACTCGCGCAAAAGGTCGTCGCCGACATCCAGACCGCCGAGCGAGACCTCGAACGCATCAAGGGCCGTGCCGCGGGCACGCTGCGCATCGCGCTCGAATGCCACACATGCTTCGACTGGCTGATGCCCGTGATGGACACCTTCCGCCAGCGCTGGCCCGAAGTGGAGATGGACCTTGTCTCGGGCTTCCACACCGATCCGCTCGCACTGCTCAAGGACGGCCGCGCCGACGTCGTCATCGGCTCCGACGCCAAGATGCGACGGGGTGTCGTGTTCGCGCCGCTGTTCCGCTTCGAGATCCTCGCCGTGCTGCCGGTCGACCACGCGCTGCAAAGCAAGAAGTGGCTGGACGCGAAGGACTTTACTGACCAGACACTCATCACGTACCCGGTGCCCGAAGAGCGCATCGACCTGATCCGGCAGGTGCTGACACCCGCCGGAATCGCATTCAGCCGCCGCACAGCCGAACTGACCATCGCCGTGCTCCAGCTCGTTGCCAGCCGCCGCGGGCTGGCCGCGCTGCCGAGCTGGGGTATCAAGAACTACGTCGATTACGAATACGTTGTGGCCAAGCGCGTCGGCAAGGAAGGCCTGTGGAGCGACCTCTACGCCGCCATGACGCGCGACTACGCACAGGCGCCGTTCGCGCAGGACTTTATCGAGACGGCCAAGTCGATCTGCTTTGCGCAGTTGCCGGGGTTGAGGCCGTTGGAGGTGTAATCAGGCGCGCTTCTGGGGCAGGCGCGGCAGTTTGCCTTGTAGCCCGTCTTTCAAGAAATCCAGCAAATGCCGCGTGGCCAGCGTCCGATACCGGCTTGGCATCGCCAGCATGTAAAGGCGACTGCCGAAGACGCTGAATCGATAGTTCGGCAACACGCGTTTTACATGCCCCTCACGTAGATCGTCCGCGACCGCGTAATAGGGCAGGATGCCCAGCCCGTTGCCGGCGCGCACGGCGGCTTGCAAAAACAGATAGTTATCGGACGAGACGCCCGGGTCGAGCGTGACGAGCGAGCGCGTATCGCCCAGGTGTGCCGATAGCCGCAGGGGCTGCCCAACGGCCGGCGCGCTGACGATGGTGTGATTGGCCAGCGCATCGAGCGTTTTCGGCACGCCATGCGCGGCCAGGTAATCCGGCGCGGCGCACAGCACCCAGTCGACTTCATCGAGCAGCGTGGCGACGAGCGATTCCGGCGGGTTCGAGACGATGCGCAGCGCCACATCCACATCTTCGCCAATCAGGTCGGAGACCCGGTTGTCGAATCGCACATCCAGTCGGATATCCGGATACGCGCGCTTGAACGCCACCAGCAGCGGCGACACCAGCAAGTGCCCCAGCCCGGTCGGCACCGACAGCCGCACGCTGCCTTGTAGCGATTTGCCCAGCGAGGAGACCAGCGCATCGGCGGCGGCCATTTCGCGCAGGATGCTGCGACCGTGTTCGTAGATGCCGGCGCCCACTTCCGTGGGCTCGACGCGGCGCGTGGTCCGGCGTAGCAGCTGCACGCCCAGCGCGCGCTCGAACGCCTTGAGCCGGTGGCTTACGTTGGAGCGCGTGGTCTGCAGCCGGCGTGCCGCCGCCGACAGGTTGCCCGCATCGACGATCTCGACGAAGAGCTTGAGTGCATTCAGGTCCATATCGGGCTTATCCTGGCGCGCTGCATTGGTGAATCGAATTCGACATTCTGTTGATGGGCGGCCGGATTGTCAAAACATGCCAACCCGGTAAGATCAGGCACAACATCCCACAGGAACCAGCGACATGGCGCTCGACGACGAATCCTTCGGCCTGCTGCAGCAATCGGTGCAGCGCTTTATCCAGGAGCGGCTCGTGCCGGCGGAAAACATTCTCGAAGACGAGGATGACGTGCCCGCCGACATCGTTGCCGACATGAAAGAGATGGGCCTCTTCGGCCTGTCGATTCCGGAAGAGCACGGCGGCATTGGCCTGGCGATGGCGCAGGAGTGCGAGGTGGTGTACGACCTGAGCCACACGGCGCTGGCCTTCCGCTCGGTGTTCGGTACCAACGTCGGCATCGGTTCGCAGGGCATCCTGATGGACGGCACCGACGCGCAGAAGGCCGACTACCTGCCGCGCATTGCCAGCGGCGAGCTGATCATCTCGTTCGCGCTCACGGAACCGAACGCGGGGTCGGATGCGGCATCGCTGCAGACGCGCGCCACGCTGGACGGCGATCACTACGTCATCAACGGCACCAAGCGATTCATCACCAACGCGCCGCGTGCCGGGGCATTCACGCTGATGGCGCGCACGGGCAGCGAAGGCGCGGGCGGCATCTCGGCCTTTATCGTGCCGGCCGATACGCCGGGCATCACGCTTGGCAAGCCCGACAAGAAGATGGGCCAGCGCGGCACCAAGACGTGCGACGTGATGCTGGATAACGTGCGCGTGCCCGCCGCCAACATCATTGGTGGCGTGGCGGGGCAGGGCTTCAAGACGGCGATGAAGGTGCTGGACCGCGGCCGCCTGCACATTTCGGCGCTGGCATGCGGCATGGCGCACCGGCTGATTACCGATGCCGTGGCCTACGCCAAGGAGCGCAAGCAATTCGGTCAGCCCATTGCCGACTTTCAGTTGATCCAGGCCATGCTGGCCGACAGCCAGGCGGAGCTGTACGCTGGCATGTCGATGGTGCGCGACTGCGCGCGCCGCTACGACGCCAAGCCCGTCGGCAAACAGGATCACGAAGTCAGCATGCTGGCCTCGTGCACCAAGATGTTCTGCACCGAGATGGTCGGCCGCGTGGCGGATCGCGCGGTGCAGATTCACGGGGGTGCGGGCTACATTGCCGAGTACAAGGCCGAGCGCTTCTATCGCGATGTGCGCCTGCTGCGCTTGTACGAAGGCACCACGCAGATCCAGCAGCTCATCATCGCCAAGAACCTGCTGCGCGACTAGGTTGGCTCTAGCAATCTGATCAGATCTGGCTCTATGTTGGGGCCACGATCCGGTTCAGAATGGGCGCTCCCCTGTCGATTGCGCGGTTGTTGCCGGAGTTGCCATGTACGTGCCTGCCCACTTTGAAGAATCACGCCCCGAGGCGCTGCACGACCTGATCGCGCAGAACCCATTCGGCTCGCTTGTCACACACGGCAAGAATGGGCTCGACGCAAACCACATTCCGTTTCTGCTGCTGCCCGAAGAAGGCAAGCTGGGCACGCTGCATGCCCACGTGGCGCGCGCCAACCCGGTGTGGCAAGACGTGGCCAATGGCGATGAGGTGCTGGTCATCTTCCGCGCGGGCGATGCGTATATCTCGCCGACGTGGTATCCGAGCAAGCAGGAGCATCACAAGCACGTGCCGACATGGAATTACCGCGTGGCGCATGCGCATGGGCGCATCACCGTTCGCGATGACGAGCGCTTCGTGCGCGGCGTGGTCGCCCGCCTGACACGCACCCATGAGGCTGTGCAGCCGGCGCCCTGGAAGATGTCCGATGCCCCCGCCGGCTACGTCGACGATCTGCTCAAGATGATTGTCGGGCTCGAGATAGAGATCACGGCGCTTGAAGGCAAGCTCAAGCTCGGCCAGAACCGGGAAGCGCGCGATGCACGTGGCGCTGGTGAGGCGCTCCAGGCCCGCGGCGAGCACGTGATCGGCGATGCGATGCTGGCCGTGGTGCCGGCAAAGCCAGCGTGATGAAGGCGGCGGACTGCCGGTCCGCCGCACTTTGAGGCATTACTTCGCGCTGCGCGCCGGTAGGATTTCGCCGCGCACTTCCCCAAAGCCCACGCGATAGCCGTTGCCCTGGCACCAGCCGGTCATGATGACTTCGTCGCCGTCTTCCAGGAAGGCACGCGTGGTGCCGTTGCCGAGATCAAGTGGCTGCTTGCCGTTGACGGTCAGCTCCAGCAGGCTGCCGTACGAATCCGGCGTCGTGCCGCTGATGGTGCCCGAGCCCATCAGGTCACCCACGCGCACGTTGCAACCGGACACGGTGTGGTGCGCGAGCTGTTGCGCCATCGTCCAGTACATCGCGCGGAAGTTTGTGCGGGCGATGGTGCTGCGCTCGCCACCGTGGGGGCGCAGTGCCGTTTCGAGGGCGATGTCGTAAGCGTTGGGACGGTTCTGGCGCAGGTATTCCAGCGGCTCGGGCGATTGCGCCGGGTTGGCCACGCGAAACGGCTCCAGCGCATCCATCGTCACGATCCACGGCGAGATCGATGTGCCGAAACCCTTCGAGTTGAACGGGCCGAGCGGCACGTATTCCCATTGCTGGATGTCGCGCGCGCTCCAGTCGTTGAGCAGTACGACGCCAAACATGTGATCCGGTGCCGCATCCACGGAAACCGGCTCACCCAGCGCGCTCGGCTTGCCGACGACGAAGGCCATCTCCAACTCGTAATCCAGCTTGCGGCAGGCCGTGAAGATCGGGCGCGGCTGGTCCGGCAGCTTGATCTGGCCCATCGGGCGGTGCAGCGGCGTGCCGCTCACCACCACGGAGCTTGCGCGGCCGTTGTAGCCGATCGGGATTTCCAGCCAGTTAGGCAGCAGCGCATTCTCGGGATCACGGAACATGCGGCCGACGTTGGTGGCGTGCTCGCGGGACGAATAGAAATCCGTATAGCCCGGGATGTCGATCGGCAGGTGCATCACGGCGTGTGCTTGCGGCACCAGTGCACGCGCGTGCAGCGTGGCGTTGTCGCGCACGTGGGTGTCGGCCACGCTGAACAGGGTTTGCAGCTTCTTGCGCGTTTCCGTCCATACGGGCTTGCCCAGCGCAATGAAGCTGTTGAGCTTGCCGGTGCGGAACGTGCCGCGCGTGGATGCGGGCAGCAGCCCGGCGTCATCCAGTACGCCGAGATCGATGACTTGATCACCCAGCGCCACGCCCGCGCGCGGCGACGGGTTTTCCTTGGTGGAGAAGATGCCGAAGGGCAGGTTTTCCAGGGGGAAATGGGTGTCGGGGGTGTTGGCGGATTCTAGCCAGCTTAATTGGCGGGTGGTCATGATGGGGGCGGTGATTTGTTTGTTGAGTCAGTTATTGCTTGACGTTGCTGGTGCAGCCTGCGTTTCACCCCCTGCCGGGGGCGACTTACTTTCTTTGTCTTGCCAAAGAAAGTAAGCAAAGAAAGGCGCGCCCGAGATGGCGACCTCCCCTTGAATTTATGTCGCAGAGAGGGGAAGGAGCCAAACTCGCTGCGCTCAGACAAGGCTCCTTCCTTTTTCCTCTCTGCAACAGAAATTCAAGGCGCCATCTAGGGCAGGGTACGGCCACACCTTCTGGATGCTCGCGTAGGCGTCAATGTGAATTCGTCGATCGTGCTTAACGCTTGGTCGGGTCGAAATGTTTCTTCAGGCCTTGCCAGCATTCGAAGTACTTGGCCTGCAGTTGCGCCGATTCGGCCGCAAAGCGTGTTGGGCGGATCACTCCGGGCGTCTCGAACATGAAGGCCATCGTCGCGTCCACCTTGTGCGGCTTGGTGGTGTCGCCGTTGCTGGCTTTCTCGAACGTGTCGGCATCCGGGCCGTGGCCGCTCATGCAGTTGTGCAGGCTGGCGCCGCCAGGCACAAAGCCTTCGGCCTTGGCGTCGTACACGCCCTGGATCAGGCCCATGAATTCGCTCGCAACGTTGCGGTGGAACCAGGGCGGGCGGAACGTGTTTTCGGCCGCCAGCCAGCGCGGCGGGAAGATCACGAAGTCGATGGTGTCCACGCCCGGCGTGTCGGACGGGCTTTGCAGCACGAGGAAGATCGACGGGTCCGGGTGGTCGTAGCTGATCGAACCAATGGTATTGAACAGGCGCAGGTCGTACTTGTACGGCGCGAGGTTGCCGTGCCAGGCCACCACATCCAGCGGCGAGTGGCCGATCTTGGCGCGCCACAGGTTGCCCTGGAATTTGGCGACGAGTTCAAAGCTGCCCGAAGCGCTCTCCCGGTCTTCGTACCATGCGTGCGGCGTGAGGAAGTCGCGCGGGTTGGCCAGGCCGTTCGAGCCGATCACGCCCAGGTCCGGCAGGCGGAAGATCGCCCCGAAATTCTCGCAGATGTAGCCTCGCGCTTCACCGTCCGGCAACTCGACGCGCAAGCGCACGCCGCGCGGGATGACAGCAATCTCCAGCGGCTCCACGTCGATCACGCCCATTTCCGTCAGCAGACGCAGGCGGCCTTGCTGTGGGACGATCAGCAGTTCGCCGTCGGCGTTGTAGAAGAAGCGGTCGGTCATCGACGCGTTGGCGGCGTACAGGTGGATGCCGCAGCCGGTTTGCGCGTCCGGCCCGCCATTGCCGGCGAAGGTGACGATGCCGTCGATGAAGTCCGTACCGGCAGCCGGTGTCGGCAGCGGGTCCCAGCGCAACTGGTTGGGCGAGGGCGGCACTTCGTTGAAGTTGCTGTGGAAGCGGCCTTGCGCCATTGCCTCGAACGGCAGGTGCACGGCACCCGGACGGATGCGATACAGCCACGAGCGGCGGTTGTGCGCACGCGGCGCGGTGAACGCCGTGCCGGAAATCTGCTCCGCATACAGGCCGTACGGCGCCTTCTGCGGCGAGTTCTGACCGTGTGGCAGAGCGCCAGGCAGCGCTTCGGTGGCGAACTCGTTGCCGAAGCCGCTCTGGTAAGCGGGCCGGTCCAGCGACGCGGGTGTGAATGCGCTTTTGGCCGTCGGGGCGAGCATGTTCATGGTGAAGTCCTTGGAGAAAACGTCGTCAAGGGAAAGCGTAGTCGTTGGCAGGCACTCAAGCGGGCTTGCGCGCAGCAAACCGTGCGGTGTCCGGGCCACTGTCGGCCAGCGTGAGCGCCAGCACCATGCCGAACGACACCAGCGCCGGCATCGCCGCAGCCGAGAACAACGCTGGGCCGCCCCACTGCATGGCAATCAGGTGCCCGCCGATCACCGGGCCAATGACGGAGCCGATGCGGCCCACGCCCAGGCTCCAGCCGATGCCGGTCGCGCGCAGCGTGGTGGGGTAATACGTGGCGGCCAGCGCATTCACCGCAGGCTGCCCGCCGACGATGCAGAAGCCGGCCACGAACACCATCGCCACCAGCATGGGCAACGCAGCCGCCACATGGCCAATCAGCCCCACGGTGACGCAGGCGATCAGGAAGCACACGGCCAGCACGCGCACAAAGCCCAGCCGATCGATCAGCCGGCCCAGCGTGAGCGTGCCGATCACACCGCCCACCTGCAGCGCGGTCGCCACCAGCACGGCGGTATCCGTCGGATAACCCGCATCGCGAATCAGCGTGGGCAGCCAGTTCGACAGGAAGTACAGGTCGATCAGATTCATGAAGTTGATGACCCACAGCACGAGCGTGACCTTGGCGCGGCCCTCCGTGAACAGCGCGGAGACCGGCATGCCGCGCGCGGGCGCCTCGGGCACCACGAATTGCGTCTGCGCGTTCACCTGCAGTTGCGGATCAAGCTTGCTCAGCCAGCGAGCGAGACGTTGGTGGTGCGTTTGCCCCATTTGCCCACGGCCCTTGAGCACCAGGTATTGCAGGGATTCTGGCAGCCACAGCACCATCATCACGCCAATGACGAGCGGCACCAGCCCACCCACCAGAAACACCGCATGCCACCCAAAGCGCGATAGCAGCGCCGCGCTGACAAAGCCGCCAAGCGCCGCGCCGACGGTAAAGCCGCACGACACCAGCATCATCCACGTCACGCGAGAGCGCGCCGGGCTGAACTCGCCGGCCAGCGCCATGGCGTTGGGCATGATGCAACCCAGCCCCAGGCCCGTGACGAAGCGCAGGACGAGCAGGGCCCGCACCGTTTCCACCTGTGTGGTGGCCAGCATGCACGCCGCAAAGAAAAACGTGGCAACAATCAGCACCGGCCGCCGCCCAAAGCGGTCACCCAGCACGCCAAACACCAGCGAGCCGACCAGCATGCCGAACAGCCCTGCGCCAAAGACCGGTCCGAGGCTCGCCTTGGTGATGTTCCAGTCCTTGATGATGGCCGGCGCCACATAGCCCATGGCTTGCACGTCAAAGCCGTCGATGATCAGGCACAGCCCGCAGATGGCGAGCAGCAGGATCTGGAAGCCGCCGACCTTGCCCTGATCAATCAGGCGAGCGAGGTCGATCGGCGCGGATGGCGCTTCTTGGGCGACGGGGGCAGGGCGCATGGTGGTCTCCGGTGGCGGCGTTGCCGCTCTGTTCTGGCTTTTCGGTATGCGCGTATTGTCCGGATTGGATGAAAATTTGGAATATCAATGCGAGAATGCATGATATTGATATTGTGAATGTTGAGGCGCCGCCATGCTGAATCTGCGGGATGTCGACCTGAACCTGCTGGTGCTGTTTCAGGAAATCCTGCGCGAAAAGCGCATTTCCGTCGTGGCCGAGCGGCTGGGCCTGTCGCAACCGGCGGTGAGCAACGCGCTGTCGCGCCTGCGCCAGACCTTTGACGACGAACTCTTCGTGCGCACCCCGCGCGGCATGATGCCGACCGCACTTGCCGAGCAACTGGCCGAACCAGTGGCCACAGCGCTCGACACACTTCAACGCGCCTTCGGCCAGCGCACGCACTTTGAAGCCGCCAGTTCCACTCGCACCTTCACCATTGCGATGAGCGACGTCGGCGAGGTGTATTTCATGCCGGTGCTGGCGCAGTTGTGTGCCGAGCAGGCGCCCGGCGTGCGCATCGACACCATGCGTGCGGGCGGATTCGACATGAAAGCGGAGATGGAGGCGGGCGCCATCGACCTCGCCATCGGCGCGTTCGATGATCTGTCCGGCGAGAGCATCTTCCAGCGGCGTCTGTTTCAGCAGGATTACGTGACGATGTTCCGGCGCGGCCATGCGCTATCGGAGGGCAAGCTGACGCTGGAACGCTTTCGCGCCGCGTCGCACCTGGTGGTGGCCAGTTCGGCCAGCCCCTACAACGCCATCGGGCCGCTGCTGGACAAGGCGGGGATCACGCAATCGGCGCGTTTTTCGGTGCCGCACTTCGTGGCGGTGCCGTACATCGTCAGCACGACCGACTTGGTCGTAACGGTGCCGCGCAAGCTGGCCGAGCGCGCGGCCCCGCCGTTCGGGCTGGAGTTTGTGGCGCCGCCGCTCAAGCTGCCGGCGTTGCAGACCAATGTGTTCTGGCACCGGCGCTTCCATCAGGACGCCGGTAACCAGTGGCTGCGCAACGTGGTCGCGCAGCGCTTTGCGGAGCTGGAAGGGTAGGCCTCAGCCTGCCGAGACCGTGCGCTGCAATTGCTCGCCCAAGCCGGCAATGCCCAATCGCATGGTCTGTCCCGGCTTGAGGTAGACCGGGTTCGGCTTGATGCCCAGCCCCACGCCCGGCGGCGTGCCCGTCGAGATGACGTCGCCCGGCTGCAGGCTCATGCAGCGGCTCAGATACGCCACCAGTTGCGCCACGCCAAACACCATCGTGCGCGTGTTGCCGTTCTGATAGCGATGGCCGTCCACTTCGAGCCAGAGGTCCAGCGCCTGCGGGTCGGGCACTTCGTCACGCGTGACCAGCCATGGGCCCAGCGGGCCGAACGTGTCGAAGCCCTTGCCCTTGTCCCACTGGCCGCCGCGCTCGATCTGCCATTCGCGCTCGGAAACGTCGTTGACGATGCAATAGCCCGCCACGTAGTCCAGCGCGTTGGCTTCGTCGATGTACTTGGCGGCTTTGCCGATGACCACGCCCAGCTCAACCTCCCAGTCGGTCTTGATGGAGCCGCGCGGGATTTCGATGTCGTCATTCGGGCCGCAGATGGCGCTGGTCCATTTATTGAAGACGACCGGCTCGGCCGGCACCGGCAGGCCGGATTCCGCAGCGTGGTCGGCATAGTTCAGTCCGATGCAGACGAACTTGCCGACACGCCCGACGCAGGGGCCAATGCGGGGTTGGCCGTTGACTGCCGGCAGCGTGGCGAGATCCACGTCGCGCAGCTTGGCCAGCGATGCGTCCGACAGCACATTGCCTGCAATGTCGTCGACGATGCCCGACAGATCACGGATGGTGCCGGTTGCATCGAGCAGGCCCGGTTTCTCTTGGCCGTGGGGGCCGAAGCGCAGCAGTTTCATGGAAAGACTCAGTGTCGTTGAGGGAACATTAATTTGACCAGCCGCCGTCGATCAGGTGGACCTGGCCGGTGGTGAAGGCCGCCTCGTCGGAGGCCAGGTAGGCGGCCAGCGCAGCGATCTCTTCCGGCCGCCCGAGGCGCCCCATCGGTTGGCGCGCCACGAAGGCGGCTTCGACCTCGGCCTGCAGCTTGCCCTGTGCAGTTGCCTGCGCGTCGATACGTTGCGCCAGCGACGGCGACACCACGGTGCCGGGGCAGATCGCGTTGCAGCGGACGCCCCGCGCGACAAAATCGGCAGCCACCGCCTTGGTCAGCCCAATCACCGCTGCCTTTGATGCGCCGTACACAAAGCGGTTCGGCACACCCTTGATGCTCGATGCTGCGGACGACATGTTAATGACACTGCCGCCACCGCGTTCCAGCATGGCCGGCAGGAACGCGCGAATGGTCCGGTACATCGACTTGACGTTGAGGTCGAACGAGAAATCCCACGCATCCTCATCGCACTCCAGCACCGAGCCGGCGTGTACGAAGCCAGCGCAGTTGAAGAGGATGTCGATGCCACCAAGCTCGGCGGCCAGTGCATTCACCTGCCGGGTATCGCGCACGTCCAGGCGGCGCACTTCAAACGGCAGGTCGTTTAACCCGTCGATGTGGATGTCGGTCGCGATCACGTGGGCGCCCTCGCGGGCGAAGCGTTCGGCGCAGGCGCGGCCGATGCCTTGGGCGGCAGCGGTCACGAGTGCCGTCTTGCCGGCCAATCGGCTTTGGCATGCGAGTGCAGTCATTGGGGTATCCGCTCCGTCATTCCTTGGGCAGCAGGTAGGCTTGGCGCGCGAAGAGGCGCCAGCCGTCCGGATGCTTCTTCCACACCTGCAGCACGCCGATATGCGCGGTGCTGGTCTTGCCGTCGGGCAGGTTGTTGACGGAGTCGAACACATGGCGCACCCACGCGTTGTCGCCATTGACCTGCACAGTCTGGTTGGTCAGCGCAATCGATTGGAACGAGTTCGTGCCGTCCAGTGCCTTGAGAAAGGCCGCGTGGTCTTCCAGCTTGCCCGATGAGTGCCCATAGGTCAGGTCGTTTTCAATGAGCGACTTGAGTGTGGCACCGTCGCTGGACACCATGGCGACGCGCAGGCGTTCGACGGTCTGTGCGACCGCTTCGGCATTGGTGGCGGCCTGGGACGGGGCGCTGCCTGCAATGAGGGCAGCGGTCATGATGACACCTGCAGTGTGGCGGGTGAGCGCGTGAAGTGGCATGAGGGTTCTCCTCTCGGGTCTTGTATGGGGTGCAGCAACGGCTTGTTCAGAAATGGGCTTCGCGTTCCACGGTACGCGGCGACGGAAGGCCCGCGACATCGCGCTCGGGCAATGGCGCCGCGCGACCCACGCGCCGCACCCACATCGCCGTCAGGATCGGCACGAGGATGGCCGTTACCAGGCAGGCGGTGGCTACCAGCACGGTCGCTGCAGGCACCATCGGTTTGAACTTGGGGATCATCTCGCCGATGATTGCCGGGTTGGCGACTGCCGCGCCGGCCGTAGACGATGCTGCCAGTCCCGCCCCGCCGTTGCCGCCGGCGATGAACTTGTCTGCGAGGATCAGCGGTATGCCCGTCACGACAATCACGGTCAGGCCCAGCAGCAGGCCCGGGAAGCCGCTTTTGGCGATCACGCCCAGGTCAATACCGTTGCCCAGCGCGAATCCGAAGAACGGGATGAGCGGGTGCACACAGCGGCCGAACAGTTCGCGCAGTTCGCTGTCGAGGTTGCCAAGCGTGAAGCCGATCAGGAAGGGCAGCAGGGCGCCCATGAACAGCCGCGTCTCGAACACAGCGATGCCCGTCGCCCCCAGGATCAGCATGCTCACCAGCGGCCCCGATTCGACCGACATCAGCACGAACGCGCTGGCTTCTTCCTTGGTGCCGTACTGCTGCATGACTGCGGCGTAGAGCCCCCCGTTGGTCATGTCCATCGACGTGGTGATCGCCAGCAGCGATAGCCCTGCCAAGATGCCCGTCTTGATGCCATCGTCCGGAATGAACTGAGCGGCCACCAATGTGGCCAGCCATGCCACCGCGATCTTGGTGGCGAGCAGGGTGCCCGACTTGCGCAGCACCACACCCGTGGCACGCAGGTCGATGGTCGCACCCATGCAGAAGAACCACACCGCCAGGATCGGCACCGTACCGCTGATCAGGCCGTTGGTGAACGAGCCGAAGTACTTCCCAGCCTCAGGCGCGAGCGTGTGTACGCACGCGCCCAGCAGCATTGGCACCAGCATCAGCCCGCCCGGAATGCGGTCAATCGCCTTCTTGATCTTCACGTCTCCTCCATGAGCCTCTGTGTGCTCGGTTGGTTAGGGTCCCAACATCGTGGCTGTGACTATAGCGGATGAATTGGAACGATGTTCCATATTTTTAGGTTTGTCGGGTTGATCGTTTACCCTGCCCTGCAAATGAGCGCTGTGGTCGTTATTCCAATGCCATTGTGCTTTGCATCAATAAAATGGATCGTCGTTCCGTGTTTTTGTTTTTTATGCTTCAATCCAGCCCAGAACCCCCGGCAGCGCATGTGAATGCCGGTGCATCCCCAATGGAGAAACGGCATGGAAGTGCGGCAAGGAATCCATAGCGAACACGCAAGAACCCTCGACACGGCCGGGCTGCGCCGCCAGTTCCTGGTGGAGCAGGTATTCGAGCGCGATGCGCTCCAACTCACGTACAGCCACATCGACCGGATCATCGTCGGAGGTGCGTGGCCGGCGACACGGCCGGTGGAAGTGCCCGCATCGCTCGCCAAGTCGATGGGCGTGAGCCATCTGCTGGAGCGCCGAGAATTGGGCGCGATCAACATTGGCGGCCCGGGCTGGGTGGAGGTGGATGGCACACGGCACACCGTCGGCAATGAAGAGGCGATCTACATCGGCCTGGGTGGCCAGAACATCGTCTTCGGCAGCAACGATGCGACCAGGCCCGCCAAGTTCTACATCAACTGCTCGCCCGCCCATACGGCCTATCCGACGCGCACGATCACGCTGGCCCAGGCGTCGCCCGAAACGCTCGGCGATCCGGCCACCAGCAACCGGCGCACGATTTACAAGCTCATCGTGCCGGACGTGCTGCCGACCTGTCAGCTCTCGATGGGCATGACCAAGCTCGAGCCCGGCAGCCTGTGGAACACCATGCCGTGCCACACGCACGAGCGCCGCATGGAGGTCTATTTCTATTTCAACCTGCCGGAGAATGCCGCTGTGTTCCACATGCTCGGCGAGCCGCAGGAGACGCGCCACATCCTTGTCCACAACGAGCAGGCCGTCATTTCGCCAAGCTGGTCGATCCACTCTGGCGTGGGCACGCAGGCGTACACCTTCATCTGGGGCATGGTCGGCGAGAATCAGGTGTTCCACGACATGGACCACATCGCCATTGCAGACCTGCGCTGACGCCATGCGGTTAGAGAATCCCTATCTCCAGAGCGCAAGCCTGTTCGACCTGACCGGCAAGGTGGCCATCGTCACCGGCAGCAACACGGGCTTGGGCGCGGGCATGGCGATGGCGCTCGCGGCCGCCGGTTGCGACATCGTGGGGGCAAACCGTTCCAACCCGGCAGAGACAGCCTCGCGCGTGGAAGCGGCCGGTCGACGGTTCGTCGACGTGCGCGCCGATCTGTCTTCGCTGGAGCCGATCGACAGCATTGTCGAAGCCGCGATGGACGCCTTTGGCCGCGTCGACATCCTGGTCAACAACGCGGGCATCATCCGCCGCTGCGATGCACTCGAATTTTCCGAAGCGGATTGGGACGCGGTGATCGACGTCAACCTCAAGGGTGTGTTCTTTCTCTCGCAAGCGGTGGCGCGGCAGTTCGTGGAACAAGGTGGGCACGGCAAGATCATCAACGTGGCGTCGATGCTGTCGTTCCAGGGTGGCATTCGCGTGCCGTCGTACACGGCGTCGAAGAGCGGTGTGCTGGGGCTCACACGGCTGTTGGCCAACGAATGGGCGGGGCGCGGCATCAACGTCAACGCCATCGCTCCCGGCTACATGGAAACCGACAACACGGCGCAACTGCGCGAAGACCGGCAGCGCAGCGAAGAGATCCTCGCGCGCATTCCGGCGGGGCGCTGGGGCGTGCCGGACGATCTCGCAGGTGCGGTGGTCTTTCTCGCTTCTGCCGCGTCGGACTACGTGCATGGCCACACGCTGGCGGTGGATGGCGGTTGGCTGGCGCGATAGGCAAGTCGGCAGATGGATTGATGGAGCGCAGTATGAGACCGGTTATGCTCTCTCCAGATTTTGAAATCACGGAACCACGAGAGATGAAAGCCACGCCCCGGCAACGCAAGTCGGAAGACCCGTCTGCCAATGAACCCGTTGATACCGGTGCCGATAAAGCGGAATCGGTGTCGGCGGTCGACAAGGTGTTCACGATCCTGGGCGCGATGGGCGAGCTTGGCGCCGTAGGCCCCAGCGAACTGTCGCAGCGGCTGGGCATGTCAAAGACGACTGTGCACCGCTTCCTGCAGACGCTCAAAGGCCTGGGCTATGTGGCGCAGGAAGGTGACACCGATCGCTATCGGCTGACCATCCGCCTGTTCGAGCTTGGCGCCAAGGCCCTGGAAAACGTCGACCTCGTCCGCGAGGCCGACATCGAGATGCGTCGCATCGCCCAGCTCACGCGGGAGACGGTGCACCTGGGCGCCTTCGACGAGGACGCCATCATCTATATCCACAAGATCGAGGGCGACTACGGTCTGCGCATGCAGTCGCGCGTTGGATGGCGCAAGCCGCTGTACAGCACGGCCATCGGCAAGGTGCTGCTGGCGTACATGCCACCGGACGAGTCGCGCGCGGTGCTCTCCAGAGTCGAGTTCAAGAAGCCGACGCAGAAGACGCTGGGCTCGGCCGAGGCCGTGCTGAGCATCCTGCCGCGCGTGCGCCAGCAAGGTTTTGGCGAAGACAACGAAGAGCAGGAAGACGGGCTGCTATGCATTGCCGTGCCGGTGTTCGATCGCTTTGACCGCGTGATTGCGGGGCTGTCGATCTCGTTCCCGACCATGCGTTGTGGCGCCGACACCAAAGCGCACTACGTTGCGCTGCTGCAGCAGGCGGGCGCAGCCATCTCGTCGCGCCTGGGTCATCACCCGGCGTCCGACTGAGCGTTCTGCAGGATCCATCAGTCCGCCCTATCCTGTGCGTTGTTTCCCGCATCTGGGCCTGTGCGCTCAGCATTCCATTCCCATCGTATCGGAGTCGAACACATGCGTTACAACCAACTTGGCCGGACCGGCCTGTTTGTATCGGAGCTGTGCCTTGGCACGATGACCTTCGGCGGCAACGACGGCATCTGGCAGCACATCGGTGATTTGCAGCAAGCCGATGCCGAGCGCCTGATCGGGCGCGCGCTCGACGCCGGTATCAACTTCATCGACACCGCCGATGTGTACGCCAACGGTGTCGCCGAACAGATGACGGGGCAGGCGCTCAAGAACCTGAAGGTCTCGCGCGACAGCGTGGTCGTCGCGACCAAGGTGTTCGGCCAGACCGGTGAGAGTGTGAACGCACGCGGCGCCACGCGCTCCCACATCATGGACGGCATCAAGGCGAGTCTGAAGCGCCTGCAGCTCGACCATATCGACCTCTACCAGATCCATGGCTTCGACCCGGCCACGCCCATCGAAGAAACCGTACGCGCGCTCGATACGCTCGTGCAGCATGGCCATGTGCGCTATGTCGGCGTATCGAACTGGGCTGCGTGGCAGATCGTCAAGGCGCTGGGGATTGCAGAGCGCCTCGGTTGCGCGCGCTTCGAAAGCCTGCAGGCTTACTACACCATCGCCGGCCGTGACCTGGAGCGTGAACTGGTGCCGATGCTCAAGAGCGAAGGCCTGGGCCTGATGGTGTGGAGTCCGCTGGCCGGCGGCCTGCTCAGCGGCAAATACACGCGCGAGCAGCACGGCGAACAAGACAGCCGCCGCAACAAGTTCGACTTCCCGCCCGTGGACCGTGCGCGTGCCTACACCTGTGTGGATGCCATGCGCGTCATGGCCGATGCGCGCAGCGTGTCGGTTGCGCAGATTGCGCTCGCGTGGCTGCTGCATCAGCGCGCAGTCACGACCGTGATCGTCGGCGCCAAGAAGGTCGAGCAGCTCGACGACAATATTGCCGCGACCAAGGTTGAACTGACGGCGGAAGAACTGGCACAGCTCGACGCGCTGAGCAAGCTGCCGGCCGAATACCCGGGCTGGATGCTGGAGCGCCAAGGCGAGTACCGCCGTGGCCAGCTTGCCGGAACGCGGCAGGCCGGGCGCTAGTCTGCCGGCTCAAATCGTTCGCCTTTGAACACGCGGCTCGGGTTGCCCCGTTCCACCAGAAGATAGAGCGCCACGGCGCTCAGGTTGTCGTCGCCGGCAATGCCAGTCGCGCTGCTGTCAGTGCTTCGCGTAGTACCGCCATGTCACCAATATGGTTCGCGAGCAGCAGGATGAGCTGCGCGTTGAGCATCGCGCTGTGCTCGTCGTTCAGGTCGCGGTGCGCGTCGATCAGCGCCTCGTAGAAATCGTCCGGGCGCGGCAGGTTGGGTTGCGTGTTCAGGGGCATGGTGGTCGGTATTCAGCTCAGGCGGAGACGGCGGCCCGCGGCATTGCGGCAGGCGCGGCCTGTCCCGTGGCGCGAAGCAACGCAGCGGCCAGCTTGGCAGGTTCGAGCGCGCGCCAGCGTGCGCAGACGTGCTGATCGGGACGGATCAGGTAGACCGTGCCGGGGCGTGCGTCATAGCGTTGCGCGATGAGCCCGTCGATGTCTTCCAACGCTGTCACGTTGGCCGAGACCGTGCCCATGCCGCCGGTTGGGAAGATTGCCAGCGTAGGCAGCGGCAGCGCATCGACGTGTTCTCCCGCACCGCAGAAACGCAGCGCGGTGAAGCCGTCGTGCAGATGGCTGAGCAGCCAATCGGCGCGGCCATCGGCATTGCGCACCGGTGCGTCGAGCGCGACGGCGCCCGGCACGAGCGCGCAGGCGAAGGGCGCCTCATCCGCTGTCTGCAATGGAGAGCCCTCAAGCACCGTCGGCATCGACAGCCGCCCGCTGTTGACCAGCGTGCGGGCAAACGGATAGTGCTTGGCCAGGCGCAGCGTGGCATCGCGAAAGAGCCGGCTGACCGCGCTCTTGGGCGTGATGAAATCAGTCGAGCGGGTGGAGTGGCGGATGTTGTCGTCGGCGGCAAATTCGCGCTCGCTCGCGTAGGTGTCGAGCAGCGCGTCGGGAGCATCGCCGGCAAGCACCATGCGCAGTTTCCACGCGAGGTTCTCGGCATCCTGCAAACCGCTGTTGGCACCGCGCGCGCCGAATGGCGACACACGATGCGCTGCATCGCCGATAAAGAGCACGCGGCCGTGGCGGAAGCGGTCCATGCGTTCGCACGAGAACGTATAGACGCTGACCCATTCCAGCTCGAAGTCGACGCCTTCCCCCAGCAGCGCACGCACGCGTGGGATGACGCGCTCGGGTTGCTTTTCGGCCACGGGGTCGGCGTCCCAGCCGAGCTGGAAGTCGATGCGCCAGACGTGATCGGGCTGGTGGTGCAGCAGCACCGATTGATTCGGGTGAAACGGCGGATCAAACCAGAACCAGCGCTCGCTGGGGAAGGGCGCATGCATGCGCACGTCAGCGATCAGGAAGCGGTCTTTGAACGTCTGGCCGTGGGCTTCCAGGCCCATCATGTGACGTACCGGGCTGCGCGAGCCGTCGGAGGCAACCACATATTGCGCGCGCTGTTCGTACGTGCCGTCGGGCGTCTCGATGCTGAGCGTTACGCCGTCGGCATCCTGCGTGAGGCCGGTTACCTTGTTCTTCCAGCGCAGCTCGATGTTCGGCAAGGCTTGCGCGCGTTCAACGAGAAAGCCTTCCACGTAGTACTGCTGCAGGTTGATGAACGCGGGCCGGCGGTGGCCAGTTTCCGGCAGCAGGTCAAAGCTGTAGAGCAGTTCGTTCTTCAGGTAGACCTTGCCAACGTTCCAGCTCACGCCCTTGTCGACCATGCAATCGCCGCAGCCGAGCCGATCGAAAATCTCCAGCGAGCGCTTGGAGAAGCAGATCGCGCGCGAGCCGGTAGAGAGTGTGCAGTCGTCATCCACAATGACCACGGCCACACCCTGCTGCGCCAGATCGATTGCCGTGGCCAAACCAACCGGCCCCGCGCCGACGATGACCACGGGGCGAGCAGCCGTTGCCGCGCCCGGTTGTTGTTCGGCGCACGGCGTATAGGGGAAGACGCGGTTCTGGAAGTCGGGGTTCATGTTCAGCCTTGCAGGGCGGCCCACATTTCCTTGTCGCGCTCCGCTGTCCAGATGCGCGGGTGCTTGATGCCGCTGGCCTCATCAAAGGCGCGCGTCACGTCAAATGGCAGGCAGTGCTCATAGATGAAGACGTTGCCGAATTTCGGGTCCATGGCCGCACGGGTGTGCGCCATGGCTGCCTTCAGGTCCATCTTGTGCGCGACGGCTTCTTTGCCCCGCTGGAGCAGCGTGGATACGAAATCGCGCGTATAGGCGAGACCCTTGTCGACTTCGGCCGGATTGAGCAGCGCCGGGCCGCGGCCGGGCACGAGTTTGTCAGCGCCGAGTGCGCGTAGCGCATCCAGTGTGGCGGGCCATTCTTCGAGTTGGGCATCGCCGCAATAGCAGGCGGCGTCGTACTCGACCAAGTCGCCGGAGAACAGCACCTTCTGCGACGGAATCCACACCACCGTGTCGCCCTTCGTGTGGCCGGGGCCCAGGTGCAGGATCTTCACTTCCAATTGCCCAAGGAACAGCGTGAGTTCGCGCTCGAACACCAGCGTCGGCCAAGTCAGGCCGGGCACTGTTTCCACGCCCGCGAACAGGCGCGGAAAGCGTTCGATTTCGGATTTCATATCCGCCTCACCCCGCTCGACGATCATTTCATACGTGCCGCGGCTGGCGATGACGTTCTGCGCGCCTTCTGCAAAGTAGGCCGACGCACCCAGCACGCGCACCGCGTGATAGTGCGACAGCACCACGTGCTTGATCGGCTTGTCGGTGATGGCGCGGATGCGCGCAATCAGGTCTTGCGCCATCGCCGGTGTGGCGGTGGTGTCGACGATCAGCACCGAGTCGTCGCCGATGATGACGCCCGAGTTCGGGTCGCCCTCGGCGGTGTAGGCGTAGGCGTTGGGGGAGAGCTGGGTGAAGGTGACTTGTTTGGCCTCGAGGTCGGCTTGCGAGGCGAAGGCTTTGGCCATTCTGTCACTCCTTGTGTAGTGGGTTACGGTTGGGGGAATTGTCTTTTCAACGTGTATGGGCCGGAATGCCTGGATTGGGGTGCGCTGATGTCAGGCTATACCGAACGCTGGCAATCATAGATCGCAGGGTCGGGAGATGCGCCTAGGGTATACGTGAATTATGATTAGAAGCATTGTTTCTACAATGCATAAAAATTTAGAACTGCCCGTCAAGGCGACGCCGCGTGCTACGCTCGCAGCACTTTGTCGGCTCAGCCTAAGCCAATGCGCCCCCGAGACATGGAGACCACGGAAGTCGAAGACGACCTGCCACCCGATGGCGATGCAGAAGACGCGCGCGCAAACCGTGACCGTTCGGGCATCCAATCCATCGAAGTCGGCTCTCAATTGCTGGTTGCGCTGACGCGTGCCATGCGTGCGATGGCGCTCGGCGACCTGGCACGCGCGGCGCACATGCATCCGTCCAAGGCGCACCGCTATCTGGTGAGCTTGCAGCGCGTGGGCGCGGTGTCACAAGACCCGCTGACCGGCCGCTACGAACTCGGCCCGTTTGCACTGCGCCTGGGTCTGGCCAGCCTCAACCGTTCCGATGCCATCGTCCGCACGCGGCCTTTGCTTGCTGACCTGCGAGACCAGACCGGCCATACCATCGGCATTGCCGTCTGGAGCGACCGTGGCCCGACCGTTGTGCATTGGGAGAAGGCGGGTGGTGCGCCCGGCGTGAATCTGCGCATTGGCGATGTCCTGCCGATGCTCAATTCCGCCACCGGCCGCCTGTTCGGCGCCTATCAGCCGATGGAGCAGACGCTGCCGTTGGTTGAACGCGAACTGCACGAGCGTGCCGGCGACGATCTACCCGGCCTGCCGCGTTCGCTGACCGACTACTACCGCCTGTGCGAAGACGTCCGCACAGAAGGCGCATCGTGGGTCACGGGTAGCCTGCTGCCGGGCGTGAACGCACTCTCGCTGCCGGTGTTCGGCACGCGCGGGCAACTTGTGCTTGTGCTGATCGCGCTGAACCTGCAACCGCTGTTTCACGCGCAGCGCGGCGGCGAGCTGGAGCACACCCTGCGCACGTTCGTGATGCGCCTGTCTGCCATGCTGCAGGCGCCCGCGGTGAGCCCTGCCAAGGCCGGCGGCCGACGGACTAGGGCCGCGCGTTAGGGTTGTCGCCAATTTCATCCTGTCGTAAGAAATTTACTATCTCGTAACTCGTGGCGCCCCCTCGCCCGGTTCACTTCCGGCGCGAACTCCACGACTACAAGAACGAGGAGCTTCATGGACTTGTCGATTGCCGCCATCCTGGCGCAAGACGGCGTGACATCGGGCGCGATCTACGCGCTGCTGGCACTGGCGCTCGTGCTGGTGTTTTCCGTCACGCGCGTGATCTTCATCCCGCAGGGTGAATTCGTGGCGTATGGCGCGCTTACGCTGGCAGCCATCCAGGCCAACAAGGCGCCCCTCTCGGCCAGCATGCTCGTTGCGCTGGGCGTGCTGACGTTTCTCGTCGAGATGGGCCGCACGCTGCTGCAACCCGAACTGCGCCTGCATGCGCTGCGCACAGGCGCTATCTATGCAGGCAAATACCTGGTTTTTCCGATTGCCGTGTACGTGGCGGCCAGCATGTTCGCCCCGATGGCGTTGCCGATGATTGTGCAGGTCGCGTTGACGCTGCTGATCGTCATTCCCATGGGGCCGATGATCTACCGCCTAGCCTACGAACCCTTGGCCGAAGCGAGCACGCTCGTGCTGCTCATCGTTTCGGTAGGCGTGCACTTTGCGATGGTGGGCCTCGGCCTCGTGATGTTCGGTGCGGAAGGCTCGCGCACGGATGCGTTTTCCGATGCGCGCTTCGATCTGGGCACGCTCACCGTGTCGGGTCAGAGCCTGTGGGTGGTGGCCGTGTCGGTGCTGATGATTGTGGCGCTGTACTTCTACTTTGGCCGCACGGTGTCGGGCAAGGCGCTGCGCGCAACGGCGGTGAACCGGCTGGGAGCGCGGTTGGTGGGCATCAGCACCACGCAGGCGGGGCGGTTGGCTTTCACGCTGGCCGCGGCGCTTGGCGCGCTGTGCGGCATCCTGATCGCGCCGCTCACCACGGTCTACTACGAGTCCGGTTTCCTGATCGGCCTGAAGGGCTTCGTGGGCGCAATCGTGGGTGGCCTGGTGAGCTATCCGGTGGCGGCGCTGGGCGCGCTGCTGGTGGGGCTGCTGGAGTCGTATTCATCGTTCTGGGCGTCGGCATTCAAGGAGGTGATCGTGTTCACGCTCATCCTTCCCGTGCTGCTGTGGCGATCGCTCACCACCAAGCATGTCGAGGAAGAGGAATAAGCCGATGAACACGCTGACCAAATCTTCCGGCGGCATTGCGCAGCGCGGCTGGCTTTCGCGCAACCGCGTGCTGACCGCGTTGTTCGTGGTCGTGCTGGCGTTGATCCCCATCGTGCCGACGCCCGAGTTCTGGATCACGCTGCTCAACTACATCGGGCTCTATAGTCTCGTCGCGCTGGGGCTGGTGCTGCTCACGGGTGTGGGTGGGCTGACCTCGTTCGGGCAAGCGGCGTTTGTTGGCCTGGGGGCATACAGCACCGCCTACCTGACGACGCAGTACGGTGTCTCGCCGTGGATCGGCTTGCTGGCCGGGCTGGTGATCACGGTGGTCAGCGCGTACGTGATTGGCCTGATCACGATGCGCATGTCGGGCCACTACCTGCCGCTGGCGACGATTGCGTGGGGCCTGTCGTTGTTCTTCCTGTTCGGCAACCTGGAATTCCTGGGCAAGTACGACGGGCTGAACGGCATTCCGGTGCTGAACGTGCTCGGCAAATCGCTGCAGACCGGGCGGGAGATGTTCTACCTGATCTGGGCCGTCGTCGTCGTGGCTGTTTTGGCGGTGCAGAACCTGCTGAATTCACGCCCCGGCCGCGCCATCCGCGCGCTCAAGGGCGGCGGCACGATGGCCGAGGCAATGGGGGTGAACACGGCGTGGATGAAGGTGGTGATCTTTGTCTTTGCGGCGGTGCTGGCGTGCATTTCGGGCTTTCTCTATGCGCATCTGCAGCGCGCGGTGAACCCGACGCCGTTCGGCCTGAACTACGGCATCGAATATCTGTTCATGGCGGTGGTCGGTGGCGTGGGCCACGTGTGGGGCGCGGTGCTTGGCGCGGGTTTGCTGACCATCCTGAAAGACAGCCTGCAGAGCATTCTGCCGAAGCTGCTGGGCTCCAACGGCAACTTCGAGATCATCGTGTTCGGCGTGCTGCTGGTGCTGCTGCTGCAGTACGCGCGCGACGGCGTATGGCCGTTCATCCGCAAGCTGTTTCCATCGGCGCCGACGGCGCGTGCGCCCGACGACGCGCCGGCACTCAAGCAGCGCGAGAAGCCGCAAGCTGGTGAGCTGATCCTGGACGTGCGCGCCGCGCGCAAGGAGTTTGGCGGCCTGGTTGCCGTGAACGATGTCAGCTTCCAGGTGAAAGCCGGCGAGATCATCGGACTGATCGGCCCCAACGGCGCGGGCAAGTCGACCACCTTCAACCTCGTGACCGGCGTGCTGCCTGTCACGCGTGGTGAGGTGCTCTACCGCGGGGAGCGCATCAGCGGCAGGCCTTCGCGTGAGATCGTCAAGCGCGGTATCGGCCGCACCTTCCAGCATGTGCAATTGCTGTCGGGCATGACCGTCTTGGAGAACGTCGCGCTGGGTGCTCACCTGCGCGGTGACTTCGCGGCGCAGGGCGGCGTGCTCGCCAGCGTGGTGCGCATGAACCAGGCCGAAGAGCAGAAGCTGCTGTTTGAGGCGCGCCGCCAACTGGAGCGCGTGGGCCTGGCCGATTGCATGTATCAGGAAGCCGGCAGTCTGGCACTGGGCCAGCAACGCATCCTGGAAATCGCCCGCGCGCTGTGCTGCGACCCGGCGCTGCTGCTGCTGGACGAGCCCGCCGCCGGCCTGCGCTACAAGGAAAAACAGGCGCTGGCTGCGCTGCTCACCAAGCTCAAAGCCGAAGGCATGAGTGTGCTGCTGGTCGAGCATGACATGGACTTCGTCATGAACCTCACCGATCGGCTGGTCGTCATGGAATTCGGCTCCAAGATCGCCGAAGGGCTGCCGCAGGAAGTGCAGCAGAACCCCGCGGTGCTTGAAGCCTACCTGGGCGGCGTGGAATAAGGAGAACGCGCATGTCAGTCATCCTCGAAGTGAAGGATTTGCACGTCCGCTATGGCAAGGTGGAAGCGCTGCATGGCGCCAACCTGAAGGTCGGGGCGGGCCAGATCGTGACCGTCATTGGCCCGAACGGCGCGGGCAAGTCCACAATGCTGGGCGCCATCATGGGGGCGCTGCCGACCACCGGCTCGGCCAACGGCGTGGTTTCGTATCTCGGTCACAACCTCACCGGGTTGCCGGTAGAAAAGCGTGTGGCACGCGGCATGTGCCTCGTGCCGGAAAAGCGCGAACTCTTTGCCACCATGAGCGTGGAAGACAACCTCGTGCTCGGCGCGTACCGACGCAAGCGTGCAGGTGAACGCAACTACCTCGATCAGATGGATGTGGTGTACGACCTGTTCCCGCGCCTGAAAGAGCGTCGTGCGCAGGAGGCCGGTACGCTCTCCGGCGGCGAGCGCCAGATGCTCGCTGTGGGCCGCGCGTTGATGGCCAAGCCGCAGTTGCTGATGCTGGATGAGCCGAGCCTCGGCCTTGCGCCGCTGATCGTTAAAGAGATCTTCCACATCATCAGCGACCTGCGCAAAACCGGCGTGGCAACGCTGCTGATCGAACAGAACGCACGCGCCGCTCTGCAGGTGGCCGACTACGGTTACGTGCTGGAGACGGGCGACATGACGCTCGAAGGTCCTGCGTCGGAACTGGCCGTCAACCCGCGCGTGATCGAGACCTACCTGGGCCTGGCGAAGAAGGCAGCCTGAGCGCTGCCGGGTACAGGATCAATCGTCGTCGTCATGACGATGGTGCTTGCGCCATTCGCGCTCACGCCAGCGTTGTTCGCGCCATTGGCGTTCCTGCCATTCGCGGCCGCGCCCATCGTCATAGTAGCCAGGTGCAACGATGACGGGCTGCGGCGCGACATAGACCGGCGGCGGTGCATAGTAGGCCGGCGGCGGGGGCGGGGCGTACACCGGTGCAGGGGCATAGACCGGCGCGGGCTCGACATAGACCGGTGCGACAGGCACGCCGATTCCAATATCGACATTGACGCGGGCCAGGACCGCCTGCGACGACAGCGCCGCAGCAGCGCCCAGCACGAACAGCGCGAAGTTCTTATGCATGTGGGAATTCCTCAAGACCCCGCACTGTAGTTGAACCGGGCGCGCGCAGTCTTACAGAAGATATACGGATGTTGCAAATTGTAACGGAGTGAAGCGATGACTGCTCACGGCAGCGGGCGCTCCATCAATTCTGCATCCTCGCCGTAGAGGGCCCGCAGCCCTGCCAACGCGGCGCTATCCATGTCGGCGGACTGATAACCCAGGCGACGCCAGAAGACATCCGCGCCTTGCACCGCCACCAGCCGGGATTGGCGCAGGCCCTGTGCCTGGGCGCTGGCGGATGCAATGGCGTAGAGCCGCTCGCCCAAACGCTGGCCACGGCCGGCCGGCGCGATGGCCATGTCGTGCAGGAACCAGAGCACATCGGCCGCATCGGTGGTAGGCAGCGGCACGTGCAATTTGGGCGGCGTCCATGCGTGCCACGCATGCGACAGCAGGTACCCGACCACATCGGCCCCACGCAGCGCGACCAGGCACATGGCCGGGCTGCGTGCCCAGCGGCTGGCGAGCGCATCGCCCGGTTCCAGAAACCCGTCGCCGTAACAGGCCTGCTGTACGGCCAGGATGCCGGGCAAGTCGTCTGCAACGATCTGGCGGATGGTGAGTTCGGACATGGGCGCGCGGTGGGCCGAGAAGCGGCAGAGTTTACCGGACGTGTTCCGCGCATCATGCTGTTTTCGCATAACGTGGGCACACATCGGTATTCGCGGCATGGTGCACGTATCCTGTAAATTCGTTGGCAGGGCAGTCCCGCCCGCACTTGAATTCCTTTCTCCCAGCATGTCCCGAATCATCTTCCTGAACGGCCAATACGTGCCGACCGCCGAAGCCACCGTCTCCGTCATGGACCGTGGCTTCACCTTTGCCGATGGCATCTACGAAGTGACCGCCGTGGCGCGCGGCAAGCTCGTCGACAACGATGCGCACCTCGCCCGCCTGACGCGCTCGCTGTCCGAGATCGGCATCGACAACCCGTACACAGCCGCCGAATGGACGCGTGTGTGCGAAGAGCTGGTGGCGCGCAATAGGCTGGAAGAGGGCGTGGTGTACATGCAGGTCACGCGGGGCGTGGCCGAGCGCGATTTCGGCATCCCGGCAGACATCACGCCGACGGCCGTGGCGTTCACGCAGGTCAAGTCCATCGTCAACAGCCCGCTGGCGAAGAAGGGCGCGACCGTAGTGACGGTGCCCGACCTGCGCTGGAAGCGTTGCGACATCAAGAGCGTGGGCCTGTTGCCGCAGGTGATGGCCAAGCAGATTGCCGCCCGCGCCGGCGCGCACGAAGCCTGGATGACCGATGGCGACCGCGTGACCGAAGGCGCGTCGTCTACCGCGTTCATCATCACCGCCGATAAGCGCCTGATCACGCGCCCGCTGTCGAACGCCGTGCTGCCCGGCATCACACGCGTGTCGATCCTGGCGCTGGCGCGCGAACATGGCCTGACGCTGGAGGAACGCACCTTCACCGTGGCTGAAGCCCAGCAAGCTGCCGAAGCGTTCTACACGAGCGCGTCGACGTTCGTGATGCCGGTGGCGTCCATCGACGGCGTGCAGATTGGCAACGGCCAGCCCGGGCCGCTCACGCAGGCATTGCGCACGCTGTATCTGCGCTTTGCCGGCGTGGATGTTGCCGAGCCCATCGACCAGATGTGACGTAAGCGGTTGCGCCAGCGCGGTAGAATCGCCCGCTCAGTTTTTGCAGCAAGGCGAGACATCCATGAAAACAGGAGGCTGGCGCTGGCAAAGCGCCATCGCGGCGGCCGCTCTGGTTGCCGCGCAGTGGGCAGCGATGCCCGTATCCGCACAATCCGTGTCGGCGTCGGCCGCTGTGCCGACGGTGTCCGCGCAAGCCGTTTCGAGCAATGCGGCACCCGCGCTCGAATCAGCCAGCACCGATTCCCGCTGGCGCCGGTTCGAGGGCATCAACGGCATCGTGTCGTATATCGACCGGCAATCGGTCAAGCCGCAGCCAGGCGCCCAGGCGGACGCCGACACGCACACCGTGCACTTCCGGCTGCTGCGCAACGTGCTGCCCGACTTCACGATCAAAACGGCAGACGGCCAGCCGATTCGCTCGTCGGTCAAACAGGTGGTGCTCGATTGCGCCCGACATAGCTACACGGTGATTGCGCAAACGCTCTACCGCGCGCGCAATGCAACGGGCAAGCCGCTCTACCAGATTCACTACGGCGACGAGGCACAAAGCCGCTCGCTGCGCGAAGGCAGCGTGTTCGAGTGGATTGCCGGCCGCTTTTGCGGGGCGGGCCACTAACGCTGTGCTCAGCAAGGGCGGCGTCAATGCCGCCCCACGTGTTCAGATCGGCGCGGCTTCCCGGCGGTCGCCGTTCTCGCTTTCTTCGCGGCCTCGCGCGTAGGGCTGCCGTTCCTGCTCAAGCTCCGGATAACGGCGTGAAGCGAAGCCCATGGCGGCTTCGTACGAGCCGAACTGGTTGGATTCGGCGGCCACGCCGTCGTTGACCAGGATTGCGTACCACTTCCCGTACAGCGGGCCGTACACCACGACCTTGCTTTTCATTGTCTTGTCCCTGTTTCTTTTGTCGATGGCCTGCGACGCGGTTTGCGCGAAGCGGCGGCTCGAGCCGTCCGGGCGCCAGGTCATGGCGCGCCGTCAGCGTGGTGGCGGACGATGATTACAGCGTGTTACACGCACGTCAACGTTTGCGTTGGGCGCAATGCTCTAATGGCTTCAGACCAGGGCGAGCGTGCCAGCCACGCGGGCTTGCCGCAGTTCGGCGGGCTCGTGACCTGATTCGACGTAGTCGGCAAAGCGGCGGATGCAGTCCGCCACCCAGTCGGGGCGATGCAGGGGCAACCAGTGGCCGGCGTCGACCTCGTGGCGCCAGTAGTGCGACACCCAAGCTTCCACGGCGCGCGTAACGGCGGGGCTGACATAGCGGTCGCGCGTCGGCACGATCAGTTGCACGGGTGCATGCGGTGCACGTGCCTGGGGGCGGGCGAGGCGGTCGCGAAAATTTGCGCGATACATCCGCACGCCGTTGCAGGCATCGCGCACAAGCGTCGGCCGCTGGGCTTCGACGCGAATGCCTTCTGTCTGGTGCAGCCACCACGGCCACGCGCGCGCCACCCACAGCCGCCACGACCATTCCGGCACCAGCGGCAGGTGGAAATACCCCACGTACCACGATTGCAGCCGCTGCTTCCACACGGCGCGCTTGGCGGTCCATGTGCCGGCATCGAGTTGCGTGCGCATCCAGTGGCCGACGTGGTCCAGGCACGGGCCCGAGATCGACGTGTACGACGCGATGCGCCCACGCAGCCGATCGGTCGTGACCGATTCCCAGCTATGGATGGAGCCCCAGTCGTGCCCGACCAGATGGAAACGCTCGCCGGGCAGCAGCGCATCGACTACGGCGGCAAGGTCGTCGACAAATTCGGGGATGCGGTAACCGATGGTGTCTGCAGGCGCGTCTGACAGGCCGGCGCCGCGCACGTCGAAGGTGACCACGCGGCGGTCGCGCGCCAGGGTATCGCGCACGCCGTGCCAGACGGAACTGTCGTCCGGATAGCCATGCACGAGAACGATGGCAGGGCGCTGCTGCGCCGAATGGTCGGCGGGCTGTGTCATGCGGGCATGCAGGCGAATGTCGCCGGAGCGCACCACGTGGCTGCTATGCATGGGCGGGCCTCCAGGAAAAGGGCGCGGTGAATCTCTGCAGGCTACGGGGTGATGGGGCGATGCGACAACGCGTGTTTTCACCCGTTTCAAGCAGTGTGTGGCGCACTCGGGACGGAGTCAGCCTGCAGCAACGGCGTGGCGGCGGTGAAGGCCGCCAGATGCTCCAGCAACGTACGCACCTTGCGTGGCAACTGCTGCTGCGGCCACACCGCGTAGATGGGCCGCTGCGGCGTACGCCATTCCGGCAGCAGGCGCACCAGCCGGCCCGCCTCCAGGGCCTGATGGCAGAGCGTGTGCGGACAGTACAGCAGGCCAAGGCCGGCTTCGGCCAGCGTCACGCCCAGTTCGATGTCGTTCAGGTCGCAGCGTCCACGAGGTTGCAGTTCGATGGTTTCTGCGCCATCGGGGGAAGTGAAGCGCCATGTCGAGAGCGGCGACGACACCAACAACCCATGCGCTTGCAGTTCGTGCGGATGTTGTGGCGCGCCGTGCTCCGCCACGTACGCAGGTGACGCCACCAGGACCATCCCGATGGCACCCAGCCGGCGCTGCCGCAGCTTTGGGTCGTCCTGCTGGCCGACGCGGATGGCAAGATCGGCGCCATGCCGCCACACGTCTTCATTGCGGTTGCTCAGCGACAGCTCCAGGCGGATCTCCGGCCACGTCGCCATAAAGCTCGCATACGCGGGCGCCAGCAGCCCGCGCGAGAGGTTCAGTGGCGCTAGCACGCGCAGGGTGCCCTTCACCTGGTTCAGATCGTCGTCGAGCGTGGCGGCGGTTTGCGCAAGCGCGGTCAGCAGCGGGCGGCATTGCTCGTAGTAAAGCTGGCCCTCTGGTGTCGGCTTCAGGCTGCGGGCGCTGCGCAGCAGAAGCTGGCAACCAAGCGAGGCCTCGAGCTTCTGCAGGCGCCGGGTCAGCGTGGCGGGCGGCAGGTTGGCGTGACGGGCCGCAGCCTGCAGGCTGCCGTGGTCCACGATGGAGACAAAGAGCGCCAAGTCGTCGAGCATGATTCCATTTTTGGAATTTAAGTTTCAATAAACGTCTATAGTTTCTTGAAACGCGGTTGTCTAGCATACCGTCAATCACATTTGATGGCTTGCAAGGAGAACCGCCATGTCGATGCCTGTTTCCACTCCCACACGTCTTCGCATCATCTTTGCCTGGCTGATGTCCGGCCTGATGTCGCTGTTGATGACGGGCTGGATCGGCTGGATCAACGCCGGTATCAGCCCTGACTTTCTCGCCCGCTGGGCGCATGCCTTCGTGCTGGCCTGGCCGGCTGCCTTCACCGTCGTGCTGATCGCGGCGCCGGCGGTACAGCGGCTGACGCAGCGCCTGGTGGTGCCCAATGCCGTGCAACCCTGAAAAGAAAACAGCCCACCGGGAGGACGGTGGGCCGCAAGGTTGACAGCAGGAAAGACCGATGAAACGGACGCCGGACTGACATCCCGTATGGTCCGGCGATATGGCTGGTACAACACCCGACCCTTATCGTAGTGACGCTGATGTGCGTGGAGATCGCACTGCCCGATACCGGGTCGTGACCGGGCCATGGAGCGCACTGTAGAGGGTCGATGCTTTCAGCAAACTTTCTTCGGGCGCTGGGTCGTCTACGGAGTATCCCTAGGATCGACGTGCCGGCGTGCTGCTGCTGGAGGCGCTTTCGGTGCTCGGCGTTCGCTAAGCCATCGGCAGGAAAGCCGGCAGCATGCAGGGGGCGGGTGGCTGGCAGAATGCCGGAGCGTTGCCACTCAATCAGCCCACCATGCCCGCACCTGCCGACCTCCAGATCCGCCCCATCCACCGAGACGACTTTGCCGCCTGGAAACCCCTCTGGGATGGCTACAACGCCTTTTACGGCCGCGCGGGTGAAACCGCCTTGCCCGACGTCGTCACGCAGACGACGTGGCAGCGCTTCTTCGACGAAGCGGAGCCTGTCCACGCGCTGGTGGCCGAGCGTGGCGGCGAGCTGCTCGGCATCGTGCACTTTCTCTACCACCGCAGCACCACGCAGATCGGCATGAGTTGCTATTTGCAGGATCTGTTCACGGTTGAGGCTGCGCGCGGGCAGGGCGTGGGCCGGGCCTTGATTGAGGCGGTCTACCGGCGCGCGCAGGCGGATGGGCTGCCACGCGTCTATTGGCAGACGCACGAAACCAACACGACCGCCATGCGGTTGTATGACACGCTGGCGGACAAGTCTGGTTTCGTGGTCTACCGCAAATTGTTCTGAGCGGCTAACGGCATCCAGTAAGACGTGAAGTAACGCGTGCTGGCGCGGACACAGGCTGCCCGGGGCCGGCGCTTGGAACGCAACGCAAGCGCGGCGCCAAGACCTGCGTCCAATGCGCGATCCGGCGCATGGGCCGCCCACTGCCGACTCATTTTTCTGCAAACCATAGGGTAATCCCGCATCTGCGATTTCGAAGACGCGGTCTATAGTTGCACCTGTGTTCCAGATATTAACAGACGTTTCATAGGTAAAACAAGCGAAACGTGATGGAGTCGACAGAAATGCAATCGCAATACAACCCCGATCTCGCTCCGTGGGAGCCCATTTCTCCGAACAACGTGGCGGGCAAGGGCCGTGTCGAGCGGCCCGGCCACGTCGCCAATCTGGTGTGGCAAACGCGCGCAACCGAGCCGACAGCCTATGAGAACCAATTGGCCGATTCGCTGGAGGCGGCATTTCTGGGCGGCGCGCAAACGCCGGCCGACATCGTGGCCGTGCTGAACGAGCGCGGCCCGCGCAATGCCGCCGGCGGCGAGACCTGGACGGAAGACACGTTCCTGGCCGAGATGCGCCGCCTGGGCGCCTGAGCCGAGGCCCGGTTCAACACGACCGTTCCAACACGATTCGACGCCGCGCCGCTCGCAGAGGCGCCCGGCTCAACCCCATCAGAAGAGGCAAGCAATGGAAGGCAACAAGGAAGCGCAGAAGGAAGCGCGCATCAACACCGGTCTGCGCAACTACTGGTATCCGGTGGCGGCGTCGTGGAATGTGAAGAACGCGCCGGTGGGCATCACCCGTTTAAGCCAGAACATCGTGCTGTGGCGCGATACCGCCGGCCAGGTGCATGCGCTGGAAGACCGCTGCCCGCACCGCGGCGCACGCCTGTCGATGGGCTGGAACCTGGGCGACCACGTGGCTTGCTGGTACCACGGTGTTGAAGTGAACGGACAGGGTACGGTGACGAGCGTGCCGGCCGTTGACGCTTGCCCCATGGAAGGCAAGACCTGCGTGCGCAGCTACCCGGTGCAGGAGCGCGCCGGCGCCATTTTCCTGTGGTTTGGCGACAAGGCCCCGTCAGAGTTCGATGACGCTGTCGGCACGCTGCGCCTGCCCGAAGAACTGACCAGCGACGAGCACAGCCACTTCCTCTGCTTCGCGCATTGGAACGTCAACTACCGCTATGCCATCGACAACGTCATGGACCCGATGCACGGTGCGTACCTGCACGCCGTGTCGCACTCGATGGCCAGCGGCGAGAAGAAGGCCGTGATGGAAGTGGTTGAAACCGACCACGGCATCATGTTCCAGAAGACCGGCCAGCGCGGGGTGAACTTCGATTGGACCGAGTTTGGCGAGACCGGCACGATGTGGCTACGCCTGTCGATTCCGTATCAGCCGAAGGTCGGCCCCGGCGGCCCGTTCACCATCATCGGCATCGTGACGCCGGTCGATGAAGCGCATTGCATCGTCTACTTCTGGCGCACGCGCCACGTGCAGGGCTGGCAGCGCGACGTGTGGCGCTTCCTGTATCGCAACCGCCTGGAAGGTCTGCACTGGGATGTGCTGGAGCAGGACCGCGTGGTGCTGGAGTCGATGGCACCCGAGGCGCGCGATCACGAAACGCTGTATCAGCACGACATCGGCATCACGCGTATCCGCCGCGTGCTGGCACGCCGCGCCGCGGCTGAACTTGCCGATGCGCCGGTCGCCATGCTCAAGCCCGTTCCCACGGAAGCCCAACATGCCTGAGCGCAATTCAACCACCGGGTTGCTCGCTGGCCGCAAGGTCCTCGTGACCGGCGCTGCGCGCGGACTGGGTCTGGCGTTTGCCAAGTCGATTGTCGAAGCCGGCGGCGCGGTTGCGCTGGCCGACATTCTTGGCGAACGCGTGCAGCAAGAGGCCGCGGCACTGCGTGCGGCCGGCTTCGAAGCACACGGTTTCACGCTCGATCTGGCCGATCCCGCTTCGATTCAGGCGTGCGCTGCTGCGGCTGCGCAGGCACTGGGCGGCCTCGACGGGCTCGTCAACAACGCAGCCATCACCAATTCGGGTGGGCGCGATGCATCGTCCATCGATGTTGACACCTGGGACCGCGTGATGAACGTCAACGTGCGCGGGACGTGGCTGATGACGACGGCTTGCCTGCCGGCGCTCAAGGCGTCGGGCCGCGGCGCCATCGTCAACCTGTCGTCGGACACACCGCTGTGGGGCGCGCCGAACCTGCTGGCGTACGTGGCCAGCAAGAGCGCTGTCATTGGTATGACCAAGTCGTTGGCGCGCGAATGCGGCGCAGACGGCATCACGGTCAACGCTATCGCACCCGGCCTGACGCTGGTGGAGGCCACCGAATACGTGCCCGGGCATCGGCATGCGCTGTACCGCGACCAGCGCGCCATTTCACGCGATCAGTTGCCGGACGACGTGTGCGGCGCCGTGCTGTTCGCGCTGTCCGATCTTTCCCGATTCGTGACGGGCCAGACGCTGGCCGTCAACGGCGGCTTTGTCATGCAGTAACGCATCCACACATTATTCAGAAGAGGTATTCGATGAGCGATCTCTCCGAACAACAGCAAGTGCAACGCACGTGGGACCGCCCGGAAGGGGCGTCGTTTGAAGACTGGATGAACAGCCGCGTGGCACGTTTCTCCACCCGTCGGTACGACTGGGACGCCCTCAAGTTTCAGGCCGACTACGACCCGAAATACCGTCGTGCGCAAATGCGCTACCTCGGCACGGGCGGCACGGGCGTGGCGGCTGACACCAACACGGTGCCGGCGGAGCACTTCACGTTTTCGACCATGGTCATTCCGGCCGGTCATGAGGGGCCGTCGCACCTGCACACCGATGTGGAAGAGGTGTTCTTCGTCATTCGCGGCAAGCTCAAGCTTGTTCTGGAGAAGGACGGCGAACGCTACGAGACCATCCTCACCGATCGCGATCTCGTCTCGGTGCCGCCCGGCGTGTACCGCGAAGAAATCAACATCGGCGATGAAGACGCCCTGATGTGCGTGATGCTCGGTGCCAAGAAGCCGATCACCCCGACGTACCCGCCCGAGCATCCGCTCGCCAAGATCAAGCGTTGATGCCATGAGCGTGCAGGCTGTCATGTCTTCCCATCCGTTCCGTGTTGCCGACGCGCTCGCCGTGCTCGGCGCCGGGTTTGCCGAGCGCACCATCGCGATCAACGTGCGAGGCGATCGCATCGGCTATCGGCAATGGGGCGAGCGCGGACCGGTGGTGGTGCTGTTGCACGGCATCAGCTCTAGCGCTGCATCATGGCTGCCTTGTGCGCATGTTCTTTCGCAAAGCATGCGCGTGCTGGCTTGGGATGCGCCGGGCTACGGCAATTCCACCCCGCTTGAACACGTTGCGCCGCGCGCCGCCGACTATGCGGTGCGGTTGCGGGCATGGCTCGCAGCGTTGCATGTGACACCTGCGGCGATGGTGGGGCATTCGCTGGGCGCGCTGATGGCATCGGCGTATGTGGCCGAAGCGCCCGTGGCGATGCAGCCGAAGTGCCTGCTGCTTCTGAACCCGGCACAGGGCTACGGCCAACCGGGGCAGGAAGACAAGGCCCGCAGCGTGCACGCCCAGCGGCTAGCAACACTCGACCAGCTCGGCATCGATGGCATGGCGGAGTCGCGTCACGCACACCTGCTGCGCCCGAATGCCACCGACGAAGAACGTGCCTGGGTGCGCTGGAACATGAAGCGCCTCAACGAGGGCGGCTATCGCCAGGCCGTGGCGATGCTCAGCGGCGACGACATCAGCGCCTACCTGCGCAAACGCCCCGCGTCGACGCCGGCGCAAATCGCTTGCGGCGATGTGGATGGCATCACGCCGCCGCAAGGCTGCGAAGCGCTAGCCAAGACGTTGGGTCTGCCGTTTGCGCTTGTGCCGTCTGCGGGGCACGCCTCTTATATCGATGCACCTGACGCTGTTGCAGGCTGGATCGAACACGCTGTTCTCTCCCAATCTCAAAACACCTAAGCGCCAAGACGTATGAGCAACGACCTCATCCCAGAAGACGTGCAGGAAAAATACATCGTGCCGGGGCTCGAACGCGGCCTGCGCCTGCTGTGCGAGTTCAGCCACAAAGACCGCGTGCTGTCTGCGCCGGAACTTGCGCGCCGCCTGAAGGTGCCGCGCTCCACGGTGTTCCGCCTGCTGACCACACTGGAAGTGATGGGCTTCATCGAACGCGTGGACGGTGGCCGCGATTTCCGCCTCGGCATGGCGGTGCTGCGCCTGGGCTTTGAGTATCTCGCCTCGCTGGAGTTGACCGAGCTGGGCCGCCCGCTGCTCGATCGCCTGCGTGACGACATTCACTACCCGTGCAACCTCGTCGTGCGCGACGGCCGCTCGATCGTCTACGTGGCGAAATCGGTGGCGCCCACGCCGTTCACCAGCTCGGTGAATGTCGGTACGCGCCTGCCGGCACATGCCACGGTGCTGGGTCGTGTGCTGCTGGCAGACCTGTCGCTGGCTGAACTCCGCCAGCTTTATCCGGAGCCGCAACTGGAGGTGTTTTCCGCCAACACGCCGCGCACGGTGGAGGAGCTGTTCGAGATGGTCCAGCGTGACCGCGAGCACGGCTACGTGCTGCAGGAAGGGTTCTTCGAAGCCAACATCTCGACGATTGCTGCGCCGGTCCTGGACCGCGCCGGCAAGGTGGTGGCTGCGCTCGGCACGACCATCCCGTCGCCGCGCATTGACGCGGCACAACTCGATCTGATGATCGACAAGGTGCGCGCCGCTGCCGGTGAACTGTCTTACTTGCTGGACTACCGCCCCGCCAGCGGCAAGGTCGTCAACCTGTTCCGGGAATGACCATGCCGATGATCGACCTGAGTGGCAAGACCGCTGTCGTGACCGGAGGCTCCTCCGGCATTGGCCTTGCCACCGTTGAACTGCTGCTGGAAGCCGGTGCCGCCGTGGCGCTGTGCGGCCGCAATGCCGAACGTCTCGCACAAGCCGAGCAAGGGCTGCGCAGCCGCTTCCCGAATGCCGGGCTGCTTGCTGCAACGTGCGACGTGCTCGACACCGCGCAGACGGCTGCGTTTGCCGATGCGGTGGAGCAAACGCTCGGCCCCGTCGACATGCTGGTCAACAACGCTGGCCAGGGCCGCGTCTCGACGTTTGCCGATACCGACGATGCCGCGTGGACGCAGGAACTGCATCTCAAGTTCTTCTCCGTGATTCATCCGACGCGCGCTTTCATGCCGCAACTGGAGCGCTCGGAGCACGGCGCGATCGTCTGCGTGAATTCGCTCCTGGCGCAGCAGCCCGAGCCACACATGGTGGCCACGTCGGCCGCGCGTGCCGGTGTGCTCAACCTTGTGCGATCAATGGCGACCGAATTTGCACAAAAGGGCGTGCGCGTCAACGGCATCCTGATCGGGCTGGTGGAGTCCGGCCAATGGCGCCGCCGCTTCGAGGCTCGCCCCGAAGAAGATCGCCATCTGGACTGGGCCGCGTGGACGCGCCGCCTTGCCTCGCAAAAACATATTCCCCTTGGACGCCTGGGCCTGCCAGAAGAGGCAGCCCGCGCCATTCTGTTCCTTGCCTCGCCGTTGTCTTCGTACACCACGGGCAGCCACATCGATATCTCCGGAGGACACTCCCGTCATGCTTAATAGACAACAACAGGAACAACAACTGGTCACGGTGGGTCACGCGATTGCCGCCTTCCTGGAGGCCTGCGAGGTCAAGGCGGCCTTTGGCGTCATCTCGATCCACAACATGCCCATCCTGGATGCGATGGGCGAGCGCGGCAAGATCCGCTTCATCATGGCGCGCGGTGAGGCCGGCGGCACCAACATGGCCGACGCCTACGCCCGTACCACGGGCGGCCTGGGCGTCTGCCTGACCAGCACCGGCACCGCTGCCGGCAATGCGGCGGGCGCCATGGTGGAAGCACTGACCGCCGGCACGCCGTTGCTGCACATCACGGGCCAGATCGAAACGCCGTACCTGGACCAGAGCCTCGCGTACATCCACGAAGCGCCGGACCAGCTCACGATGCTCAAGGCCGTCTCCAAGGCTGCCTTCCGCGTGCGCAGTGCAGACACCGCCATCAGCACGATGAAGCTGGCCGTGCAGACCGCGCTGACGGCCCCGGCCGGCCCGGTAAGCGTGGAGATCCCCATCGACATTCAAGCCGCGCTGATCCCGATGCCGGATGATCTGCGCCCGCTGCAGGTACCGCAGCATGTGCCGTCGGCCCATGCGCTGGATGAGCTGGCCGAGCGCCTGTCGCGCGCACGCCGTCCGATGCTGTGGCTGGGCGGTGGCGCCCGTCACGCCGCCAAGCAGGTCAAGCGCTTGTTGGACCTCGGCTTTGGCGTGGTCACCAGTACGCAGGGCCGCGGCATCGTGCCGGAAGACGATCCGCGCTCGCTGGGCGCGTTTAACCTGCATAAGCCGGTCGAAGCGTTCTACCAGACGTGCGATGCCATGGTCGTGGTGGGCTCACGCTTGCGCGGCAACGAAACGCTCAAGTACGAACTGAAGCTGCCGCGCCCGCTGTACCGCATCGATGCGGATGCGTCGGCGGAAGGCCGTTGCTACGCCAGCGACTACTTCGTGTGCGGCGATTCGGCCCTCGCGCTGGACGGCCTGGCTGATCGGCTGGAAAAGAAGATGCAGATCGACGCAGCCTTCGCTGCCGACTTGCGTGCCGCACACGACACGGCAGTGGGCGGGCTGATCGATGGCCTTGGCCCGTACGCGAAGCTGGTGGAGGCGTTGCAAGCCGCAGTTGGGCGCGAATTCAACTGGGTGCGCGATGTGACGGTGTCGAACAGCACGTGGGGCAATCGTCAGCTCCGTATCTTTGATTCGCGTGCGGGCGTGCATGCCCTGGGTGGCGGCATTGGCCAAGGTTTGGCGATGGGCATCGGTGCGGCCATCGGTTCGGCTGCAACCGGATCGGGCAAGACCACGTTCTGCCTGGCCGGCGATGGCGGCTTCATCCTGAACCTGGGTGAACTGGCCACGGCCGTGCAGGAGCGCGCCGACCTCGTCATCGTGCTCATGAACGACAAGGGTTACGGCGTCATCAAGAACATTCAGGACGCGCAATACGGCGGCCGCCGCCACTATGTGGACCTGCACACGCCGGACTACGCGGCACTTGCGCAGTCGCTGCAGTTGCGCCATCGCCGCGTGTCGGACCTGGCCGACGTGGGCAGCGCATTGAATGAAGCGACCAGCGGCGAGGGCCCGTTCCTGATGGAGATCGACATGCTCTCCATCGGCAGCTTCAAGACCATCTTTGCGGGCCCGCCGGTCAATCAGCAGGCCAAGGACGGCCAGGGCGAACGCGCAGCCGAGCGCACGACGGTGGTGGCGTGAACCTGCCACCGAGCCAATTCAAGGAGCCGGACATGCTGCATGTATCGATGGTCGGGTGCGGAGCGATCGGGCAGGGCGTACTGGAGCTGCTCAAGAGCGATCCGGACGTCTGCTTTGACGCCGTGATCGTGCCCAAGCACGCGATGGACAAGGCGCGCGAGGCCATCGCTCCGTTCGCGCCGAATGCGCGTGTCATGACGCATCTGTCGGCCGATGCGCATCCGGATCTGCTGGTCGAATGCGCTGGTCATGACGCGCTTGAAGAGCACGTGTTGCCGGCGTTGGAGCAGGGCATTGATTGCCTGGTGGTATCGGTGGGTGCGCTGTCCGAACCCGGGGTGGCCGAACGGCTGGAGGCCGCGGCCCGGCGTGGCAACGCGCAAGTGCAACTGCTGTCGGGCGCCATCGGTGCCATCGATGCACTGGCCGCTGCGCGCGTTGGCGGGTTGGACGCCGTGATCTACACCGGCCGCAAGCCGCCGCGTGCCTGGAAGGACACGCCGGCCGATCAGCAGTTTGACCTTGATGCGCTGCGCGAGCCGACGGTGATCTTCGAAGGCAGCGCACGCGAAGCTGCACGCCTGTTCCCGAAGAACGCCAATGTGGCGGCCACGCTGTCGTTGGCCGGCCTCGGGCTGGAGCACACGCACGTCAAGCTGCTGGCCGACCCGACGGTGGACGAGAACATCCATCACGTCGAGGCGCGCGGTGCCTTTGGCGGCTTCGAGCTGACGATGCGCGGCAAGCCGCTCGCGGCCAATCCAAAAACTTCTGCGCTGACGGTGTTCAGCGTGGTGCGTGCGCTGGGCAACCGCGCGCACGCCGTTTCGATTTAAGCGAGGCCATTGCGCCATGACTGTCTCTACCCTGAACGCAACCGCAACATCCCTGCTGCCCATCTGCATCGCAGGCGAATGGCGCCTCGGCACTGGCGAGCGCTATGTCACGCGCTACCCCGCCACGGGCGAAGTGGTGGCTGAACTCAACGCTGCCAGCGTCGCCGATGTGGAAGAGGCTGTGGCCGGTGCCTATCGGGCCTTCCTCTCCGGCGGCTGGGCGCAGCGTAAGCCGCACGAGCGCGCTGCCGTCTTGTACCGGGTAGCCGAGTTGATCCGTTCGCGCAGCGAAGCACTGGCACAACGCCAGCGTCTGGATAACGGCAAGCCGATCAACGAGACGCGCGCCCTGGTGGCGAGCGCTGCCGCCACGTTCCAGTTTTTCGGTGCCGCATGCGAGACGCTGGAAGAATCGCTCACGCCCGCGCGTGGCGATTGCCTGACGATGAGCGTGCACGAGCCGATGGGTGTGGTGGCCGCCATCACGCCATGGAATTCGCCCATTGCCAGCGAAGCGCAAAAGATGGCGCCCGCGCTGGCCGCAGGCAACGCCGTCGTCGTCAAACCGGCCGAAGTCACGCCGCTGATGGCGCTGGAACTCGCCGCCATCTGCGAAGAGGCGGGTGTACCCAAGGGCATGATCAGCGTGCTGCCCGGCAAGGGCTCCCTCATTGGCGATGCGATCACCAAGCACCCGCTGGTGCGCCGCGTGTCGTTCACGGGGGGCACGAACACGGGCCGTCATATCGCGCACATCGCGGCTGACAAGATGATGCCGGTGTCGCTCGAACTCGGTGGCAAGTCGCCGACGATGGTGTTTGAAGATGCGGATATTGACCACGCGGTCAATGGCGTCCTGTATGGCATCTTCAGCTCGTCGGGCGAATCGTGCATCGCGGGCTCGCGCTTGTTTGTGGCGCGTTCGCTGTACGAGCCGTTCATGGATCGCCTGGCCGCTGCCGCAGCACGCCTGCGCGTCGGCAATCCGGCCGATGAATCCACGCAAATGGGCCCGCTGATCACCGATCGCCACCGCGAGACCATTGAGTCGTACGTCGCCATGGGCGTGGAAGAGGGCGGCCACCTGCGCACGGGCGGCTTGCGCCCGGAAATTTCCGGCTGCGAGTCGGGCTACTTCTACACGCCGACCATCATCGAAGGCCTCACCAACAGCGCACGCATTTGCCAGGAAGAGATCTTCGGCCCCGTGCTCGTTGCCATGCCGTTCGACGATGAAGACGAGCTGATCGAACAAGCCAACGACAGCGTCTACGCACTGGCCGCCGGCATCTGGACGCGCGATTACAAGCGCGCGTGGCGCATCGGCCGCGCGGTGCAGGCCGGCAACGTGTGGATCAACACGTACAAGCAGTTCTCGATTTCGACGCCGTTTGGCGGCTGGCGCGACAGCGGCCTGGGCCGCGAGAAGGGCCGGCTTGGCATCCTGCAATACATGGAGCAGAAGAGCCTCTACTGGGGCCTGAACGAACAACCGCTGGCCTGGGCCAACGCCAATTGAAGCTGAAGCCGAAGCTGAAGCAAACGCCCGGACCACAGGAGATGAAGATGAACACGATTCGAGGCATCGACGAAATCGTCTACGGTGCCGACGACCTCGCCGCCTGCAAGCAGTTCTTCCAGGATTGGGGGCTTGCCCTGCAATCGGAAGACGCTTGCGGCCTGCTGTTCGAAACGCTCAACGGCTGCCGCGTGCGCGTCAAGCGCAGCGACGATGCCACGCTGCCGCCCGCCATGGAAGCCGGCCCGACGCTGCGCGAAGTGATCTGGGGTGCCGATTCGCAAGCAGTACTCGACCGCCTGGCCGACAAACTTGCCGACCAGCCCGGTTACGTCCACGCCGACGGTCGGGTCGGTTGCACCGATCCGAACGGCCTGGCAGTGCGCGTGCAACTGACCGTCAAGCGCGATATCGACGTGCAATGCGCTGAGATGAACACGTGGACGGACAAACCGCGCCGCAATCAGCCCAGCCCGATCTACGAACGTGCCACGCCCATTGAAGTGGGCCACGTGGTGTTCTTCGTGAAGGATGTGGCCGCCACGGAGCGCTTCTATATCGACAAGCTCGGCTTTGTCCCGTCCGACCACTACCCGGGCCGTGGGGCGTTCCTGCGCTGTGAGCCGGAAGGCGGTCACCACGACCTGTTCCTGCTGCAAACGCCGCAGGCCAAGAGCGGGCTCAACCACGTCGCCTTCACGGTGCGCGACATCCATGAAGTGTTTGGCGGCGGCATGCATGTGTCGCGCTGTGGCTGGGATACGCAACTGGGTCCGGGTCGGCACCCGATTTCGTCTGCGTACTTCTGGTATTTCAAGAACCCCGCCGGCGGCCTGATCGAGTACTACGCCGATGAGGACCAGCTCGATGCGGACTGGCAACCGCGTGATTTCGAGCCCGGCCCGACCGTGTTTGCCGAATGGGCCATCGACGGCGGCATTGACGGCAACACACGCCGGCAGAAGAACGCCGTCGGCCCGGAAGGCAAGTTCCTGACGGAAAAGCGCTGAAACGTTGCAGAGAGAAGTTCTATGAATCCCCCCCTCAACCTGCGCGTGCACGCCATGCGCTACGAAGCCCAAGGCATCGTGAGCGTGGAGCTGCGCGATGTCGACGGCAAGACCCTCCCCGAGTACGCCCCTGGCGCGCATATCGAACTGCATCTCGGTAACGGGCTGGTACGCAGCTATTCGCTGTGCGGCGCGCCGGAGGTGCGTGACCGTTACGTGGTCGGCGTGCTGCTCGACCGCCATAGCCGCGGTGGCTCGCGTTACGTGCACGAGCAGTTGCGCGTGGGCTCGACACTCAAGATTGGCGGCCCACGCAATCACTTCGAGCTGGACGAAACCGCGCCGCGCACGGTGCTGGTCGCGGGGGGCATTGGCGTGACGCCCATCGTCTGCATGGCGCGTCGTCTGGCCGAGCAAGGCAAGACGTTCTCGATGCTGTACTGCGCACGCTCGCGTGCCGAAGCCGCCTTTGCCGATGAGCTGGCCGCACATGGCGATGCGGTGCGCTTCCACTTGGATGCTGAAGCAGGCGGCCCGCCCGATCTGAAAGCGCTGCTTGCAGGGCATCCGGCCGATACGCATTTCTATTGCTGCGGCCCTGGCCCGATGCTGCGGGCTTTCGAGGCCGCTTGTGAGGAACTCGGCTACGCCAACGTCCATATCGAACGCTTTGCGGCGGATCCCGGTGTGGAGTCGGTGCAGGAGGGGGAGTACCAGGTCAAGCTCGCCCGCAACGGCGCGGAGCTGTGTGTGCCGGCAGGCAAGTCGCTTCTTGACGCGCTGCTCGAGATTGGCGTCGAAGTGGAACACAGCTGCAAGGAAGGCGTGTGCGGTTCGTGCGAAACACGCGTGCTGGAAGGCGAGCCCGACCACCGTGACAGCGTGCTCTCCAAGAGCGAGCGCGCATCCAACCAAACGATGATGGTTTGCGTATCCGGCTGCAAGGGCAAGCGGCTGGTGATTGATCTGTAAGCGCAGGATGGTTTGGGCGCAGGCCTGACCAGCCGCGCTCTCTTTTTTGCGCCGTGTTTTTCTTTTAAACGATGTTTCGTATACGAAACAAGGCAAGCATCACAACCAGCTCGTCCACCAAGACGGCGATAACAACTGGCGGGGCGGACACCTTGTCCAGTGGAGGAAACAGCAAATGAAGACAACCTTGATCGCCATTGCGGCGATGAGCCTGGCAGGCACGGCGGCAGCCCAGAGCAACGTGACGCTGTACGGCAGCATTGATGAAGGCGTGGCCTACATCAACAGCCTCAAGAGCGGCGCCGCCAGCGGCTCGGCCCTGCGCATGGACCCGGGCACGATGCAGCCGGACCGTTTCGGCCTGCGCGGCTCGGAAGATCTTGGTGGTGGTACGCAGGCCATCTTCCAGTTGGAGTCGGGCTTTCTGGGCGACACCGGCAGCAGCGTGGTGGCCGGCAAGCTGTTCAACCGGACCGCGTGGGTGGGCCTCACCAACGATCGCCTGGGCAACATCCAACTCGGCCACCAGGCGGACTTCATGTTTGATTACCTCGGCCGCCTGAGCAACGGTTTCCAGCTCACCAATTTCTACCTGTTCCACCCCGGCAACTTCGACAACCTGGCCAACCAGTTCCAGATCGACAACGCCGTGCGCTACGTCTCGCCCATCTTCGGCGGGCTGCAGCTGGGCGGTATGTACGGTTTTGGCGAGGTGCCGGGTTCGCCCTCGAAGAGCCGCAGCTACAGCCTGGGCGCGTACTACACCAACGGCGGTTTCCGTGCAGCCGCGGCCTTTACGGCATCCAATGACCGCGCGCTGGACATTGCTGGCCGCCTGGGTATCACCAATACGCTGGGCACGACGCTGGTGCCGGGCGTGATGACGCCGATGAGTTCGGTCAAGTCGTTCGGTACCGGCGCGCTGTACCAGTTCAGCGGTCTGCCGGTGCAGATCAACGCCGTCTACACGCAAACGCGTATCACGCTGGGCGGCGCCAATGCCCGCACGCAGAACGTCGACCTGGGGACTGCGTGGCACTACAGCGCGGCCAACACGCTCAACGTGGGCTATACCTTCAGCAAGTACGAGGGCGCACGTTGGAACCAGTTCAGCCTGGGTAACGTGTATGCGTTCTCCAAGCGCACGCAGGTGTACGTGCAAGGCACCTACCAGCGTGCGGCTGGTGATGCGCAGTCCGCTGCCATCAACGGCGTGGGTGTGTCGGCGCAGCGCAACCAGCTCGTTGTCAGCACCGGGGTGCATCACTCGTTCTGACGTCCTGACCCAATGCGCGCCGCTGGGCAGCGATCCAGTGGCGCCGCAACATCCCCTGGAAGGAGCTTCACATGAAGCCAGGTGTTTTGATTGATAACGGAATTGACCACGATGGGCCGCTGGGCGCGATGAGCCTGGGCAAGATCGTTGCGCGCATCGAGCGGCTCAAGAGCAACGGAATGCACGTGCGTGCGCGTCTGCTGATCGGGCTTGCGACGTTCTTCGATGGCTTTGACGTGATCGTCATTGCGGCTACGCTGCCGCTGCTGATCGCGCAATGGCACCTGACGCCGGCGCAGATTGCTTTTGTGATCGGCGCGCCCGGCATCGGGCAGTTGATCGGTGCGCTGGTGTTTCCCATGTTTGCGGAGCGATTCGGCCGCGTGCGCATGATCGGTTATAGCGCGGGCATCATTGGCTTGATGAGCCTACTGTGCGGCCTGGCGCCCAGCTTTACCGTGTTTGCGGCGCTGCGTATCGTGCAGGGCATCGGCTTGGGTGGCGAGTTGCCCGTGGCGGCCACCTACATCAACGAAGTCACGCGCGCGCATGGCCGCGGGCGTTTCGTGCTGCTCTATGAGGTGGTATTCCCGATTGGCCTGCTGGTGTCCAACGCGCTGGGTGCGTGGCTGGTGCCGCATTTCGGCTGGGAGGTGATGTACTTCCTCGGCGGCATTCCGCTGGTGCTGTTCTTCACGTTGCCCAAGGCCGTGCCGGAGTCCCCGCGCTGGCTGGCGACCCATGGCCGCCTGGCCGAGGCCGACGCCGCGCAGGCACGCTTTGAAGCCAAGGCCAAGGAGCCGCTGCCGCCGCTGGGCGATACCTCGGCCTTTGAGCAGATGTCGCACCGCCACCCCAAGCGCGGCATGCGCGATCTGTTCGGTCCCGTGTACATCAAGCGCACAGTGGTCGTGGCCATGCTGTGGGCAACGTGCGGTTTCATCCAGTACGGTCTGTCGACGTGGCTGCCGACGGTCTACAAGACGATCTATCATGCGCCGCTCCAACTGGCACTGAACCTGGCGGCGCTGGCTTCGGTACTGGGTGTGGTCGGCTCGTTGGTCTGCGCGATGATCGTCGACAAAGTGGGGCGCAAGCCCGTGATGGTGGTGTCATTCGTGCTGTGCGGCGTCTCGCTGGCGCTTGCTGGGCTGCTGCACGGGCAGTCGCTCTATGTGGTGGCGGGGTTGTGCTCGTTGGCGCTGGGGTTGATGGCGTGCGGCTTCATTACCGCGTATGTCTATACACCCGAGCTGTACCCGACCAATATCCGCGCGATCGGCTGCGGCATGGGCGGCGCATGGCTGAAGATTGCCGCCATCTTTTCACCGATGCTGATCGGCTCGACCATCGGCTCGGGCAACGTCAGCAATGCGTTCTTGCTGCTGGCCTTGGTGCCCATACTGGCGGCGGTCACCATCCACTTTCTTGGTATCGAGACCAAGGGAAAGGTGCTGGAGCAGCTTGAGCTGTAGGCCGAAGGCAGTCGATGGTCGTAAAACGGGGGCGACGCTTGGTTGGGCACGCACCCCGTTTTGCTTCATGCGATGGAGTGGTCCGCCATCAGTTCCAGCGCGCGCACCATCGCGGAGTGGTCCCACGCCTTGCCCCCGTTAGCGGCGCACACGTTGAAGAGCTGCTGCGCAGCGGCGGTGTTCGGCAGGGCGATGCCGAGCTTGCGGGCGCCTTCCAGCGCCAGGTTCAGATCTTTCTGGTGCAGCTCGATGCGGAAGCCCGGATCAAACGTCCGCTTGATCATGCGTTCGCCATGCACTTCGAGAATGCGCGACGAGGCGAATCCGCCCATCAACGCCTCGCGCACACGTGCCGGATCAGCGCCGGCCTTGGATGCAAACAGGAGCGCCTCGCCCACTGCCTCGATGGTCAGCGCCACAATGATCTGGTTGGCCACCTTGCACGTCTGTCCGGCGCCGGAGTCGCCCACGTGCGTGATGTTCTTGCCCATCAAGGCGAACAGCGGTCTGGCACGCTCGAATGCCGCTTCCTTGCCGCCGACCATGATCGTGAGCGTCGCATCGCGTGCACCGACTTCACCGCCTGAAACAGGCGCATCGAGGTAATCCGCCCCAAGTGCTTCGATGCGCTTGGCAAAGGCCTGCGTTTCAATCGGCGAGATCGAACTCATGTCGATGAAGAGCTTGCCTGCAGCCAGGCCCTGCGCGACCCCGTCTTCGCCAAACAGCACATCGGCCACGTCCGGCGTGTCCGGCACCATGGCGATGACGATGTCCGCCGTTTGCGCCACCGCCGCCGAGTTGGGGACAACGGTGGCGCGCGAACGCAAATCTTGCGGCACGGAATGCTTGCCGCTGACGATCAGGGTGTGGTCGCCCTTGAGCAGGTTGCGGGCCATATGAGCACCCATGATGCCCAGACCGATGAATCCGATGGTAGCCATGATGTTCTTCCGAAGGCGTCTGTGTGAGGTGGATGGGGAGCGTGCGTCACGCCGCAGCGCGTGTCACAAGCGTAGATCAGAGGTACCGATGAAGACCAGACGGGGCCGCCATGCTGTGCGCTCCAAGATGCATTGGAGCGGCGCCCTGTCGGCGTTTGCGACGCGCAGTGCCCATGCGGAAACGCGGTCCGGAAATAAGGGCCAAGAAGCGTCATTGCTCGTGCAATGGTTTTGGAGCCCCCTCCCATAGACTGAAAACGTGCCGATAAGACAGCTATCGGGCAGGCAGAGAGGGAGGAGATATGTCCACCAAAGCCACAGCAGCGAACTGGATCGTCGTCCTGACATGCGCGTACATGGAGTACAGCACATGGGGAGGTATGAGCGTCTACCGCCGCACGGTCGGCTATGAAAGCGTGGTGTGGTGCTGATCAGGGCACCGACGGCTTGGGCAACAACCTTTGGATGAGATCGCCATGTGCCGAATACTTTGCCAGCAAAGCACCGCCGTCAGCCAGTTCGAACTCGCTGAACTCGAACCCCGGCGCAACGGTGCAGCCGACCAGCGCATATCCATGTTCACCCGGCACGCGCTCGGCCGCAAACCAGCGGCCTGCCGGCACCACCGCCTGGTACACCGTCATCGCATCATGGGCCGTGTGGCCCAGACGATGCGTGCGCACCGTACCGTCAGCCTCCAACACATGCACATTGAGTGAGTCCCCCGCATGGAAGTGCCACAACTCGTCCGACTGGATCCGATGCCAGGCGGAATATGCATCATCCGCCAACAGGTAATAGATGGCGGTGGCAGCCGCACGTTCGACGGGCGGGATGCCTCGCTGGATGCGTTCCTCACTGCGATAGGTTTCGCGATAGAAGCCGCCTTCCGGGTGCGGTTCGAGACCGAGGCGGGCGATGAGGCGCAAAGCAGCGGCGGCGAGCGGCATGATGAGAAACCTTCGACTCAGTTCTGCTGACGCCGGAACGGAAAGCGCTGCTGGTTGACGAAGCCGTCGGGCATGTAGTCGCCCACCACGCCGTACTTCTCTGGGAAGGCCTTCTTCGATTTCACCGCGGTACCGAACAGGTAATCGATGAAGGCGAAGTGCGCGGCGTAGTTCTTGTCGATCGCTTCGTCTTCCGACGAGTGGTGCCAGTGATGGAAATCCGGCGTCACGAAGATGTACTTCAACGGCCCCCACGGCAAGTGCACGTTGGCATGATTGAACACCGCCTGGAAGCCCACGATGATGATGTAGACATCGACCACGGCCTTGTCGAACCCCAGTACGAACAGGGGCCCCAGTACTGCCACCCGCGTAACGATCAGCTCAAGAATGTGCTGACGCGATCCGGCCAGCCAGTCCATCGTCTTCACGCTGTGATGCACGGCATGGAAGCGCCAGAGGAACGGCACCTCGTGATACGCGCGGTGCGTGACGTACTCCATCAGGTCGGCCACCAGCATGCACAGCAGCAACTGCGGAATGAACCAGATGTGTTGCACCATCTGCTGGAAGTCCGCATGCACCATCCATCCGAACACGCGGTGGATCAGGAAGTTCACCACCAGCAGCACCAGCCCCACGATGAAGTGGTTCACCGCAAAGTGCACCATATCGGTCTGCCATTCGGCGCGGAACACCGGCTGCTTCTTGTAGAGCGGGAACAGCTTCTCTAGCAGCACGAAAATCGCCGTCGAGCCGAGCAGGTCGAGAATGAACCAGTCCATGCCGATATACGGCGTGTGATCCGGAAAATCGCCCACCGGCACGCGCGAGCCGCCCAGCGCAACGGCAACCACCACAAACAGGAACGCCAGGCCGTTCAGGCGACGGCGGTTATCCAGCACGATATTCGCCAGCGATAACCCGCCCGAGATCAACAGCGAGACAAACAGAATCTGTCGAATTACATCCACCGAATACGCGCGCCGCAATTCGGGCGTCGTCAGATACTGCGGAAAGTGAAACGCCAGCACACCCAGCAAGCACAGAAAACCCAGCACCAACGCCAGGATCGTGCCGATCATGCCGCGTCCGAACTTCAGGCCGCCGTTGGCATGCAGCAGCGCATTGGCATCGCGGATCGTCGCGTCGGCCACGCGGACGATGGCAGGGTGGTGTTCCTCTTCGGGCAATGGCGCCAAAGGCTTTTGGGACGCATCCATGGGTCTGACTCGCAGTATTGTTTTGTTTTATTAACAATGCGATTGCCAATCGAATATTGGCCCTCATTCGCATTGCTGCGCGATTATACGGACCCGTTTCGGGTATTCAACGGCGCTATTTTTGGCGTAAAGATTGTCTACGATTGACGCGCTTTTCCTGTGTGCATCGGTGTCAGGCATCTGCAGTGTTGGATGCGCATCGCAGGGCGTTGCCTTTCCGCGCAGGGCCATGCATTGTGAGGCCCGTGCCTGAGACAGGCCTACGACATACAAGACTGGAAGGGGAGCAACCATGTCCGAAGAATTTCACGTACACGGCGCGCATGATCACGCGCTCGAGCACGCAGCAGAGAGCGGTCACGCCGACAGCTTTGCTGGGCGCATCGCCGTCATGACGGCGATTCTCTCGACGGCCGGCGCCGTCTTCGGTTACCAAGGTGGTGCCACGCAAAACGCCGCGCTACTCGCCAAGAACGAAGCCGCCATCCACAAGACCGAGGCCGCCAACCGCTGGGCCTATTACCAGGCCAAAGGGCAGAAGCAGGCGATTGCCGAGCTGACGGCCCAACTGCCCGGCACCGATCAGGCCGCCGCCAAGCGCGAAGCCCAGCGCTACGCCGTCGAGAAGGAAGACATCCGCCGCCAGGCCGAAGACCAGGAACGCCTGGCCAAAGAGGCCGACGAGGCCAGCGAGCTTGCCGTGCATCACCACCACCGGTGGGCGCAAGCGGTGGTGGCCGTTCAGGTGTCGATCGCGCTGGCAGCCATCACGTTGCTTTCCCGGCGGCGCTGGATGCAGGTGCTTTCGTACGCCGTGGGCGCTGTCGGTGGTGTCGTGGCCGTGCTGGCGCTGCTTCACATCTGACCGCCTACGGCGCGCTGTTCGTCCGGGCGGTTGCGTGCTCGCATACCCGGCCGCCAGAATGGCGCTCTTGCCGGAGGCCTCCGCCTCCGTGAATCTGGAGCGAAAACCATGGTGGTTGGAATGTGGGTGCGGCGAGCATTGATGATCGCAGGCTTGTCGGTCAGCGCGTGGGCCATGGCGGCCGGCCCAGTCGTCGAGCCAGGCGAGTACGTCTACATTCTGGGCGGCAGCGCGAGCGGCGCAATGACAGTCAAGGGCAACAGCTTCAACATCACCACCATCGGCGGCAACTGCCACACGTGCGCCATTGAAGGCACATTCCGGGGCCGCATCGGCGTCGACAAGGACGAGGGCAAGTGCCGCATTGCCGTGTCGGGCAGCAGGGATGCGCTCAAGCTCGATTCATCTGCCACCGCCGAGGCCTGCCGAGATTTCTGCGGCATGCGCGCCATGTTCGACGGCGACTACCGCCGCACACCCGCCGCCTGCACAGATCGCCAGCGCCAAGCCCGCATCGGCCAGGCCCATAAGCAATACGCCGCCAAGGATTACGACGCAGCCCGCACAACGCTACGTTCGCTGATCTCCGATTGCGACGCCTTCATGGACTGGATCGAGCGCGACAAGGCCCGCAGCGATCTGGCCGTGACCGAATACCATCGAGGTGACAAGGCCCAGTGTCTGGCCGTGCTGTCCGAGACGACTGCCGTCAAAGCACAGGCCGACGCATCACTGAGCCTGCCGCCGTGCGACGCCGACAACTACGCATCGACCAGCAAGGCGATCCTCTACAATCAGGGACTGTGCAAGGCGCCGGTCAAACATTGAGGCAGTTGCGCCTCTCTATATATACGTAAGAGGCGATCAGGTACCAATGGCACCCCCGATCCGTGCCGCTGGCAGGCCGGGCGCGGCGTTCGGCGGCCTTTCAACCCCGCCTTAACGCGGGGTCTCATCGCGTAGCAGGCAGGTGATCAACAAGATTTTTGCGAGTGGCTCACAAAAAAGCTTGCCAGCCGTGCATCCGCGCATTAGTATTCGCCCCTCGCTGCAAAACACAGCGCCGAAACGCAAGGGACGGCGGGGTGTTGAAGTGGCGGAGAAGCAGTGTTGGAGCGGGTTTCCGGTCGATTGAGAGGTTGGCGATTGGCAGGGGGTCGAGAAGTGGTTAGCAGCGAGTTGGCGGATAAAAATTCTTCGACGAGTTGTTGACAGCGACAAAAAAGCTCTGCATAATCTCGTTTCTCTGCTGCGAACAACGCAGCGACGCGATAAACAAAGTTGATCGCGAAGTTCTTTAACAAGCAAACAGCCGATAAGTGTGGGCGCTTAATACTGGATGCGACGAACGCGAGTTCGTTAGCTTACAAGTAATGAAGTGCTCGCACAGAAGTAAGGTTTGAACGAAAGTTCAAGTCAGATTCTGAG